>NZ_JBIRWL010000008.1:400712-407563 GCF_044387825.1 Streptomyces sp. NPDC020299
CCGGGGCAGGCGCCGGCTCGACGGTCAGACGTCCGGGGGGCTCCTCGAGGGGCCTTGGGCGGCGTCCAGTTACAGGAGCGGGGGGGCGGAGCCCCAACGCGCCGGTCTGTCATGGCGCTTGGCGGGCATGCGCACTGTAGGAAGGAGGACCGTCGCGATGACGACTTCCCTCACGCGCCTGCCCAGGCGCATGCCCGGCTGGGCCAAGGTGGTGACCGCGTTCGTGCTGGTGCTCGTGGTGCTGTTCGCCGGGATCCGGCTGGCCGTACTGCCGGGCATCAAGGACCTGTTCGGCACCGAGACCCACGACCGGTCCGGCCCCGCGCTCCTGAAGTCCATCCAGGACATGAGCCGTTACGACGCCGCGTCCGGCAACTTCCAGGTCGTCGTGGACCTGGAGAAGGACGCCAAGTACCTGCCCGACGCGATCCGCGGCACCCGCACCCTGTACGTCGGGGCGGGCAACGTGGACGCCTACGTGGACCTCGGCCGGGTGGGCAAGGACGATGTGCTGGTCAACGGCGACCGCACGTCGGCCACGCTCCGGCTGCCGCACGCGCGGCTCGGCGAGCCCGCCCTCGACCCCGACCACTCGTACGCCGTGTCCAAGCAGCGCGGTCTGCTCGACCGGCTCGGCGACCTGTTCTCGGACAACCCCAACAGCGAACACGCCGTGCAGGAACTCGCGGTGAAGCACATCGGCGCCGCGGCGAGGACCAGCGGGCTGACCACGCGGGCCGAGACGAACACCACCGACATGCTCCAGGGTCTGCTCGGCTCCCTCGGCTTCAAGGAGGTGCACGTGTCGTACGGGACCTGATCCGGACGTCCGGGGGCACTCAGCCGCCCAGCACGCCCGGCAGGGTGAGCGCCCCGAGCAGGGTGGTGCCCAGCAGCAGCCAGGCCACGTAGTCGCCGACGTGGCCCGACTGCAGCCGGCGCAGCGGCCGTGCCCACTCCGGGGCCGCGGTCCGGCTCGGGCGGGTGACGGCCAGCGAGGCCAGGGCGAAGGCCAGCAACGTGGAGAGCAGGCCCAGCAGGATGCCCGCCGGGGTCCACTCCACGGCGGCCGTGGCGCCGCCCGGACCGGCCTCGTCGACGGCCCGGGCGACCAGCCCCCCGAAGCCGGGGACCACGCCGACGGCGAGCGCTCCGGCGAGCAGCACCGCGGGGACGGCGATCATGGTGACCGGGACCCGGCTCAGCCTGCCGCGGGTCTCGGGCTGTTCGTCGGAGCCGGTGGTCTCGTCCTCGGCGGTGTCCTCGGGGCGGGGCCCGAGGCCCAGGAACACCCGGGCGGCGACCCGCAGCACCGCCCCGGCGGTCACCGCGGACGCGGCGACGTACAGCACGGTGAGCGGGAGGCCCACGGCCTCCTCGGTGACCGACTTGCCCAGTGCCGTGCCGAACGGCGGCAGCCCGGCCAGGCCCAGCGCGCCGGCGGTGAACATCACGCCGACCGCGCGCAGTTGCCGGGCCCGGCCGTGCAGCGCGTGCTCGTCGACGCTGCCGTACCGGTCGAGGAGGATGCCCGCGCAGGCGAACAGCGCCGCCTTCACCCCGGCGTGCCCGAGGACGTACAGCGCGACCCCGTGGCCGGCCTCGCGGGTGAGCGTGCCGACACCGACGAGGAACAGCCCGGTGTGGGCGATGGTCGAGTAGGCCAGCAGCCGCTTGATGTGCCGCTGGTACCAGCACATCACCGCGCCGACGGCCGCCGTCACCGCGCCGAGCACCACCAGCGCCCGTTCCACGTCGGCGGGCGGGATCCCGCCAGGACCGGAGAAGACCCTGCCGTACACCCGCCACGCGCCGAAGACGCCGAGCTCGACCATGACGCCGGACAGCAGCATGCACACGGGGGTCGGCGCGACCGCGTGCGCGTCCGGGAGCCAGAACTGGAAGGGCACGGTGGCGGCCTTGACCAGCAGCCCGGTCATGACCAGGACGAACGCGGCGAGGACGAGTGCGTCGGGCCGCCCGGGTACGGCGGCGGCGTCGAGGCCGCGCCCGATCTTCGTCATGGCCAGCTCACCGGTACGGGCGTACAGCAGGCCGATGCCCATCAGCATGGCGTACGCGCCCAGGGAGTTGATGACGCCGAAGGTGACCGCGCCCTGCACGGCCTTCGGGTCGTCGATCCGGTAGCCGGTCAGCGCGTAGGCGACCACGCTCATCAGCTCGAAGAACACGAACGCGTTGAACAGGTCGCCGGCGATCGCGAACCCGCACATGCCGCCCTGGAAGAGCAGCATCAGCGCGGGGAAGGAACCGGCGTGGCCGCGGGGCGGTTCGTCGAAGTAGTGCCAGGAGTACACCAGCGCCGCCAGCGTCAGCAGGGAGACGAGCGCGGCCATGCCGAGCCCCGGCCCGTCCCCGGTCAGCACGATGCCGACGCTCTCGCCGCGCACGGGCACCCAGCCGCCCACCCATTCGGTCAGCGGCGGTGAGGAGTTCGACAGCAGGACGAGCGCGAGCGCGGCCGTGCCGCCGGAGACCGCGCAGGCCGCGGTCTCGGCGGCGAGCCGGGGCAGGCGGCGGCCGGTCGCGACGAGCAGGGCCGCACCGAGCAGCGGTACGGCGACCAGCAGCGGCAGCAGGTGGTGCATCAGCCGCGCAGCTCCCTGAGTTCGTCGGGGTCGACCGTGCCGTGCCGCTTGGCGATCTGGATGACGAGCGCGAGCAGCAGCGCGGTGACGGTGGCGCCGACGACGACGTCGGTGAGGGCGAGGGCCTGCACCACCGGGTCGACCACGGGCCGCGAGCCGGGGGCGATGTCGGAGAACACCGGGGCCGTGCCGCCGCTGCGGTAGCCGACGGCCAGCAGCAGGACGTAGGTGGCGGCCTGGCAGACCGACAGACAGCCGACGGCGTGGATCAGGTTGCGGCTGGTGGCCAGGCCGTAGCAGCCGGTCAGGAAGACCCATGCGGCGACCAGGTACGGAAGGACGTGCGGTACGGCGGTCACAGTGGTCTCAACTCCCGTTCTCCTCCTCGATCTCGACGGCCTGGTCCAGGAACTTGGCGAGCAGTACGACCACCGCGCAGGCGACCTCCATGCCGATGGCCGCGTTCAGCAGGGGGACGGTGCCGCCGGAGGACAGCTGGTTGAACGTGCCGTACGGCAGCAGTGTGTTGGCGAGGAAGGCGGTCCCGGCGAGCAGGCCCGCGAGGCCGAGCACCAGATAGGCGGAGGCGGCGAGCGCGTCGGCGACCTCGAACAGGGCGACCGGGCGGATGCGTTCGAGGGCGCGGTAGTCGGCACCGAGGTACAGCAGGTGCAGGGCGGTCGCGGCGACCACGCCGCCCTGGAAACCGCCGCCGGGGCTGAGCTGGCCGTGGGCGATCACGTAGAGGCCCGAGAGCAGGGCGACGGGCAGCACGACCAGGGCGTAGCGGCGTACCGGCATCGCCACGTCGGCGGGTTCGGGCCGGGCCCGGTGCTCGTCCCGGGTCTGGCGCAGCAGGACCACGCAGCCCAGCACGGCGCCGAACAGGATGCTCATCTCGCCGAGGGTGTCGTAGGCGCGCTGGTCGAAGTTGACGGAGGAGATCGTGTTGGCGATGTGCCGGGCGAGGGAGGCGTTCACGGCCCGTTCGCCGTACGGGTGCCGGCGGCCGCCGAAGGCCGGCAGGTCGAGGCAGGCGGCGACGAGCAGCGCGGCGAGGCCCGCGCCGCCTACGGCCAGCAGCCACAGCCGGGCGCGCCGGGTCACCGGCCGCCGTCCTTCGCCCGGGGCCGCCGCCGCACCTTGCGCACCGAGAGCATCACCAGCAACGGGGTCAGCGCGGAACCGACGGCCAGCTGGGACAGGCCGACGTCGGGGGCCTGGAGCACGGTGAACAGCACGGCCAGCAGCACCCCGAGGACGGACAGCACCAGGGCCTGCCGGGCCGGGTCCCGGGTGACCACGGCCACGGTCGCGGCGGCGGCCACCAGCAGCAGCGCGACGACGATCACCAGCTCAGCCACGCCGCACCCCCCGTACTCCGCCGGACAGGGCGCGGGAGGCGACCAGGTTGCCGCCGATCAGCAGGGCGCCGATGACGAGGAGTTCGACCATGGCGCGGCTCGGGCCGGTGGCCGCGCACAGGACGGCCACGACGACCGCGCCGAGGGCCGCGGCGGCCCAGGTCGGCCCCCAGGCCCGCGGCCGGTCGTCCTCGAGTTCGTCGCTGAGCAGCCGGGCGAAGACGAGGGTGCCGACCGGGCCGAGCAGCGCCAGCAGCAGGGCCAGGTCGACGTACGAGGGGCGGCCGTAGCCCTGGGAGAGGAGCAGCAGGCAGGGGCAGACCGCCGAGGTGATCAGGTTCTGGGCCATGACCCGGCGCCGCAGCGGGCCGGTGGCCACGCCCCACAGGGCCGCGCCCGCGCCGGCGGCGAGCAGGACGGCCGCCGCAAGGATCCAGCCGTTCACCGCCACACCGCCCGTCGCGCGGCCCGGGCCGCGAGCGCCGTGACGGCCGCCGCGCCCGCGCCGACCGCCCACTCCAGGGGGTAGACGGTGCTGATCAGCACAAGCCAGAGCAGGACGAGCCCGGCCCACCAGGCGAGCCACTCGCCGGCAGCGAGGAGAGCCGTACGCCGGTTCACACGCCACCTCCTCGGGCCGCCGGCCGGTGGTTCATCAAAAATGCCCGCTTTTCTTGGCATGTGCCGTTTGTGGCATCCAAGCACCACCGATGCCGGAGCAGGCGGCGGCGCGCGGGTCCCAGCCCGGGGTGCCCCGGGAGCACGTCCGGAAACCGCCGGGCGGGCGCGGTCCGGCCGCCATCGGGGCGGCATCCCCAGGCGGTTCCCGGGTAAGCGCCCCACTACGCAGGGACGTTGAAGACTGGAGGACCGATGGGGATCACTGCCGCACGCATGGGGATCACTGCCGCACGCCTGCGCACCCTCAGAGCGGGCCGCGACCGCACCGGCCGGCCCGAGGCGAAGGCGGACCGTACGGCCAAGGCCGAGCGGCACGCGATGCCGCTGCCCTTGCGGCTGCTGGCGATGCTCGTCGCCTTCGCCTTCATGGTGGCGTTCGCCGTCGTCCTGGCCCGGCTCACCCTCCAGCCGTCCCCGGCGTCGGTGTCCCTCACGCACACCAACCTGCACCCGGGCCGCTCACTGAAGGCCTATCTGGACCAGCCCCAACTGCGCGACGCGGTCAAGCAGATCGGCGGGAACCTGCTGCTGGGCGTCCCGTTCGGGGTGCTGGTCCCGGTCCTCGTGCCGAGGGCGCGGGGGTTTTTGAAGGTGCTGCTGCTCACGGCGACCGTGATGTTCCTGGTGGAGCTGGCGCAGGGCACGCTGGTGACCGGGCGGGCCTTCGACGTGGACGACGTCATCCTCAACACCAGCGGGGCTCTGGTCGGTTACCTGCTCCTGGGACGGCGGCTCGGGCGGACGGTGCACGCGCGCGTGCGTAAGCAGTGATCGTCCGAAGCTGGACCGGACCAACCTATTGACGGGCCCTTACCTTATTCCTTAAATCAAGTGGCGACGCATCCATCCCCCACGGAAGGAGAGTCGTGGCCTCCCCACGCCTGCTCCGCAGATGTCTGTTCGCCGCCCTGTCCACCGCCCTGGCCGCCTCCGCGGCCGTCGGCCCCGCCCGGGCGGACGCCTCCGGCGCGTCCGCCGCCGTTGCCTTCTCCGACTCCTTCGACGGGCCCGCCGGCGCCGCGGTCGACTCCTCGAAGTGGCAGACCGAGACCGGCGACAACGTCAACAACCACGAGCGGCAGTACTACACGTCCGGCACCCGGAACGCGGCCCTCGACGGACAGGGCCACCTGGTCATCACCGCGCGGCGCGAGAACCCGGCCGGCTACCGGTGCTGGTACGGCAGCTGCCAGTACACCTCGGCCCGGCTGAACACCTCCGGGAGGTTCGACGCGCGGTACGGGCACGTGGAGGCCCGTATGAAGATCCCGCGCGGGCAGGGCATGTGGCCCGCGTTCTGGATGCTCGGCACCCCCGTCAACTGGCCGGACTCGGGCGAGATCGACGTCATGGAGAACGTCGGCCACGAGCCCTCGACCGTGCACGGCACCATCCACGGCCCCGGCTACTCCGGCTCGGGCGGCATCGGGGCGGCCTACTCCCTCCCCGGCGGCCAGGCCTTCGCGGACGCCTTCCACACCTTCGCCGTCGACTGGGCACCCGGCTCGATCACCTGGTCGGTGGACGGGAACGTGTACCAGCGGCGCACGCCCGCCGACCTGGGCGGCAGGACGTGGGTGTTCGACAAGCCGTTCTTCCTGATCCTCAACCTGGCCGTGGGCGGCTACTGGCCCGGCGACCCGGACGGCTCCACCGCCTTCCCGCAGCAGCTCGTGGTGGACTCGGTGTCCGTGACGACCGGCGGCACCGGGACCGGCGTCCCTGTCCGGGGCCTGGCCGGCAAGTGCGTGGACGTGGCCGGGGCGAACTCCGCCAACGGCACGCCCGTACAGCTGTACGACTGCAACGGCACCGCGGCCCAGCAGTGGACGGCCGGCGCGGACGGCACGATCCGGGCGCTCGGCAAGTGCCTGGACGTCACCGGCAACGGCACGGCGGACGGCTCCACCGTCCAGCTGTGGGACTGCACCGGCGGACCGAACCAGCAGTGGGCCCTCCCGGCGGCGAACGACATCGTGAACCCGCAGGCGAACAAGTGCCTGGACGTCACGGGCGACAACTCCGCCAACGGCACCCGGCTGCAGATCTGGACCTGTTCGGGCGGCGCCAACCAGAAGTGGACGGTCGGCTGAGCCGTACGGCTAGGGGGTGTTTCGAAAGTCCTGTGCGGTGCCCGCGGTGTCCGGTGCGTGCTCTGGGGGTCCCCCCGGCCGAAGGCTGGGGGAGTGCCGGACGA
>NZ_JBIRWL010000009.1:0-215424 GCF_044387825.1 Streptomyces sp. NPDC020299
TTTCCCACTGCTCTCCCAGATGATCTTTTGGGTGGGGTGTCTCCCCTGTTCAGCGACCTCCCTGTCTTGGGACTTCACTGACACAGGATGTCAGGGAAGCCGTCCTAGCGTCCGGGCATGGTCTTCACGGAGAAACTGCTGACCGTGCTGCCGCCGGTCGAGGTGGCCGGGCGGCGCGTCAAGCGCTACCACGTCACCGCCGACCCGGCGGGCATCGCGCCCGAGGTGGAGAAGGCGGCGTACGCGATCCTGCCGGAGCTGCTGCCGGAGCCGGACGGCACGCCGCCGGCGACGTTCGTCGTCCTCCACCGGGGAGGGGACGACGGCGCCTATCTGAACGCATACAGCTGGGTGTGGGACAACGTGCTGCACTTCGGCGGCGCGGCGGCCGGCCAGCCGGTGCTCGGCTGTCCCGACCACGACCCGACGCACTTCGTCCGGCCCGGCCCGCCGTGGATCGGCTGCGTCTGGGAACTGCCGCCGATCCTGCACGAACGCGACGCATGGGTGCGCCACATGCTCGCGCCCGAACGCCCGGACCTGGCCGCCTACCTGGCCGACACCCTGCCCGAAGGAACCACAGGAGACCGCTCATGAGCAGCGCACACGACTTCGACTTCTTCCACGGCGAATGGACCGTCCTCCATCGCCGCCGTACGGACTTCCTCGATCCGGACAGCGGCTGGGAGGAGTTCGGGGCGACGAGCCGCTGCTGGTCCCTGTTCGACGGGGCCGCGAACATCGACGAGGTCGACATCCCGCATCTGGGCTCCAAGGGGCTGACCCTGCGGCTGTTCGACCAGGAGAGCCGTCACTGGTCGCTGAACTGGTCCTCGAGCCGCAGCGGGAAGCTGTTTCCGCCGGTCGTCGGCCGGTTCGCGGGCGACCGGGGCGAGTTCTACGGAGACGACACGCACGACGGGAAGGACGTGCGGGTGCGGTTCGTGTGGTCGGGGGTCTCCCCCGCCACCGCCCGGTGGGAGCAGGCCTTCTCGGCGGACGGCGGGGAGACCTGGGTGACCAACTGGGTCATGGAATTCACCCGGCCGGAGCCTTCCGGAACGACCGCACACTGAAACAGGGGTCGGCACGGGGCCGGTCCTGGTCCGGGAGAGCCGCCAGCCGCTCGGCGAACCGTTCGGTCAGCGGGTCGCCGGGCGGCATCACCGTGAACCAGCCGCGGCGGAGGTTGGCGATCGTGCCGCGGGGGCTGCGGCCCTGTCCGAGGCCGGGGAAGGACGCCCGCCCCGCCGGCCGCAGGCCGTGCCGGGCGGCATGGGCGGCGACGGCGTCGGCGGCGTCCCGGGCGGGACGGCGCGGGCGCGGGGCGAGGACGGCGTCGATGTCGCTGCCGACGTCGTGTGCGGCGGCCTTGTCGACGGTGGTGACGTAGACACCGCCGGGTCTGAGGACGCGGACGCACTCGGCGACGACACGGTCGGCGTCGGCGGCGTCCCGCAGCAGGTGCAGCAGCCACACGCTGGTCACCGCGTCGAAGGTGCCGTCGGGGAAGGGCAGCCGGCGGCTGTCGGCCCGGACCACCGCGCCGGGCAGCCGGGCGGCGGCCATCCGGGTCATGCCCTGGGCCAGGTCCGCTCCGGTGACCCGCATGCCGGGCCGGGCCGCGGCCAGCCGCCGGGTGACGATGCCCGTGCCGCAAGCGATGTCGAGGAGGCGGTGGGCGCCGTCGGGTATCAGCCCGAGGACGGCCTCGGCGGCCGCCGCGGCACGGCCCTCCCCGCCGCGCGTCGCGTCGTAGGCGTCGGCTTCCTTGTCGTAGTCGAGCACGGGCCTCAGTGTGCCCCGTGGCCTGGGGCGAGTTCCTCCACCCGGCGGGCGAGTTCGAAGTCCTTCTCGGTGACGACGCCGCCCGCACTGTGCGTGTTCACGGTGAGCGAGACCGTGTTGTAGCCGAGGGTGAGGTCGGAGTGGTGGTCGAGTTCGTCCTGGACCTGGGCGATGTGCACGACCATCGCCGTCGCCGCGAAGTGCGAGCCGAGCCGGTAGGAGCGGGCGATGCGGTCGCCGTCGAGGGACCAGCCGGGCAGTTCGGCCAGCCGGTCCTCGATCTCCTTCTGCGACAGCGGTTCGACGGCCATCCCTGGCTCCCTTCCTGGGTGTCGGGTACCCGTTCAGCCTGCCACAGGCAGGGCGTCGGGGCGCTGGTCAGGAGGGTGCTGTGGGGTGGTGTCGGAGTTCGGAGTGGGTTCGGGGTGGGT
Organism: Streptomyces sp. NPDC020299; assembly: GCF_044387825.1. Taxonomy (NCBI): domain Bacteria; kingdom Bacillati; phylum Actinomycetota; class Actinomycetes; order Kitasatosporales; family Streptomycetaceae; genus Streptomyces; species Streptomyces sp. NPDC020299. Next base: position 2,220 of record NZ_JBIRWL010000009.1, read on the forward strand.
TCGGAGTGGTGATTGTCCACCGTGGACGATGATCGCAGACAATCATCGTCGACAATCGACCGTCGGTGTAGAGAGTCGACCGTCGGGCGCCCTCACCCGTCGCCCCCCGGCGGTCGGGTCGAGGGCCCGGGTCAGGGCGGTGGTGGTCCGGCGCCGTGGCCCTCCCAGGGCAGCTTCCAGGGGTCGTTTCTGCGCGCACTCCTCGACTACGGTCGTACGTATGACCATTGTGTCCTCACGTCCCGCCGCCCCGGCCGGGCCCCCTGCCGTGTCCGGCGCCGCGACCGCTGTGATCCCCGCCGACAAGGGGGTGGGGCCGCTGTTGCGGTCCTGGCGGGAGCGGCGGCGGATCAGCCAGCTGGAGCTGGCGCTGCGTGCCGACTCCTCCGCACGGCACATCAGTTTCGTGGAGACGGGCCGGTCGCGGCCGAGCGAGGAGATGGTGCTGCGGCTGGCCGAACATCTGGACGTGCCGGTGCGGGAGCGCAACGCGCTGCTGCTGGCGGCCGGTTACGCCCCTCACTACCCGGAAACCCCTTTGAACGGCCCGGGGTTGGACGCGTTGCGGGACGGAATGGAGCGGCTGATCGGGGGCTATGAGCCGTATCCGGCGCTGGTGGTCGACGCGACGTACACGGTCGTCGTCGCCAACCGGGGCATCGCGATGCTGCTGGACGGCGTCCCCGAGTCGCTGCTGGCGCCGGCTCCGAACGCGATGCGGCTGACACTGCACCCGGAGGGGCTCGCGCCGCGCATCCGTAACCTGAGGGAGTGGCGCGGGCATCTGCTGCACCAGATGGAGCGGCAGATCGCGCTGCACCGCTCGGACGCGCTGCGTGCGCTGTACGAGGAAGTGGCCGCCTATCCGGTCCCCGAAGAGGGTCACGAGGTGGGGCACGCGGAGGGGCACGCGGAGGGGCACGCGGGCGAACCGGCGGACCCGGTGGCGTACTTCGCGTTGCCGATGCGGATCGAGCACGAGGGCCGGATCCTGTCGTTCGTGTCCTCGATCTCCACCTTCAACACGCCGATGGACGTGACGGTCGCCGAGCTGGCGATCGAGACGTTCCTGCCGGCGGATCCGGCGACGGCGAAGTACTTGCATTCGCTGGTGGGTTGACCGGAGGTCCGGCATCCCTTTCGGCGTCGACCTGGTGTGCGAGCCCGTCTCGCGTGGCACACTGCTCGCGTACTTGGGCGCGTAGGGGAGGACGTGGCGTGAGTGAGCGGCGGGCTGCGCCCACCGTGGGCCAGGTGGTGCTCGGCAAACGGTTGCAGGAGTTGCGAGAGGCGGCCGGGCTGGGGCGTGACGAAGCGGCCCGGGTGCTGCGGGTGGCGTCGGCGACCGTGCGGCGGATGGAGATGGCCGAGGTCGCGCTGAAGATCCCGTATGTGCAGGTGCTGCTCGAGACGTACGGTGTGCCCGAGGAGGAGGCCACGGCGTTCGTGACGCTGGCCGAGGAGGCGAACCAGCCCGGCTGGTGGCAGCGGTTCCACGATGTGCTCCCGGACTGGTTCAGCATGTATGTGAGCCTGGAGGGCGCCGCCCAGGTCATCCGCTCCTACGAGCCGCACTTCGTGCCCGGTCTGCTGCAGACGGAGGAGTACGCGCGGGCGGTGATGGAGGCGGGCACCATCGGCCAGGCCGGGCCGCAGACGATCGAGCGCCATGTGTCCCTGCGGATGACCCGGCAGGGGCTGCTGGAGCGGGAGGATCCGCCGCACCTGTGGGTGATCATGGACGAGACGGTGCTGCGGCGGCCGGTGAGCGCGCACGCCGAGGTGCTGCGCGACCAGTTGGACAAGCTGCTGGAGTACGCCGAGCGGGACCGCGTCACGATCCAGGTCGCCGAGTTCGCCAGCGGGCCGCACCCGGGGACGTACGCGCCGTTCTCGCTGTTCCGTTTCGCCGAACCGGAGTTGCCGGACATGGTCTACACCGAGTATCTGACCGGCGCCCTGTATCTGGACTCCCGCAAGGAGGTCTCCGCGCATCTGGAGGTCCTCGACCATATGACGGCGCGCGCCGCGTCGGTGCAGCGGACCCGGAAGATCCTGAAGGAGTGCCGTGCGATGTACTGATCCGGCACCCGCACCGCGCACCGTCCTGTCAACGCGAATCCCCGCCTCAACGCACATGCCCGCCGGTTCAGCCGGCTTACGCCGAGGAGCACACACCGCATGACCGGATCCGATGCCGCCGCCCCCCGTATAGACACCAGCCGGCCCCATCCGGCTCGCGTGTACGACTGGTGGCTGGGCGGCAAGGACAACTACCCGGTGGACGAGGAGCTGGCGCGGAAGATCCTCGCCGTGGACGGCACCGTGGTGCGCGGGGCGCGCGCCAACCGCCGGTTCATGCAGCGGGCCACCCGCGCGGTCGCCGAGGCGGGGATACGGCAGTTCCTCGACATCGGTACCGGCATCCCCACCGAGCCGAACCTGCACCAGGTGGCGCAGCGGGTGGCTCCGGAGTCGAGGGTCGTGTATGCCGACAACGACCCGATCGTGCTGCGGCACGCCCAGGCGCTGCTGCACGGCTCCGCCGAGGGCAGCACCGACTATGTGCACGCGGACGTCCGCGACCTCGACACCATTCTCCAACTGGCCGCCGCGTCCCTGGACTTCTCCCGGCCCGTCGCGCTGTCGCTGGTCGCGCTGACGCACTATCTCGGTGACGCGGCCGACGGTGACGACGTGCACGGCCTGCTCAAGCGGTACGTCGACGCCCTCGCTCCCGGCAGTTGTCTGATCCTGTCCCAGGTCACCCCCGATCTGAACCCGGAGGCCATCGAGAAGGCCGCCGGCCTGTTCCGCCGCAACGGCACGCCGTTCCACCCACGGGCGCTCGCCGAGTTCTCCCGTTTCTTCGACGGGCTGGAGCTGCTGGGCCCCGGAGTCATCCCGGTCACCGGCTGGCGGCCGGAGCCCGAGGACGTGGCGGTCCAGGCGGAGGGCATCGTGCCGGTGTACGCGGGGGTGGCCCGCAAGCCCTGAGCCTAGGCAGCTCCGCCCTTGGTGTTCTTGTCGTCGTCGACGATCTCCGCGTCCACCACGCCATCGTCGTCCTGCGGCGCGGTGTGCTGTCCGTCGGTGTCCGTGGGGGTCTGCTGGGCCTGGGCGTACATGGCCTGCCCCATCTTCTGACTTACGGTGGCGAGTTTCTCGACGCCGGTGCGCAGGGCGCTGGTCTCGGCGTTCTCCTTCAGGAGGCTCTTGACCTCCGCGCACGCGGACTCGACCTCGGGTTTCGTGTCGGCCGGGATCCTGTCGCCGTTGTCGCGGAGGAACTTCTCGGTCTGGTAGACGAGTTGTTCGGCCTGGTTGCGGGTCTCGGCGGCCTCGCGGCGAGCGCGGTCCTCCTCGGCGTACTGTTCGGCCTCCCGCATCATGCGGTCGATGTCGTCCTTGGGCAGGGCCGAGCCTCCGGTGACGGTCATCTTCTGTTCGCGGCCGGTGGCGAGGTCCTTCGCGGAGACGTGCATGATCCCGTTGGCGTCGATGTCGAAGGCGACCTCGATCTGTGGGATGCCGCGCGGGGCGGGCGGCAGGCCGGTGAGGTCGAAGACGCCGAGCTTCTTGTTGTAGGCGGCGATCTCGCGTTCGCCCTGGTAGACCTGGATGCCGACCGAGGGCTGGTTGTCGGTGGCGGTGGTGAAGATCTCCGAACGGCGGGTGGGGATCGTGGTGTTGCGTTCGATCAGTTTGGTCATGATGCCGCCCTTGGTCTCGATGCCCAGGGACAGCGGGGTGACGTCGAGGAGGAGTACGTCCTTGACGTCGCCGCGGATGACGCCCGCCTGGAGGGTGGCGCCGACGGCGACCACCTCGTCGGGGTTGACGCCCTTGTGCGGGTCCTTGCCGGTGAGTTCCTTGACGAGGTCGGTGACCGCGGGCATGCGGGTGGAGCCGCCGACGAGGATGACGTGGTCGACCGCGGAGAGCTGGACGCCGGCGTCCGTGACCGCCTGGTGGAAGGGGGTTCTGCACCGGTCGAGCAAGTCGGCGGTCAGTTCCTGGAACTGAGCTCTCGTCAGTTTTTCCTCCAAGTGCAGCGGGCCCTCGGCGGAGGCGGTGATGTAGGGCAGGTTGATGCCTGTCTCGGAGGACGACGACAGTTCGATCTTGGCTTTCTCGGCGGCCTCGCGCAGTCGCTGCACGGCCATCTTGTCACCGGTGAGATCGATGCCGTACTGCCCCTTGAAGCGCCCGGCGAGGTGTTCGACGACCCGCTGGTCCCAGTCGTCACCGCCGAGGTGGGTGTCGCCATTGGTGGCCTTCACCTCGATGACGCCGTCGCCGATCTCCAGGAGGGAGACGTCGAAGGTGCCGCCGCCGAGGTCGAAGACGAGGACGGTCTGCTCCTCGCCGCGGTCGAGGCCGTAGGCGAGGGCGGCGGCCGTCGGCTCGTTGATGATCCTGAGGACCTTCAGGCCGGCGATCTCCCCGGCCTCCTTGGTGGCCTGCCGCTGGGCGTCGTCGAAGTACGCCGGTACGGTGATCACCGCGTCGGTGACGTCCTCGCCGAGGTAGGCCTCCGCGTCCCGCTTGAGTTTCTGCAGCACCCGTGCCGACAGTTCCTGGGCGCGGTAGCGGGTGCCGTCGACGGAGCCCTGTTCGGGGAAGCGCCAGTCGACCTCGCCCATGTGCCGTTTCACCGAGCGGGCGGTGCGGTCGACGTTGGTGACGGCCTGCCGTTTGGCGACCTCGCCGACGAGTACCTCGCCGTTCTTGGCGAAGGCGACGACCGACGGTGTGGTCCGCGCACCCTCGGCGTTGGCGACGACGGTGGGCTCACCGCCTTCCAGGACGGCCACCACCGAGTTCGTGGTCCCGAGATCGATTCCCACCGCGCGTGCCATCTGCTCTCCCCTTCCGCCAGGGCGCCGGCTCGTTCCGCCTTCCCAGCACAGGATGCGAGTGGGCCGTTGTCAATGGCGGGTACCCCCGGGGCGGCGGGCAAGACGGTGCCGCGCCCTCGATCGCGGGGCGCGGCACAGGTCCGGCGGCAGGAGTCAGGCGAGCTTCGCCGACAGGGTGATGGTGGTGCCGGTGAGGGCCTGGCTGACGGGGCAGTTCTTCTTGGCGTCCTCGGCGGCGGCGACGAACGCGTCGTTGTCGAGGCCGGGAACGGTGCCCTCGACGGTGAGGTGGATGCCGGTGATGCCCTCGCCCGGCTGGAAGGTGACGTCGGCGGAGGTGACGAGCTTGGTGGGCGGGGTGCCGGCGCCGGTCAGGCCGTGCGACAGCGCCATGGAGAAGCAGCTGGAGTGGGCGGCGGCGATCAGCTCCTCGGGGCTGGTCTTGCCGTTCGCCTTTTCGGCGCGCGACGGCCACGACACCGGCTGATCGCCGATGCCGGAGGAGTCGAAGGTGACGACGCCGTTGCCCTCGAGCAGGTTGCCTTCCCAGGCGGTGTGTGCGGTGCGCGTGGTTGCCACGGTGTGTCCTTTCGCGTGTGTTTCCGTGTCCGGGATCCGTAGTCCGGGTCCGTGGTCCGGCTTCCCTTGTCCGAATCCGTTGTCCGGGTTCCGTCGCTCCCATCCGATCACATTCCGGCCCGTCGTACCCGCAGGACCCGGTTCACCCCGGGTGAACGGCGAGCGGCGCTCAGGCGGCTCTCCTGTCCCGCTCCGTCTCCGCGTCGGCGTCCGTGACCGGTACCTCGGGTCCGTTGGACTCGCGCAGCCAGCGGCGCAGGACGCGGTGCACCTGCTCGGCGCCGGTGATCCGCTCGCTGTCGTCGGCGGGCGGGGACAGCGTGAGCGGGGACAGCAGGAAGGGGCGGGCCTGGGCGCCGCCGAGGCCGCCGTGGGAGCCGATCTGCTCCTCGAAGGCGAGGACTTCGCCGTCGGCGGGGTCGTAGAAGGAGTTGACCATGATGTCGGCGGTGTGCGGGAAGGAGTGGGCGCGGCGGACGGCGTCGGCGGCGCCGGGGCCGAAGACGGCCAGCGGACCGGGTTCGTCGTCGAGTCGTTCGAGGGGGATCTCGGCGCCGTACGCGCCTAGCACCACGCCGTCGTGTCCGGCGCTGCGGACCAGCAGGAAACCGACGCCGGGATGGTTGGCGAGGGTGGCGAGGAGGGCGGGGTGGCGGGCGTCGATCTCCTCCTTGGTCATGCGGTGCGGGACGTCCGGGAAGGAGATCAGGCCGAGGTTGCCGGAGGCGAGCACGATCGGCTCCGAGTGGCGGGCGGGGTGGTTGCGTTCGCCGCGGGTCTCGGCCGGGCGGCGCAGGGCGGCGCGGACGGCGGCCCGGGCCTCGGCACCGCTGTGGGTGCGTTCGGCCTTGCGCGGGACGGGCAGGCCGCAGCCGGCGCGGACGAGGTCGGCGAGGGTGAGGCCGTAGCGGGCGCGGAAGGTTTCGCCGGGGCTCTGGCCGTGGTCGGACAGGACGACGATCCGATAGGGGCGGGGGGCGTGTTCGGCGACGTTCTCGATCAGGGCGAGTGAGCGGTCCAGCCGGGCCAGGACCTTCGCGGCGTCCCGGCTGTGCGGCCCGGAGTGGTGGGCGACCTCGTCGTAGGCGACGAGGTCGGCGTAGACGGCGGTGCGGCCGGCGAGCATGTCGCCCATGACGGCGGTGACGACGACGTCCCGTTCGACGACGGTCGCGAAGGCGCGCACGAACGGGTACAGGCCGCCGCGGCCCACCCGCGGGCGGTGCTTGCGCAGCCGGGCGTGGGTGGACTGGCCGATCTCGCGGGCGACCTCGGCGACGAAGGACAGGGCGGTGCGGACGGCGTTGGCGGGGTCGGAGAAGTAGGCGAAGTAGCCGGCCCGCGAGCGGTTCTCACGGCCGCGGCGGCGGGTGGCGATGGACAGGACGAGGGCCTGTTCGTCGGCGCCGCCGCTGAAGAGGTTGCCGCGGCTGGCGCCGTCCACGGTGAGCAGTCCGCCGTCGCCTGTATGCGATATCGCACGGGCTTGCAGTTCGGCGGCACTCGTCGGTCGATTGCATACCATCACCTCGCCCCGGTCCTTCTCGTACCAGCGGAAGGCGGGGATGTCGAAGGTGCTGCCGTGCAGGATGCCGAGCTGGCTGGCGCCGGTCTGGCTGGACCAGTCGGTGCGCCAGGGGGTGAGCCGGTGGGTGGGCCGCGCGCCGTCGCCGGCGGCGAGCCAGCGGCCGACGGTGGGCATCACTCCCTTGGCGACGGCGTCGGTGAGGATGTCGTGGCCTACGCCGTCCAGCTGGACGAAGACGGTGCCGGGGCCGGCCGGGCAGGGCGGGTGGGTTCTTCGGCGGCGGTCGGCGAGCCGGCGCAGCCTGCGCCGGTAGGCGTCGTCGTCGCGGACGGTGAGGGCGGCGCCGGTGGCCGAGGCGACGGCGGACATCACGGCGGCGACGATGACGGCGGTCTCTGGTGCGGCCTCGCTGTCGCCGGAGGGGTTGATCCGCAGGGCGAGCAGCAGCAGCGAGCCGTTGAGGAAGAAGACCAGCAGGCCGAGGACGAGGGCGGGCACGAGCAGCAGCAGCCGTACGAGGAGGGGCCAGACGACGGCCGACAGGACGCCGAAGGCGCCGGCGCCGAACGCGGCGGTGACGGCGATGCGGGTGGCGCTGTCGCTGTCGGTGGACTGCAGTTGGAAGTCGGGCAGGAGACCGGCGAGAACGAGCATGGTGAGGGTGGAGACCACCCACACCGCGATGCTCCGCCCGATCTGACCGGCGATCCGCCGCCACCGCCAGCCACGCACGCCCCGCACCCCTTCGCTGTCCCGACAGATGTCCCGACGTCCCCGGCCCGCGGCCGTCGCGGGTGTTCGATTCCCCCCACCCTGTCATACGAGCCGTTCGACCGCCCGGCTCCCCGCGACAGGGTCTACCGCCCGTCGTAGCCGGCGGTGGGCATCGACAGTCTGCGGTGCACCTGTGCCTTCATCTGGGCGTCGTAGCGGGGTTCTTCCCGTCCGACGGTCTCCACGCGCACTCCGCGCCGGCTCGCTTCGGCGGTGAACTCCTCGACGGAGGAGAGCGCGGACTCCAGGACGCGGCGGCTGGGGGCGACGAACAGGTCGTGTCCGGGGCGGACACCGTCCCAGAGCGCCGTGTGGTCGTGGCGCAGCCGTCGTACGAGGAGTTCGCGGGCGACGACGTAGCCGTGCTCGGCGGCCCAGCGGGCGCACATCGCGTGCTGGCTGCGGGAGTCGACGAGGAAGGGGTCGATCTCCAGCTCCTCCAGGGGAGTCAGGCTGGCGATCGCGGTGACCCGTACCAGCGCGGCCCTGCCGGAGGCAACCCGTACCTGTCCCATGGCGTCCCCCCCTCACCTCCGGGTTTTCCCGCCGACCCTACTCCTGCCCGTAGGCTTCGGGGAGTCGCGCGAAGGAGGCAAAGCGGTGCCGGTGGAGATCACCTGGTGGGGTCACGCCACCTGCACGGTCGAGGACTCGAACACGCGCGTGCTCACCGATCCTCTGTTCGCCCGCCGGCTCGCGCATCTGCGCCGGCGCCGGGGTGCGCTGCCGCCGCCGGGGGCGTGGCACGCGGACGTGGTGCTGGTGTCGCATCTGCACGCCGACCATCTGCATGTGCCCTCGCTGGCGCGGCTCGCGCCGGGCACGCGCCTGCTCGTGCCCCGGGGCGCGCCCCGTGCGGTGCCGGGGCTGCGCCGGCTCGACGGGCTGCGGATCACCGAGGTGGTGCCCGGGGACCGGGTGGAGGTGGGTCCGCTGGTGGTGCGGGTGGTGTCCGCGCGGCACGACGGGCGGCGACTGCCGGTGGGTCCGCACCGCTCCCCCGCGCTCGGGTATGTCGTCGAGGGCGAGGCGCGGACGTACTTCGCCGGGGACACTGGCCTGTTCGATTCGATGGCCGAGGAGGTCGGGCGGGTGGACGTGGCGCTGCTGCCGGTGGGCGGCTGGGGCCCGTACCTGGGTGAGGGGCATCTGGACGCGGGGCGGGCGGCGCGCGCGCTGGCCGGGCTGGCGCCGCGGGTCGCGGTGCCGGTGCACTACGGGACGTACTGGCCGATCGGCATGGACGCGGTGCGCCCGCACGAGTTCCACGCGCCGGGTGACGAGTTCGTGCGGCTTGCGGCGGCGCACGCGCCGGGCGTGGTGGTGCACCGGCTCGGGCACGGGGAGAGCGTGCGCCCGGAGGTCGCCCGGTGATACGGCTCGCCGCCGTCGTGACTGTCGTGCCGGCCGAGTCGACCCGGCAGGCCATCGGGTACCCGTCGCTGTTCCTGCTGGTGCTGATCGGAGCGCTGGTGCCCGTCGTGCCGACGGGGGCGCTGGTGAGTACCGCCGCGGTGGTGGCGTTCCATCAGACGGCGCCGTTCTCGTTGGCGCTGGTGTTCGTGACGGCGTCGCTGGCGGCGTTCCTCGGGGATGCGGCGCTGTACTGGCTCGGGCGGCGCGGACTGGGGTCGAAGAACGGGTCGCGGTGGCTGGCGGCGATCCGGGCGCGGGCGCCGGAGGACCGGCTGACGCAGGCCCAGGGGAAGCTCGACGAGCACAGTGTGGCGGTGCTGGTGCTGTCCCGGCTGGTGCCGGCGGGGCGGATCCCGGTGATGCTGGCCTGTCTGATGGCCGAGTGGCCGCTTCTACGGTTCGCGCGGGGCAATCTGCCCGCGTGCCTTGCCTGGGCGGCGACGTACCAGGTGATCGGGATCCTCGGCGGATCGCTGTTTCCCCGCCCGTGGGAGGGCGTGGTCGCGGCGGTCGCGCTGACCGTGCTGGTCAGCGTGATACCGAGCGTGTGGCGCCGGGCCCGGCGGGCCGTCAGGGCTTGAGCGTACGACGGGCGGTCACGGCAGGGTCCGTGAGCCTCCCACCGGCAGGTCCCACAGGTCCTCCCGCTCCAGGCCCGCCTTCTCCCAGGCCGCCTGTACGCGCGTGAGCGGTTCCAGGACCGGCTCCGCCGACAGGACGAACGTGCCCCAGTGCATGGGGGCCATGCGCCGGGCTCCCAGGTCCAGGGCGGCCTGCACCGCCTCCTCCGGGTCGCAGTGGACGTCGCTGAGCCACCAGCGCGGGTCGTAGGCGCCGATGGGCAGAAGAGCGAGGTCTATGCCGGGGTAGCGGCGGCCTATGCGGGAGAACCAGTGGCCGTACCCGGTGTCGCCGGCGAAGTGGACGCGCTGTCCGTCGGGGGCGGTGAGGATCCAGCCGCCCCACAGGCTGTGGCAGGTGTCGGTGAGGGTGCGCTTGGACCAGTGGTGGGCGGGCACGAAGTCGAAGCGGACGCCGGACAGTTCGGCCGCCTCCCACCAGTCGAGCTCGGTGATGGCGGTGAACTTGCGGCGGCGGAACCAGCTGCCGAGGCCGGCGGGCACGAACACGGGGGTGTCGCGCGGGAGTCGGCGCAGGGTGGGGGCGTCCAGGTGGTCGTAGTGGTTGTGGCTGATGACCACCGCGTCGACGCGGGGCAGTTCCTCCCAGGCGACGCCCACGGGGGTGATGCGGGCGGGGGTGCCGAGGATACGGCGGGACCAGACGGGGTCGGTCAGGACGGTCAGCCCGCCGATGGACACCACCCAACTGGCGTGCCCCGCCCAGGTGACGGCGACGGTGCGGGAGTCCACGCGGGGCGGCGGGCCGGGGGTGCAGGGCAGCCGGGGGATGTCGGCGAGGCCCTCCTTGCCGGGACGCACGGCGCCTTCGCGGGCGAAGCGGGCGATGGCCTTGAGGCCGGGCAGCGGGGCGGTCAGCCGGTCGTGGAAGGTCCGTGGCCACACCCGGGTCTCGCCCAGGGGGCGGGGCGCGGCGAGCGGCGGACAGGGGGGCGCGAGGGGGGACGTGGCCGTCGGTTCGCCGGCTTCCGTGGCGGTGGTGGTGGCCGTGGTGAGGGCGGCGGTGGCGGTGGTGGTGGTCGACTCGGACTGCTGCGTCATCGAGGAGGCTCCCATCGCTGAGCGTCGTCGCGGAGATCGTCGAAGACCGACCTCAAGGAGATCAACGCGCGTTGCACATGTGGCAGTTCCCACGGCGCGGGGGCCGTGAGGCATTCCGTGCGTTGCTCGTCCGTGCCGCCCAGCAGCGGCCCGGTGGCCAGACGCACGCGCAGCGCCGGCAGGTCGTCGCCGAAGCGGTGGCCGCCGGGCGCGGGCATGCCGAGCCGGGCGGTGAGGAAGTCCTCCAGTTCCTGCGCGTCGCCGACGCCTTGCGCGGCGAGCGCGGTGCGCAGCGGTTCGAGATCGGCGTACAGGTGCCGGCCGGCCTGCGGCGGCCGGGCCAGGGCGCCCGCGGCGGTGACGACGGCGTGCGCGGCGGCGGCCACGCGCGCGTGCAGCCGTACGGCGGCGGCACGGCGTTCGACGACGGGCTCGGGTTCGTCCAGCGCGTACCCGGCGGCGGCCGCCACCGGCCCGGCGACGCTCGCGCCCAGCGCGGTCAGGACGTCGAGCACGCGCGCGTGGAGCGCCGCTCCGGTGTCCGAGGCGGGGAAGCGGGCGACGGCGGCGGGCCAGCCGGGCGGCAGCAGGGAGCCGGCCAGGTCGGAGACGACGGTGACGTGGTCGGGCAGCATCTCGGCCGGGCTGAGCAGCACGGTGTCGTGCGGGGCGTGCAGGGTGTCGCGCCAGGTCTCGTCACTGACCAGGTGCAGTCCCTCGCCGACGGCGGCCTCGAGGGTCTCGTGCAGCAGTTCGGGCGGTGTGACGGTGGCGGTGGGGTCGTCGGCGACGGAGAGCACGAGCAGCCGCGGGTCGCCGCCTTCGGCACGCACGCGGCGTACGGTCTCCAGCAGCGCGTACGGGTCGGGCACGCCGCCGGATTCGGCGGGGGTGGCGACGTGGAAGGCGGGCCTGCCGAGCAGGCGCGCGTACGGTGCCCACCAGGCGGCGCAGGGCCGGGGCACGAGAACGTCGCCGCCCTGCGCGGCGGTCAGCGCGAGCAGCAGCGACGGCGCGCCGGGGCCGGCCGCCGCCTGGCCGGGCTGCGTGGGCAGGCCGCGCCGCGTCCAGTAGCCGCACGCCGCCTCCAGCAGCGCCGGGCCGCCACCGGCCGGCTGGCCCTCGGCGCGGCCCGCGGCGGCGGCAAGTACGGCGGACAGTTCGGGCAGGACGGGCAGTCCGTCGCCGGGCAGGGCCGGGCCGTAGCGCACCGGGCCGTGGCCTTCGGGGGCAGGGCGTTCGGGACTGTGGCCCGTGGGGCTGTGGGCACCGGCGTTCCGGCCGCCGGTGCCCGGGTCGGAACGGACGGAGCCGTCGCCTTCCGGGTCCGTCCGCCGCATGTCCGCCTCCGCGCAGTCCGTGTGCCGTGTCCGGTCGTGTCCTGGCCCGTCCTGTCCCCGTTGCCGTCACGGGCCATCGCTGTGTCGTGATGCTCCGGGGGCTCCGGGGACTCTCCAGTGCCACGGGTACCCAGAGGTGCGCCGGTGCATCCGGTACACCGCGCCCGCGCCCGCCGCCGCGATCAGCACCGCGCCGGCCGCCAGCGCGGGCACGGACGCGTCGAAGGTGCCGCCCTCGCCCGCGTGCGCGCCGTGCGGGACGGTGGGCGGGGCGCAGGAGGGGTCACCGGGGAACTCGGCGCAGTCGTGGCCGGCGTCGCCCCGCCCACCGGTGTCCTGTCCGCCGGCATCCTGTCCTCCGGTGTCCCACGCGCCTTCGTCCCGGCCACCGGTGTCCTGTCCGCCGGCGTTCTGTCCCCCGGCGTTCTGTCCCCCGGTGTCCTGTCCCCCGGCGTTCTGTCCGCCGGCATCCTGTCCGCCGGCGTCCCACGCGCCGTCATCCCGTCCGCCCTCGTCCTGCCCGGCCATGCAGGGCTTGGCGTCCGGACCGGTGGTACTCGCACGGGTGGCGTCGGGGCCGACGGCATCGGACCGGCCGTCGGTGCCGGTGACCGCGGCACCACCCGGACAGGACGCGGAGACGGGTTTCGCGTACGCGTCCGGCGCGACGGCGAACGCGGCCGCGGCGAGGACGGCGACGGACAGGGCGCGTGCGGTGCGGCGCATGGTACGGGCTCCTCGGAACGACGGCTGCGACGGCGGCTGCGACGGGCGCGGCCTGCGCGTCCTCGCTTGCCATCACAGCCCGCCGCACCGCGCGCCGCGCGCGGCCGGAGCCCATTGGCGGGACGCCCGGGGGCCTTCCGGGTGATGCGGCGGTCCGGCGGGTTTCGGTCCCGCGGGTCTCACCTCACGTCCGGCGCCGTCCTTGCCGTCCTACGCCACGTCCCTCATCACCTGCTCGCGCAGCCGGTCGCAGCAGCGGCTGATCAGCCGGGAGACGTGCATCTGGGAGATGCCCATCTGCTCGGCGATCCGGCTCTGGGTCATGTCACGGAAGAACCGCATGTACAGGATGGCCCGCTCGCGCTCGGGCAGAGCGGCCAGCCGGGGTTTGACGGCCTCTCGGTCGACGACGGTGTCGAGCGCGGGGTCGGGGGCGCCGAGGGCGTCGCTGAGGGAGTAGCCGTCGTCGCTGCCCGGCAGTTCGGCGTCCAGGGACAGCGCGGAGAAGCTCTCCAGTGCCTCCAGGCCGACCCGGACGTCCTCCTCGGTCATGTTGGCGTGCTGGGCGATCTCCGCGACGGTGGGACGGCGGCCGGGGATGGTCTGGGAGAGGTCCTGGCCGGCGAACCGTACCCGGTTGCGCAGGTCCTGGACCCGGCGGGGCACGTGCAGGGTCCACATGTGGTCGCGGAAGTGCCGCTTGATCTCGCCGGTGACGGTGGGCACGGCGTAGCTCTCGAAGGCGTTGCCGCGTTCGGGGTCGTACCGGTCGACAGCCTTGACCAGGCCGAGGGCGGCGACCTGCCGCAGATCCTCGTAGCTCTCGCCGCGGTTGCGGAACCGTCCCGCGATCCGTTCGGCCATGGGCAGCCAGGCCTCGACGATCTCGTCGCGCAGGGCGTCGCGTTCGGCTCCGGGCGCGAGGGCGGTGAGGCGGCGGAAGGCGTCCGCGGTGTCGGGGGCGTCGTGGTGGGGGTGGTGCTTCGTGCTCGCTCGGTTCGGCATGGTGCGTCGCAACTCCCCTGACGTGCTGGGTTCGACGGTCACCGTGGGAGCGCATCCGGTCCGGACAGACGCACCCATGGCGACGATTCGCCGCTCCCACGGAGGTGTGCCTCCTGTCCGAAGCACTGTGCTGCTGCGCCTGCCCCCGGCCCGATGGGGCAAACACCCGTCCGGCACCCGTCCGGCGCCCCTCCGACGGCCCGCTGGGCCCGCACAGGTTTTCCGCATGCCCGTGGGGTGACTCGGAAACCGCTGACCGGGTCGTCCGCTTCCTCACCACCTGGAGGGTGTCTCCATGAGCACGCAGGTCTCCGACCACATCCTCGCGCGGCTGCGCGAATGGGGTGTGGAGCAGGTCTTCGGCTATCCCGGCGACGGTATCAACGGCCTGCTCGCGGCCTGGGGACGGGCCGACGACCAGCCGCGGTTCATCCAGTCCCGGCACGAGGAGATGTCCGCCTTCCAGGCGGTCGGCTACGCCAAGTTCTCCGGGCGTCTCGGGGTGTGCGCGGCGACTTCGGGGCCGGGGGCCATCCACCTCCTCAACGGGCTGTACGACGCCAAGCTGGACCATGTGCCGGTGCTGGCGATCGTCGGCCAGACGCACCGGACCGCGATGGGCGGCTCCTACCAGCAGGAAGTCGACCTGCACACGCTGTTCAAGGACGTCGCCTCCGAGTTCCTGGAGACGGTGACCGTCCCCGAGCAGCTGCCCAACGTACTGGACCGGGCGATCCGCACCGCGTACGCCCGTCGCTGCCCCACGGCGATCATCGTCCCGGGCGACGTGCAGGAACTGGAGTACTCGGCGCCCACGCACGAGTTCAAGATGGTGCCCTCCAGCCTGGGCATGAGCGAGTCGACGGCGATCCCGACCGACGACGCGCTGCGCAGGGCCGCGGAGATCCTGAACGCCGGTGACAAGCCGGCCATCCTGATCGGGCAGGGCGCCGCCGGGGCGGTCGCGGAGGTGCAGCGGATCGCGGAGCTGCTCGGCGCGGGCGTCGCCAAGGCTCTGCTGGGCAAGGACGTGCTCAGCGACGAGCTGCCGTACGTCACCGGTTCGATCGGTCTGCTGGGCACGCGTCCGTCGTACGAGCTGATGAGGGACTGCGACACGCTGCTGACGATCGGCTCCTCGTTCCCGTACACGCAGTTCATGCCGGAGTTCGGCAAGGCGCGGGGCGTGCAGATCGATCTCGATCCGCACATGGTCGGGATGCGTTATCCGTACGAGGTGAACCTCGTCGGCGACGCCAAGGCGACCCTGCAGCGGCTGATCCCGCTGCTGGAGGCCGACCGCGGGGGCCGGCCCGAGGACCGGGAGTGGGCCGACACGGTGTCCGCGAACGTGCGGCGCTGGCACGAGACGATGGAGCGGCGGGCGCATCTGTCGGCCGACCCGATCAACCCGGAGTACGTGGCGCGGGCGCTGGACCCGCTGCTGCCTCAGAACGCGATCCTCACCTCGGACTCGGGTTCGGTGGCCAACTGGTACGCGCGGCACATCACCATGCGGCCGGGGATGCGCGGTTCGCTGTCCGGGACGCTGGCGACGATGGGCGCCGGGGTGCCGTATGCGATCGGAGCGAAGTTCGCGCATCCGGACCGGCCGGTGGTCGCGCTGGTCGGTGACGGTGCGATGCAGATGAACGGGCTGGCCGAGGTGATCACCGCGGCGAAGTACCGGGACCGGTGGACGGATCCGCGGCTGGTGTTCGCGGTGTGGAACAACCAGGACCTCAACCAGGTCACCTGGGAGATGCGCGCGATGGAGGGTGCTCCGTCCTTCCTGCCCTCGCAGGAGCTGCCGGACGTGCAGTACGCGGCGTTCGCGCGTTCCCTGGGGCTGACCGGGATCCGGGTGGAGAAGCCTCAGGACGTGGAGGCGGGCTGGCGTGCGGCGCTGGAGGCGGACGGGCCTTCGGTGGTGGAGTTCCTCACCGACCCCGCGGTGCCGCCGATTCCGCCGCACGCCTCCTGGGAGCAGATGGAGGCGACGGCCGAGTCGATCCTCAAGGGCGACGCGGACCGCGGGGCGATGATCAAGCGGGGTTTCAAGGCGAAGGTGCAGGAGTTCCTGCCGGGGCACGACGGGAAGTAGCCGCGGCTGTCGTTTCCGGCGCGTTTTCACCCGGTGGATCCCGTGTCGGCGTGCGGTCCCCGGGTACGCGGTGCGGACCCCCGAAGATCTGGAGGGACACATGCAGCGAGGCAGTGACCGGCTGAGCGTCCACCGGGACGAAGAGATGAAACACGAGCTCCAGGGCCTGCTCCGGTCCGGGCACCCCACGCGCACGGAGGAGTGGCACGACCCGGAGCCGACCGCCGAGGACGACCCCGAGGTCTGGGGCGGCCCGGTGGTACCGGGGCGCTCCGGTGCCACGCTGGAGACGGTCCGGTTCGAGCTGGCCCGGATTCTGGGGCGCCACGCGTTCCCGGCGGGGCCGGCCGACCTGGCGCGGACCCTGCGTCGCAAGAACGCGCCGGACGCCATGATCGAGGCGGTGGCGCGGCTGCCGCGGCAGGATCAGTTCACCACTGTGCAGGAGCTGGCCGAGGCTCTGGTGGGCCGCGGATGAGCCGGGGCCAGGCGGCGGAGATCGCCGCCTCGGGCGTCACCGTCGATGTCGGTGACGCCACCACCCGGTACCTGCTGTACGGGCTGCTGCCCGGCTGGTTCGTACCGGGTCTGGCCGACTGGGTGATGCACCGGCGCACCCGCATCGAGGACACGGCCGGGACGAAGGAGTCCCTGATCCTCCCCCACTGCCTTAAGGGCGTGGGAGGTACCCCCAACCCTGATGATGGCCGAGGTGGGTCTGCCGATCGCGCTGACCCTGCGCTACGAGGTCAACCCGTTGCTGCTGTCGGTGCAGCTCGGGGCGGCCGCCGTGCATGAGGCGACGGCACTGTGGGACGTGCGGACGGCGGTGGACAGCGACCGTGAGGTCAAGCCGGTCGAGCAGCACATCCACAGTTTCCTGGAGTCGCTGCCGTTCGCCGGGCTGAGCGCGCTGATGTGCCTGCACGCCGACCAGGTGCGGTCGTTGCTGCGCGGTGGCCGGGGCGATCCGGACGCGTGGCGTCCGGTGCCGCGCCGGCGGCCGCTGTCGCCCGGCTGTCTGGCGGCCATCGGCGTCGGGATCGGCGCGTGTGTGCTGCCGTACGGCGAGGAGCTGCTGCGCTGCCGTCGGGCGGCCCGGGCGAGGAAGAAGCTCCACCGGGACGACAGCGCCCGGTGGCGGGCGACCGACGAGGACTGAGACGTCGCAAGGCTGCGACGTCGCCATTCGAAGACGTCGCAATACGGAGACGTTGCAATTGCGTATACGGAAAGGAGGCCGGCCATGCGTATCGCGTTCCTGGTGGCTCCCGAGGGGGTCGAGCAGGTCGAGCTGACCGAGCCGTGGAAGGCGGCTTCGGAGGCCGGGCACGAGCCGGTGCTGGTGTCGACGAAGTCCGGGAAGATTCAGGCATTCAACCATCTGGACAAGGGGGACACGTTCCCCGTGGACGAGGTGGTCGGCGAGGCGTCGGCCGGCTCGTTCGGGGCGCTCGTCCTGCCCGGCGGGGTGGCCAACCCGGACTTCCTCAGGATGGACGAGAAGGCCGTCGCGTTCGTGAAGGACTTCTTCGACCAGCGCCGTCCGGTCGCCGCGATCTGCCACGCCCCGTGGACGCTGGTCGAGGCGGATGTCGTACGGGGCCGGACGCTGACCTCGTGGCCGAGCCTGCGGACCGACATCCGCAACGCGGGCGGCACCTGGGTGGACGAGCAGGTGAAGATCTGCGACGCCGGCTCCAACCAGCTGATCACCAGCCGCAAGCCGGACGACCTGAAGGCGTTCTGCGACGCGTTCCTGCATGTGTTCGCCGGGGAGGCCGGCTGATGGGCACTCCCTCCGACGGCAAACAGCGGCAGCGCGAGGCGTATCACGCCGAGGATCCGGCATCGGGCCCGCTCACCACCGACCAGGGCGTCGACGTCGACCACACCGACGACTCGCTGACGGTCGGCGAGCGCGGGCCGACGTTGATGGAGGACTTCCACTTCCGGGAGAAGCTCACCCACTTCGACCATGAGCGGATCCCGGAACGGGTGGTGCACGCGCGCGGTGCGGGCGCGTACGGGTTCTTCGAACCGTACGAGTCCTGTGCCGAGTTCACACGGGCCGCGTTCCTTCAGGACCCGTCCGTGCGAACGCCGGTGTTCGTGCGGTTCTCCACCGTGCAGGGCCCGAAGGGGTCGGCGGACACGGTGCGGGACGTGCGGGGCTTCGCCACGAAGTTCTATACGTCCGAGGGCAATTACGACCTGGTGGGGAACAACTTCCCGGTCTTCTTCATCCAGGACGGCATCAAGTTCCCGGACTTCGTGCACGCGGTGAAGCCGGAGCCGCACAACGACATCCCCACGGGCGCGTCGGCGCACGACACCCTGTGGGACTTCGTGTCGCTGCAGCCGGAGACGCTGCACGCGATCATGTGGCTGATGTCGGACCGGGCGATCCCGCGCAGCTACCGGATGATGCAGGGCTTCGGCGTGCACACCTTCCGGTTCGTCGACGCCGAGGGGCGCGGGACGTTCGTGAAGTTCCACTGGAAGCCGAAGCTGGGCGCGCATTCCCTGGTGTGGGACGAGGCGCAGGAGTGCCAGGGCCGCGATCCGGACTTCAACCGGCGGGACCTGTGGCTCGCGATCGAGGCGGGCGAGTGCCCGGAGTGGGAGCTGGGCGTCCAACTGGTGCCGGAGGAGGACGAGTTCGCGTTCGACTTCGACCTGCTGGACGCGACGAAGGTCATTCCGGAGGAGCAGGTGCCGGTCCGGCCGATCGGCCGGATGGTGCTGGACCGCAACCCGGAGAACTTCTTCGCGGAGACCGAGCAGGTCGCCTTCCACACGGCGAACGTGGTGCCCGGCATCGACTTCACCAACGACCCGCTGCTCCAGGCGAGGAACTTCTCCTACCTGGACACACAGCTGATCCGGCTGGGCGGCCCCAACTTCACGCAGATCCCGGTGAACCGGCCGGTGGCGCCGGTGCGCACCAACCACCGCGACGGCTACCACCAGGGCGCGATCCACCGGGGCACGAACTACTTCCCGAACTCCCTCGGCGGCGGCTGCCCCGCGCACGCCGGGGCCGGCGGGTCGGCGTTCACGCACTACGCCGAGCGGGTGGACGGTGCGACGATCCGCCGGCGCAGCCCCAGTTTCCAGGACCACTGGAGTCAGGCCGCGCTGTTCTGGCACAGCATGTCCGACTGGGAGAAGCAGCACATCGTCGCCGCGTTCCGGTTCGAGCTGGGCAAGGTCGACGCGCGCGCGGTGCGGGCGCGGACGGTCGAGCAGCTGGCCAGGGTGGACGGCGATCTGGCGGCGCAGGTGGCGCGCGGTATCGGGTTGCCCGAGCCGTCGGCCGAGGGCGCGGCGCAGGTCAAGCAGGTCTCGCCCGCGCTGAGCCTGGAGTCGCTGCGGGGCGACGGTTCGATCCGGACCCGGCAGATCGCCGTGCTGGTCGCCGACGGTGTGGACGCCGTGCAGCTGGCGTCGGTACGGGAGGCGCTGGTGGCCGAGGGGGCGAACGTGGAGGCGCTGGCGGCGACGGAGGAACCGGTGACGGGGGCGGACGGTCGATCGTATACAGTCGACCGCTCATTGCCTACGGTCGCCTCCGTCCTGTATGACGCCGTGCTGCTGCCCGGCGGGCCCACCGGCACCCCCGCGGTCACCGGCGACCCGGACGCGATGCGTTTCGTCCGTTCCGCGTACCGGCACGGCAAGCCCATCGGCGCGCTCGGGTCGGGCGTCGGGATCCTGTCGGCGCTCGAGCCGGAGGGCCTGAGGGTGTCGACGGAGTTCCACCACATGATCAGCGACCGGGGCGTGGTCACGGACACCGCTCCCGGGGCCGCGCACACGGACTTCGTCCGGGCGTTCGTGGCCTCGATCGCGGCCCACCGGCACTGGGGGCGGCCTCCGCTGCGCTGCTGAGCGCCGGCCGGCACCGATCCTCTTGGGGCTCCCCGCGCGGGGAGCCCCTTCTTCAGGTGCCGGCACCGTCGGGCGTCGCCGTCTGAGCGCAGCCGCGTTCCCGGGCGCCCTCCCGGGTGCGGCCCGCGGCGACCAGACGGCGCGGATTGCGGCGCAGGTACTCGCCCTCGAGCTGGGCCATGCGTTCGTTGTGGGCCCGCAGCGCGTCGTTCGAGCCGTACAGCAGGGTGTCGTGGCGCGTGCGGTGGATCGTCTCCAGCTCCTTCATGAGCTGTTGGTCGTCCAGGCGGCTGGGGTCGACTCCGGTCATCGTGATGTCCCGCTCGTCGTGTTCGTTCATGCGGTACGGGTACCCGCCCGGGACGCAGTACCCCCGAGCGGCATCCGGGAGGGAGCCATGGATCTCGCGTTTCTCAATCCACTCTACGAACAGTCCGGCCCTTGGGCCTCCGTGTACGTCGACACTTCCCGGCATACGGAGGACACGCCGCACCAGTTGCACCTGACCGCCCAGGCGATGGGGCGCGAGCTGGGGGAGCAGGGTTCGGACGACGCCACGTGCCGGGCGGTGGAGGAGGCGATCGAAGCGCTGGGCCACTCCCCCGACCAGCATGGCAGGGCCCTGTTCGCGCGGCACGGCGAAGTGGCCCTCGACCCGGTCCTGGCGCACACCCCGCCGGGCGACCGTGCGGTGTGGGCGCCGCTGCCTCGGGTGGCCCCGCTGCTGGACCTGGCCGGTGAGGACCCGCTGGCGATCGTGTCGTACATCGACCGCCGCGGCGCCGACTTCGAACTGCGCAGCGCGCTGGGCCGGCGGAAGGCGGGTGCGGTCGTGGGCCGGCAGCATCCGATCCACCGCACGTCCAGCGCCGACTGGTCGGAGCGGCACTTCCAGCTGAAGGTGGAGAACACCTGGGAGCACAACGCGGCGGAGATCGCCGACGCGCTCGCCGTCTGCCAGGACGAGACCGGGGCGGACCTGCTGATCCTGGTCGGTGACGAGCGGGAGCGGCGCGAGGTGCACGAGCGGCTGCCGAAGCGTCTGCACGGGCGCGTGGTGGAGTCCGCGCACGGCACCGGCTCGAGGCTGCTGGACGACGAGGTGGAGCAGGTGCGCGTCGACCATGTGCACCACCGGATCGAGGCGGAGCTCGACCGGTTCCGTGCCGCGCGCGCCCCGGAC
This sequence comes from Streptomyces sp. NPDC020299, assembly GCF_044387825.1. Classification (NCBI taxonomy): domain Bacteria; kingdom Bacillati; phylum Actinomycetota; class Actinomycetes; order Kitasatosporales; family Streptomycetaceae; genus Streptomyces; species Streptomyces sp. NPDC020299. Next base: position 23,313 of record NZ_JBIRWL010000009.1, read on the forward strand.
GGCCAGGGCCGCGTCGGCGCCGCCGAGGGGGTGCCCGAGCTGGTGGAGGCCGCCCGGGAGCACCGTCTGGAGGAGCTGCTGATCAGGCCGGACGGGCCCGACGCCCACCGCGAGGTGTGGATCGGCGAGGACCCCGACCAGCTGGCGGTGCGCCGTACCGAGCTGCAGATCCTCGGCGAGCAGAACTCGTGGTCCGCGCGCGCCGACGACGCGCTGCTGCGCTCCGCCGTGACGACGGACGCCGCCGCGCTGTCCCTGGCGGCGGTGCTGGAGGGCACGGGGGACGACACCCCGGCGGGCGGCCTGGGCACGCTGCTGCGCTGGAAGTGACAGCGGCGAGCGCGGCTACCGGGCCCGCTCCACCCTGCGCTCGTCCCACACCGGCTCGGGCGTCTCGCGGACCCGGCCGTCGCTGCCGAAGACCAGATAACGGTCGAAGGAACGGGCGAACCAGCGGTCGTGGGTGACCGCGAGGACGGTGCCGTCGAAGGCCTCCAGGCCCTCCTGGAGGGCTTCGGCGGACTCCAGGTCCAGGTTGTCGGTCGGCTCGTCCAGGAGCAGCGCGGTGACGCCGGCCAGTTCCAGCAGGAGGATCTGGAAGCGGGCCTGCTGGCCGCCGGAGAGCCGGTCGAAGGACTGCTCGGCCTGCTGGGTGAGCTCGTAGCGGCGCAGCCGGGACATGGCCGCGCCCCGGTCCTGGGAGTGTTCCTTCCACAGGATGTCGAGCAGGGTGCGGCCTTCCAGCTCCGGGTGGGCGTGCGTCTGCGCAAAGTGCCCGGGCACGACCCGCGCCCCCAGCTTCCACTGGCCCGTGTGGGCGACGTCGCCGCCGGCCAGCAGGCGCAGGAAGTGCGACTTGCCCGAGCCGTTGGAGCCGAGGACGGCGACCCGTTCGCCGTAGAAGACCTCCAGGTCGAACGGTTTCATCAGACCGGTCAGTTCGAGGCCTTCGCAGGTGACGGCCCGGACGCCGGTGCGGCCGCCCTTCAGGCGCATACGGATGTCCTGCTCGCGCGGCGGCTCGGGCGGCGGCCCGGCCTCCTCGAACTTGCGCAGCCTGGTCTGCGCCGCCTGGTAGCGGGAGGCCAGCTCGTGGCTGATGGAGGCCGCCTGGCGGAGGTTGAGGACGAGCTTCTTCAGCTGGGCGTGCTTCTCGTCCCAGCGGCGGCGCAGTTCCTCGAAGCGGGCGAAGCGTTCGCGGCGGGCCTCGTGGTAGGTGCCGAAGCCACCGCCGTGCACCCAGGCGTCGGCGCCGGCCGGGCCGGGCTCCACGGACACGATCTTCTCGGCGGCGCGGGCGAGCAGTTCACGGTCGTGGGAGACGAACAGGACCGTCTTGCGGGTCTCCTTCAGCCGTTCTTCCAGCCAGCGCTTGCCGGGCACGTCCAGGTAGTTGTCCGGCTCGTCCAGCAGCAGCACCTCGTCGGTGCCGCGCAGCAGCGCCTCGAGGACCAGCCGCTTCTGCTCGCCGCCGGAGAGGGTCCGCACCTGCCGCCACTGCGCCCGCTCGTAGGGGATGCCGAGCGCGGCCGTGGTGCACATGTCCCACAGCGTCTCCGCCTCGTACCCGCGTGCTTCGGCCCAGTCGGCGAGGGCTTGGGCGTAGGCCAGCTGGGCGGCCTCGTCGTCGACGGTCATCACGGCGTGCTCGGCCTTGTCGACGGCCCGCGCGGCCTGCCGGATGCGGGGCGGTGCGACGGAGACGAGCAGGTCGCGCACGGTCGTCTCGTCCCGTACGGAGCCCACGAACTGGCGCATCACGCCCAGGCCGCCGCTGACGGTGACGGTGCCGCCGTGCGGTTTCAGCTCGCCGGAGATCAGCCGGAGCAGGGTGGTCTTGCCGGCGCCGTTGGGGCCGACCAGGGCGACGGCGGCGCCTTCGCCGACCCGGAAGGACACGTCCCCCAGCAGGGTCCTCCCGTCGGGGAGGTGGTATTCGAGGTGCGCGGCTTCCAGGTGTCCCATGACCAGGCATTCTGCGGTGCGCCCGCGACCTGGGGCAAACGCTTATCCGGCCGCGTCGACGGGCTGCCCGGCCGGTCCGCTCTCCCCCGCCGGGGCGACGACCGTGCCCTGCCAGGTCAGTGCCTTCCAGCCGTCGGACGGGGAGCCCTCCAGCACCACCACGCCGGTGTTGTCCAGCGGGCGGGCGGCGGCGAAGGGCACGTCCACGTTGTCCGCGCGGGCGGCGGTCCACATGCGGATGGCCGCGCCGTGGCTGACCAGGGCGACGGTGCCGGCGCCGCTGTCCGCGGCCTCGGCGACGACGGCGTCGTACCGGGCCAGCGCCTCGGTGCCGCTCTCCCCGCCCGGTATGCGCGGCGCGGTGTCCCCGGCCGCCCACGCGAACACCGTGCGCATGTACAGCTCGCCCCGCGGGGAGTGGCCGGGCAGCATCTCCAGGTCGCCCGCCGACACCTCGCGGATGCCGTCGCGGACGATCACCTCCAGGCCGCGGGCGGCGGCCAGCGGGGTGGCCGTGAGCCGGGTGCGGACGAGGGTGGAGGCGTAGACGGCCCCGATGTCCTCGCCCGCGAGGGCCTCGGGGAGGGCGGCGGCCTGCCGCTCGCCGAGCTCGGTCAGCCCCGGGCCGGGTACGGCGGTGTCCAGCAGGAAATCGACGTTGGTCGGGGTCTGGCCGTGCCGGATGAGGAGCAGGCGCATGCAGGGGTCCTTCCGCGTCGGGCGGTCTCGGGCGCACCGTGGGCCGACAAGAAACGGCCACTTCAGGGTATCCGGACCCACATGAGCCCAGACGTCGACCTCACCGTCCCCCTGCCCGGCAGGCACGTCCTGCGTGACAAGCTGCTCGGCCTGGACTGCCGGCTGTTCGAGGTGGCCGCCGAGCGGCACTGGCCCGGCGCCGAGCGGGTGCTGCCGCGGCTGAGCCGCGGTGCCAACCACGGAGTGCTGTGGTTCGCGACCGCCGCCGCCATGGCCGCCGTCCGCACCCCGCGCGCCCGCCGGGCCGCCGTCCGGGGCCTGGCCTCGCTGAGCCTGGCCTCCCTGACCGTCAACACCCTAGGCAAGCGCTCGGTGCGCCGGCCGCGGCCGGTACTGGACCCGGTGCCGCTGGTGCGACAGCTGAAGCGGCAGCCGATCACCACGTCCTTCCCGTCGGGTCACTCCGCGTCGGCGGCCGCGTTCGCCACCGGGGTGGCGCTGGAGTCGCCGGGCTGGGGTGCGGTGGTGGCGCCGGTGGCGTTCTCCGTCGCCATGTCCCGCGTCTACACCGGTGCGCACTTCCCGAGCGACGTCCTCGCGGGCGCCGCTCTCGGCGCGGGCGCCGCGTACGCCGTCCGTGGCCTGGTGCCGACCCGGGCGCAGAGCAGCCCGCCGGCCCGGCCCCGGACCGAGGCGCCGGCGCTGGAATCGGGCGACGGTCTGGTGGTCGTCGCCAACAGCGGCTCAGGCACCGCCGACCGGGCCCGCGCGCTGCGGGACGCCCTGCCCATGGCGGAGGTAGTGGAGTGCGAGCCGGGCGAGGTGCCGGCCGAGCTGGAGAAGGCGGCCGCGCGGGCCCGGGTGCTCGGGGTGTGCGGCGGCGACGGCACGGTGAACGCGGCCGCCGGGGTCGCCCTCAGGCACGGTCTGCCGCTCGCGGTGCTGCCGGGCGGCACGCTCAACCACTTCGCCTACGACCTCGGTGTGGAGGACGTACGGGACCTCGCCGGGGCCGTCCGGCAGGGCGAGGCGGTGCGGGTGGACATCGGCCGGTTCCGCGCCCGCGACCGCGAGGGCGTCTTCCTCAACACCCTCAGCCTGGGCGTGTACCCGGAGCTGGTGCGCGAGCGGGAGCGCTGGTCGGGCCGGATCGGCGGCTGGTCGGCCGGAGTGCTCGGGGCGCTGCGCGTGCTGCGTGCCGACCGGCACCCGCTGGCGGTGGAGGTCGGCGGCGAGACCCGGCCGCTGTGGCTGCTGTTCGTCGGCAACGGCGTCTACCACCGCAGGGGCCTGGCGCCCGGCCGCCGTGCCGACCTGGCGGACGGGCTGCTGGACGTCCGGGTGGTGCACGGCAGCCGCAGGCCCGCGCTGCGTCTGCTCGCCGCCGCCGCGGCGGGTCCGCTGACCCGCTCCCCGGCGCATGCGGCGGTGCAGGTGGGCCGGCTGCGGCTGGCCGGGGTGGAGCCCGGCACGCCGCTGGCGTACGACGGCGAGGTCACCGAGGTGTCGGGCGAGGTGACGCTGGAGAAGCTGCCCGAGGCGCTGACGGTGTACCGCCCGCTGCCCCAGAACTAACGCCCCGTTAGTCCATATTTCAAAACGTGTATCTCACATTGCGGCATGCGGGCGTACGGTGACGTCACCGACGACACAGGGGGTACAGCGATGCCGAAGCCGCAGGAGACCGCCGTATACACGCACGGACACCACGAGTCGGTGCTGCGCTCGCACACCTGGCGGACCGCCGCCAACTCCGCGGCGTACCTGCTTGGTTCGATCAAGCCGCACATGCGGATCCTGGACATCGGCTGCGGCCCGGGGACCATCACCGCCGACCTGGCGGCGCTGGTCCCCGACGGGCACGTCACCGGCGTCGACCACGCGCCGGGCGTCCTGGAGCAGGCCCGGGCCACGGCCGCCGGGCGGGGCCTCGCGAACGTCGACTTCGCGGTCGCCGACGTGCACGCCCTGGACCACCCGGACGACACCTTCTGCGTCGTGCACGCCCATCAGGTGCTGCAGCACGTCGGTGACCCGGTGCAGGCGCTGCGCGAGATGCGCCGGGTCACGAAGCCCGGCGGCTTCATCGCCGTCCGCGACTCGGACTACTCGGCGATGACCTGGTACCCGGCGGTGCCCGGCCTGGACGACTGGCTCGCGCTGTACCGGCGGGTGGCCCGGGCGAACGGCGGCGAGCCGGACGCCGGGCGCCGGCTGAAGTCGTGGGCGCTGGCCGCCGGGCTCACCGACATCACGGCCACCTCCGCCACCTGGACCTTCGCCACGGCCGAGGAGCGGGCCTGGTGGAGCGGGCTGTGGGCGGACCGTACCGTCGCCTCCTCCTACGCCGGCCGCGCCATCGAGGGCGGGCACGCGACCGCCGAGCAGCTCACGGCGGTGGCACGGGCGTGGCGGGAGTGGGGCGAGCGGGAGGACGGCTGGTTCGCCGTCCTGCACGGAGAGATTCTGTGCCGGAAATGAGCGTGATTCCTGTGTTCCGGGAAACCCGGAACACAGGAGGTTCACATCATGGTTCCCATCCTGCTGGTACTGCTTCTGGTGCTCATTCTCTTCGGCGCCGGATTCGCGGTGAAGTTGCTCTGGTGGATCGCCCTGGCAGTTCTCGTCGTATGGCTGCTGGGTTTCCTGTTCCGCGGAACGGCGGCGAGTGGCGGCAGGGGCCGCTGGTACAGGTGGTGAACTGACCCCGGGGGTGCCGTCATTCCCGGGGCAGCAGAGGTCCGAGCGGCCCGAGGTCCAGGTTCAGGTCCTCGGGCCGCAGCCCGTAACGGTCGCGCAGCTCGGCCATCCGGTCCTCCAGGAGCATCAGGGTGAGCCCGATCCGCTCCTCCTGCTCCTCGGTCAGGTCGCCCACGTCGAAGCGGCGCAGCGCCTGCCGCTCCATCAGCTGCCGCAGCAGCTCCACGACGGTCAGGACGAGTTTCACCAGGTCGCGCTCGACGGTGTCGGGCTCGAGGTCCAGATGGTTGCGGGGTCGGCGCGGGGTCGTCATGACAGCTCCTCGAACGGTGACGGCACCTGCGCGTTCACCGAGCTGATCAGCGCGTTCAGGTCGATGCGGACGAGATCGACGTCCGCGATGCGCAGGGTGACGTCGCCCGTGATCACCACCCCGCCGGCGAGCAGCCGGTCCAGCAGGTCCACCAGGGCGACCTCGCGGCGTTCTATGACGGTCACGCGCCTTCCCCACCCTCTTCCGGCACCTCGGCCGGGTTGTCGCCGGTGAAGGAGTAGGGAGCCCAGGGGCCGGTGAGTTCCACACGCAGCCCGGGTGTCTCGTCCTTCGCACTGTCCACGATTTCCACGAATTCCTCGGAATCCGCACGCTGCACGAGATAGGCCGCGTTGAGTACGTTCCGCCCCGAGGCCCCGGAAAGGGCGGGATTCTGCGGGGCGTGCAGACGGGAATCCTCCGCCCATTCGGAAAGGGCACTGTGCAGGTGTTCCGCGAACGATTCCGCTTTCTGCCACATGTCCTCGTGCGACCGGGTCTGCGCGCGTCGCTGCCGCAGATAGTCACGGCCCGACGCGGGTTTGGCCGCGGGCTGTTCCACCTGGGCCGGCGCGGGGTCGGCGTACACCTTCACCCCCCATTCCACCCGGCCCTCCAGCCGGTCCAGGGTGCGCAGGAACTCCGCCTCCCGGGCCTCCATCATCGTCCGCACCCCGCTGTCGTCCCGGAAGACGGTGGCCAGGCGCAGCGGCAGCGGGGTGGTGACGGTGGTGAGCGCGTCGATCACGCCCTGATGGGCGCGAGCGGTCGCGGTCAGCCAGTCCATGTCCTCCAGGCGGGCACGCAGGGCGCCCTCGGCGAAGTCGGCCTCGGGGACGGTACTGACGACCGCGACCAGTCCGTGGTGGTGCAGCAGCGCGGGCGGAGCGCCCCCGATGCCCGTCAACTGGGCCTGGAGCGGCGCGCCGAGAGGGCGGCAGACGGCGTACACGTACCGCAGTCCGGTCATGATTCCTCCCTGTGTGCGCGGCGGGGCTTGCGCTCGGGCCCGGGCTCCAGCTCCAGTTCCTCCAGACGCGCCAGCCGTTCGCGCAACTCGGCGTTCTCACGGCCGAGTTCGTCGCGGCGGGCGCGGGAGGACAGGGCGGGGTCGGTCTCCCACCAGTCGATGCCCATCTCCTTCGCCTTGTCGACGGAGCAGACGATGAGCCGCAGTTTCACGGTGAGCAGTTCGATGTCGAGCAGGTTGATCTTGATGTCGCCCGCGATGACGACACCCTTGTCGAGCACGCGCTCAAGGATGTCGGCGAGGTTGGCGCCCCCGCCCTGGCCGGAATAGGGCTCGGGGAGCCGGCGGGGCGTCGTCATCGGCGGCTCCCGCCCGCCGCGTACTCGGGCTCCTCTTCTTCTTCCTCTTCAGCCTCTGCGCCTTCTTCCTCGCCTTCCTCGTACTCGCCCTCGGGCTCGTACTCGCCCTCCTCCTCGGCCTCGTACGGCTCCTCTTCCTCGCCCTCCTCGGCCTCGTAGGGCTCCTCTTCCTCGCCCTCCTCGGCTTCCTCGCCCTCCTCGGCCTCGTACGGCTCCTCGGGCTCCTCCGCAGACTCCTCCTCGGCCTCGGACTCCTCCTCGGCCACGGCGTCCTCGTGGCTGCGCACGACCTCGCCGTCGCGGATCTCGCCGCGCCAGCTGTCCTCCGCCTCGCCCTTGAAGGTGATGTAGCGGTCGAAGTTCTTGAAGTCGAGGCGCACCCGGCGGCCCGCGGCCCGCCAGATGTTCGCGGTCTTCTCGAAGAAGCCGCTGGGGTAGTACTCCATGACCAGCAGGATCCGGGTGAGGTTGTCGTCGAGCCGGTGGAAGGTGACGACGCCCTTGTTGGTGCCCTTGGCACCTTCCGACGTCCACTGGATCTTGTAGTCGGGGATCTGCTCGACCGTGTGGGCCTTCCAGCTGCGGCTGGACCACCAGATCTTGCCCTGCCAGTCGGAGTTCGTGTCGTCCGCACGGCTCGCGCTCTTCACGCCCTTGGCGAAGGTGCCGAAGTCCTGGTACTGGGTCCACTGGTCGTAGGCGGTGCGCACCGGCACGCCGACGTCCATGGACTCGACGATGACGATCGGCTTGTTGCCGCTGCCCTTGCGCTTGCCCTTGCCACCGCCGAACAGGCCCTTCACCTTGCCCATGACGTTCTCCTTGATTCTGGAGCCGCCGAGCTCCAGCGCCGAGCGCAGCGGGCCCTTGCCCTCGGCGAGCTTGCGCCCGCCTTCGAGGGCCAGCTTGGCGAACCCCGGGCTGTTGCCCTCGGCGATGTCGTTGAGCTTCACCGTGGTCTCGCCGAGCTTGCGGCCGACTCCGGTCAGCATGCGCTGGGCCTGAGCCGCCAGATATTCCTGGACCTCCGCCTTGAGGCGGTCGGCGGCCTCGCTGTGGGCCAGGTCGGTCAGGGGATTGTCCTTCGCCGCGCCGGTGGCGCCGCCCGCCGCCTTGCCCGCCGCGGACGTCGCCGATCCGAGGGTCTCGGTCATTCTTCGTCGCCACCCTTCGACTGCCGGGGCCGGGTGGCACCGCCGGCCGCGGCCGTCTTCTTCGCGGCCGTCTTCCGGGCCGCGCCCTGGGTCTTCTTCGCCGTCTTCTTGGCGGGCGCCGTCCTGGCCGGAGCCTTCTTCGCCGCCGCCTTCTTCGCGGGGGCCGCCTTCTTGGCCGGCGCCTTCCCGGCCGCCCGCTTCCTGGGCGCCGGGGCCTCGTCCTCGGCCTCCGCTTCCGCGTCCTCCTGCCGGTCCTCCGGCTCCTCGCGCTCCTCCGGCTCCTCGTGCGCCTGCTCGGCGTCCCCGGAGTCCTCGGCCCCGGTGTCGGGCACCACGCCCGACAGCCGGTCGCGCACCTGGGCCGTGCGGCCGTGCAGCCGGTCGGCGAGGGCGTTCATCTGCCGCTCGGCCATCGCGCCCGACGCGGCCTTGCCGACGCCCCGCAGGTCCCCGCGCAGCTGGTCGCCGATCTCCTTGAACTGCGGGTTGTCCCGCAGCTGCTGGTTCACCAGGTCCGCGAGCGCCTTCGGGCCGAGGTTCAGCTTCTTGCCTGCCACGAGGGAGCCGACCGCGAGGGCCATCTTCATCTTCTTGGTACGTCCGAGGACGTATCCGGCCCCTATCGCGAGGCCCAGTGCCGTTCGGTTCATCGTCACGTCCAGTTGCCCGTCGTCTCGCCGGAGCCCATCCCGTGCTCCAGCCGGTCGAGGAGTTCGTCCTCGCGCAGGTCGAACTCCTCCTCGGTGATCTCGCCCGCCTCCAGCTGTTCCTCGAGGCGGGCGAGTTCGGCCCGTACGGTGGAGGGGTCGTAGTAGATCCGCTCCGCTTCGTGGACCACCTGTTCGATCACCCACGCGCTGCCGCGCACCGGCGCGAACGGCAGCAGCAGCACCTCACCGATCAGTCCCATCCGCTACTCCCTCCGCTGTACGCGGGGTGCTACTCCGCTCCCGCGTCCGCGCCGGCCTTGGTGCCCGCGGGCTCGGCGGGGCCGGGCTCGACGAAGCTGTACGGCGGCAGCGGCCCGTTGACGCGCAGTTCGACGTGGGCGAGGGACTGGCGGGCCCGCTCCACGACGGCCAGGAAGCTCTCCGCCGCGCCGCGGTCCACCAGGAACGACACGTTGACCAGCCAGCCCGTGGACTCGGGGCCCACGCTCACCGCGTCGGTGAGCGGTGCCAGCAGCCGCTGCACCTCGGTGGCGTCCTCGGCCTCCTTGGCCTTGACCGCGGCGGCCACCATCTCGCCGAGACGGATCTTGTCGTCGTAACTGCCGCCGCCCGACGTGCGGTTGGCCTCGGCGAGCGCGCGCAGCTCGGGGCTCTCGGCCATCACGCGGTGCAGGACGGCCTCCTCCACATGAGAGGCCTTGACGTTGTACTCGACCTTGCCGTCCAGCGCCTGGAGGCGCTCCTTGTAGTGCGTGGCGCGTTCGGCGAGCACACCGGTGACCGCGCCGTCGTCCGGGGCGACGCTGCCGAACCGCATGGGCAGCACACAGCCGGCGGCACCCGCCTCGGCGAGCACGCTCTGGTGCGCGAGCAGGTCCCGGCGCTTGGGGCGCAGCCCCTCGGGGGCGTCGCTGACGATCGCGGCCAGGTCGCCCTCCTTCAGGATCCGCACGGGCAGCGGCGGCTCCCCCACGCCGCCCATGCCGTCGGGGAGCGCGGGGTGGGAGCTCGCGGTGATGGCGTAGACGTAGGTGCTCACTCCTGCTCCTCCTTCCTGCGGGCGGCCGTGGTCTTGCGGGGCCGCGGCCTGGACTCGCGTTCGTCACCTTCGTCGCGTGCCTGTTTGAAGGCGCCCGAGATGGTCTCGGCGGCGCCGGACAGCGCTCCCTTGGACTTGCCGCGGGCGCCGGACTCCGTCATCTCGCCGACGATGTCGGGCAGGCCCGGGCTCTTGCGGGGGCCGGCCTCCAGGTCGAGCCGGTTGCACGCCTCGGCGAAGCGCAGATAGGTGTCGACGCTCGCGACGACGACCCGTACGTCGATCTTGAGGATCTCGATGCCGACCAGGGAGACCCGCACGAACGCGTCGATGACGAGCCCCCGGTCGAGGACGAGCTCCAGTACGTCATAGAGGCCGCTGCTGCCGCCTCCACCGCCGGACTGCTGTGCCGGGACTACGGTCATGCCGACCGCGCCTCCTTGTCTGTGTGAGTCTGTGTCATGTGTGCGGGCGTGGGGACCGCGGCCTAGCGGCCGCGTGCGTCGGCCCGACCGCGCTCGTAACGGCGCACGCGCCGGTATCCGGTGAGCTGTCCTCGCGGGTCGAGTTCGACCTGGTAACTCGCCATCAGGCTCATCGTGTCGGGAACCCTGGCGAGTTCGAGGACCTCCACCTCCAACGCCCAGCCGTCTTCCGTCTGTTCGAAGGACGAGACCTGCTCGGGGGCGAGGCCGGTGAGCTCCGCGAGCTGGGCGCGCGCCTGGCGCAGCACCTCCATCGGGCTCGGCCGGTGCTCGTCCGCCGTGTGCCGGTCCGTGTCCTCCTGTGACTGCTGTGGCTCCTGTGAGTTCTGGGGTTCCTGCGATTCACGGGTTTTCTGTGAACCCTGCGAATCCGGTGTGTTCTTTGTGTTCGACATGGCCACCTCTCCCTCCGTGTGGCCGGAAGGGCGTTGGCCAAACATTGATCAGGGCATGCGTCGTCGCCGCGGGCCGTCGGGCCTGCACAGAGACGGTATGTGCATCAGCCACGCAGTGCGTCGAGCCGGCGCCGGGCCGGGCCCAGAGCGCGTCCGCGGGCGGGCAGGCCCGCCCAGGGATCCGTGCGGGCCTGCCCTACGGCGTCCTCGAGGGTCCAGCGGCGCGGGCCGAGGCCGGGGTCGTCGAGCTGCTCCCAGGAGACGGGGACGGCGACGGGGGCGCCGGGCCGCGCACGGACGGTGAAGGGCGCGACGGCGGTCTGGGCGTAGGCGTTGCGCTGTACGTCCAGGTAGAGCCGGTCGCCGCGGTCCTGTTTGCGGGCGGCGGTGGTGAGCCGGTCGGGGTTCTCGGCGGCCAGCAGCTCGGCGGCGTCCCGGGCGAAGGCACGGACCTCGTCGACGTCGTGCCGACCGCTCAGGGGCACGACGATGTGCAGTCCGCGCGAGCCGGTGGTCATCAGCGCCGAGGGCAGCCGCAGCTCGTCCAGCAGGCCGCCCGCGAGGCGGGCCGCCTCCCGTACGGCCGCGAAGTCGCGGGCCGTGTCGCCCGGGGGGTCGAGGTCGAGGACCATCCGGTCCGGGTGGCCGGCGTCGTGGCCGCGGTCGGTGCGGGAGAGCCACCGGTGCAGGGTGAGGCAGGCCTGGTCGGCGAGGAAGACCAGGGTGGCGGTGTCGTCGCAGACGGCGTGCGTGACCGTGCCGTCCTCCTTGGCGACCTCGGCCCGGGTGATCCAGTCCGGGTAGTGGTCCGGGGTGTTCTTCTGCATGAACCTCGGGCCGTCGAGGCCGTCCGGGTACCGCTCCAGCATCAGTGGGCGGCCGCGCAGGTGCGGCAGCATGTACGGCGCGACGGAGCGGTAGTAGTCGACGAGGTCGCCCTTGGTGTACTCCTTCGCGCCGTCCCCGCCGGGGAAGAGCACCTTGCCGAAGCGGTGCACCCCGACCGTGCGGCGGCCCGCCCGTACCGTCCGCACGTCGTCGGTCATCGCACGACCGCCTCCTCGACGAGCAGCCGCCCGGCCGCGGCGATCGCCGTCGCGTCGATGCCCGCGGCGTGCAGCTGCTCGTCGGGTGCGGCCGAGCCCGGCATCGTGCGCACGGCGAGCCGGACCAGCCGGGGCACGGGCCTGCCGTCGGTGAAGGCGTCGAGGACTGCGTCGCCGAGGCCGCCCTCCTCGCGATGGTCCTCGACGGTGAGCAGGCAGCCGGTCTCCTCGGCGGCCTGCCTGAGCGTCTCCCGGTCCACGGGCTTGACCGAGTACAGGTCCACGACCCGGACGCGGATGCCCTCCTCCTGGAGGGCGTCGGCGGCGGCCAGCGCCTCGGGCACGGTCACCCCGGCCGCGACGACGGTCAGCCGGTCCTCGCCGGAGGAGCGCAGCACCTTGCTGCCGCCGACGGGGAACCGCTCCTCGGGGCCGTAGATCACGGGGGTCTCGCCGCGGGAGGTGCGCAGGTAGCGGATGCCGTCGAGGTCGGCCATGGCCGCGACCAGCTGGGCGGTCTGGTTGGCGTCGCACGGGTACAGCACGGTCGAGCCGTACACCGCCCGGAACATCGCCAGGTCCTCCAGGCCCATCTGCGAGGGGCCGTCCTGGCCGATCGCGACGCCCGCGTGGGAGCCGACGAGGTTGATGCCCGAGCCGCTGATCGAGGCCATGCGCGCGAAGTCGTGGGCGCGGGTGAGGAAGGCGGCGAAGGTCGCGGCGTAGGGCACGTGGCCGCGTACGGCCATGCCGACGGCCGAGGCGACGAGCTGCTGTTCGGCGATGTAGCACTCGAAGTACCGGTCGGGGTGCTCCTTGGCGAACTGCTCGGTGCGGGTCGAGTCACCGACCTCGCCGTCCAGGGCGACGACGTCGCCGCGGGCGGTGCCGAGCGCGGCGAGGGCCGCGCCGAAGGCGTTGCGGGTGGCCACCTTCTCGCCCTTGTCGTAGGTGGGGAGCTCCAGGGAACCGTCGGGCACGGCGTGCAGCAGGCGGGCGGCCGGCGGCTCCTGCACCCGGACGACGAGGTCGCGCGGCCCGCCCAGTTCGGCGATCGCCTCCTCCGCGTCCGGCAGCGGCTTGCCGTGCAGGCCCTCGCGGTCCTCGACGGAGGTGACGCCCTTGCCCTTGAGGGTGCGGGCGAGGATCACGGTGGGCTGCCCGGTCGTCGAGGTGGCCTCGCCGTAGGCGCGGTCGATGGCGTCCACGTCGTGGCCGTCGGTCTCGATGGTGTGCCAGCCGAACGCCTGGAAGCGGCGGGCGTAGGCGTCGAGGTCGTGGCCGTGGCGGGTGGGGCCGCGCTGGCCGAGGCGGTTGACGTCGACGATCGCCGTCAGGTTGTCGAGGTGCTCGTACGCGGCGTGCTCGGCGGCCTCCCAGATGGAGCCCTCGGCGAGTTCGCTGTCGCCGCACAGCACCCACACGCGGTAGCCGGTGCGTTCCAGGCGCTTGCCGGCGAGCGCGATGCCGACGCCGACGGGCAGGCCCTGGCCGAGCGAGCCGGTGGCCGTCTCCACCCAGGGCAGCCGCCGCGGGGTGGGGTGGCCTTCCAGCCTGCTGCCGAGCTTGCGGAAGGTCGCCAGTTCGCCGTCCTCGATCGCGCCGGCTGCCTTGTAGGCGGCGTACAGCAGGGGCGAGGCGTGCCCCTTGGAGAGTACGAAGCGGTCGTTGCCGGGGTGGTCGGGGCGCTCGAAGTCGTAGCGGAGGTGGCGGGCGAGGAGCACCGCCATCAGGTCCGCGGCGGACATCGAGGACGTCGGATGCCCTGATCCCGCGGCCGCGGCGGCCCGCACGCTGTCCACGCGCAGCTGCTGCCCCAGTTCGACGAGTTCGGCGCTGTTCATGAGTCTCCTTCCGACGGGATGTCGGGTCGCTTGACGGGGCCCGGGGCGGGGTGGTCGCCCGCGGGCCTGGAGCCGGGCCGGTCCTCGGCGGGTTCGCCGCCCGGCTGGTTCTTGGCGGGTTCGCCGCCCGGCTGGTTCTTCGCGGGTTCACCGCCGGGCTGCTTCTTGCCGGGTTCGCCGCCCGGCTGGTTCTTGCCGGGTTCGCCGCCGGTGTCCGCGGCCAGGGCCGCGCCCGGTCCGGTGCCGGCCGGCTGCTCGCGTCCGCCGGGTACGCGCGCCAGTTCCGGGGAGGCCGTGTCCAGCGGCACGGACCAGGAGCGTACGAGGCCCAACTGGACGCCCTGGCGCGGCAGTACGGCGTCCAGGAGCCAGTCGGCGGCGACCCGGACGCGGTTGCCGGGCATCGCGGCGAGGTGGTAGCCGCGGGTGACGACACCGGCGGGCGGACCGGACAGCGATACGCCGAACGGGTTGGCGGCGGCCTTGACGCCGCCCAGGTCGACGACGAAGCCGAGGTCGCGGTGGCGGTAGGGGCGGCGTTCACCGAGGCCGAGCGACGCGGCCACGTTGTGCGCGGCGGTCTTGCCGTGCCGCCAGGCGTGCTGGGCCGTCATCGGCGTGTACTTCCCCGGGTCGCCGAGGTCGGGCACGGCGGCCGCGTCCCCGCACGCGAACACCTCGGGCCTGCCCGGGACCTGGAGGTACGGGTCGACGAGGAGGCGTCCCCGTTCCAGGGGCTGTCCGGTGCTCTCCACGAGCGGGTCGGGCCGGACGCCGACGCACCAGACGAGGCTGCGGGTCTCGACGAACTCGCCGTCGGTGAGCAGGACGCCGTCGTGGGTGGCCTCCTTCACGGAGGTGCCCATCCGCACGTCGACACCGCGCTCACGCAGTACACGGTCGGCTGTATGCGACAGACGTTCGTCCATCTCCGGCATCACACGCGGCGCGATGTCCAGCAGCATCCAGCGGGGCCGCAGGCCCAGCCGCCGCGGCTGGGTGCGGGCCAGCCGGTCGGTGAACATCTGCATGTGCGCGGCCACTTCGGTGCCGGTGTACCCGGCGCCGACCACCACGAAGGTGCACCGGGCGGCCCGGGTCTTGGGGTCGTCGGACCCGACGGCGAGCTCCACCTGCCGGGTGACGTGGTCGCGCAGGTACAGCGCCTCGGGCAGGCCGCGGAAGCCGTGCGCGTGCTCGGCGACGCCGGGGATGGGCAGCAGCTTGTTGACGCTGCCGACGGCCAGCACGAGACGGTCGTAGGACAGCGTGCCGGTGCCGCCCTCGGGGTCGGTGTAGTGCACGGCGCGCCCGTCCAGGTCGATGCCGTCGGCCTCGCCGAGCACCGGGTGCACCCCGGGCAGGGTGCCGGAGAGGGAGACGGCGACGCGTCGGGGTTCCAGGATTCCGGCGGAGACCTGGGGCAGCAGGGGCAGGTACAGGAAGTAGTCGGTCGGGTTCAGCAGGGTGATGGGGGCGCGGTGCCGGGTCAGCCGGGAGAGGGTGCGGGCAGCCCGGTATCCGGCGAAGCCGGCGCCGACGATCACGATGCGGGGTCGACTCACGGTGCGCCTCCGGCAGTGTGGCTCGTCCGAGGGCTACCGCGTCCCCCTGGTCAGGGCCGCCAAACGCCCCGGCGGCGGAGCGTTTCGCCCCGACCCCGTCCGGTTACCCGGCCCGCGACCCCCACCCGACCCCGTCCCAGCAGACACGACCGCTCGTGTCGCGGAGGTACCCCCCATGCCTGAGTACGGCTATTTCCTGTCGACCGAGGAACACGGTCCCGCCGAGCTCGTGGAGCAGGCCCGGATGGCCGAACAGGCCGGTTTCCAGGCGCTGTGGATCTCGGACCACTACCACCCGTGGAACGGCGCGCAGGGCCAGAGTCCGTTCGTCTGGTCGGTCATCGGCGCGCTGTCGGAGGCGGTGTCTCTGCCGATCGAGACGGCGGTGACCAGCCCCACCGTTCGGATCCATCCGGCGGTGGTGGCGCAGGCCGCGGCGACCAGCGCGGTGATGACGGGCGGGCGCTTCCGGCTCGGCGTGGGCACCGGCGAGGCCCTCAACGAGCACATCCTCGGCGACGCCTGGCCGCCGCTGCACATCCGGCTGGAGATGCTGGAGGAGGCCATCCAGGTCATGCGCCGGCTGTTCACCGGCGAGGAGGTCAACCACCACGGCACGCACTACACCGTGGAGAACGCCCGTCTCTACACCGTCCCCGACGAACCGGTCCCGATCGACATCTCCGGCTTCGGTCCCAAGGCCACCCAGCTCGCGGCCCGGGTGGGCGACGGCTACATCACGATGATGCCGGAGGAGGAAATGGTCACCCAGTTCCGCAAGGGCGGCGGTGGCAGCACCAAACTGGTCAGCGGCGGTACGAAGGTCTGCTACGGCACCGACCGCGACGAGGCCGTCCGCCGGGCCCACGAACTGTGGGCCAACGAGCTGCTGCCCGGCGAGATGGGCCAGATCCTGCCCACCCCGCGGCACTTCGAGCAGTTGCAGCCGCTGATCACCGAGGACAAGGTCCGCGAGAGCCGGGTCTGCGGCGACGACGTCGACGAACACGTCTCCGCCCTGGCCGCGTTCGCCGACGCCGGGTTCGACCGGGTGTACGTCAACCAGATCGGCCCCGACCAGCGCGGCTTCTTCGACTTCTACCGTACGAAGGTGCTGCCGCAGCTGACGGGGAGCTGACGGGAGCACGAAGACGAGGGGGAAGCGGAGGGTGAGCCGGGAAGGGCCCGGCCGGCGGGTGCCGGTCGGGCCCGTTGGGGTGGTGCGGTGCCGGGTCAGGCCCGGTGGTGCGGTCCCCCGGGGTCGGTGTCGCCGGGGCGCGGGGGCTCCGGCTCACGCATGCCCGGTGCCGGTGCGCCCGGCGCGTTGGGCGGCATCGGCGGGTACGGCATGCCGAGGCCGCCGGGAGGTGCGACGGGCGGGGTGCCGCCGGCCGCGTGACCGGAGGCCGCCGAGTGGTCCGGGTGCTTCGGGCGGGCCGCGCCGCGCAGTGCGTAGGCCACGACGCCCAGGATCACGGCGGTGATCAGCGCTGCCGCCCAGCCCGGCAGGCCGATGGCGAGGGCCAGGCCCACGGCCAGCGCGAGCGCACCGCCCGCGTACAGGGCGACGGCGCCGGACGCCGCGTACAGCATGGCCGTGCGGCGCTGCTTGCGGCTCTGCTCGCGCAGTTCGTCGCGCACGGTTTCGCGTGCCACCTGCGCCAGCTCGTCGACCAGATCCTTGTCCAGGTGCTCCAAATGATCCAAGCGGTCCATAGCCCGCGGGTACCCGCACACACGTACGGATAACAGGGTCCGCGACACCGCCGCACCGGCGCGTGAGCCCTCGGCCGCCGGGTACCCGCCCGGCCCGCACCCCTCTGCCAGGTCCGTCAGGAGGAAGAAACGAGGATGACCGCCGAACGCACCGATGTGGTGGAACTGCTCAAGGAGCAGCACGCTCAGATCCGGCACCTGTTCGCCGAGGTGGCGCATACGAAGGGCGAGGAGCGGAAGCAGAACTTCCATGATCTCGTCCGTCTCCTCGCGGTGCACGAGACCGCCGAGGAGGAGGTCGTCCATCCCTTCGCCCGTCGGCATCTCGACGGCGGCGAGCAGGTCGTCGAGGACCGGATCGCTGAGGAGGAGAGGGCCAAGCAGGTCCTCTCCGCCCTGGACGACATCGATCCCGACTCGCGGAGTTCCTCGACCGGATCGCGGCGCTGCGCCAGGACGTGCTGGCGCACGCCGAGAACGAGGAGCGGTACGAGTTCGCGCACTTCGACCGCGTCGCCGACCGCGGCACACTTCAGACCCTGGCCCGCGCGGTGCGGGCGGCCGAGGCACTCGCACCGACCCGGCCGCACCCGGGCACCGACACCGCCCTGAAGAACGCGGTGGTGGGCCCTGTCGCGGCCGTGATCGACCGCACCCGGGACGTCGTGCGCAAGGCCATGGACTGACCGGACGTGCGGCCGGGCGGAGGGGATCGGGTGAAGGATCTCCTCCCCCGGCCGCCGCCAACTAGGCTCGTCCCCATGGAGATTCAGGGCGCCGCACTGCGCATCTACGTCGACGACCTCGAAAGCGCGATCCCCTTCTACGAGCGCCTGACCGGCGCTGCGGCGATGAGTTTCGCCCGCGGCGGGGTGCAGGTCGCCGCCGTCGGTTCCTTCCTGCTGATGAGCGGGCCCGAGGCGGAACTGGAGCTGCTGCGCAAGGTGACCGCGACCATCGCCGTGAAGGACGTCGAGGAGGCCCACCGGGTCCTCACCGGCCTCGGCGCCCGGATCATCGCGGGCCCCCTCGTGACGCCGGTGGGCCGCAATCTGATCGCGATGCATCCGGACGGAGCGGTGTTCGAGTACGTGGACCAGGCGGGCTGAGCGGTGCCCGAGCCCGCCGGGACGAAAATCCGCGTGCGACGCGTCGTCTGCGGCATACAGTCGGCGTTCGGCGCGGATCGTATGCACAGATCGCATACACGCGACGTATACACGCGACACGTATACGAAGGGACACGACGGCGGATGAGCGAGCAGCACACCTACCGGGTCATCGTCCGGGGCACCTGGGACGGGCTGACCGAGGAGTCGCGGGCGCGGCTGCTGGCGGAGGCTGCCGACCACGGGATGACGAGCATGCGGTTCACCGAGGAGGGCTCGCTGTCGTACGAGCCGTCGCCGCTCAAGCATTTCTCCATGCGGTACGTGGTGGTCTCGGACGCGGCGGACGGCGAGGAGATGGCGGCGGCGATCGCCGAGGACAGGGCGGAGACCACGCTGCGCGGTCTCGGCCACGGTTTCACCGGCCTCAGGTCGACCGTCACGGACCTCGACACCATGAAGGTCAACTTCAAGCCCGCATCTCGGCGGTGATCGCCCACCGTTCGTGGTCCCGCCAGGCCCCGTCGATGTAGATCATGTTCGGTGCGAAGCCCTCCAGGCGGAAGCCGGCGCTTCGGGCGAGGGCGATGGACGCGGTGTTGCGGGGCTGCGCGTTGATCTCCAGCCGGTGCAGCCGCATCGGCCCGAACGCGTGGCCCACCACCAGGCCGAGGCCCTCGCGCATCAGCCCGCGCCCGGCGGCGTGGGCGAAGACGCCGTAGCCGAGGGCGCCGCACTGGAAACCGCCGCCGACGATGTTGTTGATGTTGATGAACCCGGCGATGGCCCCGTCGTCCTTCTCGCAGACCAGGAATCCGGCCTTCGTCGGGTCCTCGATCAGCCGCCCCGCGTACACCTGGTACGCCTCTTCGGTGGTCGGCGGGAACAGCCAGGGTTGGTGCAGGTCCTTGCTCTCCCGGGCGCGGGCGGAGAACTCGGGGCCGTCCGCGTAGGTGAAGTGACGTATGCCCACGCGGGGGCCTTCGGCGAGGTATCGGGACGCGGCATGGGGCATCCCGTCAGACTACGACGCCCTCGGCCCGGCGTCTCGTGGACACGGGGAGCCCGCGCGCGGTCAGCGCAGCGCGGGTTCGTCGAGCGTCAACGTGCCCGCGTCCGCGTCGAGTTCCGCGGCCAGCCCGAACGGGATCGTCAGCGCCCCCTCGCAGTGGCCGAATCCGAACTCCTCCACGACGGGGACACCGCCGAGGGCGCCGAGCCGGTCGGCGAGCAGGGCGCGCACACCGTCGTAGGCCTCGCACTGTTCCCAGGACCCGAGCAGCACCCCGTGCACCCCGTCGAGCCAGCCGGCGCGCAGCAGCTGGGTGAGGTAGCGGTCGAGGCGGTACGTCTCCTCGCCCACGTCCTCCAGGCACAGCAGCCCGCCGCGCGCCGAGGGCCGGGCGTGCGGGGTGCCGCGCTCCGCGGCGAGCAGGCACAGGCAGCCGCCGAGGGTGACGCCCCGGGCCCGGCCGGGGACCAGGGCGCGGCCACCGGAGCGGATCGTGCGGACGGTCTCCGGGGCGAAGAGGGTGGCCCTCAGATGCTCCTGCGCCCGCGTGTTCTTGATGAAGTCGACGCCGGCCGCCATCGGGCCGTGCAGCGTGGCGAGCCCGAGCCGGGTGGCGAAGGCCTCGTGCAGTGCGGTGATGTCGCTGAAGCCGACGAACACCTTCGGTCCGGCGGCCCGCATCGCCTCCCAGTCGATGAGGTCGGCGATCCGCTGGACTCCGTATCCGCCGCGGGCGCACAGCACGGCGTCCACGGCCGGGTCGCACCAGGCGTTCTGCAGGTCGGCGGCGCGGTCCGCGTCCGTGCCCGCGAGGTAGCCGAACTCCGGGTGCCGGTCGAGGACGTGCGGCGCGACGACCGGGTCGAGGTCCCAGCCGCGCAGCACGTCCAGCCCGGCCTGGAGCCGTTCCTCGGGCACCGGGCCGCTGGGGGCGACGACGGCCACCCTGGCGCCGGGGGCGAGGCGGGTGGGACGGACCAGCTGCTTCATGTGTGGAGCTCCAGGGTCGGGACACCGGCCGGGCGCAGGCCGAACACCTGAGCGTACAGAGACAGCTCCGCCTCCAGCGCCCTGACCAGCGTCTGAGCCCGCCGGAAGCCGTGCCCCTCGCCCTCGAAGGCGAGGTAGGCGTGGGGTACGCCGCGTCCTCGGATCCGGGCGAGGAGGCGTTCGCACTGGGCGGGCGGGCAGATGACGTCATCGAGGCCCTGGAGCAGCAGGAAGGGGACGGTGATCTTGTCGGCGTGCTCGGCCGGCGACCGTTCGGCGTACCGTCCGGGCACCTCGGCGAGCGGTCCGACCAGGGTCTCCAGGTAGCGTGATTCGAAGTCGTGGGTCTCCCCCGATGCCCAGGTCGTGAGGTCGAGGACGGGGTAGACGATCGTTCCGCAGGCGTAGACGCCGGTGGTGGTCAACGAGGCGGCGGCGGTCCAGCCGCCCGCGCTGCCGCCCCGGATCGCGAGCCGGTCGCGGTCGGCGGTGCCCTCGTCGGCGAGGGCGAGGGCGACGGCCGCGCAGTCCTCGACGTCGACCACGCCCCACTGCTCGCGCAGCCGGTCCCGGTACGCGCGGCCGTACCCGGTCGAGCCGCCGTAGTCGACCTCGGCGACGCCGATGCCGCGCGAGGTGAAGTAGGCGATGCCCAGGTCGAGCACGAGCGGTGCCCGGCTGGTGGGGCCGCCGTGCGCCCACACGATGTACGGCGGCAGTTCGCCGCCGGGTGCGACGCAGCCGGGGTGGTGGGGCGGGTAGATGCGGGCGTGCACCTCGCGGCCGTCCGGGCCGGTGAAGGTGCGGATCTGCGGTTCGGGGTAGTGGGCGGGGTCGACGGGGTCGCTGTGCGGAGCGCCGATCACCCGGGCGTGGCCGGTCCGGGCGTTCAGTTCGACGACCTCGTAGGCGCTGCGCGGACTGGCTCCGACGGCCGTCACCCGGTCCCCGTGGACCGCGAGGGTGGGCGCGAACTCGGTCCAGGGGCCGGCCGCGTCGACGACCTCACCGGTCTCGGGATCCAGTATCCCGAGTGCGGTCGACCCGCGACCGTGGACGACGGCGATCAGCCCGCTCGCCAGCGGCGCGAACCAGCGCTGCCCGAGCCGCCACAGCGGGCCGGCGAACTCCTCCTCGCGGGGGCACAGCGGGACGCCGTCGCGGTACAGGTTCCACCAGCCGCTGCGGTCGCTCGCATACAGCAGACCGCCGTCCGTCGACCATTCGCACTGCGCGACGGATTCCTCCGGGCCACCGGCCACCGTGCGTACGGTGTGCAGCATGCCGTCGGCGCCGACCTCGGCGCGCACCAGCTCCGTGCCGTCCCACGGCATCCGCGGATGGTCCCAGGCCAGCCAGGCGGCGTGCCGTCCGTCGGGGGACAGCCGCGGCCCGGTGACGAACCGGTGCCGTTCGCCGGTGAGTTCACGGACCGCGTCCCGGTCCGCGGCGGCGGAACCGTCGAGCGGCACGGCGGCCAGTACGCGCCGCACGTCGCCGGGTCCCTCCCCGGTGAACTCCTCCAGCACGCACCAGACTTCGCCACGCTCCAGCAGAAGCTGCGGCTCGGCCCAGCGCAGTCCGCCGCCCACCGGTGAGACGGGGGTCAGCGGGCGCGGCTCGGCGCCGGGTTCGTACCGGTAGAGCCGCTGGTCGTCGAAGTGGGTGAACACCACGAGGGGTTGTCCGTCGTCGACCGCTCCGGCCCACGGCTGTCCACCGTATTCGATCACCCGGCTGCGGACGTTCCACGGCGCGGGCAGCACCGACTCCTCGGTGCCGCCCGCCCGTCTCCCGCCGCCGCCCTTCCAAGGAGGCACTTCGTGCCCCACCTCTTCATTGCGTCGCCGCACCAGCGTGCGGCGGCCGCCCTCGCCCGGCCGGGGCTCCGTCCACCAGGTCTCGTCGCCGACACAGCCGACCCAGTCGGGCTGCCCGTCGTGCGCGGCGGCCAGTGCCGCGTCGATGGGCGAGGGCCAGGAACCGTAGGCAAACGTCCGCACACCGTCTCCCCTCGCCTAGGCCGACCGCAGGAAGCGGTCGAGGACGCGGACGCCGAAGTGGAGGGCCTCGACGGGGACCCGCTCGTCGACGCCGTGGAACAGCGCCTGGTAGTCGAGGTCTTCGGGGAGCTTGAGCGGCGCGAAGCCGTAGCCGGTGATGCCCAGCCGGGAGAACTGCTTGGCGTCCGTGCCGCCGGACATGCAGTACGGCACCACGTGCCCGTCGGGCGCGAACTCCTCGACGGCGGCCCGCATGCGGGCGTATGTCGGGGAGTCCACCGGCGCCTGGAGGGCGACTTCGCGGTGCTGGAACTCCCAGTCCACGTCCGGCCCGGTCAGCCGGTCGAGGGTGGCGCGGAACTCGTCCTCGCCGCCGAACAGATACCGTCCGTCGACATAGGCGACCGCCTCGCCCGGAATCACGTTGACCTTGTAACCGGCTTCCAGCACCGTCGGGTTGGCGCTGTTGCGGACGGTGGCCTCCACGAGCTTCGCGGCCGGGCCGAGCTTCTCCAGCAGCCGGTCCACGTCCTGAAGACTCGCGTCGATGCCGTAGAGGGCGGCGAGTTCGGTGAGGGCCGCGCGGACGGTCGGGGTCATCCGCAGCGGCCACTCGTGCTCGCCGATCCGGGTGACGGCGGCGGCGAGCCGGGTCACCGCGTTCTCCCCGTTGACCTTGGAGCCGTGTCCGGCGCGTCCCCGCGCGGTGAGCTTCAGCCAGGCGGTGCCGCGTTCTCCGGCGGCGATGGGATACAGCTGCCGTCCGCCGCCGTCGTGGAAGGTGAACGCACCCGACTCGCCGACGGCCTCCGTGCAGCCCTCGAACAGCCCGGGGTGCCGGTCGGCGAGGAACCCGGCGCCGTCCTCGGCGCTGGCCTCCTCGTCGGCGGTGAAGGCCACCACGAGGTCCCGCCGGGGCCGTACGCCCTCCCGGGCCCAGGAACGCACCACGGCGAGGATCATCGCGTCCATGTTCTTCATGTCGACGGCCCCGCGCCCCCACACCACACCGTCGCGGACCTCGCCGGAGAAGGGGTGGACGCTCCAGTCGCGGGCCTCGGCGGGCACCACGTCCAGGTGACCGTGGACGAGGAGCGCGTCGGCGGACGGGTCGGTGCCCTCGATCCGGGCGACGACGTTCGTCCGCCCCGGAGTCCGCTCCAGCAGCACCGGCTCCAGCCCCGCCCCGGCGAGGTGCTCGGCCGCGTACTCGGCGGCGGGGCGTTCCCGGCAGTCGCCGCCGCCCCGGTTGGTGGTGTCGATCCGGATCAGGTCGGAGGTGAACCGGACGACCTCGTCCAGTGCCCGCTCGTCAGCCATACTGCTCCTCCACCGCGGCCGAGACGATCGTGGTGACCGCCTTGAAGGTACGGATCCCCTCGTACATGGTGTCGCTGGTGTACGCCACCTTCCGCTCCCCGATCCGGTCCACGCCCGGCACGACGGTCGCGGCCAGGGCGAGGTGCTCGGCGTCGAACTCCAGGGTGACAGTGAACGGGCCGCCGTGCACCGGCTTCTGACGGACCGCCAGGGCAGCCGCCTCCTTCGCCGCGGCGCGGATGTCCGCGGCCGTCCTGGCTGGAGTGCGGCACACGGCCGCGTAGCGCGACACATGGTCCTTGACGGCGACCTTGAGCGCCTCGGGCGCGTACCCGAGCGCGTCCTCGCAGGCCACGTCGTCGCCGGTGACGAGGACGACGGGCACCCCGAACTCGGCGACGACGTGCGCGTTGAGCAGGCCCTCGCTCGCCCGCTCGCCGTTCAGCCACACTCCGGTGATGGAGTTGGCCAGGTAGGTGTGCGCGAGGACGCCCTCCATGCCGGCGCCCGCGTGGTAGCCGACGAAGGCGATGCCGTCGACGTCGCCGTGCTGCACGCCCTCGACCATGGACAGCGACTTGTGCCGCCCGGTGAGCAGCTGCACCCGCTCGTCGAGCTGTTCGAGGAGCAGGTTCCGCATGGTCCAGTGCGCCTCGTTGACAAGTACACGCTCTGCGCCGCCGTCGAAGAAGCCGAGCGCGGCGGCGGCCACGTCCGAGGTGAACATCGCGCGGCAGCGTTCCCACTGCGGTGTCCCCGGCAGGACGTCGGCCGGCCAGGTGACCCCCGTGGCGCCCTCCATGTCCGCACTGATGAGGATCTTCATACGACGTCACGCTACGCGTCGCGGAACCCCCGGGCCAGGACCGGGCACCCCTCGGCGTCCGGCTCCGGCGTCCGGCCCCGGCGTCCGGCTCCGGCGCGCGGCCCTCAGCCGGCCGTGCCCCGGCGGGCGAGGACGAACCAGCGGGCGGGGAGGTCGATGAGCGTGCCGTCCGCCATGTGCTCGGTCTGCGGGAGGGTCGTCTCGCCGTCGGCGAGGATCTGAAGACCCGCCTCGTTCAGCAGCTTCGGGATCTCCTCGTCGTCCGCGTCGGCGGGTTTGAGCCCGTACTGGAAGACCCGGCGCAGCTTGGGCGGCGGCCCGTCCGGGTCGGCGCAGGCGCGGCGCAGGACCTGCCGGGAGCCGGAGGTGAGTTCGACGACGAACGCCCGCCCCAGCGAGCCGGTGATCTCGGCGACCGCGGCGGCCACCGAGGGACGGGCTTCCGGTTCGCTCTGGTGGATGACGGCGCGCATGTACACGTTGCTGTCGCCGAGACGGGTGTGCAGGGCGCGGATCGCCTCGGTGTCGGTCAGGTCGAGTTGCTGGAATTCGACGGAGTCGCCGTCCGTGGCGCGGCGGGCGTGTTCGATGGCGGCGTGCGAGAGGTCGACGCCCACGGCGCGGGCGAACCGGGTGGCGAGGTACCGCGTCTGGGTGCCGTTGCCACAGCCGAGGTCGACGATGGTGCGTGTGGTGTCCGCGTACGGCAGGAGCAGCTCGCTGTGCGGTGCGGCGGTCAGTGACGGATCGGCGTCCCAGATGGCCTCGCCCCGTGCGTCGGACGTCTCCCGCCAGTAACTCTCCCAGTTGTCGCGGTAGTTCTCCGAGACTTTCATGCGCCCTCCCCAGGTCGGTTCCGTGATCGGAGTATCGCGGTCACGGGGTGCCGGACAAGGGGCGGGGGTCACCTTTCACGAGTTGTTCGAGCCGGCGCACACCGGGGGTACACGCAGGCGGATCGTGCGCCCCTGGCGTCGCCTCAGTCCCGGCGGCGGGGTGGTGTCAGTGCCTGTTCGAACCACACCGTCTTGCGGTGCCCGGCGGCGCTGGCACCCCATTCGCGGGCCAGGCGGCTGACCACGCGCAGGCCGCGGCCGGACTCGTCGTGGGTGCCGGCGCTGAGCAGGGCGGGAAGGGCGGGTTCGTCGTCGGTGACCTCGCACAGCAGTGCGTCGGTGCGGACCAGACGCAGCCCGATCCGGTCACCGTCCCCGTACTGTACGGCGTTGCTGACGACCTCACTGACCAGCAGTTCCGCCGTGTCCACCGCGTCGGCGAGCCCCCAGTCGAGGAGCCGGGCGCGGATCAGCCGGCGGGCGCGGGCCACCTCGCGCGGCTCGCGGGCGAGGTGCCATTCGGCGACGTGCCCGGCGGGGACGCCGTTGAGGCGCGCCATGAGCAGTGCGACGTCGTCCTTGCGTCCGCCGCGGGTGTTCAGGGCGCGGATGATCGTGTCGCAGGCGTCGTCCATGGAGGCCGCGGGGTGCGCGGCGGACTCGCAGAGCGCGGCGAGGCCGTCGCCGATGTCGGCTCCGCGTACCTCGACCAGGCCGTCCGTGCACAGCACCAGCCGGTCGCCGGGCGAGACCCGGACGGCGGTGGACTCGAAGGGGACGCCGCCCACGCCGATGGGGGCGCCGGTCGGCAGGTCGAGCAGTTCGCTGCGGCCGTCCGCGGCGCGCACCAGGACGGGCGGGATGTGCCCGGCGTTGGCGAGGTGCACCTCGCCGCGGATCGGGTCGTACACGGCGTACAGGCAGGTGGCGAGGTAGTTCTCGCCGAGCCGGCGGGCCAGGTCGTCGAGGTTGCGCAGGAGTTGGGCGGGCGGGGTCTCCATGGCGGCCATGGTCTGTACGGCTGTGCGCAACTGGCCCATCATGGCGGCCGAGTTCAGTCCGTGTCCCATGACGTCGCCGACGACGAGGGCGGTGCGTGAGCCGGGCAGCTTGATGGTGTCGAACCAGTCGCCGCCGATCCGGCCGAGCCGGGTGCCGGGCAGGTAGCGGGTGGCGACGTCACAGCCGGGCATGCGCGGGGCGACCTGCGGCAGCATGCTGTCCTGGAGGGTGTCGGCGACGTTCTCCTGGTAGGTGTACATGCGGGCGTTGTCGAGTACGAGGCCTGCGCGGGCGGCGAGTTCGGCGCCGGTGGTGCGGTCCATGTCGTCGAACGCCGGGCGGTCGGGGCGGCGCATCAGCACCATGAAGCCGAGGACGACGTTGCGGGCCTTGAGCGGCACGATCAGCAGGGAGCGGTGGGTGATGAGCGGCCTCAGGTCGCGCTTCTCGAACTCGCCGGAGATGCGGCCCGCCAGTTCCTCGGTGACCCTCGGGATCAGGACCGGTTCGCCGGTGACCATGCACTTGTAGAAGGGGGTGTGCTCGGGGAAGGCGAAGGTCTCGCCGACCGGCACGGTGTCGTCCCAGCGGCCGGGTTCGTCGTTGTGCTCGACCCAGACGCGGTGCATCACGGTGTGCGCGTCCGGCGGGCCGTCCGGGAAGCCTTCGCCGGCGAGGACGGCGGCGCGCAGGTGGGTGCCGGCGAAGTCGGCGAAGCGCGGCACGGCGGCGCTGGTGACCTCCCGGATGGTCTCGCCGAGGTCGAGCGAGGTACCGATGCCGGAGCTGACCTCGTTGAGGAATTCCAGCCGCTCGCGGACGGCCGCGTACTCCAGGTCGTGCTCGGCGCCGACGGGGACGGGGACGACGGCCACCGGCCGCCCCTGCGGGGTGGTGCCGGTCTCGGCGGGGCGGCGTCCCGCGCGGCGCGGCACTCCCCAGTCGGGTGTCACGGGCACCCGGTCGTACTGGCTGAACTCCAGCACCGGGTAGCCCAGTTCGAGGACCTGGGAGACGATGCGGCCGCTGAGACCGGGGCCCATGTTGGGCAGGATCTCGGGCAGTCGCCGGGCGAGTTCGCCGGAGGCGGGGAGTTCGGTGTGGCGGGCGAAGCCGGGGGCGATGCGTTCGGCGGTCTCGTCGTCGTAGCCGCGTTCCAGGTGCAGCCGGGTGGCGTCGGCGGCGAGCACCAGGAGGCGGGCGGGTCCGGGGCCGACGAGGGGGTAGGCCCACCACAGGATGTCGAGTCGTTCGCCGCCGGTCTCCGGCTGCTCCGGCCCGTCGGTGTGTTGTGCGGAGAGCCGGGCCCGGCCCGCCGTCGGGTAGTCGGTCCGGCCGCCGAGGGAGGCCTCGAGGTCGGGACCCAGCCCGTCGTACGCCTCGTAGGGGCCGTAGGAGTCGAGCGGTGGTTCGGTTCCGATGCCGTCGGGCAGGGCACCGGAGACCGGCAGCAGGTCGGCGGCGGGCCGGCCCACGGCCTCCTCACGTTCGACGCCGAACAGCCGCCGGGCGCCCATGCTCCAGTGCGACACCAGGCCCTCGCGGTCGACGACGACCACCGCGAGCGGAATCCGGCCGGCCCCCGCAGGCCATTGCGCGGCGCCCTCCCCAGGGTCTGCGCCCACTTCCGTGCCACGGTCCATGGCCCCGACCCTCTCCCCCTCGATTGCGCGGGCTCCCCGTCGGCACCGCACGATCCACGTCATGATCTGTGCTGCCTACTCCACGGTACGGCCGCCGCACGGCGTGTGTGCGGCAATTGGTGAATTGCCGTGCGCGACGCCCCGGCGCACGCTATGCACCGGTACGAGCGGTCTCGGGCGTCAGTCCTCGTGCCCCAGTTGGAGATCCCGTTCCGTCCTGCCGCCGCCCGCCACCTGGAGCACGGTGGCCACCGGCGGGTACCCCGCCGCGATGACGGTGTACTCACCGGAGGCGAGGTCGACGAACCGGAACGTCCCGTCGCCTCCCGTGGTGAGGGTGTCGACGACGTTGCCGGCGGCGTCGAGCAGGGTGACGCGGGCGTCCTCGACGGGGCGTCCGCCGCCGGCCCGGACGGTGCCGCGCAGCAGGGCGCCGCCGGCGAGTTCGACGTCCTGCCGGGTCTCCCGGGAGGCCTGGACGGTGACGGGGAGCGCGGCGGGCCGGAAGGCGGGGGCGCTGGCGGCGAGGGTGTACTCGCCGGCCACGAGTTCGGTGATGACGTAGCCGCCCTCGCGTCCGCTGCGGGTGCTCGCGACGACCTCGCCGTGCACGTTGGTGAGGGTGACGGTGGCGTCCCGTACGGGAGTGCCGTCGGCGGTGAGCACCGCACCGGCGAGGCGTCCGGCGCCGCCGAGGACGACGTCGAGTTCGACGGGGCGTTCGCCGACGGTGACGGAGACGGCCTGGGGCTGGTGGCCGCCCGCGGCGGCGATCAGTACGTACGAGCCGGGGCCGGGCGTGGCCAGCGCGTACCGTCCGTCCTCGCCGCTGGCGCCCCGGCCGACCTGTTGCCCGGCGACGTCGATCAGGGTGAGGGCCGCACGTGGCACCACGGTCCCGTCGTGGTGCTGCACCGTACCGCAGACCGGGATCGAGGCGGTGTACGGCGAACGTGCGTGCGGGATCGGGGCGGTCACCGGCGCGGTCTCCTGGTCGGTGACGAAGGCGTTGTGGGACACCAGTGGTTTCTCCTTGAGGAAGAAGGCGAGCAGCAGGCCGAGGACCAGCACCGGGACCAGGTAGAGGAAGATCCGGGGCATCGCGTCGGCGTAGGCGGCGACGCAGGCGTCGCGCAGCGCGGGCGGCAGCGCGTGCACGAGCCGTGGGGTGAGCGACTCCGGGTCGGGGAGGCGGGCACCCGCGCGCGGGGGGAGGCGCCGGTGCAGGGCGTCGGTGAGCCGGTCGGCGAGGAGGGTGCCGAAGACCGCGGCGCCGACGCAGCCGCCGATCTGCCGGAAGTAGTTGCTGGCGCTGGTGGCGGTGCCCAGGTCGGCGGGGCGCGCCGAGTTCTGCGCGGCGAGGACGAGGACGGGCATCACCATGCCGATGCCCGCGCCGAGGACGGCCATCCAGATGCTGTAGTGCAGCCGGGGCGTGTCGGTCTGGAGCCGGGACAGCAGCCACATGCCGGCCACGGAGAGGGCGCCGCCGAGCACGGGGTAGATCTTGTAGCGGCCGGTGCGGCTGATGAGCTGCCCGGCGATGACGGAGGCGCCGACGATGCCGCCCATCATGGGCAGCATGAGCAGGCCGGACTCGGTGGCGGAGGCGCCGTCGGCCATCTGGAGGAAGGTCGGCAGGTAGCAGGCGGCGCCGAACAGCGCGACGCCGACGACGAGTCCGATCAGGCCGGTGACGGTGAAGACGGAGTCGCGGAACAGCCGCAGCGGGATGAGGGGTTCGGCGGCGCGGTGCTCGGCGAGGACGAAGAGGGCGGTGGCCGCCACCGCGCCGGCGCCGAGGCCGAGGACGACGCGCGAGTCCCAGGCGTACTCGGTGCCGCCCCAGCTGGTCAGCAGCACCAGGCAGGTGGAGGCCGCCGTAAGCAGCAGTGTGCCGAGCAGGTCGAAGCGGCCCCGGGAGGGCGGCTTGGGCAGCTTGAGCACGGCGGTGACGACGGCCAGGGTGAGCAGGCCGAAGGGCACGTTGACGTAGAAGCACCAGCGCCAGGAGAGGTGGTCGGTGAAGTAGCCGCCGAGCAGGGGTCCGGCGACGGAGGCGAGGCCGAAGGCGGCGCCGATCAGGCCGAGGAAGCGGCCGCGCCTGCGGGGCGGCACGATGTCCGCGATGATCGCCTGCACGCCGGTCATGAGTCCGCCTGCGCCGATGCCCTGCACGGCGCGGAAGGCGATCAGCTGGTCCATGGTCTGCGCCCGCCCGGCGAGGGCGGAGCCGGCGACGAAGACGAGGATCGCGCACTGGAAGACGCCCTTGCGGCCGAGGAGGTCGCCGAGCTTGCCGTAGACGGGCAGTCCCACGGTGGAGGTGAGCAGGTAGGCGGTGATCGCCCAGGGCATGCGGTCCAGGCCGTGCAGTTCGCCGACGATCCTCGGCAGCGCGGTGGCGACGATCATCTGCTCCAGGGCGGCGAGGAGCAGGGCGAGCATCAGCCCGGCGAAGACCAGCCGCACCCGTCGGGGGCTGAGCGCGGTGGCCGGTGGGGGCGGTGGGGCGGCCGGCCGGCCGGGTGCCACGGCCGGCTCGTCCTGCACCAGAATCGTCCCGCCCACGTGCCGCTCCCCTCGTCGCGCTGCCGCACGATTCCCCGCGTAACCACTCATCGGGGACAACTACGAGCAAGCGCGACGAGTTACGGCACCGCACCGGGCCGGGTGGACATCCACTCGAACCGGTGAGTCAGGCTCGGGTCACTTCTCGACCTCGGCGGCGAGCTTGGCGAGGAGGGCGTCGTAGATGCGGGCGAGGCCCTTGGGGGCGAAGGTCTTCTCGAAGAAGCCGCCGATGCCGCCGGCGCCCTTCCAGACGGTGGTGACGACGACCCGGGACTTCCCCTCGCCGGCGGGGGTGACGCGCCAGGTGGTGACCATGGAGGAGTTGCGGTCCTTCTCGACCAGCTCACCGTCGGTGGGCTCGCCGACCTCGAGGAGGCAGTCGCGCACGCGCTTGCTGGTGGCCTGGAGCTTCCAGTGGACGAGGGTGCCCTCGCCGTCGCCGCCCTCGCGGACCTCGTACTCGCTGAAGTGCTCGGGCAGCAGTCGCTCGCGCGTGCCGGTGTAGTCGGCGAGGGCGTCGAACACCTTCTCCGCGTCCGCTGCGACGATCCGCTCCGTGGTGGCCTCGACCTGCGCCATTGCGTTCCTCCAGGACCTGCTGTGCTCGGGGTTTCTCGGGGTCGGGGCAAGCCAACCACCCCGGTCCCCGGCCACCCAAATCGGGGTGCCCGCGGCTGTCCGATGCGGTTGTCATCGATTGCCCTCGGTTGTCATGCGGTCTTCACGCGGTCGGAAACCACCCTTGCACGATCATGGGAACAGGTGTTCTATTCTGGGCTCAGCGCTACCGAGGAGGCCTGATGCGCTGGGAGAACCTCACAGCCGAGTCCGAGCACGGCCGGGCCGACACCGCACTCTTCGATGCCGAGGCGGTCACCACGCGGACGTTCGACACGCCCGAGTTCGCCGGGATCACCTTCCACGAGGTCCGGGCCCGCTCCATCCTCAACCGGGTGCCGGGCGCCTCCCGCATGCCCTTCGAGTGGACGGTGAACCCCTACCGGGGCTGCACGCACGCGTGCGTGTACTGCTTCGCCCGCAAGACGCACAGCTACCTGGACCTCGACACGGGCATCGGCTTCGACACCCAGATCGTGGTCAAGGTGAACGCCCCCGAGGTGCTGCGCCACCAGCTGGCCTCGCCCCGCTGGCAGGGCGAGCACGTCGCGATGGGCACGAACGTCGACTGCTACCAGCGCGCCGAGGGCCGCTACCGCCTGATGCCGGGGATCATCTCCGCCCTCACCGACCGCGCGAACCCCTTCTCGATCCTGACCAAGGGCACGCTGATCCTGCGCGACCTCGACCTGCTCACCCGGGCCGCGCGGGTCACGGACGTCGGCATCTCGGTCTCCGTCGGCTTCACCGACCAGGACCTGTGGCGGACCGTGGAGCCGGGCACGCCCGCGCCCGAGCGCCGCCTGGACGTCGTACGGGCCCTCGGCGAGCACGGCATCGGCTGCGGGGTGCTGATGGCGCCGGTGATCCCGTTCCTCGGCGACCATCCCGACCAGCTGCGGGCCACCGTGCGGGCGATCGCGGCCGCCGGGGCCACCTCCGTCACCCCGCTGGTGCTGCACCTGCGGCCCGGGGCCCGTGAGTGGTTCATGTCCTGGCTGTCCGCCCACCACCCGCACCTGGTGCGCCGTTACGAGCGGCTGTACGCGGAGGGCGCCTACGCGCCGAAGTGGTACCAGCGCCGGATCACCCGTCAGGTGCACGAGCTGGCCGAGGAGTACGGCATCGGCCCCACGCGCGCGGGCAGGCACCGCGGGATCCGCACGCCCGAACCGGCCGAGCCCCTTCCCACCGGGCCCGGCACGGGGCAACCGACGCAACTCACCCTGATCTGAGAGCGTTCGAGATCTGAGAGCGTTCGAGATCTGAGAGCGTTCGAGGGCATCCCGCGGCCCAATCGGGTCAAGTATCGGCACAAGACGTGTCCGCGGGTGCCCTTGCCGGGACGATCCGGCAAGGACCGTGAGCCTCGCGGTCCTTGCCCGCCGCCGTCCCGGGAGGACCCATGAGAACCCGCGCAGCCGTGCTGTGGGCTGCCGTCGCCGTCCTCGCCGGGCCGGTCGCGGCCGTCCCCGCCGACGCGAGCACGAACGCCGGTACGGCGCGGACCGCGCGGCCCGCGCCCGCCGCCCCGGCCGCCGAGCCCGCCTGGAAGAAGTGCGGCACCGCCGACTATCCGACGCTGCAGTGCGCGTCCCTGAAGGTGCCGCTCGACCACGCCCACCCGGCCGGACGGCAGATCACGCTCGCCCTCTCCCGCGTACCGCACACCGCGCAGACCTACCAGGGCCCGCTGCTGGTCAACCCCGGCGGCCCCGGCGGCAGCGGTCTGACCCTGGCCGGCTTCGTCGCCTCGGCGCTGCCCAGGGCGGTGGCCGGCCAGTACGACGTGATCGGGTTCGACCCGCGCGGCGTCGGCCGGAGCACCCCCGCGCTGGACTGCGCGTCCGGCTCCTTCGGGCCCGTACGCCCCGACACCGTCCCCGCCACACCCGCACTGGAGAAGGCGGGCGTCACCCGCGCGCAGGCCTTCGCCGCCGCCTGCGGCAAGAAGTACGCGAGTGTGCTGCCGTACATCGACACCGTCAGCGCCGCCCGGGACCTGGACATCCTCCGGCAGGCCCTCGGCGCCGAGAAGGTCAGCTACTTCGGCTACTCCTACGGCACCTACCTCGGAGCCGTCTACGCCAAGCTCTACCCGCGGCGGGTGCACCGGCTGGTCCTGGACTCCGTCGTGGATCCGACCGGCGTCTGGTACGACGACAACCTCGGCCAGGACTACGCCTTCGACGACCGCCACCGCGCCCTGATGGCGTGGATCGCCACGTACGACTCGACGTACGGGCTCGGCACCGACCCCGCGAAGGTCGAGGCCGCGTGGTACGCGATGCGGGCGGCGCTCGCGAAGAAGCCCGCGGGCGGCAGGGTCGGCGCCGCCGAACTGGAGGACACCTTCATCCCCGGGGGCTACTACAACGGCTACTGGCCCTACCTCGCCGAGGCGTTCGCGGCCTACGTGCACGACAAGGACGCCGGCCCGCTCGTCGAGGTGTACGACAAGCTGGGCGCCGTCGACGCCGCGGCCGACAACGGCTACAGCGTCTACTCCGCGGTGCAGTGCCGTGACGTCTCCTGGCCGCGCGACTTCGACCAATGGCGGGGGGACACGTGGGCGGTGTACGACCGGGCGCCCTTCATGGCCTGGAACAACGCCTGGTACAACGCGCCGTGCGCGTTCTGGCCGACGGACACCCTGCGCCCGGTGAACGTGGCCAACGGCGAACTGCCGCCCGCCCTGCTGTTCCAGGCGACGCACGACGCGGCCACCACCTACCAGGGCGGTGTGACGGTCCACCGCCTCCTCGCCGGCTCCAGCCTGGTCGTCGAGCAGGGCGGCGGCAACCATGGCATCACGCTGAGCGGCAACACCTGCCTGGACACCTACCTGGCCGCCTACCTCACCGACGGCGCGGTCCCGCACGGCGGCGGCGAGGCCGACGCGATGTGCCGGACCCTGCCCGACCCCGAGCCGCTCGCCGCCAGGACGGCGTCCGTCTCGTCCCCCGGGGCGCGCCTGCACCGGCTGCTCGGCTTCAGGGGCTGAGCACGGTCAGACCTGATGAGCCGTCAGGGACGATATGGCGTCGTGTGGTTCACCATTGACGCATGAGTGAGCCGACCAGGACCCCCGCCCCCGACGGCGCCGTACGTGGCACACCGGTCCGTGACATGATCCTCGCCGACTGCGACCGTGTGGCCGGGATACGCGTCCGCGGCTGGCAGACCGCCTACCGGGGGCTCATGCCGCAGTCGTATCTCGACGCGCTCAGCGTGGCCGAGGACGCGGCGCGGCGCCGGGCCCGGTTCCGGCAGGGGGACGGGAGCGTGGTGAACCTGGTCGCCGAGCGGGGCGGCGAGGTTGCCGGGTGGGCGGCGCTGGGCCCGTACCGGGACGGAGAGGCGCGTACCGGAGACGGTGAACTGTATGCGATTTATGTAGACGATCGACACTCCGGAACCGGCATCGGCCGCGCCCTCCTGCACGAGTCGCTGCGGCGCTGCACGGCCGCCGGGTATCCGCGGGTGTTCCTCTGGGTCCTGAAGGAGAACACGCCCGCGCGCCGCTTCTACGAACGGGCGGGCTTCCGCGCGGACGGCGCCGAGGAGCCCTTCGAGGTGGACGGGGTGGCCGTGCCCGAGGTGCGGTACGTGCGCGAGCCGGCCGGCTGACGCGGGCTCACCGCTGTTTCGGGATCCGCGCCAGCGCGTGCACCGCGGCCTCGGCGAGCGCCGGGTGTGCCAGGGACTCGTTCAGTACCCTCCTGGCCCGGTCGTCCCCCAGCTCGCCGAGCCCCTCCACGCAGGCGAGCGCCACCCGGCGGTAGGGGTCGTGCGGGCGCAGCCGCCGCTCCAGGGTGGTGATCAGCGCGGGCACGGACTCGGGGGCGCGCAGCTGGACCAGGAGCCGTACCGGGTGCAGGGCGTAGGCGACGCGCAGCTCGTTGGTGGCCAGCGCCGCGGCGGCGCGGGCGGTGCGCGGGTCGCCCAGGCGGGCCAGGGCGTGGGCGGCGGCGGCGCAGCGCGGCGGGTCGCGGTGGTTGAGCAGCAGCACGAGGGACTCGAAGGCGCGCCGGTCACCGGCAAGACCCAGCCTGAAGGCGGCCAGTTCCCTGGCCCACAGCGGCTGTCCGGGCGCGGTGAGCACGTCCGCGAGTTCGTCGAGGTCGCCGGTCGCCGCCAGGCGTTCGTACGCCGCCGAGCCCCCGGACTCCTGCCGTAGACGCTCCGTGAGCGATCGCAACTCTTCGTCCACGAAGCCCAGCGTAGGGGTGTTGCGCGGCGGGAGGGACCTACATCACAAACTCAGGGGGCTGGCGTGCTCGTTACCGGCAAGTTAAGCTCAGACGAGCGAGTTACCCACTCGCACTTCCGCTCGCGACGGTTTGGTGACGCGGCCGTCGTGAGCGCTGGTCGGTTCGGTACACCGTGTTTTCGGTGAATCGTGTTTCGGTACCACGCGTTTCGGTAGAGCGTGTACCGCAGTACGACTCGGCTTCGGGACAGAGCCGGTCGGATCCGCCGTTCCCCGGGCGTTCGCGCCCGCCGCGACGGCACCGGGCGTGTGCGCTTGGCAGCCCGGCGAACACCCGCATTCACGCAGCTGTGCACGCCCCGGTGTGCGCCCCTCCGGCGCACCCGGCGCGTCCTCGTCGTCACCCTCATTCCTGGAGTCCGCGATGGCCACTCCCCTGTCCGACACCCCTCTGTCCCAGCTCAAGACCATTGCCGTCGTCGGCCTCGGCACGATGGGCACCGGCATCGCCGAGGTCCTCGCCAAGGCCGGCCGCGAGGTGATCGGCATCGACATCAGCGAGGCCCAGGCCGCGAGGTCCGTCGCCGCGCTGGAGTCCTCCACCGCCCGCGCCGTGCAGCGCGGGAAGCTCACCGAGCAGGAGCGCGCGGACCTCCTCGGCCGGGTGCGCACCGCGACCGACCTCACGGCCGCCGCCGACGCCGACCTCGTCATCGAGGTGGCCCCGGAGTCGTACGAGGTCAAGCACCAGATATTCCGTGAACTCGACGGCGTCGTGCGGCCGGAGACGATCCTGGCGACCGGCACCAACGCCCTGTCGGTGACCCGGCTGGCCGCCGACTCCGCCCGCCCCGAGCGGGTGCTGGGCCTGCACTTCTTCAACCCGGCCCCGGCGATGAAGCTGGTCGAGGTCGTCTCCTCCGTGCTGACCGCGCCGGCGGCCGTCACCGCGGTCACGAATCTCGCCCTCGACCTCGGCAAGGAGCCCGTCGCGGTCGGCGACCGCCCCGGTTTCGTCGCGGACGGCCTGCTGTTCGGCTACCTCAACCAGGCCGCCGCGATGTACGAGGCGAAGTACGCCTCCCGCGAGGACATCGACGCCGCGATGCGGCTCGGCTGCGGCCTGCCGATGGGTCCCCTCGCGCTGCTGGACCTGATCGGCGTCGACACCGCGCGGACCGTCCTGGACGCCATGTACGCCGAGTCCCGCGACCGGCTGCACGCCCCCGCCCCGATCCTGAAGCAGCTCAGCGAGGCGGGCCTGACCGGCCGCAAGTCGGGGCGCGGCTTCTACACGTACGAGGCGCCGGGCAGCGCGACCGTCGTGCCGGACGCCCTGACGCCCGCCTCCACGGGCTCCGAGGCCTCGGGCCGCCCGGTCCGCTCCGTCGGCGTCGCGGGCTCCGGCACCATGGCCTCCGGCATCGCCGAGGTCTTCGCCAAGGCCGGGTACGACGTCGTCCTGGCCGCCCGCAGCGAGGAGAAGGCGCAGACCGCGAAGGCCCGCATCGGCAAGTCCCTGGCCCGCTCCGTCGACAAGGGCCGGCTGACCGCCGAGGCCGCCGCCGAGACCCTGGACCGGATCACCCCGGCGGGCTCCTACGAGGCGTTCGCGGACGTGGACCTGGCCGTCGAGGCGGTCGCCGAGGACCTGGAGGTCAAGCGGCAGCTGTTCGCGACGCTGGACAAGATCTGCAAGCCGGGCGCGGTCCTGGCGACCACCACCTCCTCGCTGCCGGTCGTCGCCTGCGCCCGTGCCACCTCGCGTCCGCAGGACGTGATCGGCATGCACTTCTTCAACCCGGCTCCGGCGATGAAGCTGGTCGAGGTCGTCCGTACGGTGCTGACGGCCGAGGACGTGCACGCCACGGTCCGCGAGGTCTGCGTCAGGATCAGGAAGCACGCCGTGGACTGCGGTGACCGCGCCGGCTTCATCGTGAACGCGCTGCTGTTCCCGTACCTGAACAACGCGGTCAAGATGGTGCAGGAGCACTACGCGTCCCTGGACGACATCGACGCGGCGATGAAGCTGGGCGGCGGCTACCCGATGGGCCCCTTCGAACTCCTGGACGTGGTCGGCCTCGACGTCTCCCTGGCGATCGAGAAGGTGCTGCACCGCGAGTTCCGCGACCCGGGGCTGGCCCCGGCGCCGCTCCTGGAGCACCTGGTGGCCGCGGGCTGCCTCGGTCGCAAGACCGGCCGCGGCTTCCGCGAATATGCCCGCCGCTGACCGTCCCGGCGACTGGGGCGGACTGCTCGACACCGCCGGCGGCCCCCCGCCCCCGAAGGGCGGGGGAAACCCCGGACCTGCGCATCGAGCTGCGCGCATGCAGTACGTTCGGGTCATGTCCCAGCCCGCCAGGTCCTCCCGTACACCAGCTACGCCCGACGCGCCGGAAAGTGCCGCAGGCGGCCGTGCCGCCGCCCAGCGGCTCAAGATGCGCCGAGAACTGGCGGCAGCCGCGATGGAGTTGTTCGCGACCAAGGGGTACGAGGCGACCACCGTCGACGAGATCGCGGCCGCGGCCGGGGTCGCGCGCCGCACCTTCTTCCGCCACTTCCGCTCCAAGGAAGAGGCGATCTTCCCCGACCACGACGACACACTGATCCGCGCCGAGGCGGTCCTCAACGCCGCCCCCGCGCACGAGCACCCGCTCGACACCGTGTGCCGCGGCATCAAGGAAGTCATGAAGATGTACGCGGCCCGGCCGGAGATCTCGGTCGCCCGCTACAAGCTGACGCGCGAGGTGCCCACCCTGCGTGAGGCGGAGATCGCGTCGGTGGCCCGCTACGAACGTCTGTTCACCCGCTATCTCCTCGGCCACTTCGACGAGCACGCGCACGACGACGACGCCAACGACGACCCGCTGTTGGCGGAGGTCGCCGCGTCCGCCGTGGTCACCGCCCACAACCACGTCCTGCGCCGCTGGCTCAGGGCCGGCGGGCAGGGCGATGTCGAGGCCCAGCTCGACCACGCCTTCGCGATCGTGCGGAAGACCTTCGGCACCGGCATCGGCGCCGGGCGCGACACCGCTCCCAGACCGGCCCCGGCGGCGGTCGCCCCGCACGGCGAGGTGCTGGTGACGGTCGCGCGCACCGACGCCCCGCTGGACGAGGTCATGCGGACCATCGAGGAGGCCCTCAAGGACCGCTGAGCGCCCTCTCGGGCACCTTTGCCACTGTGATGACGGCCACCCCACCGGGTGGCCGTTTTGGCATGTCAGAGCACTTTTTCGCGCGGATTTCAGAGCCCGTTCGATCGATCATCGCTCATTTGTTACGTAAAGATTTCAGGTGAGGGGAAGTTCTGGCACTCAGTGCCTTGCGACATGACACGGGGTGTCATACGTTGAAGGAGTCCGGGCGGCCGGCGCGCAGCGACCTTTCGCGCGTCGGCTGTCCCCGCAAGCCGGACGGCCTGCGCGCCCGGACGCCTGCGTCACAGGCAACCTCCCGCGCCACAAAGCGCTGCCGAAGCACCACCCGCCGAACCGACGGCACCTTTTCACCCCACCCTCAGCAGCACTCATCGCAGCACCGACGAACCCTCAGCGCCCCTCCCTCAGGGCGCTCACCGCCGGAGGCAACACCGTGACCGTGAAGGACATCCTGGACGCGATCCAGTCGAAGGACGCCACGTCCGCCGACTTCGCCGCCCTGCCGCTCCCCGAGTCGTACCGCGCGATCACCGTGCACAAGGACGAGACGGAGATGTTCGCGGGTCTCACGACCCGCGACAAGGACCCGCGCAAGTCGATCCACCTCGACGAGGTGCCGCTGCCCGAGCTCGGCCCGGGCGAGGCCCTGGTGGCCGTCATGGCCTCCTCGGTCAACTACAACTCCGTGTGGACGTCGATCTTCGAGCCGCTGTCGACGTTCGGCTTCCTGGAGCGCTACGGCCGCACCAACGAGCTGGCCAAGCGGCACGACCTGCCGTACCACATCATCGGCTCCGACCTCGCGGGCGTCGTCCTGCGCACCGGCCCCGGCGTCAACGCCTGGAAGCCCGGTGACGAGGTCGTCGCGCACTGTCTGAGCGTGGAGCTGGAGTCGAGCGACGGCCACAACGACACCATGCTCGACCCCGAGCAGCGCATCTGGGGCTTCGAGACCAACTTCGGCGGCCTCGCCGAGATCGCACTCGTCAAGTCCAACCAGCTGATGCCGAAGCCCGACCACCTCAGCTGGGAAGAGGCCGCCGCCCCGGGCCTGGTCAACTCCACCGCCTACCGCCAGCTGGTCTCCCGCAACGGCGCCGGCATGAAGCAGGGCGACAACGTGCTCATCTGGGGCGCGAGCGGCGGCCTCGGCAGTTACGCCACCCAGTTCGCGCTGGCCGGCGGCGCCAACCCGATCTGTGTCGTCTCCAGCCCGCAGAAGGCGGAGATCTGCCGCTCGATGGGCGCCGAGGCGATCATCGACCGCACCGCCGAGGGTTACAAGTTCTGGAAGGACGAGAACACCCAGGACCCGAAGGAGTGGAAGCGCTTCGGCAAGCGCATCCGCGAGCTCACCGGCGGCGAGGACATCGACATCGTCTTCGAGCACCCCGGCCGCGAGACCTTCGGCGCCTCCGTGTTCGTCACCCGCAAGGGCGGCACCATCACCACCTGCGCCTCGACCTCGGGCTACATGCACGAGTACGACAACCGCTACCTGTGGATGTCCCTGAAGCGGATCATCGGCTCCCACTTCGCCAACTACCGCGAGGCCTGGGAGGCCAACCGCCTCATCGCCAAGGGCAAGATCCACCCGACGCTGTCGAAGGTGTACTCCCTGGAGCAGACCGGGCAGGCCGCCTACGACGTGCACCGCAACCTCCACCAGGGCAAGGTCGGCGTCCTGTGCATGTCCCCCGAGGAGGGCCTGGGTGTGCGTGACGAGGCCAAGCGCGCCCAGCACATCGACGCCATCAACCGCTTCCGGAACATCTGAGGACCGCGGAGGCCATAGATGACTGAGCGTCAGAAGGACCGGCCGTGGCTCATGCGCACGTACGCCGGTCACTCCACCGCCGAGGCGTCGAACGAGCTGTACCGGCGCAACCTCGCCAAGGGCCAGACCGGCCTGTCGGTCGCGTTCGACCTGCCGACGCAGACCGGCTACGACTCCGACCACATCCTCGCCCGCGGCGAGGTCGGCCGGGTCGGGGTGCCGGTCGCGCACCTCGGTGACATGCGCCGGCTGTTCCAGGACATCCCCCTGGAACAGATGAACACCTCGATGACGATCAACGCCACGGCCATGTGGCTCCTGGCGCTCTACCAGGTCGTCGCCGAGGAGCAGGGCGCGGACATCACCAAGCTCCAGGGCACGACCCAGAACGACATCGTCAAGGAGTACCTGTCCCGGGGCACCCATGTGTTCCCGCCGGGGCCGTCGCTCCGGCTGACGACCGACATGATCGCGTACACGGTCTCCCACATGCCGAAGTGGAACCCGATCAACATCTGCAGCTACCACCTGCAGGAGGCGGGCGCCACGCCGGTCCAGGAGATCGCGTACGCGATGTCCACCGCGGTCGCCGTCCTCGACGCCGTGCGCGACTCCGGGCAGGTGCCGCAGGAGCGCATGGGCGATGTCGTCGGCCGTATCTCCTTCTTCGTGAACGCGGGCGTCCGCTTCGTCGAGGAGATGTGCAAGATGCGCGCCTTCGGCCGCATCTGGGACAAGGTCACCCGCGAGCGGTACGGGATCGAGGACCCCAAGCACCGCCGCTTCCGCTACGGCGTCCAGGTCAACTCCCTCGGACTGACCGAAGCGCAGCCCGAGAACAACGTCCAGCGGATCGTGCTCGAGATGCTGGCCGTGACCCTCTCCAAGGACGCACGCGCGCGTGCCGTGCAGCTGCCCGCCTGGAACGAGGCCCTGGGCCTGCCCCGGCCCTGGGACCAGCAGTGGAGCCTGCGCATCCAGCAGGTGCTGGCGCACGAGAGCGACCTGCTGGAGTACGAGGACATCTTCGCGGGCTCGACGGTGATCGAGGCGAAGGTGGGCGAGCTCGTCGAGGAGTCCCTCGCCGAGATCGAGCGGATCCAGGAGATGGGCGGCGCGATGGCCGCCGTCGAGTCCGGCTACCTCAAGTCGCAGCTGGTCGCCTCGCACGCCGAGCGCCGGGCCCGGATCGAGTCCGGCGAGGAGAAGATCATCGGTGTCAACGCCTTCGAGGGCACCGAGCCGAACCCACTGACGGCCGACCTGGACACCGCGATCATGACGGTCGACCCGGCGGTCGAGGCCCGCGTCATCGCCTCGCTCCAGCACTGGCGCGACACGCGCTATCAGCCGCCCTT
Organism: Streptomyces sp. NPDC020299; assembly: GCF_044387825.1. Taxonomy (NCBI): domain Bacteria; kingdom Bacillati; phylum Actinomycetota; class Actinomycetes; order Kitasatosporales; family Streptomycetaceae; genus Streptomyces; species Streptomyces sp. NPDC020299. The sequence goes on from NZ_JBIRWL010000009.1 coordinate 64,673, forward strand.
CAACCACCCGCGCCCGTGCAAGGCGCTGGAGCGGCTGAAGGAGGCCGCCAAGGGCACCGAGAACCTGATGGAGGCCACACTGGAGTGCGCCCGCGCCGGCGTCACGACCGGTGAGTGGGCCGGGGCCCTGCGCGAGGTGTTCGGCGAGTTCCGGGCACCCACCGGGGTGTCGTCCGCGCCGGTGGCGGTCGCCGCCGAGCCGGGCTCCGCGCTCGCCGACGTCCGCGCCAAGGTGGACGCCACCGCCCGTGAGCTGGGCGTGGGCAAGCTGCGCTTCCTGGTCGGCAAGCCCGGTCTGGACGGGCACTCCAACGGCGCCGAGCAGATCGCCGTACGGGCCCGTGACGCCGGCTTCGAGGTGGTCTACCAGGGCATCCGGCTCACGCCCGAGCAGATCGTGGACGCGGCCCTCGCCGAGGACGTGCACGCGGTGGGCCTGTCGATCCTGTCCGGCTCGCACGCCCAGCTGGTCCCGGACGTGCTCGAACGGCTGCGTGTGGCCGGTGCCACAGATATACCGGTGATCGCAGGTGGCATCATCCCGAACGGTGACGCCGAACAGCTGAGGGCCGCCGGTGTGGCCGCGGTGTTCACCCCGAAGGACTTCGACATCACCGGGATCATCGGCCGCATCGTCGACGAGATCCGGAAAGCGAACAAGCTCGACCCCCTGGAGGTCCCCGCATGACCACGCCCGTCAACCGTCTGCGTCCGCGACGCTCCTGTCTCGCGGTCCCCGGGAGCAACCCCCGCTTCCTGGAGAAGGCGCAGGGCCTCCCCGCCGACCAGGTCTTCCTGGACCTGGAGGACGCGTGCGCGCCGCTCGCCAAGCCCGAGGCGCGGCACACCATCGTCAAGTTCCTCAACGAGGGCGACTGGACGGGCAAGACGCGGGTCGTGCGCGTCAACGACTGGACGACCGAATGGACGTACCGCGACGTCGTCACGGTCGTCGAGGGCGCCGGCCAGAACCTCGACTGCATCATGCTGCCGAAGGTGCAGACGGCCCAGCAGGTCGTCGCGCTGGACCTGCTGCTGACGCAGATCGAGAAGACCATGGGCTTCGAGGTCGGCAAGATCGGCATCGAGGCACAGATCGAGAACGCCCAGGGCCTCAACAACGTCAACGAGATCGCGACGGCCTCCCAGCGGGTCGAGACGATCATCTTCGGCCCGGCCGACTTCATGGCGTCGATCAACATGAAGTCGCTGGTCGTGGGCGAGCAGCCGCCCGGCTACCCGGCGGACGCCTACCACTACATCCTGATGAAGATCCTGATGGCCGCCCGCGCCAACAACCTCCAGGCGATCGACGGCCCCTACCTCCAGATCCGCAACATCGACGGCTACCGCGAGGTCGCCCAGCGCGCCGCAGCGCTCGGCTTCGACGGCAAGTGGGTGCTGCACCCGGGACAGGTCGAGGCGTCCAACGAGATCTTCTCGCCCTCCCAGGAGGACTATGACCACGCCGAGCTGATCCTGGACGCGTACGACTACTACACGTCCGAGGCGGGCGGCAAGAAGGGCTCCGCGATGCTCGGCGACGAGATGATCGACGAGGCCAGCCGCAAGATGGCCCTGGTCATCTCCGGCAAGGGCCGCGCCGCCGGCATGCAGCGCACCAGCAAGTTCGAGATCCCGGAGGCCTGAGGACCATGCAGTTCGGGCGCACCTACGAGGAGTTCGAGGTCGGGGCGACGTACAAGCACTGGCCGGGCAAGACGGTCACCGAGTACGACGACCACCTGTTCTGTCTCCTCACCATGAACCACCACCCGCTCCACATGGACGTCAACTACGCCGAGAAGACCACGGACTTCGGCAAGAACGTCGTCGTGGGCAACTACATCTACTCCCTCCTGCTCGGCATGTCCGTCCCGGACGTCTCCGGGAAGGCGATCGCCAACCTGGAGATCGAGTCGCTCAAGCACGTGGCGCCGACCTTCCACGGCGACACGATCTACGGCGAGACGACCGTCCTCGACAAGTGGCCGTCGAAGTCGAAGAACGACCGCGGGATCGTCTACGTCGAGACCAAGGGCTACAAGCAGGACGGCACCCTGGTGTGCGTCTTCCGCCGCAAGGTGATGGTGCCGACCGAGACGTACATCAAGGAGCGCGGCGGCGAGCAGCCGGGCCGCCCGGAACTCAAGCAGCAGGAGAAGTAGGCATGGCCCGTCTCGCCCAGACCGCCGGTCTGACCGACGTCCAGCAGGAGATCCTCTCCACCGTTCGGGACTTTGTCGACAAGGAGATCATTCCGGTCGCCACCGAGCTGGAGCACCGCGACGAGTACCCGCAGGCGATCGTGGACGGCCTGAAGGAACTCGGCCTCTTCGGTCTGATGATCCCCGAGGAGTACGGGGGCCTGGGCGAGTCGCTCCTCACCTACGCCCTGTGCGTGGAGGAGATCGCCCGGGGCTGGATGTCGGTCTCCGGCATCATCAACACGCACTTCATCGTGGCGTACATGCTCAAGCAGCACGGCACGCAGGAGCAGAAGGACCACTTCCTCCCCCGGATGGCGGCCGGTGACATCCGGGGCGCGTTCTCCATGTCGGAGCCGGGCCTCGGCTCCGATGTGTCGGCGATCACGTCCAAGGCGGTGAAGGACGGCGAGGAGTACGTCCTGAACGGCCAGAAGATGTGGCTGACGAACGGCGGTACCTCGTCCCTGGTGGCCGTCCTGGTCCGAAGTGACGAAGGACACCCCGAGGGTACGGCGCCCCACAAGTCGATGACGACCTTCCTGGTGGAGAAGGAGCCCGGGTTCGGCGAGGTCCGCCCCGGCCTCACCATCCCCGGCAAGATCGACAAAATGGGTTACAAGGGGGTGGACACCACCGAACTGATCATGGACGGACTGCGAATTCCGGCCAATCGGGTGCTCGGCGGCGTCACCGGCCGAGGTTTTTACCAAATGATGGACGGCGTGGAGGTCGGCCGCGTCAACGTGGCGGCCCGTGGCTGCGGTGTCGCACAGCGTGCGTTCGAGCTCGGTGTCCAGTACGCCCAGCAGCGGCACACGTTCGGCAAGCCGATCGCCCAGCACCAGGCGATCCAGTTCAAGCTCGCGGAGATGGCTACCAAGGTCGAGGCCGCGCATGCCATGATGGTCAACGCGGCACGCAAAAAGGACTCCGGCGAGCGTAACGACCTCGAGGCCGGCATGGCGAAGTACCTCGCCTCCGAGTACTGCAAGGAGGTCGTGGAGGACGCCTTCCGGATCCACGGCGGCTACGGCTTCTCCAAGGAGTACGAGATCGAGCGCCTCTACCGTGAGGCTCCGATGCTGCTCATCGGTGAAGGTACCGCCGAGATCCAGAAAATGATCATTGGTCGCAGATTGCTCGAAGAGTATCGGTTCCAAGGCTGATTGTCCGGATGCGGGGTGTTTTCTTCGAGAAGAAGATCACACCCCGTCAACGCTCTTCGGCCGCCGACTCGGCTTCCTGGCTTGCCCAGTTGCGGCCCGCGACCGGTACGATCCCGGGAAAGCCGCCGTCCCCCGTTCCAGCGCGGCATCATCCGCTACGAAGGTCATCCATGCCCCACAGCCAAACCTCTGCACCTCGCGACAGCCGAGCCGGCGTACGCCTTGCGCGCGGAGCATCGCCGTGGCTTCTCCCGACCGTCGCCACCGCAGCCCTCAGCCTGGCCCGCGCACGCCGCTCCGGCGTCGCCAAGGCCGTCGCCGTGCCCGCCACCGCGCTCGCGGCGGGCATGCTGTGGTTCTTCCGCGACCCCGAGCGCGAGATCGCCCCGGGCCGGGTCATCTCTCCCGCCGACGGTGTGGTGCAGAGCATCATGCCGTGGAAGGACGGGCGTACCCGCGTCGCGATCTTCATGAGCCCGCTCAACGTCCACGTCAACCGCGCGCCCCTGTCGGGCACGGTGACGTCGGTCGAACACATCCCCGGTGGCTTCGTTCCCGCCTTCAACAAGGAGAGCGAGAACAACGAGCGCGTAGTCTGGCATTTCGACACCGAACTCGGCGACATCGAGATGATCCAGATCGCCGGCGCGGTGGCCCGTCGCATCGTGCCTTACATCCCGCAGGGGACGAAGGTCGAGCAGGGCGACCGTATCGGTCTGATCCGCTTCGGCTCGCGTGTCGACCTCTACCTGCCCGAGGGTGTGGAGGTCGCGGTCGAGGTCGGCCAGAAGACCGTGGCTGGGGTGACTCGCATTGACCGTGATTGATCCGGAGACACAGGCGGGCTGGGTGCCTGAGGCGGACGAGGTGACCGAAGAGGAGGAGATGCCGCTCTCTCTCCGCCTCTCGATAGCGGACACCCTCACCCTCGGCAACGCCACGTGCGGGTTCATGGCGGTGTACTTCACCACCACCGGCATCCTGATCCCGCACCTCACGGGCGACCAGGAAACGGGCATGGCCCGGCACAGCGCGGCCACGGCGGTCATCCTCATGCTCTGCGCGGCGGTCTTCGACCTGTTCGACGGCCTGGTGGCGCGGAAGCTGCGCTCGTCCCCGATGGGCGCGGAGCTGGACAACCTCTCCGACCTGATCAGCTTCGGCCTGGCGCCGGCGTACTTCGTGCTGGTCTACGGCATGGTCGCGGACGACGCGCACCAGAGAGTGGCGGCGCTGGGGGCAATCGTGGTGCTCCTGGCCGTGGTCCTCCGCCTGGCGCGCTTCTCGTGCGTGACACCGGCGAACGGCATGTTCCAGGGCATGCCATCCCCGTTCGGCGCGCTGACGGTGGTCTCCATCGTCCTGCTGGAGCTTCCCTTCGTGGCGACGCTCCTCGCCATCCTCGGCACGGCGTGGCTGATGGTGAGCCGCGTGGAGTACCCCAAGCCGCGGGGCCGCCTCGCGGTCGCGATGCTCTCCTGGATCGTCCTCTCCATGGGCCTCCTGGCCGCCTGGGCCTTCGACGCCCCCAGCGGACAGCTCCTCCTCCAGACGGGCTGCGCCCTGCAACTCGTCATGGGCGCGGTGATCCCCCTGTTCGCCACGGCCCGCCGGGTGAACAACTTCCGCGACAACCGCCGCGAAGCCCGAGCGGCCCAACTGCCGTAACGCTCACCCTGACGCTGGCCCTGGACCTCCCCGGTCCGGGGCCTTCCGTCTTTCACGAGCCCGCCCAACGCACCGACACGCCGGCCACACCAGAAAGAAAGCCAGGGCCAAAGCCCTCTGAAGGGGCGCGGGGGACGCAGTCCCCGCCGGGGGCCCCGGCCGTCCAGAGTGCAGGGGACGCAGTCCCCGCAAGGCCGGGGCTGGGGTCCCGTCCCCGCCCTGGACCTGGGCACGGCCCCTCCGGGGTGCTGGGGACGCAGTCCCCGCCCTGGGCCGGGGCGCGGCCCCAGAGGGGTGCAGGCGACGTACGCCGGCCGGAGGCAGGGGGCGCAGCCCCCGGAGGGGTGCAGGGGACGCGGTCCCCGCTTGGGCCAGGGGGCGCAGCCCCCGGTGGGAAGGGGCGCGGCCCCAGAGGGGTGCAGGGGACGCAGTCCCCGCCGGGGGCCGGGGGCGCAGCCCCGGTGGGGTTGGAGGGGCGGAGCCCCTGGGGATGGGAAGGGTAGGGGCGGCGGGGGCGAGGAAACGGCTGGGTCAGGTCAGGAAGTCGTGGGCGATGGATTCTGCCACGCGTTCCAGGATCGGGCCCGCGTCAGCGATGCACGCGGCGACATCCGGCTCGACGCCGGTCAGCGGGTAGGCCCGCCGGATCCCCGCCCGCCCGAGCGCCTCCGGCGGCAGGGCGAGCCGGCCGCACACCGCGACGACCTCCTTGCCCGCGGCCCGCGCCGCCGCGGCCACCCCCGCGGGAGCCTTCCCGTGCAGGGTCTGCTCGTCCAGGGACCCCTCACCGGTGATCACCAGCTCCGCCCACGCCAGCGCGGGCGCGAAGCCCAGCACGTCGAGCATCACCTCGATGCCGGGACGGAACACGGCACCGAGGAGCAGAGCACCGTATCCGATGCCCCCCGCGGCACCCGCCCCCGCGGACGCCGCGTACTCCGCCGCCTGAGGCCCGACCGCGGCCTCCAGCACCTTCGCGTAGTGCGCCAGCGCCGCGTCCAGCGCTTCCACGTCGTCCGGCGAGGCACCCTTCTGCGGCCCGTACACCGCGGGCGCCCCCTTCGGCCCGGTCAGCGGGTTGTCCACATCGCTGGCCAGCACGAACTCGACCGAGGACAGCCGCGGGTCCAGACCCGACAGGTCCGCACGCGCGAGATCGGCCAGCCCGCCCCCGCCCGGCGGCACCGGCTCCCCCTCCTCGTCCAGGAACCGCGCCCCCAGCGCCGTCAGCATCCCGGCCCCGCCGTCGGTCGTCGCGCTGCCGCCGACGCCGAACACGAGGGTCCGCGCCCCCGCGTCCAGCGCGGCCCGCAGCAACTCGCCGGACCCGTACGTGGACGCCGTGAGCGGCGCGAAGACCCCGGCCGGCAGCCGCTGCAGCCCGCTCGCCTCGGCCATCTCCACCACCGCGGTGCCGCCGCGCAGCGCGAACGCGGCGGTCACGTCCTGCCCCAGCGGCCCCGCGACCCGGACCTCGCGCCGTTCGAACCCGGCGGCCACCGCCGCGTCCACGGTCCCGTCACCCCCGTCGGCGACGGGCAGCGCCTCCACCTCGACGTCCGGCACGACCCGACGCAGACCCGCCGTCACCCGCTCCGCGACCTGCACGGCCGTCAGCGAGCCCTTGAACTTGTCCGCGGCGACGAGTACCCGACGGGTCCCGTCCACAGAAGCGTCCGCCACCTTGCATTCCCCTTGCTCTCCGGGCCCGTCGCACGTCAGGGCCAGTCGCGCCGCTGTGACCTTAACCGGCGGAGCCCTCCGGCGTCATGCCCCGCCCGAACCCTGGGAACCTCCTGGCATCCGGCTGTGCGCGCCCCGTAAACCGGGTACATCTCAGCCATGACAGCTGTGCGCACCGAGCCGGAGCTCGCCGACCGCGTCCTGGGCGGCTGGCTCGGGCGGATCGCCGGGAACATGCTCGGCAAACCGGTCGAGCAGGGCGAGGTGTGGACGCGCGAGCGCATCGACCGCTATCTGCGGCTGGCCGCCGCCCTGCCGCTCACCGACTACCTCCCGGAACCGGCCGACGAGAGCGACGGCCTCGAGCTGCGTCCCGAGTGGCGCCAGTGCGTGCGCGGCCACATCCACGGCAGCTGCCGCGACGACGACGTCGACTACGCCATCCTCGGCCTGCACCTGCTGGAGACCCACGGCTTCGACTTCAGTACCGAGCAGGTCGGCGATCTGTGGCTGCTGCGGCTGCCGTACCTCCAGACGTTCACGGCGGAGCGGGCCGCGTACCGCAATCTCGCCAACGGGCTCAAGCCGCCGCTGACGGCCACGTACGACAACCCGTACCAGGAGTGGATCGGCGCCCTGATCCGCGCCGACGTCTACGGCTGGACCTGCCCGGGCGCCCCGCGCCGCGCCGCCGATCTGGCCCGCCGGGACGCGGTGCTGTCCCACACCGGCAACGGCGTGTACGGGGCGATGTTCGCGGCGGCGCTGGTCTCGGCCGCGTTCACCGCCCCGACCGTGCGCCACGCCCTGGACACCGCGCTCACCGTCGTCCCGGCGAGCAGCCGCCTGGCCCGTATGGTGCGGCGGGTCGCCGCCCTGCACGGGGCCCGGATGACGTGGCAGGACACCCTCGCCACGGTGTCCGAGGAGACGGCCGGGCTCGGCTGGATCCACACCGTCCCGAACGCGGCCGTGCTCACCGCCGGCCTGCTGTACGGCGACGGCGACTTCACCCGCACCATCGCCCTCACCGTCCGCGGCGGCCTGGACACCGACTCCAACGGCGCCACGGCCGGATCCGTGGCCGGTGTCCTGAACGGTGCGGCGGCCATCCCGGCGCAGTGGAAGGACCCGCTGGAGGACACCGTCCGCAGCGCGGTGTTCGGCTTCGACGGCGTACGAATCAGCGCGCTGGCGGAACGCACCCTGCGCCTGGCCACGGCGGACGGCCGGCAGGCGGCGCCCGGATACCCTGCGTGAATGACCACCGCTCAAGACTTCGCCACGTACATCGCCGGCCTGCCGCGTGTCCTCGCCGGTGCCGCCGTGCTCTTCCGGGACGCCGAGGGGCGGGTGCTGCTCGTCGAGCCGAACTACCGCGAGGGCTGGGCCCTGCCGGGCGGCACGGTCGAGTCGGACGACGGGGAGACACCGCGCCAGGGGGCGCGCCGCGAGACGCTGGAGGAGATCGGGCTCGACGTGGAGCTCGGCCGGCTGCTGGCGGTGGACTGGGTGCACGGGACGGGACGGCCGCCGCTGGTGGCGTACCTCTACGACGGCGGGGTGCTCGCCGAGGACGAGTTCAAGGCGATCCGCCTCCAGGAGGAGGAGCTCCTGTCCTGGCGCCTCGTCCCCCGCGAGGAACTGGCCGCCCACCTGCCCGGCTCCTCGGGCCGCCGCGTCCTCGCCGGCCTGGACGTACTGGCGGAGGGTGTGGGGACGGCGGAGCTGGAGAACGGCCACCGCGTCGGATGACCACCCTTCCCGCATATCCCGTATCTCCAATATCTCCCATATCTCCTATTTGTCGGCCAAGATCGGTTTAAGGGAGGGCTGCGCAGGGACTCGGGCCGTCGGGCGCGCATATGGACGCAGGCGCGCACATGGACGCGACGGAGGAGGACACCCCATGAGCACCCCGCATCCCGAAGGCGACGCACAGGTCGACGCGACCGCGGCGGCGGAGGACACCCAGGCCGCGCTGATCGATCTCGCGAACAGCGTCGCCCTCGTCCCGCAGGCGCTGCCACCCGAAGGTGAGCAGCCACCCGAAGGCGCACTCGCCCTGCCGGTGATCGAGCAGGACGGCAACCGCTATGTCCCCGTCTTCACGTCGGACGACTCGCTGGCCGCCGCCGGGGCCGATCCGGCCACGGCGATCAGGATCCCGGTCGTCGAGCTGGCCGTGAACTGGCCCGACGACGACCTGTGGCTGGCGGTCGACCCGTCCACCGAGGACGGCATCGCCCTCCCCTCCGACCTGGTACGGGCCCTGCCCCGGTTCAGCGGGCTCACCTGACCCCCGGCGCCCGATAACCGTTCGCCGCCACCGAGTCCCCCGCCCTACCCTCGGCCCCATGACCAGACCTCTCGTCGCCCTCCTCAGCGGCGCCGGTATCTCGACCGACTCCGGTATCCCGGACTACCGCGGGCCGGGCGGGCTGTGGCGGCGGGATCCGGAGGCCGAGAAACTCGTGACGTACGAGTACTACATGGGCGATCCGGAGATCCGGCGGCGGTCGTGGCAGATGCGGCGGCAGAACCGGACGCTGGAGGCCGAGCCGAACGCCGCGCACCGGGCGGTGGCCGAGCTGGAGCGAGCCGGGTTCCCGGTGCGGGTGATCACGCAGAACGTGGACGGGCTGCACCAGCTCGCCGGGCTGCCCGCCCGCAAGGTGCTGGAGCTGCACGGCACTGCGCGTAGCGTGGTGTGCACCAAGTGCCATGCGCGGGGGCCGATGGAGGACGCCCTCGCCCGGGTCGAGGCCGGTGAGGAGGATCCGCCGTGCCGGGAGTGCGGCGGCGTTCTGAAGTCGGCGACCGTGATGTTCGGGGAGCGGCTCGACCCGGTGGTGCTGGGGGACGCCCTGGCGATCGCCAAGGCCTGCCAGGTGTTCATCGCCGTCGGCAGCAGCCTTCAGGTGCAGCCGGCCGCGGGGCTGGTCGGCGTCGCCGCCGACCACGGTGCCCGGCTGATCATCGTCAACGCCGAGCCGACGCCGTACGACGACCTCGCCGAGGAGGTCGTACGGGAACCGATCGGCGCGGCGCTGCCGCGGCTGCTGTCCGCGATGACTCAGGAGTACGGCGCCTAGTCCTTCCGGTCCTTCCCCGGGCTAGAACAGCGCCGTGCCCCGCTCGAAGTCCAGCAGGCGCTGCTTGCGGTCGAGGCCGCCGCCGTAGCCGGTGAGGGAGCCGCCCGCGCCGATCACCCGGTGGCAGGGGACGATGATGCCGATCGGGTTCCTGCCGTTGGCCAGGCCGACGGCCCGGGAGGCGCCGCGGTTGCCGAGGGCATCGGCGAGTTCGCCGTAGGAACGGGTCTCGCCGTAGGGGATGCGGCGCAGCTGGTCCCAGACGCTTTGCTGGAACGGGGTGCCGTTCAGGCGCAGTTCGAGGCTGAAGTCCTTCAACTCCCCGGCGAAGTAGGCCTTGAGCTGGTCCTGTGCCTCGGCGAAGAGCGTGTCGTCGCGGTCGCCGAAGGTCTCCTCGGGCGGGCGGTGACGCTGGCCGGTCATGTAGAGGCCACACAGGACGCCGTCGGCGTCGGCGACGAGGGTGAGCGGGCCGTAGGGGCTGTCGATGACGGTGTGCTGCTTCATCTTCATGCTCATGGGAGGTCCTTGCGTGGGCTCGTACGGGCTTACACGGGGAGGAAGTTGATGGGGTGGCTGTCGGTCGCCCACAGGTACTGCACGGCGTACGCCCGCCAGGGCCGCCAGGCCGCCGCGCGGGCGGTGAGGGCGGCCGGGGTGGAGGGCAGGCCCAACTCCTGGGCGGCGCGGCGGATTCCGAGGTCGGTGGGGAGGAAGGCGTCGGGGTCGCCGAGGGCGCGCATCGCGATGACGTCGACCGTCCACGGGCCGAAGCCGGGCAGGGCGAGCAGCCGGGCGCGGGCTTCGGCCCAGTCGCTCTCCAGGCCCAGGTGGAGGGAACCGTCGGTGAGTTGGCGGATCAGGTTGGTGAAGGTGGTGCGCCGGGTGCGGGGCATCGCCAGTGCCTCCGGGTCGAGGGCCGCGAGGGCCTGAGGCGGCGGGAACAGGTGGGTGAGTCCGCCTTCGGGGTCGTCGACGGGCTTGCCGTGGGCGGTGACCAGGCGGGCTGCGTGGGTGCGGGCGGCGGCCGTGGAGACCTGCTGGCCGAGCACGGCCCGCATGGCGAACTCCGCCTCGTCGACGGTCCGTGGCACGCGCCGGCCGGGAGCCTTGTCGACCAGGGGCGCGAGCAGCGGGTCGGTGCGCAGCTGGTCGTCGACGGCCACCGGGTCGGCGTCCAGGTCGAGCAGCCGGCGGCAGCGGCTGATGGCAACGGTCAGGTCGCGCAGGTCACTGAGGGTGAGGCGGCAGGCGATGTGGTCCGGGGCGGGGGTCAGCGCGACGATGCCGTGGCCGTACGGCAGCCGGAGCGTGCGCCGGTAGGCGCCGTCCCGCCACTCCTCCACGCCGGGTACGGCGGTGGCCGCGAGGTGCCCGAAGAGGTTGTCGGGGTTGAGCGGGGCGCGGAAAGGCAGGCGCAGCGAGAGTGTGCCCGGTGTGCCGGGGGCGTTCCGCTTCGGTACCCGGGCGCGCAGTTCGCCGGGCGCGAGGGCGAAGACCTCGCGGACGGTGTCGTTGAAGGTTCGGATCGAGGAGAATCCGGCCGCGAAGGCGATCTCCGCCATGGGCAGCGCGGTGGTCTCGATGAGCAGACGGGCGGTCTGGGCGCGCTGGGCGCGGGCGAGCGCGAGCGGGCCGGCGCCCAGCTCGGCGAGGAGCTGCCGCTCCACCTGCCGGGTGCTGTAGCCGAGGCGGGCGGCGAGGCCGGGCACGCCGTCGCGGTCCACGACCCCGTCGGTGATCAGCCGCATGGCGCGGGCCACCAGGTCGGCGCGCTGGTTCCACTCCGGGGAGCCGGGGCTGGTGTCGGGGCGGCAGCGCTTGCAGGCCCGGAATCCGGCCTGCTGGCAGGCGGCCGCGCTCGGGTAGAAGGTCATGTTCTCGGGCTTGGGCGGCACGGCCGGGCAGCTGGGCCGGCAGTAGATACGGGTGGTCAGGACGGCGGTGAAGAACCAGCCGTCGAAGCGCGCGTCCTTCGACTGCACGGCGCGCACACAGCGCTCCCGGTCGGTGTGCATCCCTGTCTGCATGCGTCCAGGATCGCGCAGTCGCCCCGGGCCGGGCTGGCGGGAATCCGACATCAACCTCGTGTGTGCTGCGTCTGCCCGGATCGCCTGGGTCGCCTGGGTGCCGGCCGGCGCACGGATGACGTCTTCGGGCAGCCCGGGGTTCCGGGCTGCCTCCTCGGCGGCCTCGCGGTCGCGCAGCAGCCTGACCAGGAAGCGGGCGGGCAGTCCGGGATGCCGGGCCGCCGGGCGTCGGTCGCGGCCCGGTACCGCACCTCGGCTTGCGGGCGAGGAGGCGGCGGCGAGCGGAGGTCATCGTGCCGGCTTCCCGCGGGCCGCCGGGGCCGCTCGGCTCAGCGGACCGCGTTGCCGAACGCCTCGTACGCCCGTTCGTCGAAGAGGACGAACCGGACCTCCTCGACGGTTGTTTCCGTGGTGCGGACCGTCTCGACCGCGATGCGGGCGCCGTCGTCCATCGGCCAGCCGTAGACGCCGGTGGAGACGGCCGGGAAGGCGACCGTGCGGGCGCCGAGTTCACCGGCCACGCGGAGTGATTCGCGGTAGCAGGAGGCGAGCAGGTCGGAGCGGTCCTCGGTGGAGGACCAGACCGGGCCGACGGTGTGGATCACCCAGCGGGCGTCCAGGTCACCGGCCGTGGTGGCGACCGCTCGGCCGGTGGGCAGGCCTTTGCCGTAGTGGGAGGCGCGGAGTTTGCGGCAGTCCTCGAGGATCGCGGGGCCGCCGCGGCGGTGGATCGCGCCGTCGACGCCTGAGCCGCCCAGGAGGGAGGAGTTGGCCGCGTTGACGATCGCGTCGGCGGTCTGCCGGGTGATGTCGCCGCGCACGAGGGTGATGGTGGTCATGCCTGCCGCAGCCTCCTCCATACGGCCTTGGCCGCGTTGTGCCCCGACATGCCGTGCACGCCGGGTCCCGGCGGGGTGGCCGACGAGCAGATGAAGACGGCCGGATGGGGGGTGTGGTACGGGAACAGGGACAGTTTGGGGCGCAGCAGGAGCTGCAGCCCGGAGACCGCGCCGGTGGCGATGTCGCCGCCGACGTAGTTGGCGTTGCGGGCGGCCAGTTCGGGCGGGCCGGCGGTGGCGCGGGCCAGGACGCGGTCGCGGAAACCGGGGGCGAAGCGCTCCAGCTGGCGTTCTATGGCGTCCGTGAGGTCGCCGGTCCAGCCGTGCGGCACATGGCCGTACGCCCAGAAGACCTGTTTGCCCTCGGGGGCCCGGGTGGGGTCGGCGACGCCGGGCTGCACGGTGATGAGGAACGGCGGGTCGGGTGCGCGGCCGTCCCGGAACACCGCGCGCAGGGCGGTGCCGATCTCCGCGCTGTTCGCGCCGATCTGCACCGTGCCGGCGCGGCGTGCCTCGGGCGCGGTCCACGGCACCGGGCCGTCCAGCGCGTAGTCGATCTTGAAGACGCCGGGGCCGTAGCGGTAGCCGTCGTAAGTGCGGCCGAAGCCGGCGATGCGGGCCAGCGCGGTGGGCGAGGTGTCGAAGACGTACGCCCGGGCGGGCGGCAGGTCGTCCAGGCGCTTGACCTCGTAGTCGGTGTGCACGGTGCCGCCGAGGTCCTCGAGGTAGGCGGCGAGGGCGTCGGAGATGGACTGGGAGCCGCCGCGGGCCACGGGCCAGCCGCGGGCGTGCGCGGACAGCGCGAAGACCAGGCCGATGGCGCCGGTGGCGAAGCCGTCGAGGGGGGCCATGACGTGGGCGACGAGACCGGCGAAGAGGGTCTTGGCGCGTTCGTCGCGGAAGCGGCGCATCAGCCAGGTGGAGGGCGGCAGCCCGGCCAGGCCGAACCGGGCGAGGGTGACGGGGTCCCGGGGCAGCGCGGTGAGCGGCAGGGACATGAAGTCGCGGGCCAGGGTGTCCCACCGGCCGAGGAACGGCTCGATCAGCCTGCGGTACGCGCCGGCGTCGCGCGGCCCGAAGGAGGCGGCCGTCTCGGCGACGGACCGGGCCAGCACGGCGGCCGTGCCGTCCGGGAAGGGGTGCGCCATGGGCAGGTCGGGGTGCAGCCACTGAAGGCCGTACCGCTCCAGGGGCATCGCGCGGAAGGCGGGCGAGTTGATGCCGAGGGGGTGGGCCGCGGAGCAGGGGTCGTGGCGGAAGCCGGGCAGGGTGAGCTCTTCGGTGCGGGCTCCCCCGCCCACGGTGTCGCGGGCCTCGAAGAGGGCGACGGAGAAGCCGCGGCGGGCCAGTTCCACGGCGGCCGTCAGGCCGTTCGGTCCCGCACCCACCACGACCGCATCGAGCATCGACGGCACCTTGGGACCCCTTCGTCAGCCGATGGCCACTCGGCCTCAGCATATGCCGGTGCACCGGCGGTGCCCGGCGCGGGTGGCTTCGGCCGGGTGACGGGCCGGTCAGGCCGGGGCGCGCAGCAGTTCCACCACACGACGGGCCGTGGCCGTGTCCCGGGCCGCGGTGAAGGGCAGGGCGTTGCCGCCCGTGATGCGGAACGGCTCGCCCGCGAGCGTGCGGTGGTCGCCGCCCGCCTCCTCGACCAGCAGCAGCCCGGCGGCATGATCCCAGGCCGCCTCCCAGGAGAAGGCGGTCGCGTCCAACTCGCCGCGGGCGACGGCGAGGTACTCAAGGCCCGCCGAGCCGCACGGGCGCGGGGCCACGCCCGGGGTCCACAGGCCGAGCAGGGCGCGCTTCTGCTCGTCCGTGGTGTAGTCCGGGTGGGAGGTGGCGACGCGCAGGTCCCGGCCGGGGGCGGGGGTGCCGGCGTGCAGCGGCTCGCCGTCCAGGAAGGCGCCCTTGCCCCGTGCGGCGGTGGCCAGTTGGTCGAGGGCGGGTGCGTAGGTCCAGGAGGCGAGCGTGCGGCCGCGGTGGGCGAGCGCGACCAGGGTGCAGAAGCCGTCGTCGCCGTGCACGAACTGCCGGGTGCCGTCGACGGGGTCGATGATCCAGACCGGCGCGTCGCCCTGGATCGCCTCGTACGTCGCCGGGTTGGCGTGCACCGCCTCCTCGCCCACGACGACGGAGCCGGGCAGCAGCGCGCCGAGCCTGTCCGTGAGGTACTGCTCCGCCAGGCGGTCGGCGTCGGTGACCAGGTCGTGCGGTCCGCTCTTCTGGTCGACCTCGTGCGCGGCGAGCCGGCGGAAGCGGGGCAGGATCTCGGTGGCGGCGGCCTTGCGGACGGCCTCCTCCACGTCGGCCGCGTGGCGGGTGAGGAACGTGTCGAGAAACTCGTCGATGGTTTCCGTGTGTCCGATCATGCCTCCATGAGAGCACGTGGCACTGACAATCCCCGCCGGGGTGGTGGACACCGGGTGGAATCGGGTTGAAGAAGCGGGGTGCCGCCTTGCGGCAGAGGCGGTGTCAGCGTCCCACCGCGTACCCCTGCATTCCCCGCGGATTGGCCGCCGCCGACAGGATCCCGCTCTCCGGATCCCGGGCCACCGCGCACAGGCGGCCCTCGGACCAGGCGGGGCCGACCGTGACGTCGTGGCCGCGGCGCCGGAGTTCCGCGACGGTCCCGGGGTCGAGGCGGGACTCGACGGTCACGCTGCCGGGGCGTCTGCCGCGCGGGTAGAAGGAGCTCGGGAAGCTGTCGTTGTGCCAGTTGGGTGCGTCGATGGCGCCTTGGAGGTCGAGGCCGCCGCGGACGGGGGCGCGCAGGGCGACGGCCAGGAAGAAGTGCAGCTGCCACTGGTCCTGCTGGTCGCCGCCGGGGGTGCCGAAGGCCAGGACGGGCACGCCGTCGCGCAGCGCGAGGGAGGGGGTGAGGGTGGTGCGGGGGCGGCGGCCGGGGGTGAGGGTGTTCGGCAGGCCCTCCTCCAGCCAGGTCATCTGCAGCCGGGTGCCGAGCGGGAAGCCGAGTTCGGGGACGACCGGGTTGGACTGGAGCCAGCCGCCGCTGGGGGTGGCGGCGATCATGTTGCCCCAGCGGTCGACGACGTCGAGGTGGCAGGTGTCGCCGCGGGTGCCGCCATGGGCGGTGATCTCGGGCTCGCCCGGGATCTTCATCACGGTGGGCTCGCCGACGCCCATCGGGTCGAAGCCGGGTTCCTCGTCGGCCGTCACGCGCGCGTGCCCGGGCAGCCGGGGCGCCCGCCCGCCGGGGCTGCCGGGCCGCAGCTCGTACGAGGCCTCCTCGCCGACGAGCCGTCGCCGCCCGTCGTTGTACGCCTGCGACAGCAGCGTGTCGAGGGGCACCTCGGCGGCGTCCCCGTACCAGGCCTCCCGGTCGGCCATGGCGAGCTTGCAGCCCTCGACGAGCAGGTGGACGTAGTCGGCACAGCCGTACGGGGGCAGCTCGGGCGGGAGCAGGGCGAGCTGCTGGAGGAAGGCCGGGCCCTGGCTCCAGGGGCCGGCCTTGCACACGGTCCAGCCGTTCCAGTCGTGCGTCACCGGCGTCTCGTAACTCGCGGACCACCCGGCGAGGTCGGCGGCGGTGAGCGTGCCGGTGTGCCGCTCGCCGCTGGTGTCCAGGGTGGGGCGGGCGGCCTGCCGGACGAGCGCCTCGGCGATGAAGCCCGTGCGCCACACCTCGCGCGCGGCCTCGATGCGCGCCTCTCGGTCGCCGGCTCCGGCGGTCTCGGCGAGCAGCCGCTTCCAGGTGGCGGCGAGGGCGGGGTTGCGCAGCAGCTCGCCGGTCCGGGGTGCCCGGCCGCCGGGGAGGTACAGCTGGGCCGAGGAGGTCCACTCCGTCTCGAACAGCTCCCGTACGGTCTCCACGGTGGCGCCGACGTTCTCCACGGGCGCGTGCCCGTGCTCGGCGTATCCGACGGCGTACTTCAGGACGTCGTCGAGGGACTTGGTGCCGTGGTCGCGCAGGAGCAGCATCCAGGCGTCGAACGCGCCGGGGACGGCCGCCGCGAGCGGTCCCGTACCGGGTACGAGATCGAGACCGAGGCCCCGGTAGTGCGCGGCCGTCGCCCCCGCCGGCGCGACGCCCTGCCCGCACAGCACGCGCACCTCGCCGCCCGCCGGGGCGAGCAGGACCGGCACCTCGCCGGCGGGCCCGTTGAGGTGCGGCTCGACGACGTGCAGCACGAAGGCGCCCGCCACGGCCGCGTCGAAGGCGTTGCCGCCGTCCTCCAGCACGGCCATCGCCGTCTGCGAGGCCAGCCAGTGCGTGGAGGACACCATGCCGAAGGTGCCCTGGAGGGTGGGGCGGGTGGTGAACATACGGCGCAGGCTATCGAGTTGCCTCGTGAGGTCGCCCGGGCAGTGCACTTCGAATGTTTCGAAGGTGTCACTTCACATTTCGATCTATGGGACTCCAGGCAACAACACCCCAGGAAAGAGTACTGATCAGCGACTCCTCACCCAAACGAACATTTCGAAATATTCACCGAAACCATTGACGCTTGGCAGGGTCAGACCAACACTGGCGCCGTTGTCAGAGAGGAGGAAGCACGTATGCGCACACTCAGGAGTACCTGGACCCTCGCGCTGGCCGTCGTGGCCGCGCTGGTCCTCGCCGGCACCGCCCGTGCCGACACGGTGATCACATCGAACCAGACCGGCACGAACAACGGCTACTTCTACTCGTTCTGGACCGATGGCGGCGGATCGACCTCCATGAACCTGGGCTCCGGCGGCAGCTACAGCACCTCGTGGAGCAACAGCGGGAACTTCGTCGCCGGCAAGGGCTGGGCCACCGGCGCGCGCCGGACGGTGAACTACTCGGGCAGCTTCAACCCGTCCGGCAACGCGTACCTGTCCCTCTACGGATGGACGACCAGCCCGCTGGTGGAGTACTACGTCGTCGACAACTGGGGCACCTACCGGCCCACCGGGACGTACAAGGGCACCGTCACCACCGACGGCGGCACGTACGACATCTACGAGACCACGCGGTACAACGCCCCCTCCATCGAGGGCACGCGGACCTTCAACCAGTACTGGAGCGTCCGGCAGTCGAAGCGGACCGGCGGCACCATCACCGCGGCCAACCACTTCGACGCCTGGGCCCGCTACGGGATGAACCTGGGAACCTTCAACTACCAGATCCTCGCGACCGAGGGATACCAGAGCAGCGGCAACTCCAGCATCACACTGAGCGACGCCGGTTCCGGCGGCGGCTCGGGCGGCGGTGGCGGCACCGGAGGCTGTACGGCGACGCTGTCCGCGGGCACGGCGTGGAGCGACCGCTACAACCTCAACGTCGCCGTCAGCGGCTCCAGCACCTGGACGGTCACCATGAACGTCCCGTCACCGGAGAAGATCATCGCCACCTGGAACACCAACGCCACCTACCCCACCAGCCAGACACTGACCGCCAAACCCAACGGCAACGGCAACAACTGGGGCGTGACCATCCAGACCAACGGCACCTGGACCTGGCCGACCGTCTCCTGCAGCGGCGGTTAGCGCCGTTCCGTCGGCCGCGCGCCGACCACCCGTCAGCGGTGAGTCTCAGTGATCGCGCAGGCACGGAGCGAGTTTTCCCTTCCGTCTCACAGAGAGTCATGTGAGACTGGCGCCCCGCCCGCGGTGCGGACCCCCCATCCGCACAGCCCTCCCCCACGAGAAGTGCGCCCGTGCCCCCTCTTTCTCTGCCGCTCGCCCTGACCGCGCGTCTGTCGCCGGTGGCCGTACTGGCCACGGCCGGCTGGGCGCTGGCGTCCGGTCCGTTCGCCCCGGCGCCGGCCGCCGGGCACCAGCCGGCCGCCCAGAAGACGGCCACCCAGTCACCCTCGGCGCCGTCGTCGACGACGGCCGGTTCGACGACGTACGGCGCAGCGCCCGCGCCCTGCGGCAGCGTGACGGCCGCGACGGTCAAGTCACTGGTGCCGGGCGCCAGGACGGCCGGGAAGGAGATCCCGTCCACCGACACCAAGCTGCGCCGCACCTGCTCCTGGAACGCGCTCAAGGGGTACGACTACCGCTGGCTCGACGTGTCGTTCGAGATGACGGCCTCGGACCAGGCGGCACAGAAGGAGTACAAGGACCGCGTAACGGAGAAAAGCGGCGGAGGGGATGTTCCGGGCGTCGGTGACGCCGGGTACTCCGTCGTGAACCTCACCACCGAGGACAAGCAGCAGACGCGCGAGGGCACGGTGCTGGTGCGTGCCGCCAACGCGCTGGTGGTGGTCACGTACAACGGCAGCGACTTCGAGTCGAAGAAGGCGCCGGGTACGGACGAGATCAACAAGGGGGCCATCAAGGCCGCCAAGGACGCGGTGAAGGCCTTGGAGGGCGGCAGGACCAGCTGACGGCCGCCCTCCGGCCACTCGTCAGACCACGGAGGGCGCGGTGGTGTCCTTCCGCCCGGTCAGCAGCATCAGCGCCAGGTAGAGCACGAGCGAGGTACCCAGGCCCACCGCCCAGCCGTAGTCGGCCAGCGAGGACAGCGCCGGGATCGGCCGGCCGTCGATCAGCGGCTTGAAGCTGGCGCCGCCGACGGCCAGCACACCGCCCGCCACGAACGCGACGACCGCCCGCCAGTTCCAGCCGCCCGCGTACCAGTACCGGCCGCCCGTGCGGTAGAGGTCGGTCAGCTCCAGCCGGGTGCGGCGCAGGATCCAGTAGTCGGCGATGAGGATGCCGGCGACCGTGCCGAGCAGACCGCCGACCAGGCCGAGCCAGGTGAAGATGTAGCCCTGCGGGTCGGAGTACAGCTTCCACGGGAAGATCAGCACGCCGAGCACACAGGTGGTGAGGGCGCCGGTACGGAAACTGATCCTGCGGGGCGCGATGTTGGAGAAGTCGAAGGCCGGCGAGACCAGGTTGGCCGCGATGTTGACGGACAGGGTCGCCACCAGCACGGTCACCAGCGCGTACAGCAGGCCCACCACGCTGTCGGTCTGCGCGGCCAGCTGTACCGGGTCCCAGATCGGCTTGCCGTACACCGCCTGCGAGCCTGAGGTCACCAGCACGGAGAGGAACGCGAAGAGGGTCATCGTGGTCGGCAGGCCGAGCGCCTGGCCCCAGGTCTGCGCCTTCTGGCTCTTTCCGTAGCGGGTGAAGTCCGGGATGTTCAGGGACAGCGTGGACCAGAAGCCGATCATGCCCATGAGGGAGGGCCAGAACAGCTTCCAGAAGTCGCCGCCCCAGCCCAGCTTGGACGGCTGGTCGAACAGCGGGCCGAGGCCGCCGGCCTTGTCGCTCATCCACCACAGCATCACGAAGGCGCCGACCAGCACGAAGGGCGCGGCCCAGTTCTCGAAGCGGCGGATCGTCTCCATGCCCCGGTAGATGATCGCGACCTGGATCGCCCAGAAGATCGCGAACGACAGCCACATGGTCCAGGCGTAGCCGCCGATGTGCGAGGCGCCCGACCAGCTGTCGCCGATCAGCTTCCCGGCGAGGAAGTAGATGGCCTCGCCGCCGATCCAGGTCTGGATGCCGAACCAGCCGCAGGCCACCAACGCCCGTACGACGGCGGGCAGGTTGGCGCCGCGCACACCGAAGGAGGCGCGGGCGAAGACCGGGAAGGGGATGCCGTACTTGGGTCCGGCGTGCCCGGTGAGCAGCATCGGCACGAGCACGATCAGGTTGGCCAGGGCGATGGTGAACACCGCCTGCTTCCAGTCCATGCCCACGGCGATGAGCCCGGAGGCGAGGGTCCAGGAGGCGGTGTTGTGGGCCATGCCGACCCACAGCGCGGAGAAGTTGTAGGTGGTCCAGGTGCGTCCGGCCACCGGGACCGGGAGCAGGTCCTCATTGGCGTAGGGGCCGCTGGGCTGCGGCACTCCGGGGGCGATCTCCACCCGGCCGTCGGCGAGGGTGACTTGGGAGGTGGGCGGTATGGCGGTGGGAGCGGTGTCGGTCATGGGCAGGCCAATCGAACGAGGTGGGACGGGAGAGGCCGTGCGGGCACTCGCCCCTCCCCGGGGACTGCGGGGAGGGGTGACCAGGAGTGGGGGGTTCACCGGAAAGCGGTGGTGGGGCTCAGGAGTTGACGGCGGGGATCACCCGCGACCCGTAGGTGTCGATGACGGATTCCTGCGCGTCGTGCATGTCGTACACGGCGAACTGGTCGACGCCCAGCTCGCGGAGGACGTTCAGTTTCTCGATGTGCTTGTCGGCCGGGCCGATCAGGCAGAACCGGTCGACGATCTCGTCCGGCACGAACTGGGTGTCGGGGTTGCCGCTGCGCCCGTGGTGGGCGTAGTCGTAGCCCTGCCGGGCCTTGATGTAGTCGGTGAGTTCGTCGGGTACGGCCGCGGAGTGCTCGCCGTACTTGGCGACCAGGTCGGCGACGTGGTTGCCGACCATCCCGCCGAACCAGCGGCACTGCTCGCGGGCGTGGGCGAGCGCCTCGGGCGAGTCGTCCTCGGTGACGTACGCGGGGGCGGCGACGCAGATCTTCACCTCGGCCGGGTCGCGGCCGGCGGCGGCAGCCGCGTCCTTCACGGCCTTGACCATGTACTCGGTCAGATACGGGTCGGCCAGCTGGAGGATGAACCCGTCGGCCTCCTCACCGGTCATCTTCAGCGCCCTGGGCCCGTACGCGGCCATCCACACGGGCAGTTCGGCGCCCGGTTTGATCCACGGGAACCTGATCACCGTGCCGCCGAGGTCGGCCTCCTCGCCGCGGCCGAGCGCCCGGATGACCTTCATGGCCTCGCTGATGCGGGCGAGGGTGTTGGGCTTGCGGCCCGCGACGCGCATCGCGGAGTCGCCGCGGCCGATGCCGCAGACGGTGCGGTTGCCGAACATGTCGTTGAGGGTGGCGAAGGTGGAGGCGGTGACCTCCCAGGTGCGGGTGCCCGGGTTGGTGACCATGGGACCGACCGTCAACCGGTCCGTGCGCGACAGGATCTGACTGTAGATCACGAAGGGTTCCTGCCAGAGCACGGCGGAGTCGAAGGTCCAGCCGTACGTGAAGCCGTTGCGCTCGGCGCGCTGCATCAGGCTGATGACACGGGAGGCCGGCGGGTCGGTCTGCAGGACGAGTCCGAAGTCCATGAGCGCCACTCCTAGTTGAGGTACTGACAGGTGGAGCGCGGGGTGTAGACACCGTGGCCGGCGTGTCCGGTGTACTCCCGCTCGGTGATGACGGGTTCGCCGCGCGAGAGCACGGTCTCGACCCGGCCGGTGGTGCGCCTGCCCTCGTACGCCGAGTAGTCGACGTTCATGTGGTGGGTCTCGGCGGACATGATCTGCTCGGCGTGCGGGTCGTAGATGACGACGTCGGCGTCGGCGCCCGGGGCGATGGTGCCCTTCTTCGGGTACATGCCGAACATCCGGGCCGGGGTGGCGCAGGCGATCTCGATCCAGCGGCGGCGGCTGATGTGTCCGTCGACGACGGCCTGGTGGAGCAGGTCCATGCGGTTCTCCACGCCCGGCAGGCCGTTGGGGATCTTGGAGAAGTCGCCACGGCCGAGTTCCTTCTGGCCCGTGAAGCAGAAGGGGCAGTGGTCGGTGGAGACGACCTGGAGGTCGTTGGTCCTGAGCCCCTGCCACAGCTTGGCCTGGTGCTCCTTGGGGCGGAGCGGCGTGCTGCACACGTACTTCGAGCCCTCGAAGTCGGGTTCGGCGAGGTTGTCGGTCGACAGGAACAGGTACTGCGGGCAGGTCTCGCCGAAGACGGGGAGCCCCTCGTCACGTGCCCGGGCCAGTTCGGCCACCGCCTCCATGGCCGAGACGTGCACGACGTACAGCGGGGCGCCGGCGACCTGGGCGAGCCTGATGGCGCGATGGGTGGCCTCGGCCTCCAGCAGGGCCTTGCGGACCTCGCCGTGGTACCTCGGGTCCGTCTCCCCGCGGGCCAGCGCCTGTTCCACCAGCACGTCGATGGCGATGCCGTTCTCCGCGTGCATCATGATCAGCCCGCCGTTCTCGGCGGAGCGCTGCATGGCGCGCAGGATCTGGCCGTCGTCGCTGTAGAAGACGCCCGGGTAGGCCATGAACTGCTTGAAGGAGGTCACGCCCTCCTCCACCAGCAGGTCCATCTCCTTCAGCGTCTCCTGGTTGACGTCGGAGACGATCATGTGGAAGCCGTAGTCGATGGCGCAGTTGCCCTCGGCCTTGGCGTGCCAGGCGTCCAGGCCCTCGCGCAGGGAGTGGCCGACGCTCTGGACCGCGAAGTCGACGATCGTGGTCGTGCCGCCCCAGGCGGCGGCCCGGGTGCCGGTCTCGAAGGTGTCGGAGGCGAAGGTGCCGCCGAAGGGCAGCTCCATGTGGGTGTGCGCGTCGACGCCGCCCGGGATGACGTACTTCCCGGTGGCGTCGATGACCTGGTCGGCGGTGAAGGCCTCGGCTGCCGGGGTGCCGGAGGCGGCGAGGGCGGCGATGCGCCCGTCCTCGATCAGGACGTCGGCGTGGATCTCGTCGGACGCGGTGATGACGAGGCCACCGCGGATGACGGTACGGCTGCTCATGGTCCCTCTCCTGCCAGGGTGGACGGTGCGGTCAGGGTGCGGTCAGCGGGGGGTACGCGTCGGGGCGGCGGTCCCGGTAGAACTGCCAGCGGTCGCGGACCTCGCGCAGCTTGGCCATGTCCAGGTCACGGACGACGAGTTCGGGCTCCTTGTCGGAAGCCACCTCGCCCACGAACTTGGCCTCGGGGTCGACGAAGTACGTCGTCCCGTAGAAGTCGTTGTCGCCCAGCTCCTCGACACCGACCCGGTTGATCGCGCCGACGAAGTACTCGTTGGCGACCGCCGCGGCCGGCTGCTCCAGCTGCCACAGGTAGGCGGACAGGCCGCGCGAGGTGGCCGACGGGTTGAAGACGATCTCGGCGCCGGCCAGGCCCAGCGCCCGCCAGCCCTCCGGGAAGTGGCGGTCGTAGCAGATGTAGACACCGATCCTCCCGACCTTGGTGTCGAAGACCGGCCAGCCGGCGTTGCCGGGACGGAAGTAGAACTTCTCCCAGAAGCCCGGCACTTGGGGAATGTGGTGCTTGCGGTACTTGCCGAGGTACGAGCCGTCCGCGTCGATCACGGCTGCCGTGTTGTACAGGACGCCGGGCTGCTCCTCCTCGTACATCGGCAGGATGAGGACGATGCCCAGTTCCTTGGCGAGCGCCTGGAAGCGCTTGACGATGGGGCCGTCCGGGATCGCTTCCGCGTACTCGTAGAAGGCCTTGTCCTGGACCTGGCAGAAGTAGGGTCCGTAGAACAGTTCCTGGAAGCACAGCACCTGGGCACCCTGCGCGGCCGCGTCGCGGGCCGCCTGCTCGTGCACCTGGATCATCGATTCCTTGTCGCCGGTCCAGGCGGTCTGGAAGAGGGCGGCACGGATCACTCTGCTCATCGGGACCTCCGGTCGCTCGGTGTACGGCGAGAGTAGGAAGCCCGGAAGGCCGGTTTGAGTTGCAGCGTGTCACGTCTGCGGGTGGGCGGCGTGTCACCGTGTCACGTGTTGCCGGGCCCATGTTTCACCGCCGTTTTCGCAGGTCATCGTAAGTTTCAGCCCTGTTGCGCGTCGTGTGCGAGGAGCGCGATGTGCACGGAGGCCGCCTGCTCGAAGTCGTCGAGGTCGACGCCGAGGCGGCCCTGTATCGCTTCCAGCCGGCGGTAGAGCGCGGGCCGGGAGACGTGGTGGAGCTGGGCGGTGCGGGACTTGTTGCGGCCGGTGGCCAGGTAGGTCCGCAGGACGTTCAGCAGGTCCTCGCCGGCGCCGCACAGCAGCCCGTCCAGCTCCCGTTCGGCGAAGGACTGCACGTGCGGGTCGTCCCGCAGCAGCCGGATCAGGCCGCGCAGATGGACGTCCCGGAGACGGACGACGGCAGGGAGGGCCAGGGCGGCCGAGGAGTCGGCCACGGCGTCGGCGACGTGCTGGGCCTCGCGCAGACCGGCGGGTACGTCGTCCCAGGCGGTGCGCGGATCGGCGGCGGCGACCACCGTGCGGGCCTGACCGGACTCGGTGCGCAGCCGGGCCGCGAAGTGCGCCGCGAGGGCCTCGGCGTCCTGGTCGCGGGCGAGGCTGAGCAGCACGGCGGTGGCCCCGTCGGCGAGCTCGGCGACGAGTCCGGGCAGGCCCAGCAGCCTGAGCATGCGGTCGAGCCCGGCGGGTTCCGCGTCCCGGACGACCAGCGGCACGAAGGTGCGCCGGTTGACCGGCAGCCCGGCCGCGCGGGCCCGGGGCAGCAGCTGGCGGGCCGGTACGACGCCGGAGACCAGGTCGGTCAGCAGGCTCTGCGCGGACTGCTCCTCCCAGCTGTGGGCGGCGGAGCCGCCGAGCATGCGGTGCAGGACGAGGGCCTCGGCGGCGCGGTCGGCGAGCAGCCGTCCGGTGGCGGTGTCGCCCCGGTGCCCGCACAGCACGATCCAGCCCCATCGCTCGCCACGCCCGCCGAGGTCGGCGCGGATCCAGCCGTCGCCGGGGCCGCCGCCCGCCTGCCGGGCGATACGTTCCCAGTCGCGCAGTACGTCGTCCACGGCGGACCGCTCCCCCGCCGTGGCCAGCACGCGGTGGGCGAGGTTGGTGACGACGACGGGGCAGCCGCTGTGCTGGGCCACCTCGTCAAGGAGCCGTTGCAGCGGGGCGCCCGCGGTGATGAGCCCGGTGAGGGCGGTGCGTACCGCCTCCGACAGGCTCACCGCGGCGAACTTCCGCCGCACCAGCCGGGACTGCACCTCCTCGGTCAGTTCGGCGAAGGGGAACGGGCGGTGCAGGACGACCAGGGGCAGCCCGCACCGCTCGGCGGCCCGGCGCATCACGTCCGGCGGGGCGGGGAAGGCCCGGCCGAGCCCGAGGACGACGGCGGCGGCCTCGGCGCGGTGCAGGGACTGGATGTACTCGGCCTGTTTGCCCTCGTCACCGGCGAGCAGCACCCCGGTGGTGAGCACCATCTCGCCGCCGCTGAGCATCACGCCGACGTCGGGGGCCTCGGCGACGTGCACCCAGCGCACGGGCCGGTCGAGCTGGGCGGCGCCGGCCACCACCTCCGGCTCCCCGGCGAGCACCCGCTCCAGGTTCAGGACCTGCCGGACCGACAGGGCGGGTTCCAGGCTCTGGAGGGTCTCGTAGGTGGTGGCCATGACCTTGTTCCCTTGCTCATGTGCTGCCCGGGGCAGCCCGGTCGGTGCTACCAGGTGCTCCTCAGCGCGCGTTCGAGGATCGCGGCGCCCTCCTCGGCCTCCGCGACGGTCAGGGACAGCGGCGGTGCGATCCGCAGGGCGCTGGTGTTGTGGCCGCCGCCCTTGCCGAGGAGCAGCCCGTCCGCGCGGGCCGCCTCCAGCACCGCGGCGGCCGCCTGCGGATCGGCCCGGTCGGTGCCGGGCTTGACCAGTTCGACGCCGATCATCAGGCCGCGTCCGCGCACCTCCCGTACGCCGGGCAGCTGCGCGGCGACGGCCCGCAGCCGCTCGATGAGCAGCCCGCCCACCCGCCTGGCGTTGCCCTGGAGGTCGTGCTCCAGCAGGTACGCCAGGTTGGCCAGGCCCGCCGCCATGGTGATCTGGGTGCCGCCGAAGGTGGAGATGCTGTTGGCGTCCAGGCAGTTCATGATCTCGGCGCGGGCGACCACCCCGCCGATGGACATGCCGTTGCCGATGCCCTTGGCGAAGGTGAGCATGTCCGGCGGTCCGCTGCCGGCGTGCGCCTGCCAGCCCCAGAAGTGGTCGCCGGTGCGGCCCCAGCCGGTCTGCACCTCGTCGGCGATCCACAGGATGCCCTGCTCGCGCAGGACCTCACGGAACGCGGCGTACAGGCCGTCGGGCGGGGAGGTGAAGCCGCCGACTCCCTGGACGGGTTCGGCGATCAGCGCGGCGGGCGGGCGGGTGTGGCCGAGGATGTCCTTCAGGTCCTCGACGCAGGCGGCGATGAACTCGTCGTCGCCCAGAGCGGCGTACGGGCCGCGGGTGCGGACGCCGCCGTGGACGTACAGGGTCTGCAGCGGGGACAGGGAGGTCGGGGACCAGCCGCGGTTGCCGGTGATGCCGACGGCGCTGAAGGAGCGGCCGTGGTAGCTGTTGCGCATGGCGAGGACGGTGTTGCTGCGCCGGTAGGCGGTGGCGAGCAGCAGGGCGGTGTCGTTGGCCTCGGTGCCGGAGGTGGTGAAGAAGACCCGGGCGTCCGGGATGCCGGACAACTGGGCGATCCGTTCGGCGAGTTCGACCAGCGGCCGGTTGAGGTAGAGCGTGGAGGAGTGGATGATCCGCCCGGCCTGCTCGCTCACCGCCTTGGTCACCTCGGGCAGGGCGTGCGCGGTCATCGTGGTGAGGATGCCGCCGAAGAAGTCGAGGTAGCGCTTGCCGGCGGCGTCCCAGACGTGACGGCCCTCGCCGTGGGTGAGCTCGATCGGGTCCTCGTAGTAGAGGGCGAGCCAGTCGGGCAGGACGGCCCGGTGGCGGCCCAGCAGGTCCTTGGTCACGGCTGCACCAGCCCTTCGTAGGCGTCGGGGCGGCGGTCGCGGTAGAACGCCCACGTCTGCCGGACTTCTTCGATGAGGTCGAAGTCGAGGTCCCGGACGAGGAGTTCCTCCTTGGTGTCACTCGCGGGCTCGCCGACGAACTGCCCGCGCGGGTCGACGAAGTAGCTCGTGCCGTAGAAGTCGTTGTCGCCGTACTCCTCGACGCCGACCCGGTTGATCGCGGCGACGAAGTACTCGTTGGCGACGGCCGCGGCGGGCTGCTCGAGGCGCCACAGATGGGAGGACAGGCCGCGGTGGGTGGCGGACGGGTTGTAGACGAGCTGGGCGCCGTTCAGGCCGAGTTGCCGCCAGCCCTCCGGGAAGTGCCGGTCGTAGCAGATGTAGACGCCGACCTTGCCGACGGCGGTGTCGAAGACGGGCCAGCCGAGGTTGCCCGGCCTGAAGTAGTACTTCTCCCAGAAGCCCTTGACCTGCGGGATGTGGTGCTTGCGGTACTTGCCGAGGTAGCTGCCGTCGGCGTCGATCACGGCCGCGGTGTTGTAGTAGTGACCCGACTGCTCGATCTCGAACACCGGGACGACGATCACCATGCCGGTCTCGCGGGCCAGTTCCCGCATCCGGCTGACGGTCGGCCCGTCGGGCACCGGCTCGGCCCAGCGGTAGTGCTCCGCTTCCTGGACCTGACAGAAGTAGGGGGCGTTGAAGACTTCCTGGAACCCGATGACCTTGACGCCCTGCCGGGCGGCCTCGCGGGCGTGTTCCTCGTGTTTCGCCACCATGGACGCGGTGTCGCCGGTCCAGGTGGCTTGGACCAGTGCGGCGCGGACGACGTTCGCCATGAGCTGCTCCTTCGACGGGACGTTCATCCCTCTACGCACGTAGACGCAAGCGGTAGAGGGACGAACGTAAGCCTCCCGGACGGCCTTGCCAAGACCATCGCCGTCAACCCGCTGAGTCGATCGTGTTTCGCACTCCAGTGGGCGATCAGGGGTTACCCGCGGTATGCCCGCGGTACGGCGTTCAGGCGGTGAATCCGGCGACGCGGACGGCGTGCACCAGGTCCCAGTGCCGCTCCTGGGAGACGCCCCGCGCGGCCTGGAGCAGCAGCGGGACCAGGCGCCGCGGGTCGGCGGCGACGCTGCGCGCGGCCTCCTCGGGGGTGCGGACCCGGACGTAGGCGTCCAGCAGGACCCGCACCTCGCGCCCGCGGCCCTGCGTGTCCAGCGCCAGCACGGCCTCGGCTATCTCGGCGGCGGGGCGGGCGACGCCCTGCCGCAGGATCTGCTGCCCGTCGGCGGAGCGCCCCGCCGCGTCCAGGGCGTCGGCCGCGGCCACCAGCCGGTCGGCGGGCAGCGAGGCGGCCTCCCACAGCAGGGTCGTCCAGTCGGCGCCGAGCCCGGCGCGCCGGAGCTGTGCCGCGAGCGGCGGGAAGCGGGAGGCGGGCCAGTACGCGGCCTCGGCCAGCAGGGCGTGCGCCTCGCCGCTGCGGCCCTCCGCACGCAGCCGTACGAGCCGCTCGACGGCCCCGGCGACGGCCCGCGCCGCCTCCGCGTCCGTGGCGTCCGTGGCGTTCGCGGGCTCGGCCCGCGGTACCGGCCGCCGCACCTCCTGCGCGGCTCCGGCGAACCGGGCGCCGCGCGGGGTACGCCGCGGGGCGGGCGCCGGGTCGGGGGCGAGCGGTGCCGCCGGGGCCTGCTCCACCCCCGGCAGGACGGCCGGCGCCGCCTCGCCCTCGGCCATCCCGGCGAAGCGGGCACTGCCTCGGCGGCGCTTGCGCTGCTTGGGGGCGGTGGGGGGCGGCTCGGGGGCGGGGGCCCATTCGGGCGTGGGGTGCGCGGACGGGGCCGGGGTGGTGGCGGGGTCGGACGCGGCGGGTTGCTCGTGGTCGGCGGCCGGTGCCCGGTCGGGGCGGCGGAAAGGATGGAAGACGGCGGGGGCGGAGGGGGTGTCGGAGGGGGTGTCGGAGGTGGTGTCGGAGGTGGTGTCGGAGGTGGTGTCAGGGGTGGTGGTCCGCAGGGCGCCGCCCGGGGAACCAGGCGTGCGGGACGACCGGAGGTCCCCCGCCGCGGACCGTGCCGACGACTCGCGATGCGGGCCTTTCGCCTCGGCCGGGGCCGCCTCGCCGCCGCCCCTCGTAACCCCGTCCCCGACGTGGAGCACGTCCCCGTCCGCGCCCGGCCGGACGGCCAGGATGCCGTGTGCCGTGCGCCGGTCCAGGCCGGCCGTACGAGAACGGAGTTCCGCGCACCGCGCGGTGGCGCGTTCGTGGTCGTCGCGGGCCCAGGCGAGGTCGAGGCGGAGGGCGTCGGCCTCCTGAGGCGTGGTGGCCGCGGCGAGCAGCCGGTTCAGTTCGGCCTGCCGTTCGGCGGCGTACCGCTGCTCGCGCAGCATCACGTCGAGCCGGTCGCCCAGTTCCGCCCGGGCGCCCGGCAGGGAGTCGTATGCGTCGAGGGCGGCCACGTGCAGGATCCGGGCCCGTTCCGTCTCGGCCTCCGCGGCCGGGGCGCCGTACGTCACCGCGAGGTCGTGCAGGAGCGCGTCCACCACGTCCCACGGCGGCACCTCACGCCCGCCGAGGCAGGCCCGCATGCCTTCGGGGTCGCGTTGCCAGAACACCCCGCACCAGCCGCCGCCCTGATCCAGGCGCGCCAGCAGACCGTCCAGGTAGTCCGCGAACTCCCTTACCCGACCAGGGAGTTGATCCACAGCCATCGCCCAACTCCCGCCAGAGAGGAGCACTCCGGTTCCGTAGGCAACACCAGTTGTGTTACAGCGCTGCTACGGCCAGTTTTCGGAGAAGATGCGCGAGCCGCCCATTACGCGTTCTTGACCGGCGCACCGGCGAGCTCGCACCGCTCGGCCACCTCGTCCATGGACAGGCCGAGCGCCCGGGCCAGCGCGGCCACCGTGAAGAACGCCGGAGTGGGAGCGCGGCCCGTCTCGATCTTGCGGAGGGTCTCGGCCGAGATGCCCGCCTCGGCGGCGACATCCGTCATGCTCCGCGCGCCACGCGCGTCACGCAGCAACCGCCCGAGCCGCTCGCCGCGCTCGCGCTCCTCGGGGGTGAGAGGGGTACGCACCATGCCGTCATTCTAATACCGGTATAGTAATTGGCATGGTGGAACTGAAGACGGACACGTCGATCGAAGCGATGCACGCGGCGGGCCGGGTAGTGGGGCGGGCCCTCACGGCCGTACGGGAGGCCGCGACCGTCGGCGTCAGCCTGCTGGAACTGGACGAGGTGGCCCGGGAGGTGCTGCGCGAGGCGGGTGCCTCCTCACCGTTCCTCGGCTACCGCCCCTCCTTCGCCCCGACCCCGTTCCCCGCGGTGATCTGCGCCTCGGTCAACGACGCGATCGTGCACGGAATCCCGGACCGGTACCGGCTGCGCGACGGCGACCTGGTCTCCATCGACTGCGGCGCCCAACTGGACGGATGGGCCGGCGACTCGGCGATCAGCTTCACCGTGGGACGGGCCCGCCCGGCCGACGTACGGCTGATCGAGACGGCCGAGCGGGCCCTGGCGGCCGGCATCGAGGCGGCGGTCGTCGGCAACCGCATCGGCGACATCGCCCACGCTGTCGGCACGGTGTGCCGGGCCGCGGGATACGGCATCCCGGACGGTTTCGGCGGCCACGGCATCGGCCGCCACATGCACGAGGACCCACCGGTCCCCAACGAGGGCCGCCCCGGCCGGGGCCTCCGCCTCCGCCACGGCATGGCCCTGGCGATCGAGCCGATGCTCATCGCCGGCGGCACCGACGGCTACTACGAGGCCCCGGACGGCTGGACACTCCGCACGACCGACGGATCCCGAGCGGCCCACGCGGAACACACGGTGGCGATCACGGATGGCGGCCCCAGGATCCTGACGGCACGCGAGCCCACCTGAAGGGGCGCGGGGCTGTATCGATATGCGGCTCCGCCGCGTGGGCGCGACAAGCCCCCACTCGCCCGCACCCGCGAAACGACACGAAGCACCCATACCGTAGGCGCTCCGGACATGCCCCGAGAAACAGAACGTGCCATCGTGGCATGAGCGCACCCCTTCCCGGTTACCCGGCGGGAGCCAAACGTCAGCGAAGGAAACGGAAACGATGACCAGCGGCTTCATCGGCCCGGAGGGCGACCCCTTCGGCGACTTCCTCGCCCGCTTCTTCGGCGGAGCCGGCCCCCAATCCGGACCCCGCCACATCGACCTCGGCCGGCTGCTGAGCCAGCCGGCCAGGGAACTGGTGAGAGGCGCCGCCCAGTACGCCGCCGAGCACGGCAGCCGGGACCTGGACACGCAGCACCTGCTGCGCGCGGCGCTCGCCGCCGAACCCACCCGGAGTCTGCTCAGCCGGGCCGGGGCGAACCCGGACTCGCTCGCGACGGAGATCGACGAGCGGTCCGGGCCGGTCCAGCATCCGCCGGGCGAGGCACCGCCGCCGACGACGCTGTCCCTGACCCCGGCGGCCAAGCGCGCCCTGCTGGACGCGCACGACCTGGCCCGCTCGCGCGGCGCCGGATACATCGGCCCCGAGCATGTGCTGAGCGCGCTGGCCGCGAACCCGGACTCGGCCGCGGGGCACATCCTGCACGCGGCCCGCTACGCGTCCTCCGGCCTACCGCCCGAGGCTTCCGAGGCCGACCGGACGCGGACCGCCGAGCGGCAGCGCCCCACGTCGACGCCGACGCTGGACAAGTACAGCCGCGACCTGACCGACCTGGCCCGGCAGAGCGGCATCGACCCGGTGATCGGGCGGGACGACGAGATCGAGCAGACCATCGAGGTGCTCTCCCGGCGCGGCAAGAACAACCCGGTCCTGATCGGTGACGCGGGCGTCGGCAAGACCGCGATCGTGGAGGGCCTGGCCCAGCGGATCGCCGACGGGGACGTGCCCGACGTCCTCCTCGGGCGCCGCGTGGTCGCCCTGGACCTGACCGGGGTGGTCGCGGGCACCCGCTTCCGCGGCGACTTCGAGGAACGGCTGAACAACATCGTCGGCGAGATCCGCGCCCACTCCGACCGCCTGATCGTCTTCATCGACGAACTGCACACCGTCGTCGGCGCGGGCGGTGGCGGCGAGGGCGGGGCGATGGACGCGGCCAACATCCTCAAGCCCGCACTGGCCCGCGGCGAGCTGCACATCGTCGGCGCGACCACGCTGGAGGAGTTCCGGCGGAT
The DNA here is from genome assembly GCF_044387825.1 of Streptomyces sp. NPDC020299. Lineage (NCBI taxonomy): Bacteria > Bacillati > Actinomycetota > Actinomycetes > Kitasatosporales > Streptomycetaceae > Streptomyces > Streptomyces sp. NPDC020299. The sequence continues at coordinate 96,905 of NZ_JBIRWL010000009.1, forward strand.
CGAGAAGGACGCGGCGCTGGCCCGCCGCTTCCAGCCGATCCTGGTGCCCGAGCCGACCGTCGCCGACGCCGTCGAGATCCTGCGCGGGCTCCACGACCGGTACGAGGCCCACCACCAGGTCCGCTACACCGACGAGGCGCTGGTGGCCGCCGTGGAGCTGTCCGACCGCTACCTCGCCGACCGCCGCCTGCCGGACAAGGCGATCGACCTGATCGACCAGGCGGGGGCACGGGTGCGGCTGGGCGCCCGGACGAAGGGCACGGACGTACGCGCCATGGAGCGCGAGGTCGAGCAGCTGACCCGGGACAAGGACCAGGCGGTCGCCGACGAGCAGTACGAGCAGGCGACCCAGCTCCGGGACCGCATCACCGGGCTGAAGCAGCGGATCGCTCAGACCACCGGCGAGGACCGGGCCGACGAGGGCCAGGACCTCGAGGTGACGACCGAGGCCATCGCCGAGGTGGTGTCCCGGCTGACCGGCATCCCGGTCAGCCGGCTCACGCAGGAGGAGAAGGAGCGGCTGCTGGGCCTGGAGCAGCACCTGCACCAGCGGGTGGTCGGCCAGGACGAGGCGGTCGCGGTGGTCGCCGAGGCGGTGATGCGCTCGCGTGCCGGGCTGGCGAGCCCCGACCGGCCGATCGGCAGCTTCCTGTTCCTGGGCCCGACCGGTGTCGGCAAGACCGAGCTGGCCCGGGCGCTGGCGGAGGCGCTGTTCGGCAGCGAGGACCGGATGGTCCGCCTGGACATGAGCGAGTACCAGGAGCGGCACACCGTCTCCCGGCTGGTCGGTGCCCCGCCCGGGTACGTCGGCCACGAGGAGGCCGGCCAGCTCACCGAGGTGGTGCGCAGGCACCCGTACTCGCTGCTGCTCCTGGACGAGGTGGAGAAGGCGCATCCGGATGTCTTCAACATCCTGCTCCAGGTGCTGGACGACGGGCGGCTGACCGACTCGCAGGGCCGCACCGTCGACTTCACCCACACGGTCATCGTGATGACCAGCAACCTCGGCTCCGAGGTGATCAACCGGCGCGGCGCCGGCATCGGCTTCGGGCCGGGCGGCGCCGAGGCCGACGAGGAGGCACGGCGGGAGCAGATCCTCAGGCCGCTGCGCGAGCACTTCCGGCCGGAGTTCCTGAACCGCATCGACGAGATCGTCGTCTTCCGTCAGCTCACCGTCGAGCAGCTGCGGCGGATCACCGATCTGCTGCTGGAGCGGACCCGCCGGATGCTGCACGCGCAGGGCGTCACGGTGGAGTTCGCCGACGCGGCCGTGAACTGGCTCGCCGAACGCGGCTACGAGCCGGAGTACGGCGCCCGTCCGCTGCGCCGCACCATCCAGCGCGAGGTCGACAACCAGTTCTCCCGGCTGCTGCTCGACGGCCGGCTCGGGGACGGCAGCCGGGTGACGGTGGATGTGGCGGACGGGCGGCTGGTGTTCCGCACGGAGGATCCGGCGGAGGATCCGGCCCAGAAGCCGCCCGTCCCGGAGTGGTGAGCCTGTGGTGGGCCCGGCGCGCTCAGCGTGCCGGGTTCACCACCATCGCCGAGCCGCCGCCGCGGCGTACCTTCTCGGCGGCGGCCAGCCATTCGCCGTTGCCGAGCCGCTGCACGCCGGTCGCGGCGCCGATCTCGGGGTTGAGCGAGAAGGAGTGCCCGATGGCCTCCAGCTTGCCGCGCAACTCGCTGTTGTAGAGGCCGGGTTCGAGTTCGGTCTTGGCCGCGTTGCGCTGGCTGGCGCGGGGTGCGGCGATGGCGTCGACCAGGGGCAGGTGCCGGTCGAGGAACCCGGTCAGGGTCTGCAGCACGGTGGTGATGATGGTGGCGCCGCCGGGCGAGCCCAGCGCCACCACCGGCCTGTCGTGCCGGTCGAGCACGATGGTCGGTGAGATCGACGACCGCGGCCGCTTGCCTGGGCCCGGCAGGTTCGGGTCGTGCACGGCCGGGTTGGCCGGGGCGAAGGAGAAGTCGGTCAGCTCGTTGTTGAGCAGGAATCCGCGGCCGGGCACGGTGATGGCGCTGCCGCCGGTCTGCTCGATGGTGAGCGTGTAGGAGACGACGTTGCCCCACTTGTCGGCGACGGTGAGGTGGGTGGTGTTCTCGCCCTCGTACGTCGTCGGGGCGGCCGTGCCGCCGGCGGCGCAGGCGGCGGGGTGGCGCGGGTCGCCGGGGGCGACCGGGCTGGTGAGGACCGAGTCGTCCTGGATCAGGCAGGCGCGCGAGTCGGCGTACTTCTGCGAGAGCAGCTGCTTGGTCGGTACGTCCTCGAAGGCGGGGTCGCCGACCCAGCGCCCGCGGTCGGCGAACGCGATACGGCTCGCCTCGATGAAGTGGTGCAGGTACTGGACGTCACCGGCCTTGGACAGGTCGGTGTTCTCCAGGATGTTGAGGGCCTCGCCGACCGTGGTGCCGCCCGAGGAGGAGGGGGCGATGGAATACACCTTCCGCCCGCGGTACGAGGTCTCCGAGGGCGCCTGGAGCTTCGCGCGGTAGGCCGCGAGGTCCTTCGCGGACAGCTTGCCGGGGCGGGCGTTCCAGCCGGAACTCCTGTCGACCGGCGGGTTGTTGACGGTGGACAGGACGTCCTTGCCGAGGTCGCCGCGGTAGACCGCGCCGACGCCCTTTCTCGCCAACTCCTCGTAGGTGCGGGCCAGGTCGGGGTTCTTGAAGGTGGAGCCGACGACCGGGAGCTGCCCGTTCGGCAGGAACAGCTTGGCGGTGTCCGGGAAGTAGCGGAAGCGGGTCTCGTTGGCCGCCGTCTGGGAGCGGAAGGTGTCGTCGACGGTGAAGCCGTCGCGGGCGATCCGTTCGGCGGGCCCCAGGACCGTGCCGAGTCCTTGGCTGCCCCACTTGTCGAGCGCCGTCTGCCAGGTGGCGGGCGTGCCGGGTGTGCCGACGCTCAGGCCGCTGCTGACGGCGTCGGCGAAGGCGAGGGGCTTGCCGTTCTCCAGGAAGAGGCCGGAGTCGGCGGTCAGCGGCGCGGTCTCCCGGCCGTCGATCGTATGCACCGTACGGGACTTGGCGTCGTAGTAGACGAAGTAGCCGCCTCCGCCGATGCCGGAGGAGTAGGGCTCGGTGACGCCGAGCGCGGCGGCCGTGGCGACGGCGGCGTCCACGGCGTTGCCGCCCTTCCTCAGCACCTCGATGCCGGCGGCGGAGGCGTCCGCGTCGACGCTGGCGACGGCACCGCCGTACCCGACGGCGACCGGGACCTTCCGTGGGACGGCGCCGGCGGCGGAGGGTGGCGCTGCCGCCCCCACCGACACCACGGCGGCCGAGACCGCCAGGACCGACAGTTTCCGTGCGACAGGGCGACGCATCCGCACCTCCAGCCGAGGGACCGTCCGGGCAGCTTAGTGCATCGTCATGATCACGTCAGGAACGCATCGAGAACGTCTCGAACACGGGTGCGCCGGACCCGCTACCATGCGCGGCCATGAACGACGACGTGCGCAATATCGTACTGGGCGTGGTGGCGGCCGGCATCAGCGCCGGGCTGGGCTGGATCGCCCGCACGTACCTGTGGAAGCGGAAGCTCCGCCGCAAGCAGGCCTTCTTCGGGCTCCCGGAGAACTCCGAGACGTTGCTCATCGTCAACCGCGACCCCGCCACGTCCGAGCCCGCGGTCCACCGCTTCGACGTGTTCGCCCTCCTGGAACTCGCCGCGCTGATCAAGGACTGCGGTGCGAATCTGCAGGTGGTGACCCAGGACTCCGTCCGGCAGGGCTTCGGCGAGCGCACCGAGTTCTGCGTGGGCGGTCCCGGCTCGAACCGGCGCATGCTGGCCCACATGTCGGCGATGCTGCCCGGCGTACGCGTCAACGTGGATCCGGAACCGGGCCCGGACCGCGGCGCCTTCCAGATCGGCGGCGAGCGCTACCGCATGGAGCCGGGCGTCACGGAGTACGTCCTGCTGGCCCGGATCACCGCGGGCGAGCGGCGCGAGGCGCGGCCGGTGTTCCTGTTCTGCGGGCAGCGGGCGATCACCAACCAGGCGGCGACCCGGTACCTCGCCCGCAACCACGAACGGCTGGCCCGCAAGCACGGCGGCAACTCCTTCGTCCTGCTGCTGAAGGTCGTCAACTCGCAGGCGTACGGCCCCGATGTGGTGGAGCTGGTCGCGGACGTGACGCGGGCGGCACAGGCGCCGCTGCCGGACCCGGAGCCCTCCCCCACGCGCGCCTCACACCGTGCCTCCTGAATTCGTTCACAGGACAACAATCGTTACTGGCACGTAACTTACCCACGGGTTACCTAGAGTAAGGCGTTCCGGTTACCGTCTGGTCACTTTGCACTGACACGAGTGAGGAGTGGCCCGTGGGCACCCATCGCCAGGCCCTGCGTACGACCGCCGTGGGCGCCGTATCCGCGACACTGATCGCCGGTGGCGTTCTCGGGCTCGCCCCGACCGCCCTGGCGGCGCAGAACGGCGTCCGTTTCGTCGACATCACCGGCGACGGCGGTACGGTGCTCAAGGCGAACGTCGTGACGCCCGCGGGGGCCGACAGCACCCGCCGCTACCCGCTGATCGTGCTGCCCACGAGCTGGAGCCTGCCCCAGGCCGAGTATCTCGCCCAGGCCCAGAAGCTCGCCGACTCCGGCTATGTCGTGCTCACCTACAACGTGCGCGGATTCTGGCAGTCCGGCGGCGAGATAGAAGTGGCGGGGCCGCCCGACACGGCCGACGCCTCCAAGGTGATCGACTGGGCGCTCGCCAACACCCCGGCGGACCCGCAGCACGTGGGGATGGCGGGGGTCTCCTACGGCGCGGGCATCAGCCTGCTGGCCGCCGCCCACGACAAGCGGATCAAGGCCGTCGCCGCGCTGAGCGGCTGGGCCGACCTGATCGGTTCCATCTACTCCGGCCGCACCCAGCACGTCCAGGCCGCCGCCCTGCTGGACGGCACGGCCACCGTCACCGGCCGGGAGAGTCCCGAACTGCGCCAGGTCTTCGACGACTTCTACGCCTCGAACCTGGCCAAGGAGCCCGAACTGGTGGCCTGGGGAAAGAAACGTTCCCCCGGAACCTACGTCGACCAGTTGAACAAGAACGGCGCGGCCGTCATGCTCGCCAACGCCTGGGGCGACACCATCTTCCCGGCCAACCAGTACGCGGACTTCTACCAGAAGCTGACCGGCCCCAAGCGACTGGAACTCCGCCCCGGCGACCACGCGACCGCCGAACTGACGGGCCTGTTCGGGCTGCCCAACGACGTGTGGACGGACACCGGGCGCTGGTTCGACCACTATCTCAAGGGCGCGGACAACGGCATCGACCGCGAGCAGCCGGTCCAGCTCAAGTCCCGTACGACGGGCGGCTACGAGGGCTACCCGGACTGGAAGTCGGTGGCCGCCACCCGCCGGAAGATCGCCCTCGCGGGCTCCACCACCCTCCACGCGAACGTCGACTCGGGCGCGGACGGCGGGGTGATCTTCCTCTCCAGCATCCTCGACCAGGTGGCCCAGCTGCCGCCCGTCGCCTCGATCCCGCTGCTCCCCCGCCGCTGGGCCGCGGTGTGGCAGTCGGAGAAGTACGCGTCCGCCCAACAGGTGCGGGGCACCGCGAGCTTGCACACCACGCTCACCCCGACCAAGGAGAGCGGCACCCTCGTCGCCTACCTGTACGACGTGGGGCCGCTCGGCCTCGGCAAGCTCGTCACCCACGCCCCGTACACCTGGCACGGACGGACGCCCGGCCAGTCGTTCGGCGTGGACCTTGATCTGTTCTCCACCGCCTACGACGTCCCGGCCGGGCACCGTCTCGCCCTGGTCGTGGACACGGTGGACCCGCTCTACATCGAGCACAACCCGTCCGGCGCGCAGCTGACCTTCTCCTCACCGGCGGACGACCCGTCATACGTGTCCGTACCGCTGCGCGAGCAGTGATCGCCGGCTGCCGCCGGCCGGGTCTGGCTCGGTGAACCGCCACCCCACGAAGGGCACATCCTATGCGACGACCGCCGGCCGGACAGCCGACCGGGGTCGCCGCCCGGTGACCGGGGACTCAACGGACTGGCCCTGCCTAGGACTCGGCGACCTCCGCGTAGAGTTGCGAGAGCTCCGGCACCCCGCTCGTGGCCCACTCGTGGCCGGACGCGAGGACGTCGAACTCACGGCCGGACGCCAGGCGTACGACCGGCCCGGCGGCCCGGACGTCCCAGGCCGCTCCGGGCACGGTGCGCACGATCACCGTGCCCAGGTAGAAGCCGGCGTCGTTGCCCAGCCAGGTCAGGGTCTCCTCGTCGTCGCGCCAGCGCGGCAGCACCTGGTCGAGCGCCTCCAGCGAACCCGGGGAGTCGTCGAGCCCGACCCCCGCCCGCTCCGCCTGGGAGCGCAGCAGCTCGCACTCGGAGAGGAGGTCGGCGACGCCCTCGGGATCGGTGGGGAGCACCGCCTCCCCGGTCTTGGGGTGCCGGTGGCCCAGGAAAGGGATGTTCATGCACCCAGCGTGGCATTCGCGCCGCCGTACGCACCACAGCCCGGGCGGTGGTGTCGTGTCCTCTACACGTCCTGCACGACCTGCACGTCCCCCACGTGCAGCATGTGCCGCACGTCCGGCTACACGTCCAGGTCGACCACGACGGGCGCGTGGTCGGAGGCGCCCTTGCCCTTGCGCTCCTCGCGGTCCACGTAGGCGTCCTTGACCGCGTTCGCGAACGGCGCGTTGCCGTACACCAGGTCGATGCGCATGCCGCGGTTCTTGGGGAAGCAGAGCTGGCGGTAGTCCCAGTAGGTGAAGGGGTGGTCGTACTTCAGCGGGCGCGGGACGACGTCGGACAGGCCCGCCTCGCGCAGGGAGGCCAGGGCGGCGCGCTCGGCGGGGGTGACGTGGGTGCTGCCCTCGAAGGCGGCCACGTCGAAGACGTCGTCGTCGGTCGGCGCCACGTTGTAGTCGCCGAGCACCGCGAACGGGCGGCTGCCGCCCGCGTCGCCGGCGACGGTGGCCTTGAGGGCCTCGAACCACTGGAGCTTGTAGGCGTAGTGCGGGTGGTCCACCTCGCGGCCGTTGGGCACGTACACCGACCAGACGCGGACCGGGCCGCAGGTCGCGGCGACGGCCCGGGGCTCCACCGCGCCGTCGTAGCCGGGGTCGCCGGGCAGGCCCTTGACGACGTCCTCGAGGCCGACGCGGGAGAGCACCGCCACGCCGTTCCACCGGCCGGTGGCGTGGACCGCCGCCTCGTAGCCCAGCTCGCGCAGCTGGTCGAACGGGAACTGCTCCTCGGCGATCTTGGCTTCCTGGAGGCAGAGCACGTCGGTGCCGCTGCTCTCCAGCCAGGCCAGCAGCCTCGGGAGGCGGGCGGTGATCGAGTTCACGTTCCAGGTCGCGATGCGCATGTCTCACAACCTACCCGGCGGGTCCGACAACGCGGCCCGCCCGGCCTCCCGGGGCGGTCAGACCTGGGCGGACGACCCCGGCGCGAGCCGCAGGTGCTCGGCGCCGCCCAGGGCGCCGATCTGGCGGTCGTAGATCGGGCGGGCGAGGTCGCTGAGCAGGGCGTCGTGGATGTCGTAGGCGCGCTGCGGGCGCACCTCGCGGACGTAGTCGATGACCTCGGAGATCTTGTTCCAGGGGGCCATGACCGGGAGCATCAGGGTCTCGACCGGCGGACCGGGGACGGTGAGGGCGTCGCCGGGGTGGAAGACCTTGCCGCCGTCGACGAGGTAGCCGACGTTGGTGATGCGCGGGATGTCCGGGTGGATCACCGCGTGCAGTTCGCCGTGGACCTGCACGTCGAAGCCCGCGGCGGTGAAGGTGTCGCCGTGGCCGACGGTGTGCACCCGGCCGGGGAAGGCCGCGGCGAGCTGGTCGGCGACCGACTTCAGCGTCCAGATCCCGGCCGCGGGGTTCGCCTCCAGCGCGGTCCGCAGCCGCCCCTCGTCGAAGTGGTCCGGGTGCTCGTGGGTGACCAGGACGGCGTCCGCGCCGGCGGCGGCGTCCTGCTCGCTGAAGCCGCCGGGATCGATGACGAGCGTCCGCCCGTCCTTCTCGAGCCGGACGCAGGCGTGGGACATCTTCGTGAGCTTCATGGCTTCCATCCTGCCTGCCGGCGTGGAGCGCGGCCGGGTCACCCCTCGGGCGTGGTCTCCTCGCGGATGACCTGCTGGGCCACCCGGAAGGCGCTGTTCGCCGCCGGCAGGCCGCAGTAGACGGCCGCCTGGAGCAGCACTTCCTTGATCTCGCCGGGGGTCAGTCCGTTGCGCAGGGCCGCCCGGGTGTGGACGGCGAGGTCCTCCAGATGGCCGCCGGCGACCAGTGCGGTGAGCGTGACGCAGCTGCGGGTGCGGCGGTCGAGGCCGGGGCGGTCCCAGATCTCGCCCCAGGCGTAGCGGGTGACGAACTCCTGGAAGTCCCCGGAGAAGTCGTCGGCCTGGGCGAGCGCGCGGTCCACGTGCGCGTCGCCGAGGACCTCCCGGCGGGCCTTGAGACCCGCGTCGTAGGGGTCGGGCCGCCCGGGCAGCTGCTGCGCTACGACGACGGCCGGGGCGATCTCGGCGATGGGCCGGGCCTGCGGCGGCACGACCAGGACCGGCTGGGGAGCGACCGCCGGGAGGGCCGTATGGCCGGTGGCGGGCTCGTTGGCGGGCTGCCAGGCGGTGGAGAAGTGTCTGACCAGCAGGTCGGTGACGGCCGCGGGCTGCTCGACGGGGACCAGGTGGGAGGCGCCGGGGACGACCGCGAGGCGGGCGTCGGGGATGCCGGCGACGAGGGTACGGGCCTCGGCCGGGCCGGTGACCTGGTCGTCGGAGCCGACCAGGACGAGGGTCGGCACACCGACGCGGCCCAGTTCGGGCCGCACGTCGAACCCGGCGAGGGCCTCGCAGGCGGCGATGTAGCAGCCGGGGTCGGTGGTGCGGACCATCTGCACGGCCCACTCGGTGATCGCGGGCTGGGCGGCGGCGAATCCGCCGGTGAACCAGCGGTCGGGCGAGGTACGGGCGATCGGGTCGAGCCCGTTGGTCCGTACGATCACCCCGCGCTGCCGGAACTCGTCGGCCGTGCCGAACCGCGGCGAGGCGGCGACCAGCGCGAGCGAGGCCAGCCGCTCCGGGTGGCGCAGCGCCAGCTCGATGCCGACGGCACCGCTGAGCGCACAGCCCGCGTAGCCGAAGCGGTGCACCCCGAGCCCGTCCAGCGTGGCCAGCAGCCGCGCGGTCAGCTCGGAGACGGACCCCGCCGGGTGCGCGGGGGCGCCGCCGTGCCCGGGCAGGTCGAACCGGAAGATCCGCCATTGCCGGGCCAGCTCGGGGACCTGCCGGTCCCACATGTGCCATGTGGTACCCAGTGAGGGACCCAAGATCAGGACCGGAGCGTCTTCTGGCCCGTCAAAGCGGTATTGCAGGGTGTTCGGGGGTGTCTCACTCACGCGTCAGACCCTCTCACGTCTCACGGACGCCCATATAACGGGGGAACGCCGGGTACCGTTCTGACCAGGTTGAAGACCTCGCGGGCTGCATATCGCTTGAGGCATCGGATGATCTCGCGTCGGGTCTTGCCCTCCTGCGTGCGGCGTTCGTAGTACGCCTGGGTGCGCGGATCGTGACGCAGCCGGGTGAACACGATGCGGTGCAGGGCGGCGTTGGCCTGCCGGTCGCCGCCGTAGTTGAGCCGTCGCGTGCTCCGACGGCCGGAGGAGTACTCGATGGGACTGACTCCGCCAGGCTCGACCGGGCTGACCCTGCACAGCGCCGCGAAGGACGCCTCACTGCCCAGCGGTTCCGGGGTGCCCCCCACCGTGATCAGCAAAGTGACGGCGGTGTCCGGACCGATGCCCACCGTCCGAGCGACTGTGGAGCGTGGCGCTCCACCAGGCGGGTCAGGCGGCCTTCCAAGTGCCCAACGGTGAGAGCCGCCGGAGTGCAGTCGATCTCCCCCCTCTCCGACCGGGGCAGCGGACACTAGGGGCCCTATTCCGAGCGTCGACCGCCCCGGACGGCCCCCTCGTGCCTCGTCAGCGGGCCGACAATGCCGTCCGCAGCAGACCAACGAAAACAGCCCGCATGACATGCCGCGATCCGGGGTTCCTCACCGCCGAAGCCGACCGGCACGGTGGTCGGGCCTGTCAGTTGCCGCACGAGCTGGTGGTTGCGGATCAGCAACGGTGGTGCGCGCCCTCTCTCACGCTCTGAAGCAGCAACGGGGCGGCCGCACCAGCGACGACGCGACGCTCATCGCTGGTGTACGGAATGCTCATGGCAATCACCAGGTACTCCTCGTCGGGGCCTGGCGGACCGATGCGGAGCGATGGGTTGAACGGGAGCACGAAGAAGCGACGGTTCGCGGGCCTGTGCCCGCGCGGCCGCTCACGCCGCGTCGCGCCAGGCGGCGATACCGGTCACCGTGACCGCGACGGTGACCGGCTCCGCGGCAGCGTGGGTGGCGAGGTGGGTGACGAGGGCGTCTGTCACCCGGTCGTGGACGATTCGGGCGATGTCCAGCGCCCGCCGACCCTCCGTCAGGACGCAGCGCACCTCGATGTGCCATCCGGAACCGTCCGGCGCCCGGTCGGCGCGTACGCCGGCCTCGGGCGGCGTGGTGTCCGCCCGGGTGGGCGCGGCGGCTGCCGCGAGGCGCCGGGCGAGGCGGGGTTGCAGGGCGGCCACGCCAGGAACCGCGAGGGCTGCCTCGGCCGCGACGCCGGGGAGCGCGGTGGTGCCGGCGGCGGTCATCATGCGCCACCGCCCGTCGGGAGGCGGGGACCGAGGGTCGGTCCCGGTTCCAGTACGTCGGCCACGGTGATGTCGACGGCTGTCACCGTGAGCCCCAGGTCCTGTCCGGCCGAGTGGAGGACCGATCGGCGTACCTGGTGGACCCGGTCGGGCAGCGGGCGGTCGAGGGCGGCGGCCAGGGTCATGGTCACCCGCACGTCGGTGCCGTTGCCCTCGGGTACGAGCCGGCAGGTCGCGGCCCTGGCACCGGGGACCGTGTCCGCGGCCCGCCTCAGCACCTTCGCCGCGGCGCTCTCGGCGATCCGCAGGTCCCGGTCGGGGTCGGCCAGGGGCAGCAGCCGCCCGAACCGGACCTCTGCCCTGACGACGTCCATGACCCGGTCCGCGAGTGCGTGCAGGCCCGGAGGGTCCTCGTCGCGCAGCGTCCGGGCGGCCGCGTTCACCGTGGCCAGTCCCTCAACCGCCTCTAGGCAGTATGGACAGGACACCGGGTGCGGGTCCGCGGCCGGTGGTGCGTCCCGCGCCTGTTCCCAGACCCGGCTGAGCAGGCGGCCGCAGGGCAGTACCTCATCGCCTGCGATCGGGGGCACGTCGGCGGCGGCCCAGCCGTTGCGGGGCCCATCGGCTCCGGGCGGTTCGGGAGGCCGCGTGTGCGGGTCGTCTAGCGCCATGGGCCCATCGCCTCCTGCAGGGATCGGCGTGCCCTGAACAGTCTGCCGCGTACCGTCTGCTCGCCGGTACGCGTCACGTGCGCTATCTCCTTGTAGGGCAGGCCCTGCACCTCCCTCAGGATCCAGCAGACCCGCTGTCCGGCGTCCAGCTCGGCGAGTGCGCGGGACAGGGCGGCCGTGGCCGCGTCCTGCTCGGCGGTCCGGGCGGGCTGGCTCCACGCGTCGCTCTCCGCGGGTTCGGCGACGGTGTCCAGGGGGAGGGGCGGCGGCCGGCGGTGGCACATGGTCTGGCAGCGGTTGACGGTGATCCGGTACATCCAGGTGCGGAACTCCGCCCTGTGGCGGTATTCCGGCAGGTGGCGCCAGGCGCTGACGAAGGCGTCCTGGACGGCCTCTTCTGCGTCCTGGAGGTTGCCCAGCATGCAACGGGCCAGGGTCAGGAGGGACCGGCTGTGCCGCTGGACGAGAACGGCGAAGGAGTCCTCGTCTCCCTCGGCCGCCCGCACCGCCAGCAGACGGTCGGGCAGGTCGCACCCCAGTCGTGGGGAAGCAGTGCGTTCGATCATGGCGCTCCCACGCAAGCTCGGAACGACCGTGTACCCCCGAAAAGAAATGTGACGCACGTCACACACCAGGGCACGTGAGGACTCCACCGCTCGATATGTCCAACTTTCGACGGGCATCATTCCGGTGTCCGGCCGACCGATCGAGGCGACCGCCATGACGGACAACATCACCAACGTCGGCGGGGGCAGCCGGCCCGAAACAGGCGTGAGCGCGCTCAAGGGCCGCACCGGGGCCGGGGCTCCGGCCGAGACACGGGGCAGGACCACCATCGCGGACGGCGTGGTGGCCAAGATCGCGGGCATGGCCGCCCGCGAGGTACCAGGCATCCACAGCCTGGGCGCGGGCATGGCCCGCGCCTTCGGAGCCATGCGGGAACGCGTCCCCGGCGGAGGCGGAGCGGTCACCCGCGGCGTCAAGGTCGAGGTCGGGGAACGGCAGGCCGCGGTGGACCTGGACGTCGTCGTCGAGTACGGCGTCTCCATCGTCGACGTCGCGGGCGGCGTACGCACCAACGTCATCAGCGCCGTGGAGCGGATGACGGGCCTGGAGGTCGTCGAGGTGAACATCGCCGTCGACGACGTCCACCTGCCCGACGACGAGGAGGAACAGACCGGACCGGACGAGGGCCGCGTGAGGTGACCGCTGCCGGGAGCACCGCCGTGTCCTCGGGCACGAGCGGATGATCACGTCGGGAGGGACACTCGCGAGACGGGTGAGTGCAAGATGAACACAGCAACAACGGGACTCGCGGCCGGTATGGCCCTCGGCTTCGCCGGCTACTTCGGCGGCTTCTGGGCGTTTCTGCTGGTGCTGGTCCTGGGCGCGGCGGGGCTGATCGTCGGCCTCGTCGTACAGGGCGACCTGGACCTCCGGACACGGAGGCAGCGGTGAAGACCCAGCCCGGTTCCCCCGGTGAGGGGTCGGGCCCGCCGGCGCCGGCCGCCGGGCTGCCGCCCCCGGCCGAGCGGGGCGCCACCGTCATCCCGGACAGGGTGGTCGCCCGTATCGCCGCGCAGGCCGCGCGCGCGGCGCAGGCGCGGCGCGCCGCCGTACCGCCCGATCGGGGCGGACCTGCGGCACCCCAGGCCTCCGCCGCCGTCCGTACCGGATCGGTGCGCCTGCATCTGACCATGGACCTGCCCTACCCCACCGACATCCCCCGTGTCTGCGAGCGGATCCAGCGGGACGTCGCCGAACGGGTCGCCCAGCTGACCGGGCTGCGCGTGGGAGAGGTCCTCCTCACCGTCCGGCGGCTGGTGACCGCCACCGACTCGAGCCGGGGGCGGGTCCGGTGAGCGGCCGGGCGGCCCGGGTCACCGGGCACGCCGTGCAGGAAGGGCGATCGTGATGACATCTGGTCCACGTCCCCCGGGCCGCGGCTCCGCGTCGTCCGCGCACCGTGCCGCAGTGCCGCTGACGAAGGAGCCCGATCCTCCCGAACGCGACGTGTCCACCTCGGACCTCACAGCCGGTGAGCGCGAAGGAGGGCACCGAAGCCGTCGCAAGTGGTCGGCGCGCAGCGTCACGGCGGCGCTGGTCGCCGCGGTGATCCTCGTGGCCGCGGTCGCGACGCTCGCCGACGTCGTCGCCGTACGGGCGGGACGTCCGGCCGCGGCCTGGCGACGGCACCTGGCCGACGAACTGGCGACCCGCCCGGTGGACGACGTGTGGATGCTGACGGGGGCCGCCGTGGCCGCCGCCGTCGGCGTCTGGCTGATCGTCCTGGCCCTCACCCCCGGTCAGCGACGCTGGCTGCCCCTGCGCTCACCCGCCGGCTGCCCGCGATTGCGGGCCTTCGTAGACCGCGACGGCGCCGCCGTCCTGCTGCGCGACGCCGCCATGCGGGTCCCCGGAGTCGGCGCGGCGCACGTCCTGGTGCGCCGCCACCGCATCAAAGCCCGCGCGGACGTCCGCTTCCGCGAGCCCCGACAGGTGAAGGACGACCTCACCGCCGTCCTCGACGAGGAGCGCGACCGGCTGGCCCTCGCCCGTCCTCCCCGCATCGCCGTACGGACGCGGCGACGCACCCGCTGACGCAAGACCCGCAGCACCGGAGCCCGCCATGACGCCGCGATCCGCACTCAACCGCACTCTGCTGGCCCTCGTCGGACTGGTCCTCCTCGGCGGCGGACTGCTCATCCTCTTCGCCGGACTCGACCTCTACCGGCGGCACGATGTGGCCCCGCCCGCCGGCTGGCCCCTGCCCACCCCGGCCGACGTCCTGCTCGGCTCCGCCGACCGGGCACGCTGGAGCAGCCAGGGCTGGTGGTGGTGGCCCGCGGTCATCGCCGCCCTCGTCCTCACCGCCCTGCTCGCCCTGTGGTGGCTGCTCGCCCAGCTGAGCCGACACCGCTCCGGCTCACTACCCGTCGGCGGCACACCCCCGCAGGAGGGCGTCGAACTGCGCGACCGCGCACTCAGCGAAGCGATCGCGAACGAAGCCGGTGCCCTGCCAGGGGTAGGCCATGCGGCCGTACTCATCACCGGCCGACCGGGCCGCCACCGCACCCGCATCGACCTCACCCTCACCCCCGAGGGCACGCCCGGCGCCACTCTCGGTGCCCTGTGCGAAGGCCCGATCGGCACCGCGCGTCGGTCCACCGGCCTCACCGACATGCCCGCCGAGGTCCGCCTAGAGGTCAGCCGCCACGGACCACACCGCGTGGAGTGAGGAGGAGATCGGCCGTTCCCGCCGACGCCCTTGCGGCCCACCGCGTTCGCGGGCGCGCCGGCACCACTCCCCGAAGGAGAGATCATGATCATCCTGGGCGTCATACTGCTCGTCGTCGGCTTCCTCACCGGCCTGTCCATCCTGTGGACCATCGGGATCATCCTGCTGGTCGTCGGAGCCATCCTGTGGATCCTCGGCGCGATGGGACACGCCGTCGCCGGCCGACGCCACTACTGGTAGGCGGGATCGTCGCCCTGCAGGGCAGTGATCCAGGCTGCGGGCAGGCCGGCAGACGTCGCGGACCCCACCAAGACGTTCGCGGCGGCGGACGACAGCGGCGGAGAGGTCGAGCCGGCGGAGGCCGCCGCCGGTGCCGGTCAGCCGCCGCGGCTCGGACGCGGGGCGCCCGGTGGCCGTTGTGCCGGTCCTCGCCGCACGAGCGCACGGCCGACTCGTTGGGGAGTCGGTGGATCGGCCCCCACGATCCGGGCGGAAGTTCCCCACCGCGTCGGCCCGTGAATCTCCGTCGGGAGTTCGTATGCACAGCACCTTCGTGAGGATCCGCCCGAACGTCCTCCGGGGCCACGGCGATGGCGGGCGGTGAGCGGCAAGGACCCGCGGAAGGCTCCACCGGTCGGAGTGCTTCGGGGAGGAGTTTCTGGGGATGGCGTCCTGCCGAGTGGTGTAGCCGATCAAGCTGGCGGAATCCCTGGTCGCGACCCGAATCGCCTTCGTCGGAGGCCGTGTTGAGGCTCCCCGAGCCGGGACCAGCGGTGATCGCACGACGGAATCGCGGCACGAGCCGGACGGCTCCGAAGCGGAGGCGACGGACCGTGATCGGCTACACCACGACGGGGGACACGACCTTTCTGGGAGTCCTGCTGGACCAGGGGCACGAGTTGCCGCCGCACCAACTCGGTCCGCTCGTCGCACGGCAGATCGGCAGGCTCGACGGCCGCGAGACCTCTATCTTCCTGCAGGACTACGGCCAGGTGTGGCTCGTCCCCCTGCCGGGCGACGGGCTGGCGGCTGGGGAACCGCAGCCGATCGACGGCTCCGACGCCGGACGCGCCTTCCGGGAGGCGCGTCCCGTCGAGGTTTCGCAGGCCGGCGGTGTGCGGGTCTACCTTCCCCTGCTGGACGGTGGAGACCAGGTGGGCGTGATGGCCGTCACCCTGGACCACCTTTACGACGACGAGCGACGGCTGCTGCGCAGGCTTCTTCCCTGTTTCGTGCATCGATCCTGTCTGCTGCTTGCTCCCGGGCCGAGGCATCGACGCCGTCGCCGACCATCAACTACGCGGCGGCATCCGCACCGGTTTCCGGCGGAATCACCAGCACGTCCCGGCGGCCGTCAGCGGAGAAAAGAGTGAGTCTGTGGGGATCCTGCTCCTCGGTGGACCAGCCCACCTGCACGGTGCGCCCGGCGTAGGACACCCAATGCGGCAGGACGGGCCAGTAGGCCGGGTGCACGGTGACACCCGTGAAGAGCCAGTTCGTGGATGCCGAACTCCTGACCGAGCATGGTGAGTTCAGCGGCTCCGGGCCGGTGCAGATCCAGCCACAGGACCGACGCCGGATCAGCGAGATGCGCAGAGACGTCACTGGCGGGAAAGCCCTCCAGGACCAGAGTGCCGTCGTGATACAGCCGGGTACGCGTCACCATGGCCCGAGGCTAGTGTCTTATACCCCTGTCATGCCGCTTCGCCCCGATTGCCAGCGCGGCAGGTTCATCGACAGCAGCCACCCTCCGCGGGGGCCTTACGTCAAAGCCCGCGACATCCGGAGCTCCGACCGACGAGCATCGGGTGCCGGTCCGAAGGCAGGGATGTGGGTACCCGGCTGCCGCATCGCATCCGGCGTACACCGCGCGACCGGATGCGGCTCGTCAGCCGGGAAGGACACTCCGAGACCATGACCACGCATACCCCGCGCCGTCGCCCGCCTCCCCCCGCAGGTGGCAGTGATTTCGCCCGCCTGTCGAAGAAGATCGCCGAGGCCGGCCTGATGAACCGGCGCCCCGGCTACTACACCGTCCGGTCCATCGTCGTGGCCGTCGCCTACGCCGGGGGCTGGAGCGCGTTCGTCGTCATCGGCGCCGGGTGGTGGACCCTGGCGCTCGCCGCGTTCCTCGCCGTGATGTTCGGGCAGGTGGCTCTGCTCGCCCACGACGTCGCGCACCGCCAGGTCTTCCGCCGGCGCCGGCCCGGCGAGACGGCCGGCCGCATCGCCGGGGCCGCGATCGGGATGGGCTACGGATGGTGGCAGGACAAACACACCCGCCACCACACCAACCCCAACCACGAGGATCTCGACCCCGACATCGCCCCGGACCTGTGCCATGTCGTGCCCAGTGAGGGACCCAGGATCAGGACTGGGGCGTCTTCTGGCCCGTCAAAGCGGTATTGCAGGGTGTTCGTCGGTGTCGCACTCACGCCCTGCACGCTTTCATATCTCACGAATTCTCACGCGCATGGGTCGGAACCCCGTACAAGCCGTCCCACTTTGTGGTGACTCCGCAAAGATCCTTCCCACACACGATCAATATGATCCGGTGTCGTAGAGGGCCGGTCGATCGGCACTCCGTTGTCGGTCAGGGATGTGGAGCACGATCGTCATCGACGCCGACGCCCGGCTGATCGTCGCCGTCCGCCGTCCTCGGCATGACACAAGGTGGGTGCGCTCACACGAGTTCCCGGGTGGCGAGCAAGTGCCACACATCGTTCACCGACTCCGGGATGCTCTGTGTGTGCGACGGAATGCGAAGGTCGGGGAAGCCCGGCACCTCGTACGGGGCGTCGACCCCGGAGAGCCCGGACATCTCTCCCCTCGTCTGCTGCATGTACAGGCCCTTCACGTCTCGCTTGCGGCACACCTCGACCGGAGCTGCCACATGCACCTCTACGTATGCCACCCCGGCCTCCTGGTGTCGCTTGCGCACCGCCTCGCGGCTGACCGCGTACGGAGCGATGACCGGGACGAGAACAACGATGCCGTTCCGGGCCAGTACTTCCGAGAGCATCCCTATGCGCTGTACGTTCGTGTGCCGGTCCTCGCGGCCGAAGCCGAGGCCCGCCGCCAGGGACTTCCCCAACTCGTCCCCGTCGAGCACCGCGACTCGACGCCCGTCAGTCAGCATGCGAGCCGCGAGCTCGTGCGCGATCGTGGACTTGCCGGCGCTCGGCAGCCCGGTGAACCAGACGGTCATCCCTGGCCGACACCTGCAGAACTCTTCCTGCTTCAATCTTCTCCGCCTTTCAACCGGTTGGCCGCAGACGGAACCAGGGGATTTCCGGTCCCGACTCTGTTCGGGCTACTGGTAGGAATCCAGATAGTGACGGTTCGGCGAGCCTACGCCCGTGGTGTTGTCGTAGCCGGGGTCGGCCCGGAGGGTGGCAGCACCTTCACCATCATGTCCGGTGGTCGCGAGGTAAGTGAGCAGCGGACCCTTGGCATTCCGTTGGTCGGCGTACTTCCTCAACACCCAGGACAAGGTGTGGTTCGGGCCGAGCGGAGTGTCAGTCACGTCGTTGTACGCGGACGTTCCGTAGCGGAGGTAGATCGCGGGATTGGCGAAACCCAGCGGTTTGCCGTGCTGCGCCTGTTGAACCAGTGCCTGGATGCCGGCGAAGAGCGGGCAGGACAGACTTGTCCCGCCGGACCGGCCCTCTGTGTATCGCAGTGTCTTTCCGTCCGGCATCCGCAGGGTTTCTCCGACCGTCATGCCAGTGAGTGGATCCGCGTCGAGCGCTACGTCCGGAACGACTCGCATGGGCTTCGTACTTCTACGCCCGCCAGGAAGACCGCGGCTGAGCTCGGTGGGTACGACAGCCGCTTGGTACCAGGGCTGCTCGTACATGGTGCTGGTGCCGCCCCCCGACCCTCCGGACCAGTCCTGCGGATACCTGCCGGGCGGGGGAGCTGTCCAGTTGGTCCCGCCTTCTCCGAGCTTGATCCTGTACTGCCCCCAACTTGTCTCGTAGGCGTAGCTGTTGTTCGCATTGATCACGAGGGATGTCCCTCCGACCGCGGTCACCATGGGGTCCGAAGCCGGATAGTCCACCTGGAGACGCCGGGATCCACTTCCGTGACCGGCGCTGGTTGCGGGGTCTTCGTAGCCCGCGTCTCCCGACGAGACGTAGAAGCCGATGCCTTCGGCCGCGCCCTGTTCGAAGATGCTGTGCGCCACCAGGCGGTCCTGCACGGGATAGCCGTCCGTCGGCGATCCCCAGGAGCAGCTGACGATGTCGGCCAGACGCTGATCGACAACCTTGACCAGGGCATCATTGAGGGCACTCGCTGTGCAGTTCTGGGCGCCCAGATAGACGATGTCGGCATCGGAGGCCATCGCATGGACAGCTTCCACGTCCTTGGCCTGCTCCGAGTACCAACCGGGGGCGCCGCAGGTATTCATCTGGTCCCACGTCGGACTGAGCACTTCGCGGTACTGACCGGGATTCAGGGGAATATGGTAGTCGCGTGAGTACCGGGCAAGGTCGTTGGCCATGGTGGGGGAGGAATAGGCATTCACCACGGCGACCGTGACGCCGTGACCATTCAACCTCCCGTGATCCGCTCCGTACGCGGCGCGCAGTTGCTCCGGCGTATACGAACAGGGAACCCATGTCGGCTTGTTCCCGTCCCGGCTCGGGAAGTCAGCCTCCTGAGGTTTTCCTCCAGAACTGCAGCGCTCGGGCCACCAACGATTCTTTGGCGGCGGTGGAAGGCCCTTGGAGGTCTTCGCTATTTCCGTCTCGTGGTCCAGCCCGGTCACTGTCAGAACTGCGTGCGCAAGCCTCCTGGGGATCCTGGGCAGGGTTACGGGCGCGATGCCGGCCATGCCGTTCCCGGAGAAGGAGTGCAAGGAGACTGACAGTGCCTTCTGAGTTTTCGATACGGAGCCGCTGACATTCACATAATGGTTCGTCTCGCCCGTCACGCGCAGCCCTTGCGAACTGGCCCATGATGTGATCGAGGATACCTGAGCGGCGGTTGGACCGAACCGGCTACTGAATTCCCTCGGAGAGAGGAAGTGCCGGTACAGAGGGTCCCGAGGACTTGACACTGCCTGCACATACCGCGACAGGCCGGCTCGATCGCGTGCGGCAAACCATATGCGTGCCTCGACAGGAGCGTCGCCCTTCGCCGGCCCATGGTCGGCGGCGGGAGTGGCCCAAGCCGGTCTGCTGACGGGTACCTCGTACGTCTCGGCGTGGCCCGCAAGCGCGCCCGGTCCGATGACGATCGACGCCGTGGCGACGGGAAGTGCTATGGCCCCTGCCAGTCGGGCGGACTTCCACCACTTGTCACGCACTGCGCGTTACCTCCCGCACTCGGCTTTGGCTGTTCCTGGAGGTGGCACCGCTTGTGAACATGGCGGCATAGGCGCCACCGCGGGAGACAAGGTCCTCGTGTGTACCACGCTCCTTGATCCTGCCTCGGTCCAGGACGACGATTTCGTCTGCATCGCGCGTTGTGGAAAGCCGGTGCGCGATGGTGATCACGGTTCGGCCGGCCGACAGCATCTCGAGGGCCTGCTGCACAGAACGTTCGGTCTGGGTATCCAGGGCACTGGTCGCCTCGTCCAATACCAGAACCGGAGGATTGCGCAACAAGGTACGGGCGATGGCGATGCGTTGCCGTTCTCCCCCTGACATCCTGAGCCCACGCTCACCGACGACCGTGTCGTACCCCTCTGGCAGTGCCGCGATGTGCTCGTGGATCTGAGCGGCTTTGGCCGCTTCGATCAATTCTTCGTCGCTGGCGTCCGGCTTGGCGAACCGGAGATTCTGCGCAATGGTGGCGTGAAACAGGTACGTCTCCTGGGCTACGACCCCCACACTGGATGTCAGGGTGGCGAAGCTCAAGTCACGGATGTCCGCGCCGTCCAGCGTGATGCGTCCACCAGTCACGTCGTACAGCCTGGCCATGAGATAACCGATCGTGGTCTTTCCGGCACCTGTTTCACCAACTATGGCGAGGCTGTTGCCGGGCAGCACGTCAAAACTTAGCTGACTGAGTGTCGGGGCGTCGTCGGAGTACGCGAAATCGACGTTCTCGAACCGCACGTGACCCTTGATGTTCACGAGCGTGGTGGGTTGGTCTGATTCAACGATCGTGGTCGGCAGATCGAGGTACTCAAAAATCCGCTCGAAGAGCGCCATCGACCCCTGAATCGTGACTCCGATTCCGAGAAGCGTCAGCGTGGGATTAAAAAGCCCCTGCTGCAGAGAAACAAACGCAATAAGAGTGCCGAGCGAGATGGCTGCGTGTCCGTTGGCCGCGGTGATGCCACTGGACCAATAGATGGCTACCGGCATGAGCGACATGACCGTCTGGATCACCGACTGCCGCCAGCGGCCCGCCATGTTCGAGTGCACCTGAAGGTCGCTGAGGGCCTTTGACTCGACAGCGAACATCTCGGCCAGCTCTTTGGAGCGCCCCATGGTGCGAGCCAGCAGAACGCCACTGACGGAAAGCTGCTCCTCCACCATGGCGGACATCGAGGACATCTGCTGCTGACGCTGGCGAGTGAATGCTCTTCGTAACTCTCCGACCCGGCGGCTGATCAAAATGAAAAGAGGCAGGACCGACAAGGAGACCAATGCCAGGCGCCAGTCCATGATCAGCAGCGCAATGACGCTGGCGGTCACGGTGGTGAGGCTGGAGACCAGGGAACTGGCCGTGGAGGTCACCGTCGCCTGCATGGCGCCGATGTCATTCGCGATACGTGACTGCACTTCGCCGGTGCGAGTTCGCGTGAAAAACGCGAGTGGCAGTTCCTGGAGATGGGTGTAGATCTCGGTTCGGAGATCGTGCATCACCCGTTGTCCCACGAAGGTGGAGATGAACGACTCCAGTACCGAGATGGCGCTGCCCGTGACGGATGCGAGTGCCATACCCAGAGCCAGTGCGGACAGCAGGCCAGTACGCCCCTGAGGCAGGGCGACATCGAAGAGCTCACGCACCATGAGCGGGACCGTCAGTGCGATGAGTGATGAACTTCCTATCAGCGCTGCAATGAGGACGAGGCGCCCTCGATATGGGCGAAATAATCTGATTATACGCAGCAGTGGAACTCTTGAGGAACCCTCAGGTAGTGCATGATGTTTCAATGCCCCGTAACCTCGCCCAGTCGTTCTCTGGCGTAGTGCCAGATGAGTCTGTTGATTTTGTAGTGCCCGGGTTTTTCGCTCTCGATCAGGTTCTCCTCCACGAGCCAGTCGAGAGCATCCGTGAGGGTTTCCTCCCCCATGCCGGAATATGACTGAACGGGGAGTAGCTGCGTGACTGTAAAATTTCCCTGACGTACATTGCCCAGACCGTTGAATATCCGGGCAGCAGGCGCGGGGAGGTTGCGATAGGACCAGGACAGGAGTTCTCGGATGCTGGACTGCGGATCACCCGGAGTATCGAAGGGACTGAGTTGGCTCAGTCGACCGGCCAGGCGTGTGACGATCTCCCGCAAGGCAGCGTGCGGTTGGTCTCGTGTCCGCTCTGCCAGGACGCGCAGGGCAAGTGGTGAACCGTCACACATGGCCAGCAGTGCGGCAATGGCCTCCGGCTCGCGCTTGCTGCGCGCCACTCCCACGGAGCTCCCGAACAGCTCCCGAGATTCAGCGTCGGTGAGGGAATCGACGCGGATGCGTTGCGCGCCGTCGCGCACCACCAGCCCAGTCATCGAATTTCTGCTGGTAACGACAACCAAACAGTGGGGAGCCCCAGTGAGCAGGGGGCGGACCTGCTCAGCCGAGGCCGCGTTGTCGAGCACGATGAGCATGCGGAGATCGGCCATTTTTGACCGATACAAGGCAGAGCACTCCTCCTTCGATAACGGCACACGGTGATCAGGGACGCCCAAAGCCCGCAAGAAGCGCCGGAGAACTGATTCCGGGACGAGCGGGGACTGCGCGTGGTAACCTCGGAGGTCCGCATAGAGCACACCGTCAGCGAATTGCCCCGCTACTCGGTGCGCCCATCGCAGAGCGAGTGTCGTCTTACCGACTCCAGGTGCTCCGTCCAGGAGTGCGACTGCGGAGGCATTGGCTGAGCCGGCTCCGAGTAGAGCGTCCAGCTTCTGCAGCGCGTCACGGCGTCCAACGAAATTCAGGGGTGCAGGCGGCAGATGTACCAGCGCCACCCTTGGTACAGCCCGGCCCTTGGCGTGCTCCCGTGGTCCGACTCCGGATCCTCGACGCCTAAGGTTTGGTGGCACGTAGACGGTCCCGATCAGCTCGTTGGTATCTTGCTCGCTCAGCCCCATGGCCGCTGCGACAAGTTCAAGTGAATGGCGATAGGGACGCTGGGTCGAACCCCGCTCTATGTCTCTGATTGCACGAATACTAAGCCCGGAAGACTCCGCTAACTGTTCTTGGGTCATTCCGGTTGTTATTCGCAGTTGCTTAATACTGGTTCCAATATCCCCCATGCAGAGAAAGTTACATGAGGCGATACTCGTGTTGGTAAATCTCGAGTAAAAATACAGACGAGATACGGTTAGCCGCGATGCAGACAGCCTTGATTTGGGTGGTTTGGGTCAGTTTATGGCACAACTCAGCTTCGAGAGTCGCTCCTCGATGCCGACCGTCAGGTCGCGTATCCGCCGCATCGTTTCCCGGTCCAAGGGTATTGAGGTAGTTGATTCCTGGAACTTCTTCGTCCCGCTTGGGTCCTTGGAGTAGAAATGGCGGACCTGCGCCGCTCGTTCCGCTTCCTCTGTTGTCACTGGAATACCGAAGTGACCGGCGATGGCTCGAATTGAGCCGGCCAGATCGCTTCGCACTGTGTCGTAGGCCACTACGAGATCACCTCGTTCGCCGAGCTCAATACCCTTTGTGGCTGTCGACAACCACGCCGCCAGGCTCAGGGCCTGCGGCGTCGGGAGACCGGTGAGGCCCGCCTCCTGCATCAAGGCCCTCCCAGTGCCGAACATCGAATGGTTGACGCGGCCCTTCCCGTTGGCCCACAGCGGAGGGGCCGCGATCTCGGACGCCATGACCTCCGCGCAGGGGCGCCACATGAAGACACGAGCGCTGTCCGGGAAGGCAGTCGACCAAACGGGGTCAGCGAGGACGTTCCAGCTCGCGAACTTCCAGATCTGGTACTTCTGTTCCGCGGTCGTGGGAGGCAGGCAGCTCCTCTGCAGGGCTCGGAGCACCTCGTGTGTCATGGTGACGTCCGAGCTGGCCGACATCGCCTTGGCCGCCGTGGCGGAGAGGAACGGAGACTCTTTGAGCGTCATGGCCTGTGGCATGGCGGAGAAGGCGTTCGCCATCAAGGTCGACCCGCAGCGGCCGGTATGAAAGATCATGCCCCGCAAGGGCAGTGACGGCTGATCCTGGAGGACATCACAAACTTCCCCCCACTCGCCGGCCAGAGCGAACGGACGTGGCCGTTCACGTAGCCGCCGCTCGATCGTGTCGATCATGAAGGGTTCGGTGAAGGCCTCACCTAACATGTCGAGGCACCCGGCTGTCGAACTGTCCGCGTCGAAGTCATACATGACCATCGAGCGTCCGGTTGGCTTGAGCATGAGCTTCTCCACAGGTGGGGGGGGAGCCCGCGCAGAGCGGGCTCCCGGACGGAATCAGAACGTGAGGAGGCCTTCCCGCACGAAGGTCTGCGCCAGGACCATCCGCCCCGGTAGGTCAAGACGGCCGGGGATCTCGGCGGGGCTGAACGTCGGAGTGCTGCCCGACACGACCCATCTCACCTGCTCCGCCACCTGGGCCGGCAGCTCGACCGACTTGTTGTGGAAGGTGACGCTCACTGTGGAATCGCTCTGCCACACGTGACAGAGCACATCTTCTCGACGACGCAGACGGGTCTCGGGAGTCAGATCCCTGAGGTGCTCCAAGTCACGCAGATGCCCCGAGAGCTTCGGCGAGTTGAACGAGACAGCCTGCGCGACTGTCTCGTCCATGACCTGTGCCGGAGACAGCTGCTCCTGCAGGGCGTTCAACAGCTCGCGGAGTGTGTCGGCGGCGATGCCCTGAAGGTCCGGGTTCCCGGCAAAGCCCAGGGGCAGGCCACGACGGAATCGCACGTCTTCGTCGAAGAGCTTCTGCATGGCGGTCTGCAGTATCGAAGCCCAGTTGGCCTGGTGTACGCCGATCGTGAGATGGATCGACGCTTCATCGTTGGACGAGGCGGCGTGCACCTCACCGCGGGGAAGGTAGAGGAAGTCGCCGGACTTCAACGTGAGTTGCTGGGCGGGGACGGAATCGTTGTCGAACTTCTCGCCGAACTTGGGGCGTCCGGCGAGCGGCAATTCGTAGGGGGCTCCGTACAGGCGCCATTGCTTGCTTCCGTGGACCTGCGCGACGAGCACGTCGTGGGTGTCGTAGTGGGGCTTGAAGCCTTGCGCCTTTCCGGCAGGCGTCAGGTAGACGTTGACCTGGAACCCCGCGCTTACCTCAGCGCCCAGGGCGTGGGTGAGGCGCTGCAGCGGCTCCCACCGGTCGTCGAGGGAGTTCAGTACAACGGTTGAGCCAGAACGATAATGGTCGTAGATGGCTTCCAGGGTGTTCGTACGCCCCTGTGGGCCGCGCTGAGTCATCTCCGAGATCGGTGTTTCATGGCCGTCGACGACCACACGGATGGTGTCGAAGCTCGGGCCGGCCAACATCAGCAACCGGTCCACGTCGTCGAGCGTCAGCAACTCGGCGTAGTAGTTCGGATCTTGCCGTTCTATGTGCAACGGCTTCTGTTCCCAGTAGTCGTGCTGGAACTGCTTGGTCTCGATGGGGGAGATCAACCGCGACAGGTCAAAAGCCATGGTGGTTTCTTCGCGATGGTTCATTTCGATCCGTTCGTGTTCGTGACAACTCTTCTTACTGCATGGCTCGGGCATGACGTTCCAGGATCTTGCGCACGGCGAAGTCGTAAGCGAGGCGTTCGAGACGTTGGATGTCGACCGCGAAAAGTCTGTTGAAATGCAGGTGCATGATCGCGCGAAAGACCTCTTCCTTTCCATCGCGGCCTGAGATTTCAGCGATCCCAGGTGGCGGTGGTGTGTCTCGGACTCCTCGAAGCGCAGTATGGGTGCGGACGCCTGCTTTGCCGGTAGACAGGTAGTCGTCCAGGTTCTTCCTCTGTTCACGGAAGAATTCGCCGTAGCGACTGCCGAGTTGACGTCCCGACGTCGAGGGGTTCCCTCTTCTTCGCAGAATTTCGATAAGTCGTTTCTCGTGATATTCCGGAAAGAAGGTCTCCGACCACTGCAAGATGTCTGCGATTCCTCGAAACAAGCGCTTTTCTTCGGTCGGACGTTGCGCGAGAAAATCGCATACACAGTCGCTGTCGACCGTGAAGAGCTCCTCGGCGCGTGCAAGACCCTGAGGTCCTCCGAACCTTGCGACCTCCGGTACGTACTGATCTGTTGTGGCGCGAGTCGCCAGTGCGGAACTGATGAGGCGAAGGCCGAGAGCGTCGAGTTCTGCCACCACATCTGCCCGGTTCCCGTCACCGGACGGACGAAGGCGTACGCGTACGTGGTTTCCGCCCTTTCCATATCTGACGAAGAACCAGGCGGATGCTCGCCCGTCCTCGCGGAGGCGATCTGCGCACTCACGTGCCTGAAGAACGACCTCGTCGGCGGTCAACACACTGCAGTAGTAGGTGAAGTACACCCATGAGGCACCGCTGACACGGGGGGCATGGCCCTGCGGGGAGCTCGACGCCCGTATTCCCGTGGTGGACAGGGGGAAGCAGACCTCTGCCACATGGTGTCCCTGAGCACTCGACACCGCCGGGCTCTCCACGTGAGGAAGTTCAGTGAGGTCGATCGCCCCGGTACGGGCCGCCCTGCCGATCAGCGCGGAGACTGCACGCGAGGAGTGAAGGTCGACGGGGATCAGCCGATCCTTCGTGCCGCAGCCGACCCATCTGCGGTCTTCCAGGCCGGGCAGTAGTGCCTGCAAAGCAGTTGCCGGAGAGGAGGCTTCGAGCACGCGGTTCACCTCGTCCGGACCCAAGCGCCACCGCTCGGGCTGGACGATGATCCGCCCGCAGGTGACCCGGGGCAGGTGTGACATCCGCGTGAGTCCACCCCATCTCCAGCCGATGCCCGCGACGCCACTCATGTTCGCGAGGAGTCGATAGCGAGGGTCATTGCCCGGATGGTCCACAGAGTGAGCCGAGTTGAGTTCCAGCAGGACCGGCCTGCCGGTCGGGGCATGTCGCAGGACGAACTGGTCCCCCGCAAGTGAGACCAGCAGATGCTCCGGATGCAGAGTGGCATCCGATTGCTGCCCCGAGCCCATGCTCCATCGGTGCAAGCGCGGACGGAGCAAGATGTTGCCGACTCGCCCCCTGGACGTATGGACGAGCTCGGCGACGATGGGGTCTTCCGGCCCGTAGTCACGGGACGCGAGCCAGTCGTGCAAGGCCGCCTCCCGGTCCGGTCGTGAAAGAGCGAACCGCGCCAGGGAAGCCAGTGGGGATCGCTCCTGGCCACTGATCAGCACGGCGTCGTGTGCCTCCGCCTGAGGTCCGATGAGCGCTGCTTGAACCGATCGGGCCACACCATGCGGCGCGACCGGCTGGTCGGTGAGGTCGTACGGCCGTCCCGTCGAGCGCCAATGGTCGTACGCCGCGATCGAGATATCTGGAACGGTCGATTCACTCGTGGACGTTCGTCTTCGTTCCACGCCCGCCCTGTCGGCCAGCTGTGATGTGACGGCGACACTCTTTTCCATGAGGCCATGCTTGAAATCAAGTACCTCACACAGCGGTACTGCCCCATCTTCGAAGCGGCAGCGAAATTCTTCACGAAAATCTTTCAGCGGGTCGCTCGAACGGAAAAGTAGTTGCAGTCGCCGAAGAGCCAGGTCGAGTTCCTCGGCCAGGCCCCCTTCGATTTGAGTCGCAGTGAGCATGAGGTCCAGGTCTACGTGGAACCTCTTCTTCTCATGAATTCCGGCGAGCTCGGGCAGCGTTGCTGCTGCAGCGTGCCAGGCCATGTTGAGCTGGTCCGTTGATATCTGGGCGACTGGCCGGGGTCCGCACACGGACGATGCGAGTGCGTGGAGCGCGTCGGCTTGTGGTGTGGCGCCAGCCTGCCTCAGCGCGGACAGAGTCAGCGCAAGGGGTTCCTCCCCGGGCCGCAGAAGCGTGGTCGGCACGGAGGGGCAGTAGGCGGCGACGAGCAGCTCCAGTGCAGCGATGTCGATCCTGATGAATGCCTGGTGGGAACGGCGGTCCGCAAGTTCCAGACGGCGCGTGGCCCCGGTGTCGACAAAGGCCGTGCCGGCCAGCAGTCCGAATGGTGTAGCCCGCCCACCCATTCTTGACACGTATCGCGCGATGGCTTCCTCGATACGCTGGCTCGAACCGTTCAGAATGTCATGGCCAGCAGCGAGACCGATCGCCTGCCTGACGAAAGTTTCACGCAGGCGATCGGCTTCGGAGTCGCCCCGTGAAATCTCTTCGACGCTCAGGCTTGCAACCCGAAGGAGAGCGGCATTTGATTGCACGGAGGCGTCTCTTTCTTAGTGCCGGTTACCGCTGAATGACCCGGTGTTACTTACCAGTCCCGGTCGTCCTTGTGGTCCTCGTTCCAGTGGGCGAGGGAAAAGTCCTTGTCACCCTTGTTGGCATCGTTCGGCGTCACAACGCCGGCCGGGTAGGAAATGTTGATACTGGCGGCATCGAGCGAGTATTCGTCAGCCATCACTGCTCCTTTTTTCGTGATCCACGACCGATCCGCGGATTCTCACGCCCTTGATCTTGCTCGGGGCCTCGACCTCCAACCAGGCAATGTGACCGGCAGAGTTCCCGGCGATCTCGTTCCGCCTGCGGCAGGTCACATCGGATGTATGGAGCGTCCAGGTGGATTGGCCGTGAGTGCTGGCATGGGTCTCAAAATCCCTGGAGGTGACGAACGCTCCAGAACGTACCTGGGCAAGCAAAAGAGCCCAAATCTTCCGGAGCGGCTTCCACGCCCTGAAACTCGCAGCCCGTCGGGGCGGCGGTGCCGCTGCCGCAGACCGTGCCGGTGCCCTTCGGCGTCCCCCGCGGACGACACCGAGCGGTCAGTGAGCCCATTCCAACTTCGGGCAACCGCTGATCCGCGCTGTGTCATGGGCATCTGATAGACCCTGGCTATGACGTTCTTGGCAGTGGTCGAGGGTGATGCGGGCGGGTGGCACGTCGATCGGGATGCGCTGACCGAAGCGATCCGTGCTCGGTGGGCCGAGGTCGAGATCGATTCGTCGCACCGTAGTGAAGTGCGCAGTCTTATCTGGAGGTTCGACACGGAGTACGGCCCGCGTGAGGCTTATCTGCACGAGGACGGGACCTGCCTGTACATGGACGTTTGGGAGGAGGACGCGATCTGGTTGGCGATCGCCTTCCGTAGGCTGGTACCCATGCACCTTTACCTGGTGTTCTGCGATGAGGGCTACACCTTCGACGTGCGTCTGCCAACCGGGACCAGCGAGGCCGAATTGATGGCCCTGGTGAATGCTGCGGGCTGAGCTCAGCCCGCAGTGGCGAGGTGGAGGACCAGGACGGCCTTCACGGTGTCGGTGATACGGGTCGTGCTACACCGGAGCTTCCGCAGCAGGCGCCACTGCTTCAGGGCAGCCATGGCCTGCTCACCCAACGCGCGGATACGCGCATGTGACAGGTTGACGGCTTGCTGACCTGCAGAAAGTCGATCCCACCTGCCGCGGAAGGGCACCCGGACGGTCCCACCGGCACCCTGGTAGCCCTTGTCCGCCCAACAGGCCAAGCCCGCATCGGTGAGGGCGTCGATGATGCCGTGGGTGCGGGCGGCCTTGATGTCGTGAACGGCGCCCGGCAAGGCCGGCGAGGCCCACAGCAATCGGCCATGCGGATCGGCGATGACCTGCACGTTCATGCCGTGCTTTTTGTGCTTCCCGGAGTGTGCGCCGTGAGGCGCTCGTTGTTCGAGCGGAGGTGAAAGACCACCGCCATCGCCCTGTCGCAGCAGGGCGGTTGAAGCTGGGGGCAGCCTGAACCGGGAGGTGCCGGGGACGGCGGGAAGCAGCCCCGACAAAGCCGGGACGTGCCAGTACTGCCAGATGGTGCGGGTCCGGCAAGCGAGACGGAGAGGAGTACGCGAGGAACCGGCGTCTACGCCTCCTTAAGGCACGCCAGCTCGAACCTGGTGGATGAGGGCTGGATGCGGTGCGTCCCTGCTGGATATTCGGCTGGCGGGGAACTTTCCGGGTGGTCTATTTCGGTCGCGCGGGGAGGCCACGGTGAAGTGCTGCGGGGTAGCCGTGGCGAGGCCGCGGGGGCATAGCCGGGCTCCTACTCCGACGATCGAACAGCGAGCGAACACGGGAACCGTCCCGGTTCCGCCCTCCTGCCGCGCATCCAGCTCGGGCGGAGGGCTGGGTCCATCGTCGGCCGATCGGGCCGGGACGGGGCGGAGCCGCCGTAGTACTCCGAGCCGGGGAGAGCCCGGTACATGGGGAAGGGCGGCAGCGGTTTCGAGAAGGGAAGGAGGCTGCAATGCCGAAAGACGCACCGCTGAACAGTGGTGCCCCCGAGGCCCCGTTGGGGTCTCACCAGCGGGTATCGGGGATGCAGGCCAAACTTCACCGTTGGGCGGCGGCCGACCATGGCCGCAGGTTCGACGATCTGTTCAACCTCGTATGCGACCCGGCGACGCTGCTCGTGGCGTTCGAACGGGTCGCGGGTAACAAGGGAGCCCGGACCCCGGGCGTCGACGGCCTCACGGTCGTCAACGTCGAGCGGGAACTCGGCCTCCCGGGCTACCTGGAGGACCTGCAACGCGTGCTGAAGACGGGTGAATTCCACCCGCTGCCGGTGCGTGAACGCAAGATCACCAAGCCCGGCGGAAGCGGGAAGGTGCGCAAGCTCGGCATCCCTACCGTCTCCGACCGGGTGGTCCAGGCAGCCCTCAAGCTGGTGCTGGAGCCAATCTTCGAGGCCGACTTCCTGCCGGTCTCCTACGGTTTCCGGCCCATGCGGCGCGCACACGACGCGATCGCCGAGATCCACCGCTACGGCACCAGCGGCTACCGCTGGGTGCTGGATGCGGATATCGAGGCGTGCTTCGACTCCATCGACCACACGGCCCTGATGGACCGGGTGCGCGCAAGAGTCAAGGACAAGCGCGTGCTGCGGCTGGTCAAGGCGTTCCTCAAGGCCGGCGTCCTCACTGAGGGCGGCGGCCGCGAGGAGACCTTCACCGGCACTCCGCAGGGCGGCATCCTCTCCCCGCTGCTGGCGAACATCGCCCTGTCCGCCCTCGACGAGCGCGTGATGGAGCCGTGGGAGCCGGGCGGGAGGATGTCCACCAGAGGCAGGCGGGCACACCATCGTCTCCACGGCCGCGCCAACTGGCGCATCGTCCGCTACGCGGATGACTTCGTCGTCCTGGTCGACGGCAGCCGTGATGACGTCGCCCGTCTGCGCGAGGACATCGCCGACGTACTGCACCCTCTCGGGCTGAGGCTGTCACCGGCCAAGACGCAGATCGTGCACATGTCGGACGGGTTCGACTTTCTTGGGTTCCACATCCAGTGGCGTCGCAAGCGAGGCTCGAACAAGTGGTACGTCTACACCTTCATCGCCAAGAGGCCCATCCGGCAGCTGAAGGACAAGATCCGTGCCCTGACGAACAGAACGTCGCAGCAGGACCCGGGGACCGTGCTGAAGAGGATCAACTCGATTCTGCGCGGCTGGGTCAACTACTTCAAGCATGCGGTATGCAAGACCACGCTGAAAGCCCTGGACCAGTTCGTATGGCGACGGGTGACCAGCTGGTGGATGGTGCTGCATCGCTGGAGATGGAAGGACGTCCGCCGACGCTTCACCGACTGCAACGGCCGGTGGCACAAGCTCTCGGCGGACGGGATCGAACTGTTCCCCATGGTCTCGATCGCGGTCACACGCCACCGATACCGGGGCAACACGATCCCCAACCCCTGGACACTCAACCACGCTTGAACGGCAGAGACGGTGGAGAGCCCGGTGCGGTGAGAGCCGCACGCCGGGTTCGGCGAGCGGCACGGAGAAACGGACCGGTGGCAACACCGGCACCGCGCTCCGTGCCGACTCAACAGAACGGGCGGTCGGCGGCGATCCGGTCGATCGGCAGCAGCGTCCCGTCGAGGATCACGAAACGCTTTGCGTGCCGCCATCTTCACCGCGGCAGCCACGTCCGGGGCGAGTGCGGCCAGAACGTCGACGGCCTCAGCGATGTACCGGTAGGCGGTGGTGGTGCCGACACCGAACCCGGCCGCGAGCTGGGAATAGGTGTGCCCGCACCGCAGGTGGGCCAGCGCCAGCAGGGCCTGGCGGTCGGCACTCAGTCGTCGCCAGCGGGTGCCGCGTCGTCGACGATGGGCCCGCAGCTGAGCCGACAGGAAGCGCAGGGCGGAGCTGGACAGGTCGATCCCAGACGGATAGACAAGCATGCGAAGCCTCTGGTGGAGATGGTTCTCTTGGTCGAAACCCCATCTACCAGGGGCTTCACTGCGCTGTCAGCCCAACTGGCCATCGTAGGGACGAGGTTGGAAAAGGCTCAGTGGCGCACCAGACCCGTTCTTCTCTTCGAACCGACGCTGGTGCGCCACGAGTGCGACGTGTGGAAGCCCGGCGAGCACAACGGCACCTTCCGCGGCTACAACCCCGCGTTCGTCACAGGCACCCGCGCACACGGGGTGTTCTGGTCCGACGGCGCGCTGGGCACCCAGAGCGGGCTGTGCGTGCACCTGCTCGCCGCCGCCCTCGGGCTGTCGCTGATCACCACCCGCTCCACGGTCGTCTACGACGCCATCAAGCTGCTGCGCACGGCCTGTCTCGTCCACCTGGGCATCCGGGCGATGCCAGCCGCCCGGCGGGCCGGTTTCACCCAGGGTTCCTCACCAACGTGCTCACCCGAAGGCGGCGCTGTTTGTTCCTCAGCATCCTGCCGCAGTTCGTCCACGGCGGCGGGTCCACGGCACGGCAGATCTTCTTCCTCTGCATCCTGGACGTCCTGATCGGCGTCGCCTACTGGTTCGCCCTGGCCGCCGTCCCGCACGGCTGCGCGAGCTGCTCGCCCTCCCGAAGATCTGCCGGCGTTGGAAGCTGACGACCGGTTGGCTGTTCATCGCCATCGGGGTCGCCGCGGCCGGCCGGCCTCACGGCTCACCGGGGACGCCCAGGCCCGTCAGCGCGCCGACCGGGTCCGGATCGGGTGTGCCGCGCGGCCACCAGTCGTCGTGGTCCGGCTCCGACTCGTAGGCGTACCACAAGTGGTCGCGGCCGAGCCGGAGTTGGACGTGCCCCCGGGGGTGGGTGAGGCGGTTGCGCCAGGGGCGGAAGGCCGGGAGGTCGGCGGCGAGCAGGAGCGGGCGGGCCCGGTCGAAGCGGCCCGCCGGCGGGTCCCAGGGCTCCTCGAGGACGGTGAGCCCCTCCAGCCCGCCCTGCCGCCAGGCGGCGACCGCGCGCGCCAGCTCGGCCGGGGTGCGGGCCGCGGCGGCGGCCAGCGCGGCGTAGAGCGCGCGGGTGCCGGCGGTCAGCCCGGAACCGGGGCGGGCCGCCGCCTGGCGTACCGCGTCCTGCCAGAGGGTGAGTTCGCCGACCGGGTCGCGGCCGGTGGTCAGCAGGGTGTGGGCCCGGGCGGCGGCGTCGGTCGCCAGCTGGTCCAGCGCGAAGGGGTCGGGGCCGCCCGGCGCCGCCGGGTACACCGGGGGCTGCTGGGGGTGCGGGGGTGCGGGCAGCGGCGGCGGGAGCGGCGGCAGGCCGCGTGGGGCGAGGGCGTCGGCGGCGCGGACGCCGGGCAGGGACGCCGGCTGCCGTTCCCGGTCGGCGCGGGCCGCGCGGGCGGCGCTGCGGCGGGACAGCGCGTCCAGCAGGTCGCGTTCGCCCCGGCCGCGCAGCAGGAGCAGCACGAAGGGGTCGGCGTCGAGCAGGCGGGCCGTCTGGTAGCACAGCGCCGCCGCGTGCTTGCAGGGGTGGCCGGAGTCGGGGCAGCTGCACCGGGGCGCCAGGTCGCCGGGGCCGGGCAGCAGGGGGACGCCGCAGTCGGCGAGGGAGTGGGGCAGTTCCTTGTCGAGCAGGGCGGCGATGTGTCCCGGCCGGTCGGCGGCCGTGTCCAGGAACCGCTCCCAGTCGGCCTCCTCCAGCGTGCGCAGCCGCACCTGGACGCGGTACGGCCGGGGGCGGCTGCCGCGCACGTACGCCAGCACGAGTCCCGGCGTCACGGTGATCGCGTCCACATGCCCCTGCTCGGCGTATCCCCGCCCGCGCGCCAGCCGCTTCACGTCCAGCGCGCCCTGCTCCAGCGCGTCGGCCCAGGCATTTCCCCACCATGTCCCGGCGAACCGGGCCCCTTGCGTCGGGCGGGCCGGGAAGGCGGGGAAGGTGCGGCGCAGGTCGTGGTCGCGGTGGGGAGTGGCCATGGTGTGGGGGACGGTCGGTAGGGGCGCGCTCGGGAGGGGCTGTGCCGTCGTCGAGGGGGGCGTGGCTGCCGGTGCCGGGGTTTCCGGGGGTGCGGCGGCGGTGGGCGAACTGTCCGGCGGGCCGGGTACGGTCGCCGGCGCCGGCGGGTCACCGGCGTCGGCCGTCTCGCTCGGCTCGTCCGACATCGCGGGCATCCGGAAGGCGGTCGCGAGGAACTCCCGCATGTCCTGGGCCACCTTGCGCCGCTCGACGCGCTGCGGTACCTCACCGCGGGCCGTGGCCGTGGCCGGGCGGCCCGCGGACTCGGTGCCATGCGCGGGCTCCGTCTCGCGAGTCGCGCGGCGAGCGGCTCGCAGCGCCTCCCGGGCGATGTCTCCCGGACGTCCGCCCGGCTCGACCGGCCCATGATTCGGTGCCGCCTCCGGAGCCGGGCGGTCCCCGGCGCCCGGTGCCGGCTCCTGCGGGGGAGTCGCAGGGGCGGTAGGCGCGGCAGGCGCGGCCGGTCCGGCACCGCACTCGGCAGCCGCACCCGCACCCCGCCGGGCGGCGACGGCCGACCGGAGCGCCGCGCGCGCGGCATCACCGGGCCGCGGCGCGTCACGCCCGGTCGCCGCGCCCGCCCGATCGGCGACCCCCTCCGCCGACGGCTCCTCCTCCCGGCCAGTCTCGCCCTCGGTCGGCCCGGGGACGCGCCCAGGCCCGGCCTCGGGCGCCGTCCCGGCCGCACCCTCCAGCGACGGGCCCTCCTCCCGGGCACCGGGTCCCGGCATCCGCACCTCATGGCCGGCCGCGTCCCCGGTCGGCCCGGGGCCGCCCCCAGGCCCGGCCTCGGGCGCTGTCGCGGCCCCGGCCTCGGCTGCCACGGCCCGGTCCTTGCTCCGCAGCAGGCCGCTCCCCCGCTCCCGGGCCTCCAGCGCCTCCCGCAGGGCCCGTCGCGCCGCGTCCCCCGGGCGCCTCTCCTCGCCCGTCTCCGCGCCCGTCACGACGGCCTCCTCAGCGACACGAGGTCGGACAGCTCACGGTCGGTCAGTTCGGTCAGGGCCGACTCGCCGGAGCCGAGGATCGCGTCGGCCAGGGCGCGCTTGGCGGCGAGCATCTCGGCGATGCGGTCCTCGACGGTGCCCTCGGTGACCAGGCGGTGGACCTGGACGGGCTGGGTCTGGCCGATGCGGTAGGCGCGGTCGGTGGCCTGTTCCTCGACGGCCGGGTTCCACCAGCGGTCGAAGTGGATGACGTGGCCCGCGCGGGTGAGGTTCAGGCCGGTCCCGGCGGCCTTGAGGGAGAGGACGAGGACCGGCGTCCCACCGCTCTGGAAGCGGTCCACCATGCGCTCGCGCTCGGGGACGGGCGTGCCGCCGTGCAGAAGGTCGACCGGGACCGCGCGGGCGGCGAGGTGGGCGGTGATGAGGCGGGCCATGCCGACGTACTGTGTGAAGACCAGCGCCGAGCCGTCCTCGGCGAGCAGGGTGTCCAACAGCTCGTCCAGCAGCGCGAGTTTGCCGGAGCGGGCGGCGAGCCGGTCGCCGGGTGCCTCCTCCTTCAGGTACAGCGCGGGGTGGTCGCAGATCTGCTTGAGGGCACCCAGCAGCTTCAGGACCAGGCCCCGGCGCGCGATGCCCTCCGCGGTCTCGATCACCAGCAGCGACTCGCGCACCACCGCCTCGTACAGCGCGGCCTGTTCACGGGTGAGGGGGACGGGGTGGTCCGTCTCGGTCTTGGGCGGCAGTTCGGGCACGATGCCGGGGTCGGACTTCTTGCGGCGCAGCAGGAAGGGGCGGACCAGGCGGGCGAGGCGCCGCACCGCTTCCTCGTCCTCGCCGTTCTCCACCGCGCGCGCGTGCCGGGCGCGGAAGGCCTTCAGGGGGCCCAGGAGTCCGGGGGTGGTCCAGTCGAGCAGGGCCCACAGTTCGGAGAGGTTGTTCTCCACCGGGGTGCCGGTCAGTGCCACGCGCGCGGGGGACGGGATCGTGCGCAGGGCCTTGGCGGTCGCCGAGTACGGGTTCTTGACGTGCTGGGCCTCGTCCGCGACGACCATGCCCCACGGCTGGTCGGCCAGGCGGGCCGCCGTCGAGCGCATGGTGCCGTACGTGGTGAGGACGAAGCCCGAGTCGAGGCCGTCCAGGGTGCGGTCCGGGCCGTGGAAACGGCGGACGGGGACGCCGGGCGCGAACCGGGCGATCTCGCGCTGCCAGTTGCCCAGCAGGGAAGCGGGGCAGATCACGAGGGTCGGTTCGGGGCGGGCCCGCTTCAGGTGGAGGGCGATCACCGTGATGGTCTTGCCCAGGCCCATGTCGTCGGCGAGGCAGCCGCCGAGGCCGAGGGAGGTCATCAGGTCGAGCCAGGCCAGGCCGCGCAGCTGGTAGTCGCGGAGCGTGGCGTCGAGGCCCGCGGGCGGCTCGGTGGGCCGGATCCCGGCCGTGAGGCGGTCGCGCAGGGCGGCCAGCGCGCCGACGGGCACCGCCTCCACGGTCTCGCCGTCGACCTCGGCGCTGCCGGTGAGCGCCACGGACAGTGCGTCGACGGGGTCGAGCAGGCCCAGTTCGCGCTTGCGGGCCTTGCGGACGAGGGCCGGGTCGACGAGCACCCAGCGGTCGCGCAGCCGGACGACCGGGCGGTGGGCCTCCGCGAGGGCGTCCATCTCGCCCTCGGTGAGCGGGTCGCCGCCGAGCGCCAGCTGCCAGCGGAACTGGAGCAGTTCCTCGCTCTCGAAGAAGCCGGTGCCGTCGGTCGCCGAGCCCGGCGCGGGCCGGACCACGGCGGCGGCGCTCAGGTCCTGCGCCAGGTCCCTGGGCCAGTGCACGGCGACCCCGGCCGCGGCGAGCCGGCCGGCCGCCACGCCGAGCAGTTCGCCGAGCTCGTCCTCGGACAGGGCGAGGACGCCGGGCACCTCGTGCTCGGCGAGCCGGTCCAGCGGCGGCCACACCCGGGCGGCGCGGCGCACCGCGAGAGCCGCGTCCACGCGCGCGCGTGGCCCGAACGCGGCGTCGGCCTCCCCCGCCCACAGGGCCGCCGCGTCGGCCATCAGGGTGGGGTCGGCGAGGCTGTGCACCTGGACGATGGCCGCGCCCGCGCCGCGCGCCCCCGTGCTGTCGGCGTCCCCGTCGAAGAGGTCGTACGCGGACAGGTCCAGGCGCAGCGAGATCCGCACGCCCGCGTCCATGCCGGCGGCGACCTCGGCGGCCCAGTCGCGGGCGTCGGGCAGCGACTGGGGTTCGCGGGCGGCGAAGGGCCTGCCGGAGGTGTGGGGCGCGGCAGGGGTGCGGGGCAGGGTGTCCGCGACCGCGTCCAGGAAGGAGCGCAGCAGCGCCTCCGGCTCGGGCAGCCGCAGCGGGCCCGGTCCGGGCAGCGGCACGGCGTGGCCCTCGGCGGGCAGGGCCGCGGCCACCGCGCGCAGGTGGGCGATGTCGTCGGGGTCCAGGGGGCCGGCGCGCCAGGCGTCGTGCCCGGCGGGGGTGAGCCCGGGCAGCAGGCGGCCGCGGGCGGCGAGCCGGAGCGCGTACAGGGCGGCGGCGCCCCAGCAGGCCGTGGCCGGGTGGGCGGCCGGGTCCCGGCGGGCCCGCACCAGCAACGGGAGGGCCTGCTCGAGCGGCAGGGACAGGGCGGGCACCTGCCTGCGGCGCACGCCCGGGCCGTGCCGCCGTACGACCGTCAGCTCGTCCCGGCGCACGCCCGCCGGTTCCTCGGCCGCTTCGGGTGCGGCCGGTCCGTCGCCGGGGTCCCAGAAGGCGATCCGGCCCTCGCGCGGCAGGGGCGCGGGCAGGTAGACGGCCGCGAGCCGCAGCGGGACGGCCTCCCCTTCCCCGGGGGGTCCTCCCGCGCGTCCGGCCACCGCAGCCGTGCCGCTCATACGTTCTGCCACCTCCCGCCCCTGTGTCGGATCAGACGTCTCCGACTCTACGGGCGGGGTCTGACAACCGGCCCCGGCGACTGCCGGGGGCCGGCCCTCAAGGAACTCGCCTCGTCAGGGAACGGTGCGGGAGACGACGTACACCATCGGGAAGTTCGGGTCGGCCAGGTTCACGATGACGTCCTCGGTGGGCGCCGGGTTCTTCTGCTTGTGGGTGAGGCCCCACCAGGGCCCGGCGCCGGCGAAGGTCCAGCCGGTGATCTTCTGGTCGCGGGCGCTGATGCTGATGTCGCCCTTCTTCAGGTCGTCCCGGCTGACGTCGATGCTCTCGAGGAAGCTGTCCAGACCGGCGCTGTTGGTCCGGAACTGCACGTAGAGGCGGCTGGTCTTCCAGTTGTTCGTCTCGTAGTAGGCGATCTGGTCGGCCGGGTGCGGGACGGGCACCCGGTAGAGGCGGCGCTGCACCTTCGACGGCCAGCCCGCGGTGAGGCCGGTCGCCGAGTACTTCTGCTCCTTGTCCTTGCCGCTGTCGCGGCTCTGGTTGGCGGAGATCACCAGGTAGCCGGCCGGGACGCCGATGAGCAGCCCGATGATCAGCAGGGTGAGCGTCCTGCGTTTCGCCTTGTGGCGCGGGTCCTCGGCCGGATGACGCGTCTGCTCGTCCGGGGGCGCGGCCTGGCGGGGCAGCGAGGCGGTCATGCGGTGTCCTGGGTGCGGCGGGACTCGGCGTACCGCTCGTAGCGCTCGTAGCGCTCCACCCGGCGCCGCTTGGCGCGCCGGAAGCGGCGGGCGACCAGGCGGGCCAGGTCGGCGGCGCCGACCATGCCGGCCTCCGGGCCGAGCTGGGCGCGGGTGATACGGGCCTCGGGGCGGTAGCCGCGGCCGGTGAGGTGGCGCTTGAAGGCGTCGCGGGCCGGGCCGATCAGCAGGTCGTCGGCGGCGCTGACGCCGCCGCCGATGACGAAGCAGGACGGGTCCAGGGCGGCGGCCAGGTTGGCGATGCCGACGCCGAGCCACTGGCCGATGTCCTGGAGCAGTTCGACGCACATCGCGTCGCCGTCGCGGGCCAGCTCGGTGATCATCGGCCCGGTGATGTCGCCGATGTTGCCCTTGACGTGCTCGATGATCCCGTAGGCGACCGGGGAGTCGGCGGCGGCCAGCTCGCGTGCCTCGCGGACCAGCGCGTTGCCGGAGCTGTACTGCTCCCAGCAGCCGCGGTTGCCGCACGGGCAGCGGTGGCCGCCGGGCACGACCTGCATGTGTCCGAACTCCCCGGCGACGCCGTACTTGCCGCGCTTGACCTGGCCGTCCTCCAGGATCGCGCCGCCGATGCCGGTGCCCAGCGTGATCATGACGAGGTGGTCCTCGCCGCGGCCGGCGCCGAAGCGCCATTCGGCCCAGGCGGCGGTGTTCGCGTCGTTGTCCACGAGGACCGGGACGGACAGCCGTCCCGACAGGCGGTCGCGCAGGGGCTCGTTCCGCCAGGACAGGTGGGGGGCGAACAGGACGCGGTTGCGGTCGGCGTCGACCCAGCCGGCGGCGCCGATGCCGACCGCGTGCACGTCGTGCCGGTCGGACAGGTCCAGGACCAGTTCCGCGATGGTGTCCTCGACGACCTTCGGGCTCTTGGACTTGTCCGGGGTCTCCGTGCGGACCTTCTCCAGGATGTTGCCGTCGGCGTCCACGACGCCCGCCATGACCTTGGTGCCGCCGATGTCGATGCCGACCGTGGGCACGCGGGGCGCGGTCAGGAGGGACCGGCGCTCCCGTGTGCCCACGGTGCGCAGCACGGTGGCCCGGCGGGAGCCGATGGGGGCGGTGAGGTCGCGGTAGGTGCTCATCGGCCCCGATTCTGCCTCACCCCGCGGGGCGGCGCCGTCAGGGGGAGACAAGGAGGGCTGCGTGGCCGCCGTCTTGAGGATTGTGGGTGACCAACACAACACCCGTGCCGGGCACAGGGAACAGATTCCCTATGACGGGGCGGAAGTTTCGGTCATATTGTCCGGACATGTAGACGAGGTGGACGATGCGACCGCCCCGGCGTCAAGGCCGTACGAGCAGCTGGAACTCGAAGGAGTAGCGCGTGGGCCGGTAGGTGTGGTCGCCGAACTCGACCGCGCGGCCGGTGTCGTCGAAGGTGGTGCGCTGCATCGTGAGCAGCGGTGCGCCCTCCGTCTCCGCCAGCCGCTCGGCCTCGGCGGCCGTGGCGCCCCGGGCGCCGATGGACTGCCGGGCGCTGTGCAGGGTGATCCCGGCGGAGCGCATCAGGCGGTACAGGCCGGTCGCCTCCAGCTGGGCGGTGTCCAGGTCGAGCAGGCCGGGCGGCAGGTAGTTGGTCAGGTACGCCATCGGCTCCCCGTGGGCCAGCCGCAGCCGTTCGATGCGGTGCACGTCGCTGTCCTCGGCGACGCCGAGCGACGCCGCGACCTCGGCGGACGCCGGGACGACGGTGTTGACCAGCACCTTCGTGGCGGGGCGCTGCCCGGCCGCCTCCAGGTCGTCGTAGAGGCTGCTGAGCTCCAGCGGGCGCTTGACCTGGCTGTGCACGACCTGCGTCCCGACGCCGCGGCGGCGGACGAGGAGGCCCTTGTCGACGAGGGACTGGATGGCCTGGCGCACGGTGGGCCGGGACAGGCCGAGCCGTGCGGCGAGCTCGATCTCGTTGCCCAGCAGGCTGCCCGGGGTGAGCGCGCCGTGCTCGATCGCGGCCTCCAGCTGCTGGGAGAGCTGGAAGTACAACGGCACCGGCGAGCTCCGGTCCACACTGAGGTCGAGCGACACTGTGGGGTCCACATCTGGTTTCGGCACGGCCCGAGCGTAGCTCCGTGGCTGGTTGACGGGAAGTCGTGTAGTCCGATTGTCCGGACATACGCATTGACAGCGTACGGGGTCGGCCCTCACTTTGTTTCCATGCGCATCGGGGTCATCGGGACGGGCCGCATCGGCACCATTCATGCGAACACGCTCAGCCGCCACCGCGAGGTCGGTTCCCTGATTCTCACGGACTCGGAACCGGCGCGGGCGCAGGAGCTAGCGCACCGCCTCGGCGAGACGGCGGCGCCGGGAGTGGACGAGATCTTCAGGTGGGGCGTCGACGCCGTGGTGATCACCACGGCCACCTCGGCCCACGCCGACCTGATCGGCCGGGCGGCACGCTCCGGCCTGCCCGTCTTCTGCGAGAAGCCGATCGCCCTGGACCTGCCGGGCACGCTGCAAGCGCTGGCCGAGGTCGACGCGGCCGGGACCGTCCTGCAGATGGGGTTCCAGCGGCGCTTCGACACCGGCTACGCGGGCGCCCGCGAGGCGATCCGCTCGGGACGGCTCGGGCGGCTGCACACCGTACGGGCGCTGACCTCGGACCAGTCCCCGCCCCCCGCCGCCTGGCTGCCGCTGTCCGGCGGGCTGTACCGGGACACGCTGATCCACGACTTCGACGTGCTGCGCTGGGTGACGGGGCGGGAGGTCGTCGACGTGTACGCGACCGGGTCGGACGCCGGGCCCGCGATGTTCCGTCAGGCCGGTGACGTCGACACGGGCGCGGCCCTGCTCACCCTGGACGACGGCACGCTGGCCACGACTACGGCGACGCGGCTGAACGGCGCCGGCTACGACGTCCGCATGGAGCTCGCGGGTGAGCTGGACCAGATCGTGGTCGGCCTGGACGACCGTACGCCCATCGCGTCCACCGAGCCGACCGGGCCGCCGGCCGCGGACAAGCCGTGGACCGGCTTCCTGGAACGCTTCGGACCCGCCTACGAGGCCGAACTGTGCGCCTTCGTCGAGGTCGTCCGCGGCGAGCGTGCCAACCCCTGCGACGGCCGCGAGGCCTTGCAGGCGCTGCGGGTGGCCGAGGCCTGCGAACTGTCCCGCCGGGAGCACAGGCCGGTACGGCTGGCGGAGATCCCCGGCGAACGGGAGTCGGCACCGGGCTGACCGGCTGCCCGCGGGGTCCCGCCCACGCATGGCTGCCGCGCCCACACGCTGGTCCATATGTCATCCCCACCCGCTACACCGACTGGCTCGCCTGGTCCATCTCCCAGGGGGTGTTTCGAAAGTCCTGTGCGGTGCCCGCGGTGTCCGGTGCGTGCTCTCGGCGTGCCGGACGAAAGCCCTCGTACTGGACGTACTTGGGTTTTTGGCCGGTGCGGCGAGAGTGCGTGCCGGGCGCCGTGGGTGCTGTGCGGGACTTTCGAAACACCCCCTAGTCCTTCTCCTCCAGGAGCCCCGCGTCATGGGCGAGCAGGGCGATCTGCACGCGGTTGTTCAGGTCGAGCTTGGCCAGGATGCGGGAGACGTGGGTCTTGACGGTGGCGATGCTCATGAAGAGCCCGGCGGCGATCTGGGCGTTGGCGAGCCCACGGCCGACCGCGACGGCGACCTCGCGCTCGCGGTCGTTGAGGTCGGCGAGCCGCTCACGCGCGCGCGTGCGACGGGTGTCGGCGGCGTTGCCGGCCGCGTGGGCCA
This sequence comes from Streptomyces sp. NPDC020299, assembly GCF_044387825.1. Classification (NCBI taxonomy): domain Bacteria; kingdom Bacillati; phylum Actinomycetota; class Actinomycetes; order Kitasatosporales; family Streptomycetaceae; genus Streptomyces; species Streptomyces sp. NPDC020299. Next base: position 139,182 of record NZ_JBIRWL010000009.1, read on the forward strand.
TCAGTTGGCGGGTGACGGTGGGCGACAGCACCGGGTCGCCGGCCGCGACCCGGCGGACCGCCGCGACGATCTCGGCGGGCGGGGTGTCCTTGAGGACGAACCCGGCGGCGCCCGCGCGCAGCGCCCGCAGCACCTGTTCGTCGGCGTGGAAGGTGGTGAGGACGACGACCTGCGGGGCGTCCGCGCGGCCGCGCAGCCGCTCCGTCGCGGTCAGGCCGTCCACCGAGGGCATGCGGATGTCCATCAGGACGACGTCCGGACGGGTGCGCTCGACCAGCGCCTCGGCCTGGCCGCCGTCGGCGGCCTCCCCCACGATCTCGATGTCGTCGGCGCCCCCCAGCATCAAGGACAGGCCCGCCCGCACCAGGGGGTCGTCGTCGACGAGCAGCAGTCTGATCGCAGCCATGGGCACTACAAAATCACTGCTCTGCCCACGGCAGCCAGGCCCGCACCTCGAAACCGCCGCCTCCCGTCGCCCCGTGCTCCAGCCGTCCCCCGGCCAGGGTGGCCCGCTCGGTCAGCCCGATCAGGCCCTGGCCGGAGCCGGGGACGGGCGGCACCTCGGCCCCGGGCGCCGGATTGCGCACCGTGACCGCCAGGCCGTCACCCGGGGCTCCCGCCACGGTGACCGTGACCTCCGTGCCGGGGGCGTGCTTACGGGCGTTGGTCAGGCACTCCTGGGCTATCCGGTAGGCCGTGCGGCCGACGGAAGCGGGAACGGCGGCGGAGTCCGTGACGCGGGCGTCGAGGGTGACCCGCATGCCCGCCGCGCGTGACTCGGCGACGAGGGCGTCCAGCGCGCCGAGCGTCGGCTGGGGCCGGCCCGCGTCGTCCCGCTCGCCCGCCCGCAGTACGCCGATGATCTCCCGCAGGTCCTGAAGGGCCTCGTGCGCGCTCTCCCGGATGACGCCGGCGGCCCGGGCGACCTCCTCGGTGGGCGCGCCCGGCCGGAACTCCAGGGCGCCCGCGTGCACGCTGAGCAGCGTGAGCCGGTGGGCCAGCACATCGTGCATCTCGCGGGCGATGGCCTCCCGGGCGAGCCGCTGGGCCTGTTCGGCCCGCAGCCGCGCCTCGGTCTCGGCGCGGCGGGCGCGGTCGCGCAGGCTGAGCATCAGCTGCCGTTTGGAGCGGACGAACATGCCCCAGCCGATGACCGAGAGGGTGAGCAGCACGGTGAACGCGACGATGCCCGCGTAGTCCAGGTCGGGGTCGGGGCGCAGCCAGAAGTAGACCGGGACGAGCGCGAGTTCGATGCCGCCGATCCAGGCCACGTACCGGAAGGGCCAGTGCACGGTGAGGGTGAACAGGGCGACCATGGCGGCGCCGCCCGCCGTGTCCGACAGGAAGCTGCCCGGGACCATGGCGACGGCCAGCCCGACCGGCCACCGGCGGCGCAGCCAGAGCGCCGCGCAGGCGAGCGCGCCGAGCAGTTGGTCGAGAACGGCGAGCGCGTGCGGTATGTGGGGGTCGTGCCGCAGGGTGTCCGCCGCGGCCAGGCCCACGGCGACGGCGAGCAGGAAGCAGCAGAAGTCGACGAGCCAGTCGCGCGCGGTGCGCCGGGGCCGCCGCCCGGCGGTGACGGCGTCCGGGTCCAGCTCGTGGATCAGGGCGGACGGGAACAGCCACCGGCGGACCGCGAACGCCTGCGGCGCCCCGGGCGGCATCTCAACCTGCGCGATCGACGACTTCACGGTCGGCAAATCTATGCGGCCACCGGACGGGGCACCGCCCCTCGCGCGGGATCGGCGACGAAAGTCGGGCCACCATGGACTTTCGGCGGCCCGCCCCGGCGGCAGCGCAGTCCTTGGGCGGGCACGACTCGCCCCGCGGCCGATGCGTGGGGGGAGGCCGCGGGGCGAGGGTCGTGTCATGAAACAGGTGCTGGAACTGATCGGATTCATCGCCCTGGTACAGGGCGTGCTGGGCCTGGTGCACGAGTTCACCCACTGGCACGTGGGTCTCGTGCAGCGGCTCGGCTTCCTCGACGGCTACGAGGTCTACGCGAGCATCGCGCTCGTGGTGCTCGCGTTCGCGTTGTTCGCCGCCGCGGAGAGCCGGGACCCCGGCTGAGCGCCGGCCGGGGCCCCGGCGGGTCGCGCCGTTCCCTCGGGCCTGTTCCCTCGGGCCCGTCGCCTCGGCTCAGCAGCCGAAGTCGACCAGGTCGAACGTGGCGTAGTGGTCCGCGGTGTAGTAGTCCTCCTGGTTGTCCTCGCCGGTGACGATGCGCCGTGCACCGCGCGTGGAGGAACCGGGGGTCTTCACCGTGTACTCGTGGTAGTAGCCGCTCGGCTGGCTGGGCAGGACGCTCTCCCGGTTCTGGAAGACGACCCCGTCCTGCGAGTACGGGAACGGACCGCCCTGGTCGATGAGCTTCAGGGTGGTGTACGCCTGCGAGGGCAGGTCGCTGTAGCAGATGCTGCCGACGGAGGCTGCGGCCGCGTCCGCCGTGCCGGCGGAGACGGTGCCGCCGACGAAGAGGGCGGACAGGAGGGCGGCCGAGGCACCGATGCGGGTGATCCGTGGGGGGAATCTCATGGGCCTCATGATGACGCGCGTAGAGCCTGGCATGTCAATGACAATGTTGAAGATTTTCCCGTCAAGTCCGGTGAGTTTTCGGGAAGTTAACCTGCGCGGCGCCGGGAGCCCCGGGGGGCTGGGAGCTCTCGGCGAGTCCGTGTGCCGGAAGGCGGTGGGTACGGCGGTTCAGCCCGTGTGGGTCGAGAAGAGGCCGCCGGTCGGGCCCTGCTTGTCGCCGCCCTGGGCCTTCTTCAGGGCGTTGGCGAGGCTCTCGATGGTGAGGGACTGGAGGATGACCCGGCCGTTGCCCTCCAGGGTGGCCAGGGACAGGCCCTCGCCGCCGAAGACGGCGTTCATGACCCCCTGGCGGTTGAGGCCGCCGACGCGCTGGACGCCGTACTGGATGCCCTCCTCGAAGGCGACGACGCAGCCGGTGTCGACCTCGATACGGCCGCCGAAGTCGGCCGGGTTGAGGTCGATGAAGTTGCCCGCACCGGCGATGATCACCGTGCCGTACCCGGTGAACTTCTCCAGGATGAAGCCCTCGCCGCCGCTCGTGCCGGTGCGGCCGCCCTGGAAGGCGATGCCGAAGTCGACGCCGGCCTCGGCGGCGACGAAGGCGTCCTTCTCCGCGAACCACGCGCGCGTGCCGTCCAGTTCCAGGGCGCGCATCTCGCCGGGCAGGACGCCCGCGAAGCCCACGGTGCCCTCGCCGCCCTGCGCGGTGAAGTACTGGAACGCCAGCGACTCGCCGGCCAGCATGCGCTGGCCGACCTGCATGGCGGTGCCCATGGCCTGGCGCAGCATGCCGCCCATGCCGCCGTTACCGCCACCGCCACCGCCGTTCTGGGACCGGCCGCCGTTGTTCGACGGTCCGCCCAGGCGGGTCTCCATGGTCACGTTCGTCGTCTTGAACAGGAACTTCCCCGCCTCGCAGTAGACGGTCTGGCCGGGGCTGAGGTTGACGACCGCCATCTGCATGGCGTTGCCGACGATTTCTTGCTGAAGGGTCACGGGGGGAGAACGCGGGAGGTGGAGTGAAGAGTTCCGGCCGGCCGACATCGGTGTCCGTTCGCCGCCAGCGGCTGCCCGCCGGGGCCGCTGGGATGGACCCATGACCACACCCAATGGATCTCGCGAAGAAACTCTTGAAGGCAAGGTCGCCCTGGTGACCGGCGGCAGCCGCGGTATCGGGGCGGCGACGGCGCTGCGCCTCGCGCGGGAGGGCGCGGATGTCGCCCTGACGTATGTGAACGGCAAGGAGGCGGCCGCGGACGTCGTACGGGCCGTCGAGGCGCTGGGACGGCGTGCGGTGGCGCTGCGCGCGGACTCGGCGGACGCGGAGGAGGCCGCGGCGGCGGTGGACCGTACGGCGCGGGAGCTGGGCGGGCCGGACGTGCTGGTGAACAACGTGGGCGTGGGCGTGCTCGGCCCGCTGGACGGCCTGTCGCTCGCCGACGTGGACCGGGTGCTGACCGTCAATGTGCGCGGGGTGTTCCTGACCTCCCAGGCGGCCGCCGCGCGGATGGCCGCCGGGGGCCGGATCATCACGATCGGGTCCTGCATGACGCAGCTGGTGCCGGGGCCCGGCGGGACGCTGTACGCGATGAGCAAGTCGGCGCTGATCGGGCTGACCAAGGCGCTGGCACGGGAGCTCGGTGACCGTGGGATCACGGCCAACATCGTCCATCCGGGACCGATCGACACCGACATGAACCCGGCGGACGGGCCGGCCGCGGCGGGGCAGGCGGGGATGACGGCGCTGGGGCGGTACGGGACGGCGGAGGAGGTGGCGGCGATGGTCGCGTATCTGGCGGGGGCCACCTATGTGACGGGGGCGGAGTTCTCCGTGGACGGGGGGTTCGCGGCGTGAGGGGTGGTGGGGTTGTTTCGCCCCCGCCGCCCCTTCCCTTCCCGTCCCTGGGGGCTGCCGCCCCCAGACCCCCGCTGTCGGCCTGCTCACCCCCCCCAGAGGGGGGACCCCCAGACGGGCTGAGTGATCCTGGGCTCAGCCGCCCAGCGTGTGGTGGCGTGCCGCCAGGTCCGCCGCCCCCGCTTCCGTCAGTGAGCCGAACAGTCGCAGGCGGGAGATGCCTCCGTCCGGGAATATGTCCACGCGCGCGTGCGTGCCCACGGCGGGGGCCGGGAGGGCGAAGCGGTGGTTGGTGTCGGGCTGGAGGCGGGTGCGGGGCAGGACCTCCCGCCAGCCGCCGCCCTCGCCGTCCTTCAGGGACACCGATGCCCAGCCTGCGCTGTTGCCCTTGAGGTAGGCCGTGTCGATCTCCAGGGCCCGGACCTGGGCCTGGGCGGCCAGGCGGTAGCGGATCCAGTCGTGGCCGCGGTCGCGGCGGCGGCGGGTCTCCCAGCCGTCGTCCATCTTGTGGGAGCGGCCCGGCTGGATGGTGTTGCCGGCCGGGGAGTAGAAGCGGTCGGAGGCGTCCTCGACCCGGCCGCCGTTCTCCAGGGCGACCACGTCGAAGGTGCCGAGGACCTCAAGCCACCGCGGGTCCGGGACGACCTCGCCGTACACACGCAGGCGCGCGATGCCGCCGTCGGGGTGCTGGTTGACCCGCAGGTGGGTGATGCGCTGCTCCACCGATACGGAGAAACCATTCGCCGCGTGGCCGCCGACCGGCGTGCGCGGGACCAGCGTCGTCCACTTCACCTCGCCGGAGAGAAGCTCCTCGGGGGACGGGGAGCCCGGCACCGAGGTGCCCTCGATCGACACCGCCTGCGGGTAGTTGCCGCGGAAATGGGCGGTGTCGACGACGATGCCCCGGATCACGCCCGGGGCGCCGAGGCGGACCAGTGCCCAGTCGTGGTCCTCCGCCGTGGGCCAGGGGTGCTCGGCCGAGGTGCCGCGCCGGCGGCGGGTCTCCCAGCCGTCCATGATCTTGCCCTTGTGCCCGAAGCGTTCCGGGTCGAACTCGGCCCGCCCGGGCAGCAGCAGGTTCTCGCGCTCGGCGAAGAACTCGTCGTTGGCGGCGATGACACCGGCGCCGAGCCGCCGGTCGGCGAGGTCGGTGTGGTGGGTGAAGGGGAAGTCCGCGGTGCGGTAGTCCGCGTACGGGTCACCGCCTCCGTAGGGGTACGCGTCGCCGGTGAAGTTCCACATCGCCGTCACGTCGATCAGGGGTTCCTCTCGGGTCTCGGCCGCCGCGGGCGGGGAGGCGGGTGTCAGGGGGTCCGGGTGAGCAGGCGGCCCTTCGGAGCGGTGAACTCGCCGTCCGCCACGATGCGCTCGCCGCGCAGCCAGGTGGACTTCACGACGCCGGTGAGGGTGCGGCCCGCGTACGCCGTGACACGGTTGCGGTGCTGGAGGGCCGCCGGGTCCACGGTGAACGTCTCGTCCGGCGCGAGGACCGCGAAGTCGGCGTCACGGCCCGGTGCGATGGCGCCCTTGCGGTCGAGGCCGGCCAGCTGAGCCGTGCGCGCCGACATCCAGCGGACCACGTCCTCCAGGCCGTGGCCACGTCTGCGGGCCTCGGTCCACACGGCGGCCAGGCTCAGCTGGAGGCCGGCGATGCCGCCCCAGGCGGTGGCGAAGTCGTCGGTCTTGAGGTCGGCGGTGGAGGGCGAGTGGTCGGTCACCACGCAGTCGATGGTGCCGTCGGCCAGGGCCTGCCACAGCAGGTCCTGGTTGGCGGCCTCGCGGATCGGCGGGCAGCACTTGAACTCGCTCGCGCCGTCCGGGACTTCCTCGGCGGTCAGGGTGAGGTAATGGGGGCAGGTCTCGACCGTGACGCGGACGCCGTCCGCCTTCGCGGCGGCGATCAGCGGCAGCGCGTCGCTGGAGGACAGGTGCAGTACGTGCACGCGCGCGTGCAGGCGCCTGGCCTGGTCGATCAGGCTCGCGATGGCCGTGTCCTCGGCGTGGCGCGGCCGGGAGGCGAGGAAGTCGGCGTAGCGGGGGCCGCCCTGCCGGGGAGCCGCGTCCAGGTGGTGCGGGTCCTCGGCGTGCACGATCAGCAGGCCGCCGAAGCCGGCGATCTCGGCCAGGGACCGGGCCAGCCGCTCCTGGTCGAGGTGCGGGAACTCGTCCACTCCGGACGGGGAGAGGAATGCCTTGAAGCCGAAGACGCCGGCCTCGTGCAGCGGGCGCAGGTCCTTGACGTTGTCGGGCAGGGCGCCGCCCCAGAAGCCGACGTCGATGTGGGCCTTGCCGGCGGCGGCCTCCCGCTTGGTGCGGAGGTGGTCGACCGTCGTGGTCGGCGGGAGGGAGTTGAGCGGCATGTCGACGAAGGTGGTGATGCCGCCGGCCGCCGCCGCGCGCGTGGCGGTCCAGAAGCCCTCCCACTCGGTGCGGCCCGGGTCGTTGACGTGGACGTGGGTGTCGACCAGGCCGGGCAGCAGCACGTGGTCGCCGAGGTCCTCCAGGTGGGCGCCCTCGGGTACGGGCTCGTCGTACGGCAGTACGGCCGTGATCGTCCCGGCGGACACCGCGACCGAGGCCGCACGGGTCCCTTCCGGGGTGACGACCCGTGTCGAGCGCAGAACCAGTTCAGCCTCGGACACCCCGGACCCCTCTCGGTCGCCGTTCACTGACGGGAAACGGGATTCAACTTTCTGTTGAAGGAGTCTTCACTCCCCCTTCGCCGCAGTCAAGAGGCACACTGCTTCCCGGCACCTCCGACCGGCGCGCCTAGACTTTTCCGCATAGCGGAATTAAGCTTCTGAACAACAGAATACCGTTCGAAGGTCTGAAAGGAACGCGCCCGTGCCGACGTCCCGCGCCAGCACCACCGAGTCCGCGAGGTCCGCGGGCGGTGGGGTCCAGTCCCTCGAGCGCGCCTTCGATCTGCTCGAGCGGATGGCGGACGCGGGCGGCGAGGTCGGCCTCAGCGAGCTCTCGGTGAGCAGCGGGCTGCCGCTGCCCACCATTCACCGCCTGATGCGCACGCTCGTGGCCTGCGGATACGTACGTCAGCAGCCCAACCGGCGCTACGCCCTCGGCCCGCGCCTGATCCGCCTGGGCGAGTCGGCCTCCCGGCTGCTCGGCACCTGGGCCCGCCCCCACCTCGCCCGTCTGGTCGAGGAGACCGGCGAGACGGCGAACATGGCACTGCTCGACGGGGACGAGGTCGTGTACGTGGCGCAGGTGCCGTCCAAGCACTCCATGCGCATGTTCACCGAGGTCGGCCGGCGCGTCCTGCCGCATTCCACCGGCGTCGGCAAGGCCCTGCTCGCCACCACCCCGGACGACGAGGTGCGCGCCCTGCTCGCCCGCACCGGCATGCCGGCCGCGACCGAGAAGACGATCACCACGCCGGAGGGCTTCCTGGCGGCCCTGGCGGACGTGCGCCGCCACGGCTACGCGGTCGACGACAACGAGCAGGAGATAGGAGTCCGCTGCCTCGCGGTGTCCGTCCCCGACTCCCCCACCGCCACCGCCATCTCGATCTCCGGCCCGGCCGGCCGGGTCACCGAGTCGGCCACGGAACGGATCGTGCCGGTCCTTCAGCAGGTGGCGGCGGAACTGTCCCGGGCGCTGTCGTCCTGACCGGGAGCCCTTGATCGGGAACCCCTGGCCGGGGCCCCCGGGGGTCAGCCACGCGGCGGCTCGCCGAACAGGTCCACGGCGTCACGGACGTCCGACAGACCCCGCGAGAGAGCGCTGACGGAGCCGATCGCGCTCGCGATCAGTAAAAGGGAGCGACGCAGCCGCGGTATCTCGGGGATTCCGCCGACCGTCATCGCGGCCAGCGCGGCGAGTTCGTCCTCGGCGATCGCCCGGTCGGGGAACTCCGCCGGATGCGTGGCGAGTTCCCGGCGCAGGCGGGACACCGCGGTCCGCAGTTCCGCCACCCTCGGATCCTCGTCGCTGCCGGTCACTGGCCTCTGCCCCAAGCTCCGCAACACAGCCCTCCCCCTCACACTCCGTGGTGCGCCCACGCTCCCCGTCTCCCCCCGGCGCACGCCCCCCATGGCACTGGCCGGGCGCCGGGGATGCGGGCCAGTAAACGCCACCCGGTGCGGGGTGCGCCAGCGTGCGGACCGAAATTCCGTCCGCGGAAACCGGCCGCCCCGCCCGGCGTCGGGTATGCAGGACGCATGACGGACAACCAGCACCGGATCGCCGGGCTGCTCCTCGCCGCGGGGGGCGGAAGACGGCTCGGCGGACGGCCCAAGGCGCTGCTCGAACACCGCGGCCGGCCCCTGGTGGAGCACGCGGCCGGGGTACTGCGCGCGGCAGGCTGCGAGCAGGTGCACGTGGTCCTCGGGGCCGGCGCGGACGCCGTACGGGAGCGGACGCGGCTGGCCGGCTGCGTGCTCGTCGACAACCCGGCGTGGGAAGCGGGCATGGGCACGTCGCTGCGGGCGGGGCTGGACTCGCTGGCCGGCACCGGCGCCCGGGCCGCGCTGGTCTCGCTCGTCGACCAGCCGGGCATCGGACCTCAGGCGGTGGCGCGGGTGCTCGCCGCGTACCGGGACGAGCGGTCCCTGGTCTCGGCGGCGTACGACGGGGTGCGCGGCCACCCCGTCCTGCTCGGCGCGGCGCACTGGGCGGGAGTCGCGGCGACCGCGACGGGCGACCGGGGGGCACGCGCGTATCTGAGGGAGAACTCCGGAGCGATCACGCTCGTCGAGTGCGGGGACGTGGCGCGGCCGTACGACATCGACACCGAGGCGGACCTCGCGCACCTCGAGTGAGGGGGACGGCCCGAGGGTCTGGCCTCAACATCAACAAATCATTGAAATTCCACAATGAGGAAACTATTATCCACTGATACTCGGTGCCCCCGCTGAAGGAAGTGACAGCTCATGTCCGCACCAGCGCCGTCTTTGCTGACCGTCGTCGACGCCGCGCCCCTGCCCCGGCAGGACGAGGTCCTGACCGACGCGGCGCTCGCCTTCGTGGCCGAGCTGCACCGGCGGTTCACCCCGCGCCGTGACGAACTCCTCGCCCGCCGCGCCGAGCGCCGCGCCGAGATCGCCCGCACCTCCACGCTCGACTTCCTCCCCGAGACGGCCGCGATCCGCGCCGACGACTCCTGGCGGGTGGCCCCGGCCCCGGCCGCCCTGAACGACCGCCGGGTGGAGATCACCGGCCCCACCGACCGCAAGATGACCATCAACGCGCTCAACTCGGGCGCCCGCGTCTGGCTCGCCGACTTCGAGGACGCCTCCGCGCCCACCTGGGAGAACGTGGTCATCGGCCAGCTCAACCTGATCGACGCCTACACCCGGAACGTCGACTTCACCGACCCGGCGTCGGGCAAGTCGTACGCCCTGCGGCCGGACGAGGAGCTGGCGACCGTCGTCATGCGCCCCCGCGGCTGGCATCTGAACGAGCGCCACCTCGTCGACGCCGAAGGCAAGCAAGTGCCCGGCGCCCTGGTCGACTTCGGCCTGTACTTCTTCCACAACGCCCGGCGCCTCCTCGACCTCGGCAAGGGCCCGTACTTCTACCTGCCGAAGACCGAGTCGCACCTCGAGGCCCGCCTCTGGAACGAGGTGTTCGTCTTCGCGCAGGAGTATGTGGGCCTCCCGCAGGGCACCGTCCGCGCCACCGTCCTGATCGAGACGATCACTGCCGCGTACGAGATGGAGGAGATCCTCTACGAACTCCGCGACCACGCCTCCGGGTTGAACGCCGGCCGCTGGGACTACCTGTTCTCCATCGTCAAGAACTTCCGTGACGGCGGCGCGAAGTTCGTCCTGCCGGACCGCAACTCGGTCACGATGACCGCCCCGTTCATGCGGGCGTACACCGAACTCCTCGTGCGCACCTGCCACAAGCGCGGCGCGCACGCGATCGGCGGCATGGCGGCGTTCATCCCCTCGCGCCGGGACGCGGAGGTCAACAAGGTCGCCTTCGAGAAGGTCCGCGCCGACAAGGACCGCGAGGCGAACGACGGTTTCGACGGCTCCTGGGTCGCCCATCCCGACCTGGTCCCGCTCGCCATGGAGTCCTTCGACCGGGTGCTCGGCGACCGGCCGAACCAGAAGGACCGCCTGCGCGAGGACGTCCACGTGACGGCGGCCGACCTGATCGCGATCGACTCCCTGGCCGCCCGGCCCACCTACGACGGGCTCGTCAACGCCGTCCAGGTGGGCATCCGTTACATCGAGGCGTGGCTGCGCGGCCTCGGCGCGGTCGCCATCTTCAACCTGATGGAGGACGCGGCCACCGCCGAGATCTCCCGCTCGCAGATCTGGCAGTGGATCAACGCGGGCGTCGAGTTCGAGCACGACGGGACCACGGTGAAGGTCACCCCGGAGCTGGCACGGCAGGTCGCCGCCCGGGAACTGGACGGCATCCGGAAGGAGATCGGCGCGGAGGCCTTCACGGCCGGGCACTGGCAGCAGGCCCACGACCTGCTGCTGAAGGTCGCCCTCGACGAGGACTACGCGGACTTCCTGACGCTGCCGGCGTACGAGCAGCTGGAGGGCTGACTCTCACGCGGGCGTGTCCGAGTGGCCCAGGGACCTGCCCGGGGCCACTCGGTCGCGTACGGCCCGCTTCACCGCTGTCGGCTCCGGGAAGACCTGCTCCCGTCAGCAGCTCCTGCGCCAGCCAGGCCGCGCGGGGCAGCCAGCGGCACTGGGTGCAGTACTCGATCTCGACCCGCTCGGCACGGGTGTTCATCCCAGGTGCACCGACCAGTCCTGTTCCGCGGCCGGCTTGCCGTGCAGGTCAGGGACCCGTTTGAGCCAGTTCGGCCGGCCCTGCCGGGTCCGTGCCGCGCGCCGGGCCTCCTCGGTGGCGAGTTCCTCCCGGCTGGGGAAGTCGGTGGGCAGCCAGGCCTCGGAGGCCCGCACGCGCGCGTGGAGGTAGTCGACGTACGCCGCGCGGATGTCGTCCGGCGTGGCGAAGCCCTCCTCGCCGGCCAGCCAGGCGTCCGGGACCTCGGCCACGATGTCCCGCAGCAGTTCCCGGGTGACCCTGGGTGCGAGCTCCGCGTCGGCGGCCCGTACGTCGGGGGCGTAGTGGCCGAGCGCGTGGTGGCGGAAGTCGTACGCCTTCGTGGGGTCGGAGGCGTCCCAGCGGTGGTGGAAGACCAGGGCGGCGCCATGGTCGATGAGCCACAGGCGTGGCGGGGCCGTCCCGAAGGTGGGCCAGACCATCAGGTTCGAGCTGTGGACCGTGCGGTCGACGTTCACGGTCAGGGCGTCGAGCCAGACGATCCTGCCCGCTTCGAGCGGGTCCACCCGGAAGGCCTTGGCGACCTCCGGGGTGAAGTCCTCGGCGCCCGGCAGGTAGTCCATGCCGAGATTGACGCCGGCGCTGGCGCCGTGCAGCTCCCGTACCTCCTGGTGGGGCTCGTGGGCGGCGATCGCCGGGTCGAAGTGCACCAGGACCAGTTCGGGGAAGCGCAGGTCCAGCGCACGGGCAAGTTCGCCCACGATCACCTCGGCGACCAGCGCCTTGCGGCCCTGCGCGGAGCCGGTGAACTTCACGACGTAGGTGCCGAGGTCGTCGGCCTCGACGACACCGGGCACGGAGCCGCCGGACCGCAGCGGGGTCACATAGCGAACAGCAGTCACGTCACGCAGCACACCGGCCAGGGTAATTCAGATCATGTACGGGCCAGCGGGTTCGGCAGCGGCAGGTAGCGGGCGTCGGCGCCGTCCGCGCCGGTCCAGCGCAGCAGCAGGTTCGTCTTGCCGGGCAGGGTGGGCGAGGCGAGCAGGGCGGGGATCTCCGGCAGGTCGTGGGCCGCGAGGGCGCGGCGGGCGGCGGGCCAGGGGTCGAGGCCCGGATGGTGCTCGGCCAGGACGGCGGCGATCTCGGTGAGGTGGTTGACGACGAGGCAGTACACCAGCCGTTCCCAGCCGGCCGCGCGGGTCACGTCCGGCAGCAGCTTGACGCCCTCGGCGTCCCGGAACAGCGCCTGGACGGGCGTACCGGACGCGTCGACGGCGACCAGGGTGTTCTGCAGGTGCGCCTCCAGCACCACGCCGTGATCGGCGAAGGCGGTCAGGGCCGGGGGGACGACCTGGTGCAGGTACGCCTCCCACCAGGCGGCCGGGTCGGCGGCGCGGGCCAGGGGGTTGCCGTCGAAGCCCTCCACGAGTCCGGCGGCGAGCAGGGGGGTGGCGCCGGGCAGCAGCAGGCCGCGCAGACCGTCGCGCACCAGGACGGCCAGTTCCTCGAAGGCGAAGGCGGCGGTGCGGTAGCCGCGGTCGCCGAGCCAGGCCGCCGGGCCGTCGCTCGCGGCGAGGGCCTCGGCCGCGGCCGTGTCGTTGCGGCGCAGCTTCGCCAGGTCGTGGCGCCACAGGCGGCGGATGTCGTTGGTGATGCGCACGTCCAGGCTGAACTTCAGGTGCAGGTCGCGGCGCGGCTCGTACAGGGTGCGCACCGCCGCCGTCGGCCAGGCCTCGAACGGGGTCGTGCCCAGGCGGACCAGGCGGCCGTCGGCGAAGGCGGGGGCGAGGGCGGGCCCGGCGAGATCGAGCTGCCAGGGGTGGGCGGGCAGCAGCCGGTAGCCGGGCGGGGCGGTGCCCAGGGCGTCGAGCGCGCGGGTGTCGCCCTCCTCGGCCACCTCGTCCTCGCGCACGCCGAGCAGCACCAGCGGGAAGCGGGCGTGGGCCTCGGGGGCGTACGGCAGCCAGCCGGCCACGGGGCCGCCGCCGCGTGCCTTGGGCGCGGGGTGGTGAGGATGTCCGGTGATGAGGGACTGTTCGGAGCGCAGATACGGGTCGTCGGGCGGTGTCGCCCGGGCGCGCGCGGCGAGCAGCGCGGCGACCGCGTCCCGGCTGTCGGTCATCTCGATGGGCAGGTCGTCGTTGGAGATCCCGGTGTGGCGGCGCAGCTCCTCGGCGACCAGTTTCACCAGCTCGGTGTGGCCGACGCGCTGCCAGCCGCCGGCCGTGCGCACCTCGGGCTCGGCGGGCCGCCGCCGGCCGCGCGCCCGCAGCAGGCGGCCGGTGCCGGGCAGCCGGTACGTCCGCCGTCCCCCGGACATGGCGAGCGGCTCGGCCACCTCCCGCAGCAGACAGTTGAGCAGGGGGGCGGCCGCGTACGCGTCGGCGCGTTCCGCGTCGCGGTCGCTGGGGAGCATGTGGTCCACGCGATCCATTCGTTCTTCGTCCGGGATCCGATCGCGATCAGTATGTCTGTCGTCCCTGGCCATCGTGCCCGTCACTATTCCGTACCCGAGGAGCCGTCCGTGTACCGTCCCCCCACCGCCGAGGCCGAGATCGAGGTCGCCAAGGAGCTGGCCGCCGTCCGGCCCGATCTGGTGCCCCGGTACTCGGCCGCGCTGCCGGGTGCGCGGGCGGCCGTGCTGACCCGTCTGTGGCGGGCGCTCGCCCATGAGCCGCTGCCGTGGATCACCCGCCGGGTGACCGAGGCGGGGGGCCTGGTGCTGCGGCTGGCCGACGGCCGGGGGCTGCGCGGCCCGCACCCGGATCCGTACGCGACCGACGCGTACGTCACCGCCGTCCACCTCGGCGGCGTGACCCACGACGACCCGGCCCGGCTGATGACGGACCTCGCGGTGCCGCATGCGGCGGCCTTCGCCGGCGAGCTGGGGCACAGTGTCGCCTCGCTGGCGCTCTCGCGCGCCGGCCGGCCGGATCGTCCTCAGGGGTGGCCTCAGCGGGACCAGGACTGGGAGTGGGAGCAGCGGGTGGTCGACGGGCATCCCTTCCACCCCAACTGCCGTTCCCGGCCCGGTTTCTCGGTGGCCGAGCAGTTCGCCTACGGGCCGGAGCACCGGCCGGTGGTGGAGCTGGGGACGGTCCCGGTCCCGGCGCGGGAGTGTCTGGTCGCCGGGGCGTGGCCGGACGAACTGCGGGACGGGGAGAACCTGTTGGTCCCGGTTCACCCGTGGCAGACGGCGCATGTGCTCAAACGCCCGTACGACGCCTGGTCGGACGCCCATCCCCTGATGTCGCTGCGCACCCTCGCGCTGCCCGGCGGACCGCACGTCAAGACCGCGCTGAGCGCCCGGCTGACGTCCTCGGTACGGGACATCTCGGCGTACTCGGTGGGGGCGTCGGCGACGCTGTCGGCGTTCGCGGAGGATCTGGCGGCCCGCACGGACGGCGCGCTGCACGTCACGCGTACCCTCGGCGCGGTGTCCGCCGGCTCCCCCGATCTGGCGGCCCTGTTGCGCGAGTCACCGCGGCTGTACGTCTCCGGGGACGAGCATGTCCTGCCGGTGGCCGCCCTCGCCACCACCGATCTGCCGCGATCCCCCGCCTGGCTGGCCGACTTCACCGGCCTCGCCCTCCAAGTGGGCCTGCGCCTGCTGGAGCTGGGCGTCGCCCTGGAGGCCCACGGCCAGAACCTCCTGGTCGTCCTGTCCCCCGACGGCTCCCCCCGCCGCCTCGTCTACCGCGACCTCGCCGATATCCGCATCAGCCCCGCCCGGCTGACCCGTCACGGCATCACTCCCCCGGCGCTGACCGGCCGGCTGATCACCGACGACGAAACGACCCTGCGCCGCAAGCTGTTCGGCTCCCTGGTGGCCGGCGCCCTGGCCGCGACGGCCGGCTCAGGACCGGCCCTCGCCACGGCCCTGGAGACGGCGGTACGGGATCTGCCGCCCGGCCCCGACCTGACGGCCCTGCGCGAAGCCCCCGTCCCCACGAAGGCGTTGACGCTGATGCGGCTGTCGCCGACGACGCCGGGTGATCAGTGGACCACCCTGCCCAACCCGCTCGTTTTGGAGCACGGCACCCGAGATCAATAGGATCCGCCGATGATCAGAAGACAACGGCTGGCGGCGGGGGTCTGTGCCCTCCTCGCCGCGCTGACGGCAGGGTTCGCGTTCCCCGCCGGGGCGGTCGCCGACGAGACGGACGGCAAGGCCGCTCCCAAGGTGGAACTGGTGCTGGACGTCAGCGGTTCCATGCGGGCGCGGGACATAGACGGCGGGTCGCGGATGGCCGCGGCGAAGCAGGCGTTCAACGAGGTGCTCGACGCGACGCCCGAGGAGGTCCAGCTCGGCATCCGCACCCTCGGCGCCAACTACCGTGGCAATGACCGCAAGACGGGCTGCAAGGACACCGCGCAGCTCTACCCGGTCAGCACGCTGGACCGCACCGAGGCGAAGACCGCGGTCGCCACGCTGACGCCGACCGGCTGGACCCCCATCGGTCCCGCGCTGCTGAAGGCGGCCGACGATCTCGACGGCGGTGACGGCACCCGCCGGATCGTCCTGATCAGCGACGGCGAGGACACCTGCCAGCCGCTGGACCCGTGCGAGGTGGCCCGCGAGATAGCCGCCAAGGGCATCGGGCTGACCATCGACACCCTCGGCCTGGTCCCCGACGCCAAGACCCGCGACCAGCTCAGCTGCATCGCGGACGCGACGGGCGGCACCTACACCGACGTCCGGCACAAGGAGGAACTCAGCGACCGGGTCGGCCAGTTGGTCGACCGGGCCGCCGATCCGGTGGTGACGCCGGTGGCCACTCAGGGCGCGGCGCAGTGCTCGGACGCGCCCGCGCTGAAGTCCGGCCTCTACACGGACCGCGAGGAGTTCGGGCAGCAGCGCTGGTACAAGGTGGACGTCAAGCCCGGTCAGGAAGTGCGTGCTTCGGTGAGCGTGGCGGCCGACCGGGCCGTGGGTCCGGACTACGGGGTGCTGCTGCGGGCGGTGACGGTGCACGACCGGGAGATCGTGCGCGGCGAGGCCGCGGGCGACGGCCGTACGGACGTCATCTCGACGGGTCTGCGCTACCCGAGGCCGGAGAGCGACGACGAGAACACCCCCGCCGAGACCGTGTGCCTCCAGGTCACCAACTCCTTCTCGCCGGCCTCGGGTGTGAAGACCAAGCCAGGTCTGCCGCTGGAGCTGACCGTGGACGTCGTGGACGGACCGGACAAGGCGGGCGACGTGGCCTCCTTCGGCCTCGGGCGCGGCTGGTGGCTGCTCGGCGCGCTGGTGCTGGCCGGCTTCGTCGCGGGTCTGCTGTGGGGCTGGCTGTCGCGCTGGCGGCTCGCGATCTGGAGGACCAACTGATGCGTATCACACGTGCGTTCGGTGCCACGCTGCTGGCGCTCGGGGCCGCCCTCGGGCCGGCCGCGGGTCCGGCCGTCGCCGACTCCTCGCCGTCCCCGAGCGCCTCGGACGACAGCAAGGCGCCCACCCAGGCGGGCACCTCGTTCCGCACGGCGACCGAGTTCGACCAGGGCCAGCAGGCCACGGCCAGCGGTTCCACCGGCGACTACATGTACTGGTCCTTCCCAGCGGACTCCGGGCAGCGCCCCACGGTCAAGGCGAAGGTGAAGCTGCCCGGCACACACGCCGGGCAGACCTGGCAGATCGACGTGTACGACGGTCTGCGGCGCCGCCAGTCCTGCCAGTACGGCGCCCAGACCCGCACCGCCGCCCAGGGCACCGCCTCCGTGGAGCTGGCCTGCGTCCTGCGCACGGTCCGCGCCTGGTCGGAGCCGTGGGCCAACGACCCGCTGCCGGGCACGTACTACATCCGGCTGACGGTCCTCGACCTGACCTCGGCCGACCTCGGCAAGCCCGTCGGCGCCGAGGTCCGGGTCGACTCCAAGGACATCGGCGGCGCGGCAGCGGTGGACGGTTCGCTGGCGAAGCCGCTGGTCCCCGGGATCGCCGTCAAGTCGCAGAGCGGCGAGGACGGTACGGGGAAGTCGGCCGTGCTGTCCGCGATCGAGCCGGACGACGGCTGGTCCTCCGGCTGGTGGACCGACCGCTGGGTGTGGACCGCGGTCGGCGGTGTACTGGCCGCGCTCGCCGGCATCGGCGGGTACGCGCTGACCCGCGGCTCGGGACGCCCGCGAGGGGTGCCACCGAACGCCTGACGTGACAGAAGGCCCGCCGTCAGGCGGGCCTTCGCCTTATTGCGGCCTCTCATGCCTCCCGCAGCGCCTTGGCCACGGCGCCGTCCCCGGACACCTCGACCCGCCCGTCCCGCACCGCGTCCCGCAGCCCCAGCTCGCCGCGCGCGAGGGCCGTGCACGTCCCGGCGTCCATCACGAGCCGGGCGTCGGGCTCGGCCGGGGCCGTTCCGTCGCCGTACACGGGCCCTTCCTCGGCCCCGAGGCACAGATGGAAGTCACCTTCCTCCAGCCGGACTTCGACGAGCCCCGTCTCCCCCTCCAGCTCCCGCAGCAACGGCAGCGCGAACCAGTGGGCGCGCACGGCGTCGGTGGGCCGCCGCTCCCCCAGCTCGGGCCCGCCCCACTCCCCGAGCGCCTGCAACACGGGCAGCAACTCGCGCCCTCTTCCGGTGAGTTCGTACACAGACGCGGCCCCGGGCGGAGGCAGCCTGCGCCGGGTCGCCAGCCCATCCCTCTCCATGTCCTTCAGCCGCGAGGCGAGTACGTCGGTGCTCACGCCGGGCAGGTCCGCGTGCAGGTCCGTGTAGCGGCGGGGACCGGCGAGCAGCTCCCGGACGATCAGCAGGGTCCAGCGGTCGCCCACGAGGTCGAGGGCGCGGGCGGCGGAACAGTACTGGTCGTAGCTTCGGCGAGGTGACATGCCCCGCAGTCTAGACATGTCATTGGACTTTCCAAGCTCGAACTTGGTAAAACCAAGCAACACATCGAACCGGAGGGGCGAGAGCGCATGGAGTTCCGGCAGTCGAACAAGCTCAGCGAGGTCTGTTACGAGATCCGCGGCCCGGTGATCGAGCACGCCGACGCACTGGAGGCGGCGGGCCACAGCGTGCTGCGCCTGAACACCGGCAACCCCGCGGTCTTCGGCTTCGAGGCGCCGGAGGAGATCCTCCAGGACATGATCCGGATGCTCCCGCAGGCACACGGCTACACCGACTCGCGCGGCATCCTCTCCGCCCGCCGGGCGGTGGCCGGGCGCTACCAGTCGCTCGGCCTGGAGGTAGGCGTCGACGACGTGTTCCTCGGCAACGGCGTGTCCGAGCTGGTCTCGATGGCCGTACAGGCTCTGGTGGAGGACGGCGACGAAGTCCTCATCCCCGCCCCCGACTTCCCCCTCTGGACGGCGGTGACGACGCTCGCCGGCGGCAAGGCGGTGCACTACCTGTGCGACGAACAGGCCGACTGGTACCCGGATCTGGACGACATGGCGGCGAAGATCACCGACCGCACCAAGGCCGTCGTCATCATCAACCCCAACAACCCCACCGGCGCGGTCTATCCGAAGGAGATCATCGAGGGCATCCTCGACCTCGCCCGCCGGCACGGTCTGATGGTGTTCGCCGACGAGATCTACGACCAGATCCTCTACGACGACGCCGTGCACCACTCGGCCGCCGCGCTCGCCCCCGACCTGGTCGTCCTCACCTTCTGCGGCCTGTCGAAGACCTACCGCGTGGCGGGCTTCCGCTCCGGCTGGCTGGTGGTGACCGGCCCCAAGCAGCACGCCAAGAACTACCTGGAGGGCCTGACCATGCTGGCCTCCATGCGCCTGTGCGCCAACGCGCCCGCGCAGTACGCCATCCAGGCCGCGCTCGGCGGCCGCCAGTCCATCCGCGAACTGTCCCTGCCGGGCGGGAGGTTGTACGAGCAGCGCAACGTGGCCTGGGAGAAGCTCAACGAGATCCCGGGCGTGTCCTGCGTGAAGCCCAAGGGCGCGCTCTACGCCTTCGCCCGCATCGACCCCAAGGTCCACCCCATCCACGACGACGAGAAGTTCGTCCTCGACCTGCTCCTGCGGGAGAAGATCCAGGTCGTCCAGGGCACCGGCTTCAACTGGCCGACCCCCGACCACTTCCGCATCCTGACCCTGCCGTACGCGGACGACCTGGAGGCGGCGATCGGCCGGATCGGGCGGTTCCTGAGCGGGTACCGGCAGTAGCCGGGTGATCCAGTGTCTGATGTCGAACGGGGGGATCACTTGTCGTGGTACACAGCTCAAGCCGAGGCAGGGATGCGAGGAATCACCTTCCCCGCCTGGCAAGGACCTCACTATGTAACCCTTGCTGAACTGCTGGTTCACCTTGGCAGCTACGGCCTGGGGCTGCGGTGGCGCGTTGAGTGCGACGAGAAATGGGACCTCCCCGCGGAGTTGGAGCGTCGTTCCGCGGGCGAGGGGATGGACACCCTGACGCTGCTCTCCCTGACAACACCTGCGGTCCAGCTGATCGACGCCGAAGCCTGTGGGTTCGCCGAGGGCGTGCTGGTCGTCGTCCTGACCGAAGTGGACAGTTCATTTTGGGACGTCAGGGCCGCTGACGAGCGCGTGCTCAGCGAACTTCGCCACCACTACCCGAGCGCCACCGAGCTCTGTTCGCGACCGAACGGAAGGTCTTGAGCCAGTCGGTGGTCAGCCCAGGGCGACCTCGCACCAGACTGTCTTGGTGTACGGGTCCTGGCAGGTCGTTCCCCAGTGGGTGGACAACGCCTCGACGAGGAGGAGGCCCCGGCCGGACTCGCCTTCAGGTGGCGCCGGCGGGAGCGCGCCGGGGGCGGGTGGGCGGCGGTCCGCGCGGGCGTCGGTCACTTCGATACGGAGCGTGGGGTTCTCCGGGTAGAGGGTGAGGCGCAGCTGGAAGTCCCGGCCCGGCGCCCGGCCGTACAGCATCGCGTTCGTGGCGAGTTCGGCCACCAGCAGCGTCGCCGTGCGGTTGGCCTCGCAGGCGTACGGCCAGCCCCAGGCGTGGAGCCGCTCGGCCGCGAGGTGGCGGGCGAGACGGGCGCCCTTGGGAGTGGCCGAGAGACGGATGGTGAAGTGCTCCGTGGGGGCGGGGTGTTCATCCGTCAAGGTGGCGATATCGGCGTTCATGTCACCCAGCGTGGTCGACTGTCCCTACGGTGAACAGCAACGACGACAGTACGCAGCGTCACTGTACGGTCGCTGTCCGGGCTTGTCCGGAGGGTGACGCGTGACGCGGCGGGCCGGTGGGGCGTTGGGCACCGGCGGCACGTGGAGGTGGGCGGATGGAGTCATACGGCGGCGAGGACGAGGAGTCGGCGGCCGTACTGCGGACGGTCGGCAAGGTCCTCAAGATGTGCCGGGAACGGAAGGCACTCACCCAGGCCGAGTTGGGGACGGCCATCGGGTACAGCGAGGAGCAGGTGTCCTCGGTCGAGCGGGGACGGCGGGCACCGAAGACGCAGTTCCTGGAGGCTGCCGACCGGGTGCTGGACGCGGGCGGGATGATCGCCGGGCTGAGGAAGGACGTGGAGGAGGCCCGGTATCCCAAGAAGGTGCGGGATCTGGCGAAGTTGGAGGGGGAGGCTGCCGAGTTGTGCGCCTACGCCAACTCGGTCGTACACGGCCTGCTCCAGACTCCGGAGTACGCGAGGGCGCTGTACGCGGTGCGCCGACCGCCCTTCACCGAGGAGGAGTTGGAGCAGCTTGTCGCCGCGCGCATGGCACGGCAAGACATCTTCGACCGGAAGCCCGCACCCGTCTTCAGCTTCGTCCAGGAGGAAGTGACCCTGCGCCGCCCCATCGGAGGCAGAATGGTGATGCGGAAGCAGCTCGAACGCCTGTTGGAGTTCGGCCAGCGGCGGAACGTGGAGATCCAGGTGATGCCCACCGACCGCGAGGACCACGCCGGTCTCGCGGGGTCGCTCCAACTACTGCGGCTCAAGGAGGGAGACACAGTGGGGCACAACGAGGTCCAGCTCACCAGCCGACTGATCTCCCATCCCAAGG
This sequence comes from Streptomyces sp. NPDC020299, assembly GCF_044387825.1. Classification (NCBI taxonomy): domain Bacteria; kingdom Bacillati; phylum Actinomycetota; class Actinomycetes; order Kitasatosporales; family Streptomycetaceae; genus Streptomyces; species Streptomyces sp. NPDC020299. The sequence goes on from NZ_JBIRWL010000009.1 coordinate 160,214, forward strand.
AGATCCAGGTCCTCGAGATCCGCTATGGCATCATCCGCGCCCAGGCTCTCACGCCCCGTGAGTCGCTGACCTTCATCGAGAAACTGCTGGGAGAGACACGATGACCAACCCCTCGACGGGGAACGGCTCCGCGCTGGAGTGGTTCAAGAGCAGCTACAGCACGAACGACGGCCCGGAGTGCGTTGAGGTCGCCTTCGCTTCCAAGGCCATCCGCGTACGGGACTCCAAGCACAGCCAGGGCCCCCAACTCGCCTTCGGGACACAGGGGTGGGCCGCCTTCATCTCGTACACCGCCGATCACTGACGTACCACGCCGCTGATGTCAAAGACCGACAGTGCGGAGCAGAGAAGTCCTCAAGGCTGCGAAGGTACGTCAGGCCGGGGCGGCCAGAGAGCCGCGTCTCGCCGGTAACGGTAAACCCTGTACGAGCCGGCACGGCCCGCGGCCCGCTCTGCGATCCGATACCCGAGTTCGGCGCCGCCGTCTGACACGTCCACCAGGTTCGCCCGCCCCAGCACCTCGCCCGCGGCGCCGATCAGCACGTGGAAGTAGCAGACCCCGGCCTGGACGCTGCGAAGTAGGCCCGATTCTCCAGCTCGAAGGCGAGGAGCGCGGCGGCGTGATCCAGACGAAGCAGCTGTAACTCAGGCATACGTCGGTCCTGCACCGGGTCAACTGCCCAGCCGGCCCATCGCCCGGACGCTGATCGACCACGGCCCGTCCGACCGCGCGTACACCAGGCAGGGCCCGGAGAGTGGGACCTCCCCGGTCCAGGGGCCGACGTGGTTGGCCAGTTCGTCGAGAAAGCCTGAGCCGTCGGGCTCGAAGGTGTCGGTGAGGAAGTAGCCGCCGTCGGAGGATCGCGGGGCCCCCGTGTAGCGCAGGTGTGCGACGGCGGGTCCGCCCTCGTAACGCAGGACGTCCGAGGCGCGGCGCTCGGCATGGCCGTCGAGGACGACGGCGTCGTCCGGGCCGGTCACCTCGACCACCCACGGACCACCCGCCTGGATCCGCAGCGCGCGCACCGGACGGTCATCGGCGTTCGCCAGGGCCCGGCAGGCGAAGGGGCCGTCGGTGTACACGAGTTGGCTGCCCGAGCGCATCCTGTCGTCCAGGGCGTCCACCACGAAGTGGCCGGAACCGTGGTGCGTGATGCCGAGGATGACCGGTTCCGCTCCGGTGGCGAGTTCCATCACCCGGCTGCCGTCGCCGGAGAGCCGCTGGAGCACCGGTCCGCCCGCACCCACCAGCACCGGGCCCGAACCGTCGGCGACGGTCGCGGACCCGTCCGTCTTGAAGACCCCGTCATTCGGGATCGGTCCCTTTCCTCCAGGCGCCTTGCCGCCGCCCCTACGCAGCCACTTCATGTCATCCCCTCCGGCTTCGTGCGTGTGATGCCGCCGAGTGTGAGCATCCCGCCCCTAGCCTGTCCACATGGGTGATCTCTTTCTCGTCCGGCACGGTGAGACCGAGTGGTCGCGGTCCGGGCGGCACACCGGTTGGACGGATGTGCCGCTGACCGAGGACGGGCGGGAGCAGGCGCGGCGGCTGGGGCCGCTGGTCCGGGAGGAGCGGATCGGGGCGGCGTTCGTCAGTCCGTTGCGGCGGGCGCGGGAGACCGCCGAGCTCATCGGGGTGCATGATGCCTGGGTCGATGGCGATCTGCGGGAATGGGACTACGGCGGGTACGAGGGTGTGACGACCCCGGAGATTCAGCAGTCCCGGCCCGGTTGGTTCCTGTTCACCGACGGGGTCGCGCCGGGACCGCCGGAGCATCCCGGCGAGACGCCGGAGCAGGTCGGGGAACGCGCCGACCGGGTCCTGGCCAAGGTGGAGGCAGCCGACACCGAGGGCGGCGTGCTGCTGGTGGCGCACGGTCACTTCCTGCGGGTGCTCACCGCCCGGCGGCTGGGGCTGCCGGCGCGGGACGGGGCGCTGTTCCAGTTGGCGACCGGGACACTGTGCCGGCTGGGGACTGAGCATGGCCGGCCGGTGATCGCCGGGTGGAACATCCGGGCGGAGGCGTAGGGGCGGGCGCGGACCGGCCCGTTGTCAGTGCTCGGTCGTAGGCTGCGGAGCGTGCCCACCACCCGGGAAGGAGTACGCCGTGAGCCGACCGCCGACCGCCGCGCAGCGGCGTGTGATCGATGCCGCCGACCCCGTCACCGGGCGGCTCAAGGGGACGGAGGCGCAGTTGGAGGCGCTGGTCAAGCGGGGGCTGGCGTTCCGGCATCCGCGGCCTCCGCACGACCACTTCCTGACGCCGGCCGGCCACCGGATACGGGAGGCGGTGCCGGACGCGCCCGCCGAGCCGGTGGCACGGCCCGCGGGTGGTGGGGTCTTCGCGGCGCGTGTCGGAGGGGAGGACGGGGATGACGGGGATGACGGGGAGGCCGCCGCGGGGCCGGCTCGTGAGCGCGAGGTGCACAGTGCCTGGCAGGGGCTCGTGGAGCTGCGCCGGATGACCAACCCGGACGGGGCCACGGACCGGCCGTGCTCCTGGGAGCGGACGCACCTGGTGCGGGCCGCCGCGCTCGCGCTGGAGGCGGCCGGGCATCGTCCCGAGGGCGGGGGCGCCGACGGCTACCGGGTGCGCGCGACCCCGCAGCCGGAGGCGGTCGCCGTGTACGCGCCGGACGGGGCGGCGCTGCGGGCCTGCGCGGCCACGCTGGAGCGGGCGGGCTGGCAGGCCGGTGAGTACACGGAGCCCAGGACGAGAGCGCGGTATCTGCTGGCATCGCCACGGCGGGTGTGAGGCGCGTGCCAGGATCGGTGGGTCCGAGAGTGGATCCGAGATTCGAACGCGAGAAGGGAAAACAGTGGCCGAACCGTTTTCCGTGCGGGTGACCGTCCGGGGCTACGAGACCGACGTACAGGGTCACCTCAACCAGGCGGTGTACCTCAACTACGCGGAGCACGCCCGCTGGATGCTGCTGAAGGCGGCCGGGATCAGCCAGGCCGAGCTGCTCGGCCGGGGTGTGGGCCCGGTGGCGCTGGAGACCACCATCGCCTACCGGCGCGAGCTGGTCGCCGGTGACGAGGTCGACGTGACGTGCGAGTTCGAGTGGGGTGACGGCAAGACCTTCCGGATGCGGCAGGAGATACGCAAGGCCGACGGCACGGTGGCCGCCGAGGTCGTCGGGGTGGGCGGAATACTGGACCTCCAGGCGCGAAAGCTGGTCGCTGATCCGGGGGAGATCTTCAAGGAACTGGCCTCCGACCTGAGCCTGTTCGGGCTGTAGAACACCCGCGCCCCATCCCGCGGGGGCGTCGGGCCGCGTTGGCCGCCGCCCCCGTGTCCGCCGCCCCCGCCCAGGGGTCAGGCCGGTGCGAACATCCCCTTGTGGTCCTCGGCCCACTCCCGGTACGTGCGCGGCGGGCGCCCCAGTGTCTCCCGCAGGTCCCCGGTCACGACGGCGTTGCCGCCCTCCTGGATGAACCGGGCCGCGACGACGAGACTGTCCGCGTAGGCCTCGCCCAGCCCGGCGGCGAGCAGTTGGTCGCGCCGCTGCTCCGGGGTCAGCTCCCGGAGGCGGACCGGGCGGCCGAGCACCTCGCCGAGGATCGCGGCCTGCCGGCTCGCGCTGAGTGTCTCGGGGCCGGTCAGGGTGTACGTGCGTGCCGCGTGCCGGCCGTCGAGCAGGGCGGCCACCGCGAGTTCGGACACGTCCCGGGGGTCGACGACGCCCTGCTCGCCGTCGCTCATCGGGTTGGGCGCGGACGTGCCCTCCTGGATGGACTGGGCCCAGGTCAGCGTGTTGGAGGCGAAGGACGAAGGACGCAGGATCGTCCACTGGAGGCCGCTCGCCCGGACGGCCTCCTCGCCGGGCTGGTGCCACGTCGCGAACACGCCCAGCCGTGGGTCGCCGGTGCCGATCGCGGAGAGCTTCACGATCCGGCGTACGCCCGCCGCCCGCGCCGCCTCGACCAGGCCACGGTCGTGCTCGGCGTCGTCCGGCCCGAACACGCCGACCAGGTAGGCGGCCTCCGCGCCCGCCATCGCCGCCTCGACCGAGGCCCGGTCCCGGTGGTGGCCGGGCGCCGCCTCCACGCCCGGGGGCAGCAAGGCCGCCGCCGGGTCGCGGGTCAGGGCCCGCACCTTCTCGCCGCGCACCGCGAGCTGTCGTACCACTTCACTGCCGATGGTGCCCGTGGCACCCGTCACGAGGATCATGTCCACCACGATGCGGCGCGCCGGGCCCGCAACTCTTGTAAATTCCGGCACGGTTGGCGTCGCCGCGCGGGCCCGCGCGAGCCCACGCCCCGCTTACGGTGGAGGGGTGGCGAACACCGTGTCCCGACAGGTCCTGCCGACGCCGGAGGTGCTGCGGCCGTGGGTCGCCGGCATCGGGTCCGTCTCGGTGGCCGCCGAGCAGTCGGAGCCGTACATCCACCTCCCGGACGCCGCCACGAAGGTGGTCGTACGCGTCGGGGAGGACGGCCTGCGCAGCACCCTGGTCGTCGGCCCGCGCGCTCGTGCCTCGTACCACCTGGGCAAGCGGTTCGTCTCGTGCGTCGAGGTGCGGCTGGCGCCCGGCACCGTCCGCCCCCTGCTCGGTGTCCCGGCCGTCGACCTCGTGGGCCGTGCGGTGCCGCTGGACGATCTGCCCGGTCCCGCCGCCCGCCGGCTGGCCCAGGAGCTGCGCCGGCTGGAGCCCGCCGACGCGATGGACCGGCTCGCGGAGGTGCTTCCCGAGCGGCTCGCCACCACCGCCGATCCCGCACGCACCGAACTGGTCCGCGCCGGTGTCGACGCGCTGTCGGTCCGCTTCGGCCGCGTTCCCGGCCCGGTGGGCGAAGTGGCCCGCGACCTCGCCGTCAGCGAGCGGCAGTTGCGCAACCTGTTCGCCGAGGGCGTCGGCCTGTCCCCCAAGCACTACGCCCGCATCGACCGGGTACGGACGGTCCTGAACCGGGCCCCGAGCGTCGCCTGGGCCGAACTCGCCGCCGCCACCGGCTACTACGACCAGGCGCACATGACGTCCGACTTCCGCACCCTGATGGGCGTCCCGCCCCGCTCCTACTTCACCGGCCGGCTGCCCGAGGCCACGCCCTGCGCGCTGCCACGCCGCGGACGGTGACCGGCCGGGAGCCGTCCCTCCCCCCGGCCGGAGTCCATCCACTGCTCAGCCCTCGTCCCTCAGCCCTCGTCCGCTCAGCCCTCGGCGGCGATCCGCGCCAGCCGATGGGCCTCCTGACGCGTCGAGCGGGCGATCTCGTCCTCGTCGACGGTGAGCAGACGGCCGTCCTCCACGATCTGCCGGCCGTTCACGAACGACGCGGTGACCGGGGCCGCCGCGCCGAGGACCAGCGCGGCCACCGGGTCGGCGATGGAGGCGTGGGCGAGGGTGTCCAGCTTCCACAGCACCAGGTCGGCCAGCTTGCCCGGCTCCAGCGAACCGGTCTCGGCGGCGCGGCCGAGGACCCGGGCGCCGCCGTACGTGCCGAGCCGCAGCGCCTGCCGGGCGTTCAGCGCGGCCTCGCGGTGAGTGCCGAGGCGGTTGATGAGCAGGGCGTTGCGCAGTTCGGTGTGCAGTTCGCCCGACTCGTTCGACGCCGTGCCGTCGACGCCGAGGCCGACCGGGACGCCGGCCGCCAGCATGTCGGGGACCCGGGCGATACCGGCCGCGAGGCGGGCGTTGGAGGACGGACAGTGCGCGACACCCGTCTTCGTACGGGCGAAGGCGGCGATGTCGGAGTCGTTCATGTGGACGCAGTGCGCCATCCACACGTCCTCGCCGAGCCAGCCGGTGGACTCGAAGTAGTCGGTCGGGCCCATGCCGAACAGTTCGTGGCAGAACTTCTCCTCCTCCACGGTCTCCGAGCCGTGGGTGTGCAGGCGCACGCCGAGGCGGCGGGCCAGCTCGGCGCCCTGCCGGAGCAGTTCGGTGGAGACGGAGAAGGGCGAGCAGGGGGCGACGGCGACCTGCGTCATCGCGTCGAAGGAGGAGTCGTGGTACTGCTCGACGGTCTCCTCGGTCGCGGCGAGGGCGCCGTCGAGGGTCTCGACGGCGAAGTCCGGGGGCAGGCCGCCGTCCTTCTCGCTGCGGTCCATGGAGCCGCGGGCGAGGGTGAAGCGGACGCCCGTCTCCTGGGCGGCGCGGATGATCGCGCCGGAGAGGTCGCCGGAGCCCTCCGGGAAGACGTAGTGGTGGTCCATGGCGGTCGTGACGCCGCCGCGGGCCATCATCGCCAGCGAGCCCCGGGCCGCCGCGCGGACCATCGGCTCGTCGATGCGGGCCCACGTCGGGTACAGCGCGACCAGCCAGTCGAAGAGGTTGTGGTCCGTGGCCAGGCCCCGGGTGATCCACTGGTAGAAGTGGTGGTGGGTGTTGACCAGGCCGGGGGTGACCAGGTGCCCGGAGGCGTCGATGCGGCGAACGACGTCCTCCAGGCCCTCGGGGGCACTGCCGGGGCCGAGCGACTCGATGCGGTGGCCGGCGATGACGAGGTGTCCGGAGGCGTACTCGGTGTCCTTCGCGTCGACGGTCGCGATCGCCGCGTTCTCGATGACGATGCGCTGGGCTGCTGCCATGGTTCGTCCTTCAGAGGTTGGTGAGGTCCGCCGGGATCTTCGCCTCGCACCCTTCCCGCAGAACGGTGGCCTCGATCAGGCCGTAGGGCCGGTCGGCGGCGAAGTACACCGCTCCGTCGGCGGTGTCGTTCTTCAGCCCGAACGGCTCCAGGTCGACCAGGAAATGGTGCTTGTTCGGGAGGGAGAAGCGGACTTCGTCTATCTCGTCGCGGTGGTCGATGATCCGCGCACCCATGGCGTAGAGGGTCTGCTGGAGCGAGAGGGAGTACGTCTCGGCGAAGGCCCGCAGCAGGTGGTCCTTGACCTGCGCGTACGACGCGTCCCAGGAGGGTGCCCGCTGCTCGTCGCCGGTCCAGTTGAAGCGCCAGCGGCCACAGACCTCGGTGGCCAGGATGCGGTCGTGGGCCTCGGGGAGGGTCGTGTACTTGTCCTTGACGTAGCCCCAGAACTCGGAGTCGGTCGAGTTCATGACGGTCAGGTTTTTGAGGCCGGAGAGGACCTCCCACGACGAGCCGTCGTACGTGATCTGGGCGAGCCGGGTCTCCTGGCCCTTGCGGACGAAGGAGTGCGCGCCCTTCCCGGAGTGCTCGATCCGCTCCCAGGCGTACTCCTCGACGCGGATGCGGGCCCGGTGGATCGGCTCCTGCGAGGTCACGAAGTGCCGGGCGAGGTGGATGCCGAACTGCTCGGGCGACTCGACGCCGTACTCCTTGGCGAACGCGTACACCGTGTTCTTGGTGGTGTCGGTCGGCAGGACGTTGGCGTTGGAGCCGGAGTAGTGGACCTCGTCCATGTCGCCGGAGAGCGACACGGACACGTTCAGGTCCCTGATGTGGTGGGTGGCGCCGTCCCGCGTGATCTTGACGACCCGGTTCTCGGCCTTGCCGTACTGGTTCGGTCCCAGGATGGGCATGTGTCTGCTAGCTCCCTCGGTAAACGGAGTAGCCGAACGGGTTGAGCAGCAGCGGTACGTGGTAGTGCTCGCCGGCCTGGACGGCGAAGGTGACGACCACCTCGGGAAAGAACACTGCTCCTCGCCCGTCGTCGGGCTGCTTCTCCAGGTACGGCTCCACGGCGAAGTCGAGCCGTACCTGGCTGCTCCCCTCCGGCAGCGCCGGGAGGTCCTTGCACCGCCCGTCCGCGTCGGTCACGGAGCCCCCGAGCGCCTGCCACCGCGCGTCACGGGCCGCGCGGGCGCTGAGGTGCACGGCGACGCCCGCCGCGGGACGGCCGGCGCTGGTGTCCAGGATGTGCGTGGACACGGAGGCGGTGGTGGGGGTGCGGGCGGGGGTGGGGGTGCTGCTCATGGTGTCAGGCGTCCTCTGGTGTCAGGCGTCCTCTTCGACGAGTCGGGCCAGCCGGATGCGGTTGATCCTGCCCAGCTCGGTGCGGACGATCTCCCGCTCCTGCTCCGGCGGGTTCCCGAGCCGCGCCTTGACCGCGTCCCGCATCTCCTCGCCGGTCCGGCCGGTGGCGCAGATGAGGAAGACGTGGCCGAACTTGTCCTGGTAGGCGAGGTTGAGTTCGAGCATCTCCGCCCTGAGCTCCGCGGAGGCGTCGGCCATGCCGCGCTGTTCCCGGGCCGAGGCCGGGTCGCCCGGTTCGGGGCGGCCGATCGGCGGGTGCCCGGCCATCGCCTCCTCGAGGTCCGCGGTGGTCAGCTCCGCCATGGCGGCGTCGCTCGCGGCGTAGAGGTCGTCGGCGGTGGCGTAGGGGCGGGCGGCGAGCAGGCTCTCCGCCCACGCGGTGGAGGCGCACGCCTCGTGGAGTGCGGCGAACGCCGCGTGCTCCTCCAGGACGTTGAACCGGGCCAGGCCCGGGGGCGTGGGAGTCGAAGTCACGGGCGCCTCCGTGGCCGCGAACGGCCTTCGTGCCGAACAGGCTGCTCCCGCCAGCTAACGCCCTCCGCAACGCGACGTCAACACTTTGTTGAAGATTGCGCTCAGGGGTGCTTCTCGCGGTTGAGGTAGTTGTAGACGGTGAAGCGGCTGACGCCGAGCGCGCCGGCCACGGTCTCCACGCCGTGCCGGACGGCGAAGGCACCGCGCGCCTCCAGCATCCGTACGACCTCCTGCTTGGCCTTGCGGTCCAGGTCGGCCAGCGGCCTGCCCTGCCTGCGCTCCATGGCGGCGAGGATGTGATCGAGGGAGTCGGCGAGCTGGGGCAGGCGTACGGCGACGACGTCGGCACCCGCCCAGGCGAGCACGACGTCGTCGGGCCCGGCCTCGTCAGGCGGCAGCAACTCCCCGCCCATGGCGTCGACCAGCGGCTTCACGGCTGTGATGAAGGGCTCGTCCCCGGTCACCTATCACCCTCCCCGATCACGTTGACCTGGAGCGAGATCCGGGTGGCACCGGCCTCCAGGGTCTTGCGCAGCAGCGCGTCCACGGCGGTGAGGACGGTGTCCGCGCCCCCCTCCACGGTGTTGCCGAAGGGGCCGACGTCCACGGCGTCCAGTTCGGCCGCCTCGACGACCTCACGCGCCACCACGGCGTGCGCGGGTGCCTGGTCCAGGTCGAACGGCTCGGTCGTGAACTCCACTCTCAATCGCACGCGCTCAACCTAACGCGCGGTACCGAGGTTCGGGCAGCCCTCAGGGCGGGCAGGCCGCGACGGACGTGCCGCCCTCCCGCGTAGAGCAGACGACAGCAGCGCACAGGGAGGGGTCACGACGTGGCAGGGCACAGAGTCAGGGGCGCGAGGGGTACGGCGGTCGCGGCGGCGGTGATGGCCGCGCTGACCGCGTCACAGGCGCCGGGTGCGGTGCCGGCGCGGGCCGACGCGCCGGCGGCGCAGCCCGCCGGGGCCGGGCCGGGAGTGTCCGGTGACAGCCCGTACCGCACGGACCTGCCGCCGCTCGCGCCAAGGCACCCGGGCGGTGCGCCGGCGCCGGGCGCCGTGCTGCCCGCGACCGTCTTCGCCGCCTACCGGCACGCCGAGTCGGAGCTCGCGCGGACCGCGCCCGGCTGCGGGCTCCGGTGGCAGTTGCTCGCGGCGATCGGCCAGGTGGAGTCGGGGCAGGCGGACGGCGGCCGGGTGAGAGCGGACGGCACGGCCGTGACGCCGATCCTGGGCCCGCGCCTGGACGGCGGCGCCTTCGCCGTCGTACGGGACACGGACGGCGGGGTGTACGACGGGGACCGGGCGTACGACCGCGCGGTCGGGCCGATGCAGTTCATCCCGTCGACCTGGGACCGCTGGGGCGCGGACGGGAACGGCGACGGGCGGGCCGACCCGGACAACGTGTTCGACGCGGCGCTGGCCGCCGGGCGCTATCTGTGCGCGGGCGGGCGGGATCTGTCCGACCCGGCCGGGCTGGACGGGGCGGTTTACGCCTACAACCGTTCGGAGGCGTATCTGCGGACGGTGCGGGCCTGGTACGCGTACTTCCTGGAAGGCCACCGGGTGGTGCCGGACGGCCCCGCCACGCCGTCGTCGCGTCCCGCCGCCCGGCACGGGAGCCCTCGGCCGAAATCCGCGCCGAAGCCGGCGCCGTCAGCACGCCCGAGGGGCACCCCGATCCCGTCCCCGGCACCGCCCGCGCCCGCCTCGCCGACCCCCTCCAACTCCCTTCCGCCTACCGGGAGAACGGCAAAACCGCTGGTCCCCGTACCCGACCCCACGGCCGGCCTGCCCACCGGTGACCTGCTGCCCAGCGGCGGTCCGCTCGGCAGTAACGGCGGGGACTCGATGGCCTCCACCCCCTCCACAACCGCGACTACCGGGCGGTAATGTCGCCACCCGCCGGACGGTACGACACCGGCGGGTGAGCGCGAAGGGGCCCCTCATGGCCAGTGACATGCCTGCGGAGACACCGGCCGCCGACGAGCGTTGGCAGCGCATGTGGAGCCACCGCGAGCAGCTGCTCAAGGTGGCCCGGCGCCGGTCGATGAGCCAGGAGGACGCCGAGGACGCGGTGCACGAGGCGATGCTGCGAGCGGCGGAGCGGCCCGACCTGGACGACGAGCGGCTCGCCGCCTGGCTGACGACGGTCACGATGCGGCTGTGCGTGGACCGCTACCGGCAGGTCAACCGTGAGGCCGAGGTCCGCACCCGCCCGACCCTGGTCGCGCCCGCACCGGTGCCGGTCGAGGAGGCCGTGTGCGACCGGGCCGAGGCGAGGTGGCTGGCCGTGCGCAGCGGGGAGCTGCCCGCCCGGCAGGCGGAGGCGCTGCGGCTGAAGTCCGAGGACCTGGACGTGGGTCAGGTCGCCGTCGAGATGGGCCTGAGCTACCGGACCGTCGAATCGCTCCTCGCCCGGGCCCGGCGGACACTGCGGAACTCGCTGGCCGCGACGCTGGGGTTCGCCGTGCTCGTCGTCGGGCGGATCCGGCTGCGGGCCGGCGGCAAGGCGGTGGCGGTCGCGTCGACGGCGGCGACCCTGGTGGTGGCGGGGTTCGTGCTGCCGTACGCGCTGCACGGAGGCCCGCCGGGTACGGCACCCCGGCCTGCCTCGTCCCCCGTGTCCGGGGACACCGCGACCGTACGATCCGGCGGCACCGGCCGTACGCCCGCCCCGGGCGTCCGCGAGCTGCCGGCCGCCGCGACGGCTCCCCGGGCGACGCCGTCGGCCGGCGCCACCGACCGGTCGCTGCTGCCGCTGTCCGTGCCACCCCTGCCGGAGGCCTCGCTGTCGCCGGTGCCGGCCGTCCCGGAGGTTCCGGGCGTTTCGGGGCTGCCGAGCGCGAGCGTGCCCGCCCTGCCGGACGCGTCCGCGCTGCCGACCACGCTGCCGCCCCTCCCGAAAGCCTCCGTCACACCCTCCGTCCCCGTCTCCGTCCCGGTCTCCCTACCGGCCCCGACCGCCCTGCCGTAGACCTGCCAACCGTCCCCGAGGTCCCGAGCGTGCCTGAGCCGCCGAGCGTGAGCGTGCCCGCCCTGCCGGACGCCCGCGTGGCCGCCCGGGCGGCGCCGTCGGCTGGCGGCCACGACCGCCAGCCGCAGGCCGTCGAAAAAAGTTCTCCTCTCCCGCGACGGACCCCCGCCCTCCCCCCGTAGAGCAGATGTCGAAGCTGCTCCACGGGCCGAAAGGTGGACCGGATGGGTGTGGAGATCTGTGTGGAAGGGCTGACCAAGTCCTTCGGTCACCAGGTCATCTGGCAGGACGTCTCGCTGACGCTGCCCGCCGGGGAGGTATCGGTCATGCTCGGGCCGTCGGGCACGGGCAAGTCGGTGTTCCTCAAGACGCTCGTGGGGCTGCTGAAGCCGGACCGGGGCTCGGTGAAGATCGCGGGGCGGGACGTCACCAGGCTCCGCGAGCGCGAGCTGTACGAGGTGCGCAAGCTCTTCGGCGTGCTGTTCCAGGACGGCGCGCTGTTCGGCTCGATGAACCTGTACGACAACATCGCCTTCCCGCTGCGCGAGCACACCCGCAAGGGCGAGAGCGAGATCCGGCGCATCGTGCTGGAGAAGATGGACATGGTCGGGCTGATCGGCTCCGAGGGGAAGCTGCCCGGCGAGATCTCCGGCGGGATGCGCAAGCGGGCCGGTCTCGCCCGCGCCCTCGTCCTCGACCCCGAGATCATCCTGTTCGACGAACCCGACTCCGGCCTCGACCCGGTGCGCGTCGCCTATCTCAACCAGCTCATCGTCGACCTCAACGCCCAGATCGACGCGACCTTCCTGATCGTCACGCACGACATCGCCTCGGCCCGCCAGGTGCCGGACAACATCGGCCTGCTGTTCCGGCGCGAGCTGGTCATGTTCGGGCCGCGCGAGGAGCTGCTGACCAGTGACGAGCCGGTGGTCCGGCAGTTCCTGAACGGCCGGATGCAGGGCCCCATCGGCATGGCGGAGGAGAAGGACGCCGCCCAGGTCGAGCAGGAGCTGGCAGCGCTCGGCGACGGCGACGCCGTACAGACCCCCGGCAGCCGGGCGCTGACTCCCCGCCTGCTGCCGGGACCGGCCATCACCCGGCCGCCCCGCTGGGAGGCGATCGCACGGCACGAGGCCGAGCTGCGCCGCCGGAAGGCGGTGGCCGACGCATGAGACTGTCACCGGCCGGAGCGCTGCGGCACTCGGGAAACCTGTTCGCGATGGCCCTGGACGTCGTCCGGACGATGCCCCGACGGCCCTTTCAGGCAAGGGAGTTCATCCAGCAGGCCTGGTTCGTCGCGAGCGTCACCATCCTCCCCACGGCGCTGGTGTCCATCCCGTTCGGCGCGGTGATCGCGCTGCAGATCGGCAGCCTGACCCGGCAGCTCGGCGCCCAGTCGTTCTCCGGCGCCGCCTCGGTGCTGGCGGTGCTGCGGGAGGCGTCGCCGATCGTCACCGCGCTGCTGATCGCGGGTGCCGGCGGCACGGCGATCTGCGCGGATCTGGGGGCGCGGAAGATCCGTGAGGAGATCGACGCGATGCAGGTGCTGGGCATCGACCCGATCCACCGGCTGGTCGTGCCGCGCGTGCTGGCCTCGATGGTGGTGGCGGTGCTGCTCAACGGCCTGGTGTCGGTGGTCGGTGTGGCGGGCGGCTACTTCTTCAACGTCGTGCTCCAGCACGGCACGCCCGGCGCCTACCTGGCGTCGTTCACCACCCTCGCCCAGCTCTCCGACCTGTGGGCGGCCGAGATCAAGGCGCTGGTGTTCGGGGCGATCGCGGCCGTCGTCGCCTCGTACAAGGGGCTCAACGCGAAGGGCGGGCCGAAGGGTGTGGGCGACGCCGTGAACCAGTCGGTGGTGATCACCTTCATGTTGCTGTTCGTGACGAACTTCGTGATGACCGCGGTGTACTTCCAGGTCGTCCCGCAAAGGGGCTGAGGCATGGCGCTGTTGAAAGGTCTGGAGGAGCTGGGCGGCCAGCTCTCCTTCTACGGCCGCTCGCTCGCGTGGACCGGCCGGACGGTGCGCCGCTACAAGAAGGAGGTCCTGCGGCTGCTCGCCGAGGTGAGCTTCGGCCGGGGCGCCCTCGCCGTCGTCGGCGGCACGGTCGGTGTGATCGCCTTCCTGTCGTTCTTCACCGGCACGGAGGTGGGCCTGCAGGGGTACGCCGCGCTGAACCAGCTCGGCACCTCCAACTTCGTGGCGTTCCTGTCGGCGTACTTCAACACCCGGGAGATCGCCCCGCTGGTGGCCGGACTCGCGCTGTCCGCGACGGTCGGCGCGGGGTTCACCGCCCAGCTCGGCGCGATGCGGATCAGCGAGGAGACGGACGCCCTGGAAGTGATGGGCGTGCCCTCGCTGCCGTTCCTGGTGACCACCCGGATGATCGCCGGTTTCGTCGCCGTGATCCCGCTGTACGTGATCGGGCTGCTGTCCTCGTACCTCGCCGCCCGCACCATCACCACCGGCTACTACGGGCAGTCGGCGGGCACCTACGACCACTACTTCCAGCAGTACCTGCCGCCGGTCGACGTGCTGTGGTCCTTCGGGAAGGTGCTGGTCTTCGCCGTCCTGATCATTCTGGTGCACTGCTACTACGGCTACTACGCGAGCGGCGGCCCGGCCGGCGTCGGCGTCGCGGTGGGGCGCGCCGTACGGACCTCGATCGTCGCGATCAACGTCCTTGACTTCTTCCTGTCGCTGGCGATCTGGGGCGCCAACACGACCGTGCGGATCGCGGGGTGAGCCGGGTGAGCCGGGTGAGCCGTAGGAGAGTGCTGAGACTGCGGGTGTACGGCGTGCTGTTCGTCGCCGTGCTCGCCCTGCTGCTGTCGCTGTCGGTCGCCGTGTACCGGCAGGTGTTCACGCCGGCCGTACGGATCGAGCTGGAGGCCGACAGCCTCGGCGATCAGCTCGACCCGATGGCCGACGTCAAGCTGCGCGGGCTGCTGGTCGGCGAGGTGCGCGAGGTGCACGCCGACGGGAGGAAGGCGACGCTCGACATCGCGCTCAAACCGGAGTACGTCCCCGACATCCCCTCCGACGTGCACGCGCGCCTGCTGCCCAAGACGCTGTTCGGTGAGAAGTACGTCGACCTGGTCGCGCCCGCGCACGCTGATTCCTCGAAGGTTCCCCCCATCCGGGCCGGTGACGTCATCACCCAGGACCGCACCCGCGTCGGCATCGAGTTGCAGCGGCTGATGAACGACCTGCTGCCGCTGCTGCGGACCGTGCAGCCCGGCAAGCTCAACGCCACGCTGTCCGCCTTCGCCACCGCCCTCGAGGGGCGCGGCGACCGGATCGGCGACAACCTCACGCGCGTGGAGGCTTATCTGCACCGCCTCAATCCTCATCTGCCCTCCCTCACCGAGGACTTCGCCCGACTGGCCGACGCCGCCGAGGTGTACGGCGACGCGGCGCCGGACCTGATGGCGATCCTGCGCAACACGGTCACCACCAGCCGCACCGTGGTCGAGCAGCGGGAGCAGCTCGCGTCCGCGCTGACGACGACCGCCGGTGCGGCCGCCACCGCGCAGGACTTCCTCGACGCGAACGGCGACCGGCTGATCTCCCTCGGCCGGGTCTCCCGGCCCACGCTGGAGCTGTTCGCCCGCTACTCCCCCGAGTACCCCTGTCTCCTCGCCGGCCTCGTACGCGAGGAGCAGGCCTCCGAGCAGGCGTTCCGGGGCGGCGCCATGCACATCACGCTGGAGGCGGTGCGCCCGCAGGGGGCGTACCGGCCCGGTGAGGAGCCCCGCTACGCCGACCGGTCGGGGCCGAACTGCCGCGACCTGCCGCATCCCGCGGTGCCCGCACCCGGGGTGCACCTCAACGACGGCTCCGGGAAGCCGGGTTCGTCGGCACTCACCGGCGGTCTGCCCGGGGTGTCCGCCACCCGGGCCGAGCAGAACGCCGTCGGCTCGCTCGTGTCGCCCGTGCTGGGCGTGCCCGCCGACGAGGTGCCGCCGGTCGTGACGCTGCTGTTCGGGCCGATGGCGCGCGGGACGGCGGTGAGCGTCGCATGAGATCGTCAGGAGCCCGGCGGACCGCCGCCCCGCTGATCAAGTTCAGCCTCTTCGCACTGGTGACGATCGCGGCGACAGCGCTGCTCGCCGCGACCATCGTCAATCTCTCCTTCACCCCCGAGCGCACCTACCGCGCGGTGTTCAGCGACGTCACCGGCCTGGAGAAGGGCGACGACATCCGGGTGGCGGGCGTGCGGGTCGGCGAGGTCGAGGGGATCCGGATCAAGGACCGGACGCTGGCGGAGATCACCTTCAACGTCGGCGCCGACCGGCCGCTGCTCGCGAGCACGCACGCCGTCATCCGCTACCGGAACCTGGTCGGGCAGCGGTACGTCGCCCTGACCGAGGGCGTGGGCGACGGCACCCCGCTGAAGCCCGGCGCCACGATCCCGCTGTCGCGCACCCGGCCCGCGCTGGACCTCAACGCACTGCTGAACGGCTTCAAACCGCTGTTCGCGGCGCTCAGCCCCGGGGACGTCAACCAGCTGGCCACCGAGATCATCAAGACGCTGCAGGGCGAGGGCGGCACCGTCGACAGCCTTCTGGTGCACACCGCCTCGCTCACCACGACACTGGCCGACCGCGACAAGCTGATCGGCTCGGTGATCGACAACCTCAACACGGTGCTGGGGACGCTGGACAAGCGCGGCACCCGATTCTCCGAACTGCTGAAGCAGCTGCGGCGGGTGATCTCCGGGCTGTCCGCCGACCGCAAGCCCATCGGTCAGTCGCTGGTGGGCATCGGCGACCTGACGGAGGCCACCTCGGGGCTCCTGAAGGACGCGCGGCCGCCGCTGAAGGACGACATCGCCGGGCTGGCCGGTCTCACCGGAACGCTGAACGACAACGAGAAGACCGTGGAGGGCGTGCTGAAGCGGCTGCCGGACAAGCTCGACGCACTGACGGGGGCCGCGTCCTACGGCTCGTGGTTCAACTTCTACCTCTGCGACTTCGACGGCCGGATCGTGCTGCCGACGACGAAGCAGGTACTCACTCCCGATCTGCACGTGGCGAGGGCGAGGTGCGGCGCATGACCCGCGGGAACCGCCCGGAGCCGCTGTTCAGGGTGCGTATCGACCCGCCGAGGCTGCCGAAGCCACGACTGCCTCGCGGGACGGGCCGCGCCCGCGGGCCGCAGCCGCTGGTGAAGGTGCGTATCGAGCCGCCCCGGATACGGCTTCCACGGATCCGGCGGCCCCGCCCGGTCCCGTTCCGCGACCGCAACCCCGTGGTGATCGGCGCCGTCGGCCTCACCGTCCTCGCGCTGCTGACCGTGGCCGCGTTCAACGCCGACAGCCTGCCGTTCATCGGCGACGGCAGGACGTACAGCGCGGCCTTCTCGGAGGCCGGGGGTCTCAAGCCCGGGGACGAGGTGCGGATCGCCGGGGTGAAGGCCGGCAAGGTCGAGGACGTCGACCTGGACGGCGACCACGTCAAGGTCACCTTCAAGGTCAAGGGCGATCCGCGGTTCGGCACCCGGACCGGCGCGTCGATCCGGGTCAGGACGATCCTCGGCGCCAAGTACCTCGCGCTGTCCCCCAAGGGGCCGGGGCAGTTGAAGCCCGGCAGCGAGATCCCGCTGGGGCGGACGGTCGCGGCGTACGACGTCGTGCAGGCGTTCAGCGACCTGACCACCACCTCGGAGAAGATCGACACCGGCCGGCTGGCGAAGGCCCTGGACACCATCTCCACCACATTCCAGGACTCCCCCGCCGAGGTACGCGCGTCCATCAAGGGCCTGTCGAGGATCTCCCGGACGGTGGCCTCGCGGGACAAGGCGCTGAGCGAGCTCCTGAGCCACGCGAAGGGCACCACGGGCGTACTGGCCGACCGCTCGAAGGACTTCACCGCGCTGGTCGACGACGGCGACAAGCTGCTGACGGAGATCAGCAAGCGGCGCAAGGCGATCCACAAGCTGCTGAAGACCTCCGCCGCGCTCGGCATCGAGCTCTCCGGCCTGGTCGAGGACAACGACAAGGAGATCGGGCCCGCGCTCGGGGGCCTGAAGCAAGTGGTGCAGATGCTCGAACGCAACCAGGCCGGCCTCGACCGCAGCGTCAAGCTGCTCGCGCCCTATGTGCGGGTCTTCACCAACACCCTCGGCAACGGGCGGTGGTTCGACTCCTACGTCCAGAATCTCGTCGCCGCCCCGGTGACACCGCGGACGGGAGGTACGCGATGAGAAGCGTGCGCAGACGCCTGGCCCTGCTCACCGCGCTTGCCGTGGTCGCCGCCCTCGCCTACGTCCTGTGGCCGCGCCCCGAACCGCTGCACGTGACCGCGTACTTCCCGCGCACCGTCGGCATCTACCCCGGCTCGGACGTCCGCGTCCTCGGCGTGCGGATCGGCGAGGTGAAGAAGATCACGCCCCAGGGCGACCGGGTGCGGGTGGAGCTGGAGTACGACGCCGGGCGCAGGGTCCCCGCCGACGCCAGGGCCGCGATCATCAACTCCTCGGTGGTCAGCGACCGTTACGTGCAGCTGCTGCCGGTGTACCGGAAGGGTCCGGCGTTGCGCGACGGTGCCGTCATCCCCGAGTCGCGGACCGCCGTACCCGTCGAACTCGACCGCGTCTTCGACAGCCTGCACACGACCGCCGAGGCGCTCGGCCCGAAGGGCGCCAACAAGGACGGCTCCCTGTCGCGGCTGCTCAAGGTGAGCGCCGGCAACCTCGACGGGCAGGGCGGAAACCTCAACCAGACGGTCCACGACCTCTCGCAGGCGGTCACCACACTGTCCGACGGCCGCACCGACCTGTTCGGCACGGTGCGCAATCTGCAGGTGTTCACGGCCGCGCTGGCCGCCGACGACAAGAGCGTGCGGTCCTTCGACACCAGCCTCGCGGGCGTCGCGAAGCAGCTCGCGGGCGAGCGCAAGGACCTCGCGGCGGCGCTCACCAACCTGGCGACGGCGCTCGGCGACGTGGCCGCCTTCGTGAAGAGGAACAAGAAGTCGCTGACCACCGACGTGCGGGGCCTCAGCAAGGTGACCAAGGTGCTCGTCACCCAACGGGCCGCGCTGGACGAGCTGTTGCGGGTGGCCCCCACGGGCCTGTCGAACCTGAACAACGCCTACAACCCGTCCTCCGGCACCCTTGACACCCGCGACAACGCCCAGCAGGCACAGGACCCGGCGTCACTGCTGTGCTCCGTGCTGAGGACCACCGGCGACGAGGGCGGCAAGAACCCCGACTGCAAGGAGCTGAAGGATCTCTTCGACTCCCTGCCCGAGGTACCGGCGGGCTCCGCGGTGACGGGCACGACCGACCGTACGCTCGGCGGGATCCTGGGGGCGAGCGCATGAACCTGCGACGCAAGGGCGGCACGATCGCCTGGACGGCGGCCGGTTCGCTGCTGCTGTCCGGCTGCGCCTTCAACGGCTGGTACGACATCCCGCTGCCCGGCGGCGCCGCCGCGGACGGCCACGCCTACCACGTCACCGTCGAGTTCCGCGATGTCCTCGACCTGGTGCCGCAGTCGGCGGTGAAGGTCGACGACGTCACCGTGGGCGCGGTCGAGAAGGTGCGGCTGGACGGCTGGCACGCGCGGGTACGGCTGCGCGTCGCCGACTCGGTGAAGCTGCCCGCCAACGCCGTCGCCGAGCTGCGGCAGACCAGTCTGCTCGGCGAGAAGTACGTGGCGCTCGCCGCCCCGACGGGCACCGCCGCGGTGGGCCGGCTCCGTGACGGCGACCGCATCCCGCTGTCCCGCAGTGGCCGCAACCCGGAGGTCGAGGAGGTGCTGTCCGCGCTGTCCGCGCTGCTCAACGGCGGTGGCGTGGCCCAGCTCAAGACGATCACCGTGGAGCTGAACAAGGCCCTGGACGGCCGTGAGAACCGGGTGCGGTCCCTGCTGAAGGAGCTGAACACCTTCATCGGCGGCCTGGACGACCAGCGCAGCGACATCGTCCGCGCGATCAAGGCCGTCGACCGGCTCGCGGGACGGCTCGGGAAGGAGAAGAAGACCATCGCCGAGGCCGTCGACACCATGCCGCCCGCGCTGAAGGTCCTCGCCGGCCAACGGCGCGATCTGACCAGGATGCTCACCGCCCTGTCGAAGCTCGGCAAGACGGGCACCAAGGTGGTCACCGCCTCGCACGACGACACGGTGGCCGACCTCGAACAGCTCCGGCCGATCCTGCGGCAGCTGAACAAGGCGGGCAGCGACCTGCCCGACTCCCTGGAACTGCTCACCACTTACCCGTTCCCGCGCAACGCCGCGGACGCCGTCAAGGGCGACTACGTCAACCTCCACATCACCGCCGACCTCAACCCGGCCGACCTCTACGGCAACGAGACCGGCGACAACTCCGGTAAGGGCAAAGGAGGTTCGAAGACCCCGGGCACCCCGGGCGTACCGGATCTCCCCCACGTCCCGCACCTGCCGAGCGTCCCCGCCCCGACCGCGCTGCCGAGCGCACCGGGCCTGCCGTCGTCCCCCTCCGTGCCGTCGGCCCCCTCGGGTGGCGGCGGGCCGCTGTGTCCGCCGGTGTGCACCAGCGCCTACACCACCGGCGCGAAGGTGCCCGAAGGGATCGACCTCGCGCTGGCCGAACTGATGCTGAAGGGGGTCCAGCCGTGATCACCCGTACGGTCAAGGCGCAGCTGCTCGCCTTCGCCGCCATCACCGCCGTCGGGGTGTCGTACGTCGGCGCCGAGTACACCGGCCTGGTGGACGACGTCCTGGACCGCGGCTACACGGTGCGGGCCGACTTCGCCGACTCCGGGGGCATCTTCCCCGGCGCCGAGGTCACCTATCGCGGGGTGCCGGTCGGCCGCGTCGGCGCGCTGCGGCTGACCGGCTCCGACGGCGTCTCGGTCGCCCTCGACATCGGCGACGGGGCGCCGCGCATCCCCGCGGACACCCTCGCGGTGGTGGCGGACCGTTCGGCGGTGGGCGAGCAGTACGTCGACCTGCAGCCCCGCACGTCCAAGGGCCCATACCTCCTCGACGGCAGCACCATCCCGCGCGGCAGCACCCGCGTGCCGCTGCCCACCACGGACCTCGTGCTCAGCCTGGACCGGCTGGTGAACTCGGTCGGCAAGAACGATCTGCGGGTCACCGTAGACGAGTTGGGCAGGGCGTTCTCCGGGACCGGACCGGACCTGAGCCGGCTGGTGGACTCGGGCGACGCGCTCGTCGAGTCGGCGTCCGAGTCGCTGCCGGAGACGGTCTCGCTGATCGAGGACTCGCGGAAGGTCCTGAAGACACAGGCCGACCAGGGCTCGTCGATCACGTCGTTCGCCCACGATCTGGCTCTGCTCACCGCGCGGTTGAAGTCGAGCGACGGCGATCTGCGGAAGCTGATCGGCAACGCCACGCCGGCCGCGCAGCAGGTCGACTCGCTGCTGAGGTCGACCGGGCCCCGGCTGTCGGTCCTGCTGGCCAACCTGATCAGCGGCGGCCAGGTGACGCTGGCCCGGCTGCCCGGCGTGGAGCAGGCCCTCGTCACGTTCCCGGCCCTGGTGTCGGGCAGTTACACGGTCGTACCGGGCGACGGCACCACCCACTTCGGGCTGGTGGTGAACGCCGACGACCCGCCGCCGTGCACCCAGGGGTACGGCACGCGCCGGCGGGACCCCGCCGACACGAGCAGGCGCGAGGCGAACACCGACGCGCGCTGCACCGCCCCGCGCGGCAGCGGCACGTCGGTGCGGGGCGCGCAGAACGCCCCCGGCGCGCCGGCCGGGTCCGGCGGTGCGAACCAGGCGGCGTACGTCACGCCGTACGACCCGGAGACCGGCGCCGCGACCGGCCCGGACGGAAAGCCCGTCGAGATCGGCTCGGCGGGCGGTCAGCAGACGGTGTTCGGAAAGGAGTCGTGGCAATGGCTGCTCGTTGGACCGATGGAGTGAGCGGACGCCTGCCGGGCAGAGCCCTGCCGGTGGGGCTCGCCCTGGCGACCGCGCTGACGGCCGCGCTCGCGGTGTGGCTGGGCCTGCGCCTGGACCAGCAGCACGAGACGGCACAGCGGCGCCAGGACGTCCTGGCCGCGGCCCGCCAGTCGGCGCTGAACTTCACCTCGCTCGACTACCGGCACTACGCCCGGGACAGCGCGAACGTCCTCGAGGGCGCCACCGGCGACTTCAAGAAGCAGTTCACCGCGCAGACGGCGCAGTTGACCAGGCTCGTCGCCGAGAACAAGTCCGTGTCCGAGGGCCGGGTCCTCGACGCCGGGATCATCCGGTCGGACGCCCGCTCGGCCCGCGTCCTGGTGGTCGCCGACAGCAAGGTGACCAACACCGCCGTGCCCGAGGGACAGGCCCGCACCTATCGGCTGCAGCTCGACCTGGTGCGTCAGGGCGGGCGCTGGCTGACGTCCGACGTCGAGTTCGTGGGCTGACAGCACCACCAGTGAGGAGTACGACCATGGCGAACCCGACCGTCCGCAGCCGTGGCGCGGGAGCACCCGCCCGCCGGAGGATGACCGCGGCCGCCCGCGCGGCGGCCAAGCGGGTGGAGCACCAGAACCCGGTGATCGAGAACCCGGTGATGGAGAACCCGGACGGCCGGGACGACCCGCCCGAGCCGTCGCCGGAGTCCCCCGAGGGCGAGGCACCACCGCCTCCGTCCCGGCGGTGGCTGCTCAGCGCGGTTCTCAGCGCCCTCCTGGTCGTGGGCCTGGTCGCGGCATCCCTGCTCGGGTGGCAGTACCGGGAGGGGCGGCGTGCGGAGACCGCGCGCGGCGCGGCCCTCACGGCCGCGCGGAAGGCCGCGCCGGTCGTGCTGTCGTACGACTACCGGCATCTGGACCGGGATTTCGCCCGGGCCCGGGAGCGTTTGACCGGGCACTTCCGTGACGAGTACGGCAGGACCACGGCGCGTGTGGTCGGGCCGACGGCCAGGAAGTACCACGGGGTGGTGAAGGCGACGGTCGCCGAACCCGCGGGCGGTGGCGTCCCCGCGGCCTCCGTCGTGTCGGCCGCGCCGGACCGTGCCGTGGTGCTGCTCTTCGTCAACCAGGTCACGCGGAGCACCCAGGTCTCGGGTTCCCGCCTGGATCTGAACCGGGTGCGGATGACGATGACCCGTACCTCCGGGGGCTGGAAGGTGAGCGCGGTCGACGCGCTCTGACGTCCGGCGAATTCGGTTGAGTGTGCCGGCCGGGGCGTGTTGGCTGGCCCGCATGGTGCTCGGAGAACTGGTGAGACTGCGGCCGCTGGAACCGTCGGACGCGGAGGCGATGTGGCGGTGGCACAACGACCCCGACGTGATGCGCTGGATGAGCGACGGCTACCCCTCGTCACTGGCCCAGGTCAGGAAGCGGATGGAGGAGCGGCCGCCCAACGGGTACGGCCAGGTGCTCGTCGGGGTCGAGGTGCCCGCCGACGGGAAACTCATCGGCGTGGTCCGGCTGCGTGACGCCGAACCGGAGACCGGGTGCGCCGAGCTCGACCTCTATCTCGGTGAGAAGGACTACTGGGGGCGCGGCTACGCCACGGACACGATGCGGACGATCTGCCGCTACGGCTTCCAGAAGATGCGGCTGCACAAGATCAGGCTGACCGTCGTCACCGAGAACCACGCGGCCCACCGCGTCTACCAGAAGGTCGGCTTCGTCGACGAGGGCAGACTGCGGCAGGAATTCCGGCGCGACGGCCAGTGGTACGACATGTTCACGATGGGCCTGCTGGAGGACGAACTCCGCTGACGCCCACGCCGCCGGTCCCCCGGGGTGCGGATGGGTGCCGTCCGCAGCAGCCTGAAGGCATGACACATCCACCGACGCGGCATCCGCACATCGTGGTGCACTCCCCCGCCCTGGACGGTTCCCGGCGGGTCACCGAGGGTGATGTGACCCTGGGGATCGCCTCCCATCTGGACGACGTGATCGAGATCCTGCGGCTGGCCGACCTGGACCGGATCGAGGTCGAGGAGAGCGACCTCATCGACTGGCAGGGCGGCGGGCCGGACGACTGGCCGGGACTGTCCGAGCACGGGGAACCGTGAGGATGCGTACGGCACCGGGCGTATCCGGGCTACGCAATGCTCAGATCAAACTCTGAAACACCGCCGGGGAGGCTTCGAGGGGCCCCCTCGGCGGGCACATTCCCGTCACGCGGGGCCCGTCGGCACGGGGGCGGCGGGCCCCGCACGGGGGTACGGGGGTGTGCCATGAGCGCTACGACGATCCCACTGCGACCGCACGAGATGGCGCTGCTCCGGGGCGGTCCCCGCGCGGCGGTGACGGTCGCCGTGCTGGACCTGTATCTGCGGGGCGCCGTGAAGGCGGGCCGGGCGGGCACGATGCGCGCCTCCGGACCGGCCGAGCGGGCGGACCTGCCGCCGCTGCCCGCGCTCACCAAGGCCGTGCACGGGGCGCTGTACCGCACCGCCGGCCTGCGGCAGTTGCTGGACCGGCAGGGTGTGCGCCGCGCTCTCGCCGACCTGCGCGGCGGCCTCACGGCCGCGGGCCTGCTGCGTACCTTCCCGCCGGGGCGCCCGCGGGCCGCCCGCCGCGCCCTGAAGGACCTGCGCGTCCGGCATCCGCTGCCCGATGGCGGGTCCGGGCTGTCCGCGGAGGACACACTCCTCCTGGTCGCGCTGTACGGAGACGAGGCGCTCACCGTGCTGGCGCGGCGCTTCGCCCAGGAGGCCGGCCTGATGGGCCGGGGCGGCACCACGGAGCGGGAGATCAGGCAGTCCTGGGGCGACTCCGGCGGCGGTGGCTTCAGCTGCGGGACGGTGTGAGGCCGGGACGGCTCACGCCTTAATGCCTGCTTCGCGGCTCGGCGGCGCCCCGCCGACCGCGGCGACGGCGGCGCGCTCGCCGGGGCCGAACCCGGCCACAGGCCCGGCCGGACGCAGTCGCCGCGGCCTGCCGCCCGGCCGAGCGGCTTCGGCATGGCCGGCATCGGCGCGCGGGCCGGGCTGGGTGCGGTATGCGAAGCGAGCCGGCGGGTGCGCGAAAGCCGTCAAGACAGGGGCAAGTGCCGGACAAGGAGGGTCCGCCTGGACCACGATGGGGGGCATGCCCGAGAGTGTGCCGGTGCGCTGCCCGGCCTGCCGGCGTGAGCACGTCTACACCGCGCCGTCGTATCCCTGTGCCTGCGGGGCCCCGGTCAGCCCGCCGCTGGACCGGAGGACCGCGCCCACCGCCGTGGCGCACCGGGCCTGGGACGAGGACTGGGTCACCGTGGCGTGCGCCTCCTGCGGCCGCCGGGACCAGTGGCCGCACCCGGAGCTGGGCTGCCCGTGCGGGACGGTGCTGCGACTGCCGGTCCGCGGGGCACCGCCGGCGGCGGCCCGCTCCGGTGCCGGGCCCGCGCCGGTCCCGCGCTCGGGGCGCCGCCCGCCGTTCCACCCGGTGACCATCCGCACCGCGCGCGACGCGGTCACCGCCGCGGCCCTCTACCTGCGCTGGCTCGGCTACCGGGACATCCGCCGCGCCGACCAGCGTCCCCCGTCCGGTATCGGTCTGGCCGCGCGCGGGCTGCTGGCCCAGGTCGACCCCAGCGTGCGACCGGCGTCGCTGCGGGACGTGGAGTGCCTGTGGCTGACGGCCATGACGGAGTCCGCGGAGTGTGTCTACTTCTCCCTCGCCGGATATGCCGAGGCCGCCCGCGTCCGCGCCGACGGCCTCGGCATACCCCTGTTCGTCCTCGACCTCACGGGCACCCCGCAGCCGGTGAACGCCGTCGCCGACGACCTCAACGCCACGGGTTAGGGCCTGTCTGACAATTCCCGTCGTCCGCCCGAAGGGCGGGCCTGGCGGCGTCTGGTGCGTGCGATCGCAAGGCGCCGGAGCGCCCTCGTGGCGGAGCCACGTGGGCGGTTCGGCAACGCGGCGAGCGTGCGTGCCAGGCATCGCGGGGCAGGCGGGAATTGTCAGACAGGCCCTAGTGGCCGTACCTCTCCCGCAGTTCGACCTTGCGGACCTTCCCGGACACCGTCATCGGGAAGGTGTCGAGGACCTCCACCCGGCTCGGCACCTTGTAGTGCGCGAGCCGTCCCGCGCAGAAGGCGCGCACGTCCTGAAGCGTCGGCGGGTCGGCCGGGTCGCGCGGGACGACGCAGGCCAGGACCTCCTCGCCGTACGTCTCGTGCGGCACGCCGACGACCTGGACGTCGCGGATCCCCGGGTGGGCGTAGAGGAACTCCTCGATCTCACGGGGGTAGACGTTCTCCCCGCCCCGGATGATCATGTCCTTGATACGGCCGACGATCTCGACGTAGCCGTCCTCCCGCATCACCGCCAGATCACCGGTGTGCATCCAGCGTCCCGCGTCGACCGCCTCGGCGGTCTTCTCCGGCTCGTTCCAGTAGCCGAGCATCACGCTGTAGCCGCGGGTGCACAACTCCCCCGCCGTGCCGCGCGGTCGGGTCACCCCGTCGACCGGGTCGACGATCTTCACCTCCAGGTGCGGCAGCACCCGGCCGACCGTGCCGGTGCGGTGCTCCAGGTCGTCCTCGATCCGCGTCTGCAGCGACACCGGGGAGGTCTCGGTCATGCCGTAGCAGATGGAGACCTCCGCCATGTGCATCTCGGCGACCACCCGTTTCATCACCTCCACCGGGCACGGCGAGCCCGCCATGATGCCGGTGCGCAGCGAGGACAGGTCGTACGTGGCGAAGTCGGGGAGGTTGAGCTCCGCGATGAACATCGTGGGGACGCCGTACAGCGAGGTGCAGCGCTCCCGCTGGACCGCCTCCAGTGTGGCCTTCGGGTCGAAGGACGGCGCCGGGACGACCATGCAGGCGCCGTGCGAGGTGGCGGCGAGGTTGCCCATGACCATGCCGAAGCAGTGGTAGAAGGGCACCGGGACGCAGATCCGGTCCTGCTCGCTGTAGGCGACCGCCTCCCCCACGAAGTAGCCGTTGTTGAGGATGTTGTGGTGGGAGAGGGTGGCCCCCTTGGGGAAGCCCGTCGTCCCCGAGGTGTACTGGATGTTGATGGGGTCGTCGCACGACAACTCGGCGGCCCGCGCGAGCAGTTCCGCGTGCCGGTCCGGGGTGCCGCGCCCGAGCAGCGCGTCCCAGCCCGGGTCGCCGATGTAGACGGTCTCCCGCAACTTCGGGCAGCTGCCCCGCACTTCCTCGATCATCACCCGGTAGTCGCTCGCCTTGTGGCTGAGCGAGGCGAACAGCAGGGAGATCCCGGCCTGGTTCAGGACGTACTCCACCTCGTGGGTGCGGTAGGCGGGGTTGATGTTCACCATGACCGCGCCGATCCGGGCGGTGGCGTACTGGACGAGCACCCACTCGGCGCAGTTGACCGCCCAGATGCCCACCCGGTCGCCCTTCGCGACCCCGCTCGCCAGCAGCGCGTACGCCAACCGGTCGACGTCGGCGGCGAATTCGGTGTACGTCCAGCGCCGCCCGGACGGCACGTCCACCAGTGCCTCGCGGTCCGGCCAGGCGGCGACCGCCCGGTCCAGGTTCGCCCCGATGGTGTCGCCGAGCAGGGCGGTGACGCCGGTCCCGTGCGTGTACGACAGTTCACTCACCGGAAGTCCTCCTCGCGGTACTCCTTCTGAGAGCCCGCCGCCGTGGCCTCGCGCAGCTCGATCCGGCGGATCTTGCCGGAGACGGTCTTGGGCAGCTCGCCGAACTCCAGCCGGCGGATGCGCTTGTAGGGGGCGAGGACCTCGCGGGAGTGCTCGAAGAGCACCTTGGCGGTATCGGGGCCGGGCTGCCAGCCCTCGGCGAGGACGACGTAGGCCTTGGGCACGGCCAGGCGCAGCTCGTCCGGCGCGGGCACGACGGCCGCCTCGGCCACGGCCTCGTGCTCCAGCAGGGCGCTCTCCAGCTCGAACGGGCTGATCTTGTAGTCCGAGGCCTTGAAGACGTCGTCGCTGCGCCCGATGTACGTCAGGTATCCGTCCTCGTCGCGGGAGGCGACGTCTCCCGTGCGGTAGTAGCCGCCCGCCATCGCCTCCGCCGTGCGGTCCGGGTCCCCGTGGTATCCGGCCATCAGGCCGACCGGCCGGGCGGACAGGTTGAGCGCGATCTCGCCCTCGGCCGCGCCGGGGGCGCCGGAGACCGGGTCCAGCAGGTCCACCTTGTAGCCGGGGCTGGGCCGCCCCATGGAGCCGGTCTTGAGCGGCTGGCCGGGGCTGTTGGAGACCTGCACGGCGGTCTCGGTCTGGCCGAAGCCGTCCCTGATGGTGACGCCCCAGGCCCGCCGCACCTGCTCGATGACCTCGGGGTTGAGCGGCTCACCGGCGGCGAGGGCCTCGCGGGGCGGGGTGGCGAGCCCGCTCAGGTCGGACTGGATGAGCATGCGCCACACGGTCGGCGGGGCGCAGAACGTGGTCACCCCGGCCCGGTCCATCTCGGCCATCAGCCGGGCCGGGTCGAAGCGGGTGTAGTTGTGGATGAAGACGGTCGCCTCCGCGTTCCACGGGGCGAAGAGGTTGGACCAGGCGTGCTTGGCCCAGCCGGGCGAGGAGATGTTCAGGTGCACGTCGCCGGGTTTCAGGCCGATCCAGTACATGGTGGCCAGGTGCCCGATCGGGTACGAGGTGTGGGTCTGCTCCACGAGCTTGGGGTGGGCGGTGGTGCCCGAGGTGAAGTAGAGCATCAGCGGGTCGTCGGCGAGGGTGGGGCCGTCGGGCAGGAACTCGGCGGGCGCGGTGTACGCGTCCTCGTACGGCTCCCAGCCCTCCTCGGGCAGCCCGCCGACGGCGATCCGGGTGTAGGCGCCGGGCACCTCGGCGAACTTGGCGGTGTCCTCCGCTCGCGCGATCACATGCCTGACCCGGCCCCGCTCCACGCGGTCGCGAAGATCGGCGGGGCCGAGCAGCGGGGTGGCGGGGATGACGACGGCGCGCAGCTTCATCGCGGCCAGCGCCGTCTCCCACAGCTCGGCCTGGTTGCCGAGCATGACCAGCACCCGGTCCTCGGCCTCGACGCCGCGTTCACGCAGCCGGTTCGCGACCCGGTTGGAGCGCTCGGCGAGCTCGGCGAAGGACAGCCGGGTCTCGGTGCCGTCCTCCTCGACGATGTGCAGGGCGGTGCGGTCGTTGCCGTCCGCGATGACGTCGAACCAGTCCAGCGCCCAGTTGAAGTGCTCGGGGCGCGGCCAGTCGAAGCCCTCGTACGCCGTGGCGTAGTCCTCGCGGTGTTCCAGCAGGAAGTCCCGCGCGCTGCGGAAAAGCTCCGTCGCCGTCGCCGTCGTCATCTGTCCTCCTCGTTGCCGGACCATTGCCGGGCGGCTCTCTGGCATCGTGTAATCCGTGATGCAGGTCTCACTACCCCCGAACGGGGGTGTGGGCAGCACAATGCCGCGATGAAGGGGCGAAGAGGTGACAGCAGACGCCGCCGGGGTGGTGGAGATACGCAGCGCGCTGGCCCGGCTGCGACGCACGACCGGGCTCCCGGTCGCCTTCGGCGGCCTGGTCGAGGCCGGCCGGCCGCAGATGCGGATCAGCGAACTGAGCGGCACCGCCACCGTGGCGCTGCGCTCGCTCGCGGTGACCTCCGGCAACGGGCTGGGCGGCAAGGCGGTGGCGCTGGCCCGGCCGTGCGCGGTGACGGACTACTCCGTCTCCCGGCGGATCAGCCACGAGTACGACATCCCGGTGGCCGCGGAGGGCCTGCGCTCGGTGCTGGCCGTACCGGTGGTGGTACGGCGCCGGGTGCGGGGCGTGCTGTACGGCGCGCTGCGCACGGACCAGCCGCTGGGCGACCGCACGCTGGGCGCGGCGGTGGCGGCGGCGCGGGACGTGGAACAGGCGCTGGTGGTCCGGGAGGAGGCGCGGGGCCTGCTGACCGCGGTCCGGCCGGCCCCCGCCCCCGGTGCGGGAGCCGCGGACCGGGAACGGGTGCGCGAGGCGCACGCCGCGCTGCGCGCGCTGGCCCCGCGGATCGGCGACCCGGAGCTGCGGGCCGAGCTGCTGGCGGCCTGCGGCCTGCTGACCGGCCCGGGCCCTGCCCCCGGCCCGGGCCCTGCCCCCGGCCCGAGCCTGGCCCCTCGTGAACTGGACGTCCTGGCCTGCGTGGCGGACGGCGCGACCAACGCGACGGTAGCCCAGCGGCTGGGTCTGCGCCCGGAGACGGTCAAGGGGTACCTGCGCTCGGCCATGCGCAGACTGGGCGCGCACACCCGGGGGGAGGCGGTCTCCACGGCGCGCCGCGCGGGGCTGCTGCCTTGAGCCGGGTCGCGTCGCCGGTGACGTACAGGCGCTCACCAGCGACGATGCGGCACCGGACGTCTCCCGCGGCCTGGTCCGCCGGGTCGGCCCCGGCCCTGGAGAACGTTTTCCATTCATGCGACCGTGCTTTGAATTTACGTATGCCTGGCCCCTGTTATTTCCCTCACCACGGCATCCGTCCGAATTTCGGGGTTCATTGCCTAGAATTTGGCCCGGACACGACACAGGAGGGGAGCGGTGACCGTGCGACGGGACTTCCAGGAGCCTGCGAGATGCCGCCCCGACCTGGTCATCGGCCGGGAGGAGCTGTTCACGGCCGCCCACGAGCAGCTCACCCGAGGCGGCAGTGTCCTGCTGCACGGTCCCGCCGGAATAGGGAAGTCGACCGTACTGCGGGCATTGGCAGCGGAATACGCCGGTGCCGCCCACACCGTGTTGCGCTGCTCCGCGACCGAGTCCGAATCGCACCTGCCCTTCCTCGCGCTCGCCGACCTCCTCGGCCTGGTGCTCGACCGGGTGTCCGCCCGGCTGCCCGCCGCCCAGGCCACCGCCCTGGAGTCGGCGCTCACCGGCCGCGGTGAGTCCAGCCTCCAGCGCGACGGACTCGCGCTGCGCCTCGCCGTGCTCTCCGCGCTGCGCGCGCTGGCCACCGAGGGCACCGTCCTCGTCGTCGCCGACGACCTCCAGTGGCTGGATCCGGCCAGCGCCGAACTCCTCGGCTTCGCCGCCCGCCGCCTGGGTGACACCCCGGTCCAACTGCTGTGCGCGGTGCGCACCGAGGGCCAGGAGTACGACCGCCATCTACGCGCGTCCCCGCCGGACACCCTCGCCGTCCGCCTCGGTCCCCTGACCCGCACCCAGGTCTCCGCCCTGCTCGACCACCGCGGCCACACCGGCCTGCCCCGCTCCACGGTCCGCGAGATCCACCGCACCAGCGGCGGCAACCCGCTCTTCGCGCTGGAACTCGGCCGCGCCCTCGCCGAGAGCCCCACCCCGCCGCGCCCCGGCGAGCCGCTGCCCGTGCCCACCTCGCTGCGCGCACTGGTGCTCAGCCGCCTGGACATGCTGTCCGTTCAGGCTCGCCGCACGCTGCTGGTGGCGAGCGCGGGTGCACGGCCCACACCCGCCCTGCTGCACGCGGCCGGCCGGGAGAACGCCGAGGCCGAGTGCGCGCAGGCCGCCGAACTCGGGCTGCTGGCCACCGAGCCGGAGGGCCCCGCCGTACGGTTCGCGCACCCGCTGATCTCCGCCGCCCTGTACGCCGAGGCCCCCGTCCACGAACGGCGGGCCGCGCACGCCGCGCTGTCCACCGCCGCCCCCGACCCGATAGAGCGGGCCCGCCACCTCGCGCTGGCCACCACCGGCACCGACCCGGAGGCCGCCGCCCGGCTCGCCGAGGCCGCCGCG
Organism: Streptomyces sp. NPDC020299; assembly: GCF_044387825.1. Classification (NCBI taxonomy): domain Bacteria; kingdom Bacillati; phylum Actinomycetota; class Actinomycetes; order Kitasatosporales; family Streptomycetaceae; genus Streptomyces; species Streptomyces sp. NPDC020299. Next base: position 191,094 of record NZ_JBIRWL010000009.1, read on the forward strand.
CTGGCCCGGGACCGCGGGGCGCCGTCCGTGGCCGCGCAGCTCGGACTGCTCGCCGCCCGGCACACCCCGGCCGGCAGCGTGCCCGGCCCGGACGAGCGCCGGCTCCAGGCCGCCGAGGACGCCATCACCGCCGGGGAGGTCGACCTCGCCCGGGACATCGCCCGCGAGGTGCTGGCCCGGGCGACCGTGCCCGCCGAGCGGGTGCGGGCCTGGATGGCGGTGATCGAGACGGCCGGCCACACCATGACCGAGGTCGACGCCGTCTTCCCGCAGGCCCTCGCCGACGCCGGCGACGACCCGCGGCTGCTCGCCCTCGTCCACTACCAGATGGCGTGGCGGGCGCTGATCGTGGAGGGCGACTTCACCGAGGCGCGCGAGGCCGCCGCGCACACGGCGGAGCTCGCCGAACGCGGCGGCGACCGGCGCACCGAGCTGCTGGCGCTGGCCTTCCTGGCCCAGATCGAGACCCTGATGGGTCATCCGGCGGCCCCCGCCACCATCAAGCGCGCGATGAAGGAGCCGCAGGACCCGAGGGTGGCGTGCCATCACAACGGCGCGGGCAGCGCCCGGTTCCGCTGGCTGGTCATGGGCGACCAGCTGGCCGAGGCGCGGGCGACCGTCACCGCCCTGCTGCGCGAGGTGCGGCGCCGCGGCTCGGTGGAGAGCGAGGTGCACTTCCTGCGCGGCCTCGCCGAGACCGAACTGCGCTCCGGGCACTGCGGCCGGGCACTGGAGCTGGCCCGCGAGAGCCTCGCCCTGGCCCGTGACTCCGGGATCGGCGAGACGGCCTCCGGCATGCTCACCTCCCTCGCGGAGGCCTCAGGCGGCGACGTGGACCGGGCGCTCGCGCTGGCCCGGGAGGCGGTCGAGCACGCCGAGCAGGACGGGGACCAGATGTACCTCTCCCGGGCCCTGGGCGCCCTGGGCTACGCCCAGTTGGTGGCCGGCGACCCGGCGGGCGCGGTGCGTTCGCTGCGCCGGGTGCGGGAGCTGGAGCAGCACCTGGGCATCACCGACCCGGCGCGCGGCCGCTGGCACGGCGACCTCGCCGAGGCCCTCGTCAGGATCGGCGCGCCGGACGAGGCGCAGGACGTCATCGACGTCACGCGTGAGCACGCGCTGCGGCTCGGCCGGGAGAGCGTGCTCGCGGTCCTGGACCGCGCCGAGGCCCTCGTCCGCGCCGCCCGCGGGCAACTCGACCCGGCCGTCGCCCAGCTGACGTCGGCCCAGGACCGGCTCGCCAAACTCGGCTACGGCCTGGAGGAGGCCCGCGCCGCCTTCGCGCTGGCCCAGCTGCGGCCCACACGCCCGGGACCGACGGCGTACGACGAGGCGGCCCGGCTGTTCCGCCGCTGCCGGGCACTGCCCTGGCTGCGTCAGGTGGAGGCGGCCGGCACGGCACCGGAGCCCGACCCGGAGCCGGTGGTCACCGCGCCCGCCGCCCTGGACGCGCTGGAGGGACTGGCCGCGATGGAGCGTCAGGTCGCGGCGCTGGTCATGGAGGGCGCCACCAACCGGGAGATCGCCGCCCGTCTGTTCATCAGCGTCAAGACGGTCGAGGCGACCCTGACCCGGGTCTACCGCAAGCTCGGGATCCGTTCGCGGGTGGACATCGTCCGATTGGCGGCAGGCCGCCGCGCACAGTGAGCCACAGTGAGCAACGCTCTTGTTTACTGAGCCGGACCGAGGGTTTTCCCTGCCCCACTCCACTAGGGGGTTCCCTCATTGGGAGGAGGCTGTTCCCGGTCCTAGCGTGAACCCATGCCGCTCGCCCGGGCATACGGAGGTCGGTCCCGCGACCCCCACGCTCCACCCCCACACCCGCGCGTCCCCCCACCGGCAACCCCACTGAGGAGACTCATGTTCGGGCCAAACCGCGCAAGAAAGACCGCCGCCCTCGTCGCGGCGACCGCTGCCGCCGCCGCGACCGCCCTGCTCAGCGCCCCCACCGCGCAGGCCGCCCCCCAGCCCATCGTCGGCGGCACGACGACCACGACGAGCACGTACCCGTTCATGATGCAGATCACCGACGCCTCCGGTAACCAGTTCTGCGGCGGCACCCTGGTGGCGGCGAAGAAGGTCGTGACCGCGGCCCACTGCATGGTCGGCGAGTCCACCAGCAGCGTCCGGGTGGTCGGCGGCCGGACCTATCTGAACGGCACCAACGGCACGGTCAGCAAGGTCAGCAAGATCTGGATCAACCCGGACTACACCGACGCCACCAACGGCGACGACGTCGCCGTGCTGACCCTGTCGTCGTCGATGTCGTACACCCCGGCGTCGTACGTCTCCTCCTCGCAGACCGGCGTGTACGCGGCCGGCACCACGGCCCGCATCCTCGGCTGGGGCACCACCTCGGAGAACGGCAGCTCCTCCAACCAGCTGCGGACCGCGACCGTGCCGGTCGTGTCCGACTCCAGCTGCAAGAGCTCCTACGGTTCGGACTTCGTCCAGACCGACATGGTTTGCGCCGGATACACCTCCGGCGGCGTAGACACCTGCCAGGGCGACAGCGGCGGTCCCCTGCTCATCGGGGGCGCCCTGGCAGGGATCACTTCCTGGGGAGAGGGGTGCGCGGAGGCCGGTTACCCGGGTGTGTACACCCGGCTGACCACCTTCTCGGACCTGGTGACCACGCAGGTCAACTCGTAACCCGGAAAGCCTCCCGAGAACCCCTCGGGTAGATGCCAGGGGGGCGCTGCGGGCCTCCACGAGCGGCCCGCAACGCCCCCCTTTCCACGTCGGCTCCGTACTACGTCAGCTCCGTACCACGGTGCCGAACCGGATGTCGTACGACGCCTCGGGGTGCAGCGTCTCCAGCATCCGCCGGCCCTCTTCCCGCACTTCCTCCCGCTGGGCCGCGGTCAGCCGCCCGAAGGCCTCCACGACCAGCGCCTCACCCTCCAGCTTCCAGACACCGGCCAGGAAGCCGTCGACGAGGAGGGTGCGGTAGGCCTGGTTGCCCTGCCAGCTGCGGCCCCGGTACTCGGGGGGTATGACGCGGGTGCGGTCGGCGTGGGAGAGCAGCAGGTTGTCGAACTCGGGCAGGAAGCGGGGCGGGGCCGGGGTGTCCGGGTCGGGGCGGGGCGCGTCGGGCAGGTCGAACAGCTCGGTGCCGTTGCCGTCCCGGAAGGTGACGAGTTGTGGGCGCAGGCGTTCGAAGGCCGCGCGCAGCCGGGTCAGGCCGGCCCAGGTCTGCATGTCCTTGACGGAGGCCGGGCCGAAGGCGGCGAGGTAGCGCGGTACGACGGCGTCGGGTGCCGGGGCCGGCTCGGCGGGGCGGCCCAGCCACCGCTCGGCGGTGGTCAGGGCGACCTGGCCGCTACGGTCCCACAGCCCGCGCGGGGTGACCTGGACCAGCGGCAGCCGGCAGCGGGCGGCGACCGCGAGCGCCTGCGGGTCGGCCTGAGGCCACCGCGCGGACAGGGCCTGACGCAACTGCGCCATGGTGCGCGGCTCGTCCTCCACGAGCTCACGGGCCAGCGCGGCGAGCCGGTCCAGGTCGACGCCGGTGAGCCTGGCCCGGAACGCGTTCAGTTCCCGGTCCCTGGCGGGCTGGACCAGAGGGCGCAGGGTGAGACAGTCATCAGCCGTGTGGGTATGGATGGTCGAGCGCATCGTGACGATACGGACGGCCGCGCGGTCGGCCATGAGCCGGGAGAGATCCTGCGGCCCGAAGCCGTCGAGGCGGGCGGCGAGCGCGTAGTACGGCGGCTTCACGTTCTGCGCCTGAAGCCCCACCAGATGCCCGACGGCCGCCCCGGCCGACAGCCCCGAGCGGCGCAGCAGCAGCTGCCGTTCCAGAGTGGCCCGGTTGAGGGCCCGCACGGAAAGCACGGGCGCGCTCGCCACGCGGGGGCGAGGACTCTTGGCGCCGGGGCTCTGCTTGCGCGGGCTCGTCGCGCGGGGCCGTTCCGGCCGTGGGCCTTCCTGGCTGGAACCCGCCGCGCGAAGACTCTCCGAGCGCGGGTCTTCCCGGCTGGAACCCACCGCGCGGGCACTCGCCGCGCGAAGACTCTCCGGACGCGGGTCTTCTTCGCTTGAGCCCGCCGGACGCGTGCTCGTCGCTGGGGGCCTCTGGGTGCTCGGGTTACCGGGACCGCCGCCGTCCGTGCTCCACGCGCCGCGCGTCTCCTCGCCGTGCATTGCGTCGCCACGGGTCTCCCGCCGATGGCTGCCCGTGTGAGAACTCATCACGCCTGCGCCCTCCCGTCCACGACTCCCGGCCCGCCGATCCGCCATGCCACCGCCGCTCCCCGCCTCAGCCCCCACGACTCAGTCCCCCACGCTTCGATCGCCCACACCGGAGCCGTCCCGCCGAACTCCCGCACGGGTGCACCTTGTGCGGGCGTCGGCCCGCGGCGGCTCCGATCCGTCATGACCGCACGCTAGTGCCACTTGCGGACATCTTCGGTCCTCAACTCTCACCGGATCCCGGTCCGCGCACCGGGGACGGGCCGGGTATGCCCCGTATATCCTGCGGGTGATCATGCCGACGCAGGCCGACCGAGAGGCAGCACTCGATGCCCGAGCGACGCGCCCTCCCCGCCTCCGGGAAGAATCTCCGCAAATCCGTGTGGCGGCGCACCCTGCCCCCGGCGCAGCCGCCCACGGGCGAGCCGTCCGCGCCGCCCGTGGACCCGCCCGCCGCGGGACCGGCCGAGGCCGCGAGCGTCGTACGGGCGGCCCTGTACCGCGACGGAGTGCGCGTCGCCGACCCCGCCACGCTCGCCGACACCTACCGGGAGCTGCGCGAGCAGCCGGCCGGCATGGCGTGGATCGGTCTCGCACGGCCCACGGAGGGCGAACTCCTTTCGCTGGCCAAGGAGTTCGGGCTGCATCCGCTGGCCGTCGAGGACGCGATGGAGGCGCACCAGCGGCCGAAGCTGGAGCGGTACGGCGACACGCTCTTCGTCGTGCTGCGCGCCGCCCGCTACCTGGACGCCCCCGAGGAGGTCGACTTCGGCGAGCTGCACGTGTTCGTCGGAACCGGCTTCGTCATCACCGTCCGGCACGGCGCCGCCCCCGACCTCTCCGCGGTCCGCCGCCGTATGGAGGGCTCCCCCGAACTGCTCAAGCTGGGCCCGGAAGCGGTCCTCTACGCGATCCTCGACGCGGTCGTGGACGGCTACGCGCCCGTCGTCGCGGGCGTCCAGAACGACATCGACGAGATCGAGACGGAGGTCTTCCGCGGCGACCCCGAGGTCTCCCGCCGCATCTACGAACTCTCCCGCGAGATGGTCGAGTTCCAGCGGGCCACCCGCCCCCTGGTCGGCATGCTGCACGGCCTGATGGCCGGCTTCGCCAAGTACGAGACCGACGAGGAACTCCAGCGCTACCTCCGCGACGTCGCCGACCACGTCACCCACACCAGCGAACGCGTCGACGGGTTCCGCCAGGCCCTCACCGAGATCCTCACGGTGAACGCGACCCTGGTCACCCAGCAGCAGAACGCGGAGATGCGGGCGCTGGCGGAAGCGGGCTTCGAACAGAACGAGGAGGTCAAGAAGATCTCCAGCTGGGCGGCCATCCTGTTCGCGCCCACCCTCGTCGGGACGATCTACGGCATGAACTTCCGGGACATGCCCGAGCTGAGCTGGCCCTTCGGATACCCCTTCGCCATCGCCCTGATGGGGGTCGTCTGCACCACGCTGTACTTCGTGTTCAAGCGGCGGGACTGGCTCTAGGGCCGGTCTGACAATTCCCGCCTGCCCCGCGACGCCTGGCACGCACGCTCGCCGCGTTGCCGAACCACCCACGTGGCTCCGCCACGAGGGCGCTCCGGCGCCTTGCGATCGCACGCTCCCCCACGCTCGAACGCGCTCGCGCGGGGGGACCCCCATCGCCGCCGCGGGGCCCGCCCTTCGGGCGGACGACGGGAATTGTCAGACAGGCCCTAGGCTCCGGGCACGGTCCTCAGGAGTCGGGGTCGCAGACCGACGACAGCCAGGTCAGGTCCTTCCTCCTCCTGAGGGCGTCCAGGTCACGCAGGAGCGGCTTCAGCCTGACCGGCCGGGCCAGGTAGTCGATGGTGGCCTGGGCGAAGGCGTCGCGCACCGAGGGTGGCATGGCGTCGGAGGCGTCGAAGCAGTGCACGGCGTCCTGGTCGAGCAGGGTGTGGGCGAGCGAGCGGCGCTGCGCCCCCTTGTACGTGTTCACGTGCACCTCGTTGTTGACGGAGAACCCGGTCTCGACGCTGCTCCAGGCCTGCTGCGCCTCGGCGGAGGCCAGGTAGCGGATCAGTTCCCTGGCCTCCGGGGTCTCGTGCAGCAGTGCGACCAGGTCGCCGGAGACCTCCCAGGAGTTGGACCCCGCCTTGCCGGTCAGCAGCGGGGCGGACGGCTTGTACACGCCCTTCCCGTCCTTCCAGGCCTTCTCGGTGCCGACGAACGAGGCCTGGTGTTCCAGGCCGCACTGCGGCGGTGTCTTCGTTGCGAGCCCGGAGGCATCCCGGTAGGAAGCGTTCAGGGCCCGCTTCACGACGTCGTCGTCCCCGGCGCCGACCAGCTCGCCCCATTTCTTCCAGGCCTCCTCGACCTCGTCGGAGGTCCAGGACAGCTTCCCGAGGGCCCACCGCTGGTACGTCTCCCAGCCGTACTTCTGGAGCAGGATGTCCTCGATCCAGTCCGTACCGGGCCAGCCGCTGGTCGCGCCGGAACCCATCCCCAGGCACCACTGACGCGGCTGCCCGGCGGCCTGGGCACGCTGCTCGTCGCTCATGCCGCGGGGTGACCAGACGATGCTCTTGAGGTCGGCCTTGAGCGGGAACCAGTAGACACCGTCGCTGAAGGAGGAGATCCAGGATTTTCCGAAGTCGTCCTTGGAGATCAGCTCGTCGAGGCGCTTGAGCTTGTGCTGCTTGTAGTAGAGGGCCAGTTCGCCGGGCCCGGTGAGCACGACCACGTCGGGCGGGGTGCCCGCCTCCACGTCGGCGCTGAGGACCTCGCTCTCGGCGGAGCTGCCCTGGTAGTCGACGTGGATGTGGTGCCGTGCCTCGAAGGGGGCGAGTACGCGCTTCTCGAACTTCTTCGCGTCGTCCTCCGTCCAGTTGGCCAGCAGGGTGACGGTCCGCTCGCGGCCGAAGTGCCGTACACCCACGATCACGGCGGCCGCGATCAGGGCCAGACAGCTCGCCACGAGGGTGACGGTACGCAGGAGGCGGCGGGAGGGACCGCGCCGGCGGACGGGGGCGGCCGGGACGCGGCCGTCGTCGGGCGCGCTCACCGGGGCGTGAACCGGTAGTCGTTGATGTGGCGTCGCAGGCCCGCGTCGGCCAGTGCCATGAGCACGATCCCTCCTACCAGGATCCACACCGCCGCCGCCGCGCGGAAGCCGGTGTTCGACAGATGGTCGGCGACCTGCTGCCCCGCCTCGAGGCTGTCCCGTGGCGTCTTCGCCAGCAGTTGGTGCGTGTCCGCCATGCCCTGGTGCGTCCACAGGGTGAACAGCGCCAGGATCACGGTCCCGCCGGTCATCAGGACCCCGGCCGCCAGCAGGGGCCTGCTGTACCGGCGCCGGAACCGCCGGCGCAGGAAGGCCTGGGTCTCCAGCAGGGCGGCGGCCAGGGCGAGCACGAGCAGCAGGACGACGCTCCAGCCGAGCCACAACGCCCAGCCGAACCGGCTCTGGTGGTTCACCAGGTTCTGCTGTTGCCTCTGCAGCGTGAGCAGGCGGGGCAGAATCCCGGTGTCCTTCCCCTCATGCAGGATGCTGTGGGCATAGCGGAGGTACGCGTCCCGCAGCAGGCCGGTGTCCTGCTCGCGCAGCGCCTTCTGGGCCATGCCGGTGTAGACGGTGATCAGTCCGGCGACCGTCTGGAGGGCCTGCCTGCCCGACGCTCCGCCCTCCTCGTCGGCGGCGGCGACGGCCAGGCTCTGCGCGGCGACCGCCATCTGCGTCTGGAACGTGCTGACGGAGGGGGTGGGAGAGCTGGCCTCGGCGTCGGCCGCGGCGAGCGCGTGCCGGGCGGTGTCGATGGCCACGACGGCGGGCGCGCTCGAGGTGCGCAGTGGGCCCGCGTCGCCGTGCACCCCCTCGTAGGAGAGGAACAGGACGAGGGTGAGCGCGGCGCTGAGCCCGAGCAGCAGCCGGTGGCGCAGGTTCAGCTCGTGGGCCGTCGTGCTGCCGTCGCCGGCGTCGTCGTGGCCGGTGATCCGGTCGAGGAGGCGGGACAGGGCGGCCGGTGCGGGGTGCCCGACCGAGTCGCGGACCGGTGTCGTCGTCCTCATGCGGGCTCCCCGAGCGGTCTGCCGCAGTCGCCGCCGCAGTAGCGGGAGCCGGCCGGGCCGAGCCATTCGCAGTGCGGGCACCGGACCAGTTCTCCGCCGCCGTCACCGGCCGGGCCGGGGTCGCGCGGGCCGGCGGGTGTGTGCCCGGGTGCTTCAGCCTGTTCGGGCGGTGTGGTCACGGAGCTGGAGAGGATCAGGTGCTGCCAGTCGACGTGCTTGAGGCCGTCGCGGACGTGGACCTCGTGCGGCGGCGAGGCGTCCCGGTCGGCGACCCGCAGCAGTTCGTCCCGCAGCCGGGTGTCGCCGAGCCGGTCCGCGAGCGACAGGGCCCTGGTGAGTTCCGCGCTCGCCCGGGCGCGGCCCTCCGCGCCCCGCAGCCAGGCCCGGTAGGCCTCCGCGACCGCCTCGTAGGACTGCTGGTAGAGCTGGTGGCGTGCCACGCCGGGGTGCGGCCGCGAGACGTCGTCCGGGTTGTCGGTCCAGTTGACCAGGATGGGCTGCGGGACGGGCAGCCGCACGGGGGATCCGGTCTCGGGTACGAGCAGTTCCACGGCGGCGAGTTGGAGGTCCTCCCCGAGCTCCCGGCCGGCGGGGTCGGCGGCGAGGACAACCTGGTAGTGCCGGGTCTCGTCGGCCCAGCCCCGGGTGACGTACTCGGTGCCCCGCGCCTCCGGTTCGGCGCCGGCCGGCCGGAGTGTCTGTTCGCTCGGCACCACCTGTTTGACCTCCCGGATCTCGGTGCCCTGGGTGGGGACCAGCCGGATACGCACCTCGGGGAGCGCGGTGCCCAGCAGCCGGTCCATCAACTCCTCGTAGGCCGAAGGCAGTTCGGCCTCGTCGCGGACCGCGGCCGCGTGCCCGTGCAACTGGTCGGCGACGCTCAGCAGGACCTCGGCGTCCCAGCCGTCGCCGATGCCCCAGGCGTCGCAGATGAACTGTCCGTCGCAGGCGCGGAGTACCTTCTCCAGCCGTTTGTCGGTCCGGTCGTCGTGCTCGTTGCGCCCGTCGGTGAGCAGCAGGACGTGTTTGACGGGCGCGTCCTGCCCGTGCAGGAGCCGCCGGGCGAGGTCGAGCCAGGGGCCGATGGCCGTACCGCCGTCCGCGTCCAGCATCCGTACGGCGTATTCGGCGCTCTCGCGTTCGCGCGGGTCCGCGACGGCCAGCGCCTCGGTGCCGGAGCCGGGGTGGACCACGGTGGCGTCGAACCGTCCGGACAGTACGGCGAACGGGGTGCCGTCGGGGAGCAGCCGGATGGCGGCGACGGTGGCGTCCTTGGCGGCGTGGAGTTTGGTCTCGGGGTGGAGCATCGACTTGGAGGTGTCGACGATCAGTACTTCGGCGAGGGCGGCGCCGGTGTCCTCGCGCCGGCCGGACGCCTGGCCGCGGCCGCCGTCGCTGACCCCGACCTCGATGATGGCGTGCATCTCCGCGCGGCCGGGCGGGCCGGTGGACGTGGGCGTGGCGGGCAGGTACTTGTTCTGGCCGACCTTCAGCGTCACCTCGACGGCACCGGCCTCGCTCGTCGCGGAACTCCCCGTTGAATTCACGCTCATGGTTGCTCTTTCAGAATGTGGTCATCGGACGGACGGTGTTGGCCAGGTCCAGCAGCCGGCCGTGTTCGTCGGCGGTGTGCGCCTGTCCGGCCAGTTGCCGGAAGGACTGCTCGAGGAGTTCCCCGAGCGCCTGTCCGGTGCCGGAACCGAGCAGTGTCCCGGCAGGGAACCCGGGCTCCCAGCCCTGGCGCGGCCAGCGGTCGAGGACGTTCTCCCGGACCTCGGCGACCAGCCGGTCCCTGGAGGCGCCGTCGCTCTCACCGCCGTCGAGGCGGAGCAGGGGCAGCCGCCGGGCCGCGTCCCTGAGGTCGGGCACGGAGGGCGGGCGGCCCAGCAGGGTGCCGGTGCGGACGCGCACGGCGGCGATCCGGGCCGTTTCGTAGTGCCGGGAGGTCGAGGGGACGTCGTCGAGGACCGCCACGGCCTTGTCGCGTTCGCCGGAGGCGAGATGGCCGCGGGCCAGTCCGAAGGCGGCGGCGGTGTGGGCGAAGTCCCGTTTCCACACGGCCTCGTAGAAGGTCATGGCCCGGGTGGTCTGGGCCTGCCGGTGGAGTTCTTCACCCCGGGCCGCCCAGGCCTCGGCGTGCCGCTCCGCGCAGTAGCCGAGGGCGAGCTTGGGCACGTACTCGCCGGGCAGTGCCTGGAACACCGCGTCGAAGCACCGGTCGGCGCCGTCCACGTCCGCGCCGCTGAGGTGCAGGACGCCGCGGTGCCAGGCGATCCGCCAGTCGTACCGGGCGTCCTGTTCGCCGAGCTGGGTCTCGGCCTCTGCTAGCCAGGTCTCGGCCTCGTCCTGCCGCCCGGCGCGGAGGTAGGCGCGGCACAGCCACAGCGCGGTCTCGGCGGTGCCGAGGCGGGACTCGCGCCGCCACTGTTCGGCGACCCGGTCCGGGGCGCCCGGCGGGAAGGTGCCCAGCAGCAGGGCGGCCCTGTCGCCGGGGTCCGGGACGGGCTGGGGCAGGGCGCCGGCCACCTCGGCGGCGGGCGGTGCGCTGAAGGAGAGCTCGTGCGGGGTGCTGTCGGGGCGGTTCGTCCAGTGGCCGAGCGAGGGGATGGCACCCAGTCCGGCGTCCAGGGCGGCGTCGGTGGGCGAGAACCGGGTGGAGCTCTCGGGCAGTTGCTCGCCGAACTGGAGGGAGCGGAACTCCCGCAGGGCCTCCCACAGTTGGCGGGACATCTCGGCCGCCGAGCGGAACCGGGCCCGCGGGTCGCGGTGGGTGGCCCGCTCGGTGATCAGCCGGAAGGAGTCGGGGGCGAGGCCGGGGGCGGGCTCGATGCCGTGGGCCAGTGCCTCCAGGGTCACGCCGACCGTGTAGAGGTCGCTGTCGATGTGCCAGCCGCGCTGGTCTATCTCCGCCTGGGGCGGCGCGTACACGTCCGTGTACACGTAGGCGGAGTCGCGGTCGCCGATCGCCCGGACCGCGCCGAGGTCGACGACCTTGATCTCCCGTCCGAAGTGGATGACGTTCGAGGGCTTCATGTCGCAGTACAGCAGCCCGCGTTCGTGCATGTACTGAAGGGCGCCGAGGATCTTGCACCCGTAGGTCAGCACATGGTCGAGGCGGGGGCGGCCCTTGAAGAGGCGGGTGACGTCGTCGGAGTCGAAGAGCCGTTGCAGGGACCGGCCGGCGATGTAGTCCATGACCAGATAGCCGGTGGGCGCCCGCTCGGGGACCTGGTGTTCGGCATAGGTGATCAGGCGGACGATGTCGGGATGGTGCAGTTCGGTGAGCGAGCGCTGTTCCTCGACGGCGTTGCGGCGGGCCTGCGCGTCATGGGCGTTGAGCAGGCCCTTGAGCACCACGTGCATGCCCTGCGCCTGGGTGTCCGCGGCGAGGTAGACCCAGGAGAGGCCGCCGCCGGGGATGCAGCCGAGGATCCGGTAGTGGTCCATGACCTTGTCGCCCCGGCTCAGTTCGGGCAGGAACGAGTACGGCGCGCCGCACCGTGGGCAGCGTCCGGTGACCCGGGGCGGCTGACCGCCGTAGCCGACCCCGACCGTCATGGTGCAGCCGTCGTACCCGCAGCGACGGCCCCCGGAGGGCGGCTCGGGCTCCTCCTCGAGAAGTTCCTCCAGAACCGGAAGGGGAACCTCGGGCAGGACGACCAGCCCGTGCTGGTCCAGGTCCCCGGTACCGGCGACGGCGTGCACCGCCGCCGGGGCGGGCCGCTCGGGACGGCTCCGGACCGGGGGCCCCGGCGGGGTCGGCGGCCCGGCCTCCCGTTCCGCCACCGGGACCGCGGCACGGTGGCCGCAGGTGTCGCAGTAGCCGGTCACCATCACCCGACCCGCACAACCCGGCCGATCACACGGCGTCATGAGCCCCCCGCCCCCCGCACCCCACCCAACCCACGAAGACCACCCACCCCGCGCAGCCCCCGAACGCCCTTGGCGCCATGGGCGGTCCGGGACGCCTCCGGCCGCGCATCGGCGTCGGCGCGCGGGGTGTCGGTGCCCGCATCCCGGTCGGAAGCGGAGTCGGGAGGCGCCGGGTCGCCGGGGTCGGGCGGGTCGGTTCGCCCGGCCGGGTCATGGCTGTTGCCGTCGGTGCAGGGCGGTCCGTCCCCGTCCGGGCGGCCGGAGGCGAACGCGACGAAGCGCTCGACCGCGGCTTCGGCCTCCTCGATGTCGCAGGGCCTGCGGCGCAGCAGGCGGGAGGCGGTTTCGTAGAGCCGGTACGCCTCCAGGTCCCGGGTGATGTCCCGGGGCCCGGACCGCTGCCGCGACAGCGCCCATATCCCGGCAACCCGGCCGCGCAGTTCGTCGTGGCGCAGGATGCGGGCGTCGAGGAAGCCGACGGCCTGCTCCAGACGCCGTCTGCGGCGGCGGGCCGCCGCCTCGTAGACGAACAGGTCCTCGGCGTGCCGTGGTTCGGGGACCGGGCGGGCGGCCACCTGTTCGCGCAGGACGACCGTGCGCCGGAAGGCGTCGTCGGCCCGGGCCACCAGTTCCTCGGTGCCGGGCCGCGGCCGCACCCGGCCGAGGCGTTCGTGCAGGGCGGGGCCGAGCCGGTCGGCGATCCGGTCGAGCTCGGCGCGCATCCTGCTCCAGCGGTCCGGCAGCGGCAGCCGTACCAGGGTCTCCTCGGCCTGTGCCACGAGCCCGTCCCGCCGGCGGAACACCAGCAGCAGGCGTGCGCCCTGCCGGGCGAGCCGTTCCAGCAGGGCGAGCAGCCGCCCGGGTTCGGCCGCCATGTCGACGCCGACCAGGACGGCGGCGAGGGGCGTGCCCGTCTCGGCGAGCTGTTCCGGCAGTCCGGCCAGGGGATCGACGGGGGTGCCGAGCCGTTCGGCGATCCGCTCGGCGACCTGGGCGACCGTCATGCCCTGGACGCCGAAGGCGAGGTCGTGGCTGCCGGCCGGGGGGACGGTGTCGGGCGGGTCGTCGGAGAACCGGCTGGTGTTGCGCCGGGTGCGCAGTTCACGGTCGGCCAGTGTGATGGCCCGGCCCAGCGTCCAGGCCCGGCGGCCGCGGGCCGGTACGACGGTGACCAGCACCGGCCAGCCCTCGCCGCGGAACCAGCCCGCCAGTTCGGTGGCGAACTCCACGTCGAGTTCGCCGGTGTCGTGCTTCGGGCGCAGTCCGGGGTCGACGGCCGACCGGCCGGCCGTCCAGGCGGCGACCTGCGGGAGGTGGCGCAGGACGGTCTCGGCAGGGCTCATGTAGGTGAAGAGGGAGGGATGGCCCTCGTCCACGCTGAGCACGATGCCGATGAGCCGGCCGGTCGCGAGGTCGACGACGCCTCCGCCGCTGAATCCCGGGCTGGCCAGTTCCCCGGGGGTGTCGGGGCGGAGTTGGACCTGGCCGTCCCGGCCCCGGCCGCCGACCACGGTGCCGCCGTGCCACCGGCCGCCGTCGTCGCCCACCGGGAAGCCGTACATGCGGACGCCCTGCCGCGAGGTGGCGAGGCGGAACAGCCGGGTGGCGTCCTCGGCGGGCCGGGGCTCGGCCAGGCGCAGCAGGGCGAGGTCTCCGGCGCGGTCGCCGAAGTCGTCCGCCTCCTCCGGGATCCACTCCCGCTCGACGACGGTGGCGGCGACGGACGGGACGGTGCCGGCGGCCGCGCCGACGAAGCGCACGACGTAGGTCCGGTCCGGTTGGACGACATGGGCGCAGGTGAGCACCCGGTCGGGGCTCAGCAGCACCCCGGCGCCCACGACGTGTCCCTCCGCGTGGTGGATGCGGGCGATCCACCGCGGTGTGCGTAAATCCAGTTCGACGGCTCGCTCCCCCGTGCCTGCCATGTCTTGTGAGGTTACTCGCGATGACTCTCCGATACCACTGATGTGCGCAGAGTCCCGACAGACGCGGGTGACGAGGGGCGACGGAGCAGGACGTGGGCGGCGCGGCCGGGGTCTGCGCTCATCCCTCGTCCCCGCCGACTCGCACTGACGGGAAGCGTCACCGGACGGGACCCTCGAACACATGCTCTATACACTGAGTGTATAGTCCGCGCATGCCTCTTTCGACCGACACGAGCCCGACCAACAAGATGCAGAGACGGGCGCCCCGGTTCCGTCTCGCCGCGACGACCGCGGCCGCCGCCTGTCTGGCCCTGCTGCTGACCGGCTGCGCGGAGGTGGACGCCACCAGCCCCAGCGCCGCCCGCACACAGGCGGCGGCCGGTTCCCCGGCCCGGTTCGGCACCGTCGACTGCCGCGAGGCCAAGTGCATCGCGCTCACCTTCGACGCCGGGCCCAGCGAGAACTCGGCCCGGCTGCTGGACATCCTGAAGGAGAAGAAGGTCCCGGCGACCTTCTTCCTGCTCGGCAAGCGGCACATCGAGAAGTACCCGGAGCTGGTGAAGCGGATGGCGGCCGAGGGCCACGAGGTCGCCAGCCACACCTGGGACCACAAGATCCTGACCCGGATATCGGACGCGCAGATACGCGAGGAGCTGAAGCGGCCGGACGACGCGATCGAGAGGCTGACCGGGCACCGGCCGACGCTGATGCGTCCGCCGCAGGGCCGGACCGACGCCGATGTGCACAAGATCGCCAAGGAGGAGGGTCTGGCGGAGGTGCTGTGGAGCGTCACCGCGAAGGACTACACGACCACCGACTCCGCGCTGATCACCAAGCGGGTCCTCGCGCAGGCCTCCCGGGACGGGATCATCCTGCTGCACGACATCTACAAGGGCACCGTGCCCGCCGTGCCCGGCATCATCGACGCGCTGAAGGCGCGCGGGTACGTGTTCGTGACCGTGCCTCAGCTCCTCGCGCCCGGGAAGGCCGAGCCGGGGAAGGTGTACCGGCCGTAGGACTGTACGCCCGGGGATTGCGCCGTCCGCGTGATACGACGGCCGACGCGCCACTCGCCCGGTGCTCTTCCCTACGATCGTGCCATGGTCAACTTCTCCCTCGAACGCACGGCACCGCTCCCCATCGACGAGGCGTGGCGCCGGCTCACGGAGTGGTCCCGGCATGCCGACGCCGTCCCGCTGACCCGGATCACCGTGGTCACGGACCCGCCGACCCGTCAGGGCACGGTGGTCGTGGCCCGTTCGGGGATCGGGCCGCTGGCCTTCGACGACCCCATGGAGGTCACCGTCTGGCGCCCGCCGCGGGACGGCGAACCCGGACTGTGCCGCCTGGTCAAGCGGGGCCGCGTCGTCCTCGGCTGGGCCGAACTGGAGGTACGGCCGGGACCGGGCGGCCGTACCCGCGTGGTGTGGCGGGAGGAACTGCGGGTCCGCCGGCTCCCGTCCGCCTTCGACCGCCCCCTGACCGCCACGGCCCGGACGGTGTTCGGACGGGCCGTCAACACCCTGCTACGCACCCCCTGACGACCGGCTCCGCTGAACCGCGTCGGCGTCGAACGCCGGACGGGCCGGTCCGCGGCGGCGCTCAGGCCACGGACCCGATGCGTCCCGGTGGTGCCGGGTCGTGGTGGATCGGGGTGTGCGCGCCGGTCAGGGAGACGCCGCTGCCGCCGCGCCGGTCGGCGACGATCTCCGCGGCGATGGACAGGGCGGTCTCCTCGGGTGTGCGGGCACCGAGGTCGAGGCCGATCGGCGACCGCAGGCGGGCCAGTTCCAGTTCGGTGACGCCGACTTCGCGCAGGCGTTCGTTGCGGTCGAGGTGGGTGCGGCGGGAGCCCATCGCGCCGACGTACGCGACCGGCAGGCGCAGCGCCAGCTTCAGCAGCGGTACGTCGAACTTGGCGTCGTGGGTCAGCACGCACAGGACCGTCCGGGCGTCCACGGGCGTCCGCTCCAGGTACCGGTGGGGCCAGTCGACGACGACCTCGTCGGCCTCGGGGAAGCGGGCCCGGGTCGCGAAGACCGGCCGGGCGTCGCACACGGTCACGTGGTGGCCCAGGAACTTGCCGACGCGGACCAGCGCCGAGGCGAAGTCGACCGCACCGAAGACGATCATCCGGGGTGGCGGGACCGACGACTCGACCAGCACCGTCAGCGGAGCCCCGCAGCGCGAGCCCTGTTCGCCGATCTCCAGGGTGCCGGTGCGGCCCGCGTCCAGGAGGGCCGCCGTCTCGGCGGCCACCGTGCGGTCCAGCGCCGGGTGTCCGCCGAAGCCGCCCTCGGGCGAGCCGTCGCCGCGCACCAGCAGCGCCCGGCCCAGCAGTTCGGCCGGTCCGGAGACGATCCGCGCCACCGCCGCGGCCTCCCCCCGCGCCGCGGCGGCGAGCGCGGCGGCGGCCACCGGCCGGACGGGGTCGCCCGCCCGTACCGGCACGACGAGGATGTCGATGACGCCGCCGCAGGTCAGGCCGACGGCGAAGGCGTCCTCGTCGCTGTACCCGAAGCGTTCGAGCACGGACTCGCCGTCCTCGAGGGCCTGCCGGCACAGCTCGTACACCGCACCCTCCACACAGCCGCCGGAGACCGAGCCGATCGCCGTTCCGCCGGCGTCCACCGCGAGGGCGGCGCCGGGCCGGCGCGGGGCGCTGCCGCCGACGGCCACCACGGTGGCGACGGCGAAGTCACGGCCCTGCTCGACCCACCGGTTCAACTCGTCGGCGATGTCCAGCATCTCTCGGTCTCCTCAGATCGCTCCTGCGGCGGGTGCCCGGCGGATCGGCTGGTGCACGTCCGGCCGGCCCTCAAGGGGAGGGAGGTGTCCGGGGGTCACTCGGTTCCGGTGAGGTGCTCGGGCCGGACCGGTGTGCGGTTCAGCTCCAGCCCGGTCGCGTTCCGGATCGCCGCGAGGACGGCCGGGGTCGACGACAGGGTCGGGGCTTCGCCGACGCCGCGCAGCCCGTACGGGGCGTGGTCGTCGGCGAGTTCGAGGACGTCCACCGGGATGGTCGGCGTGTCGAGGATGGTCGGGATCAGATAGTCCGTGAAGGAGGGGTTTTTGACCTTCGCCGTCTTCGGGTCGACGATGATCTCCTCCATCACCGCGATGCCCAGGCCCTGGGTGGTACCGCCCTGGATCTGGCCGAGGACCGACAGCGGGTTGAGCGCCTTGCCGACGTCCTGTGCGCAGGCCAGCTCGACGACCTTGACCAGGCCGAGCTCGGTGTCGACCTCGACGACGGCGCGGTGCGCGGCGAAGGAGTACTGGACGTGGCCGTTGCCCTGGCCGGTGCGCAGGTCGAAGGGCTCGGTGGGGCGGTGCCGCCACTCGGCCTCGACCTCGACGGCCTCCCCCTCCAGCACGTCCGCCAGGTCGGCGAGGACCTCGCCCGCGTCGGTCACGACCTTGCCGCCCTCCAGGAGCAGCTCGGCGGTGGCCCAGGCGGGGTGGTACGTGCCGAACCTGCGGCGGCCGAGCTCCAGTACCTTCTCGCGCACCAGCTCGCAGGAGTTCTTCACGGCGCCGCCGGTGACGTACGTCTGACGTGACGCGGAGGTCGAGCCGGCGCTGCCCACCTGCGTGTCGGCCGGATGGATGGTCACCTGGGCGACGCCCAGCTCGGTGCGGGCGATCTGCGCGTGGACGGTGACGCCGCCCTGTCCGACCTCCGCCATCGCGGTGTGCACGACGGCGACCGGCTCGCCCGCGATGACCTCCAGGCGGACCTTCGCGGTGGAGTAGTCGTCGAAGCCCTCGGAGAAGCCGACGTTCTTGATGCCGACCGCGTAGCCCACACCGCGTACGACACCTTCCCCGTGCGTGGTGTTGGACAGCCCGCCGGGCAGCTGCCGTACGTCGGCGCCCTCGCTGCTCTCCCACTGGCGCTCCGGCGGCATGGGCATCGCCTTGACGCGGCGCAGGAGTTCGGCGACGGGGGCGGGCGAGTCCACCGGCTGCCCCGTGGGCATGATCGTGCCCTGCTCCATGGCGTTGAGCTGCCGCAGCTCCACCGGGTCCATGCCGAGCTTCCGCGCCAGCTTGTCCATCTGCGCCTCGTAGGCGAAGCACGCCTGGACCGCGCCGAAGCCGCGCATGGCGCCGCAGGGCGGGTTGTTGGTGTAGAGGGCGATGGCCTCGATGTCGACGTCGTCGACCTGGTACGGGCCGATGCCGAGGGAGGCGGCGTTGCCTACCACGGCCGGTGAGGATGACGCGTACGCGCCGCCGTCGAGGACGATCCGGGCTTTGACGTGCGTCAGCCTGCCGTCCTTCGTGGCCCCGTGCTCGTAGTACAGCTTCGCCGGATGGCGGTGGACGTGCCCGAAGAAGGACTCGAAGCGGTTGTAGACGATCTTGACCGGTTTCCCGGTGCGCAGGGCCAGCAGGCAGGCGTGGATCTGCATCGACAGGTCCTCGCGGCCGCCGAAGGCACCGCCGACGCCCGACAGGGTCATCCGGACCTTGTCCTCGGGCAGACCCAGCACGGGTGCGATCTGGCGGAGGTCCGCGTGCAGCCACTGGGTGGCGATGTAGAGGTGGACGCCGCCGTCCTCCTCGGGTACGGCCATACCCGACTCCGGGCCGAGGAAGGCCTGGTCCTGCATGCCGAAGTGGTACTCGCCCGTCACGATCACATCGGCCCTTTTCGCGGCCTCGTCCGCGTCTCCGCGGACGATCGGCTGGCGGTGGACGATGTTCGGGTGCGGGACATGGCCGATGATGGGAGTCCCCCCGGTCGAACGAAGTTGAGACTGGGGGAGGTCGGTGCGGTTGTCGTGGACCAGGACGGCGTCCGGGGCGGTCGCGGAGGCCTCGTCGGTGATGACCGGCAGCTCGCGGTACTCGACCCTGATCCTGGCGGCGGCGCGGCGCGCGGTCTCCGGGTGGTCGGCGGCGACGATCGCGACCGGCTCGCCGTGGTGGCGCACCTTGCCGTGGGCGAGGACGGGGGTGTCCTGGATCTCCAGGCCGTAGTTCCGTACGTCGGTCGGCAGGTCGTCGTACGTCATCACGGCGTACACACCCGGCGTCGCGAGGGCCTCGCCCGTGTCGATGGAGACGATCTCGGCGTGGGCGACCGTGGAGCGCAGGATCTGGCCCCAGAGCATGTCCTCGTGCCACATGTCGGACGAGTACGCGAACTCGCCGGTGACCTTGAGGGTGGCGTCCGGGCGGAGGGTCGACTCGCCGATGCCGCCCTTGGTCGGGGTGCCCTGGGTGAGCTTGGTGGGAGCGCCGATGGTAGGCATGCTGCTCAGACCGCCTCTCCCTGCCGGGCGGCCGCCAGGCGGACCGCGTCCATGATCTTCTCGTAGCCCGTGCAGCGGCACAGGTTCCCCGAGAGGGCCTCGCGGATGTCCTCGTCGGTCGGGTCCGGGTTGCGTTCGAGCATCTCGTCGGCGGCGACCAGCAGGCCCGGGGTGCAGAAGCCGCACTGGACGGCGCCGGCGTCGATGAAGGCCTGCTGGATCGGGGAGACTCCGGTGCCCTCGCCGGTCTGCGAGTCGGTGCCCTCGGCCCGCGGCGTACCGCAGGCACGCTGCCTGGCGTAGTCGGCAAGACCCTCGACCGTGACGACGTCCCGGCCCTCCGCCTGACCCGCCGCCACCAGACAGGAGCACACGGGGACACCGTCGAGCCGGACCGTGCAGGACCCGCACTCCCCCTGTTCGCAGGCGTTCTTGGAACCTGGCAGCCCGAGCCGCTCGCGCAGCACGTACAGCAGGGACTCGCCCTCCCACACGTCGTCGGCTTCCTGCGGGCGTCCGTTGACGGTGAAGTTGACACGCATTACGCGACTCCCTCCGAGGTGCGGCGGGCGCCGCGGTACGACTCCCAGGTCCAGGTGAGCGTGCGGCGGGCCATGACGCCGACCGCGTGGCGGCGGTAGCTCGCGGTGCCCCGGACGTCGTCGATCGGGTTGCAGGCGGCGGCGCACAGGTCCGCGAACCGCTTGGCGACCGACGGGGTGATGATCTTTCCGTTGTCCCAGAAGCCGCCCTCCTCGAGCGCCGCGTTCAGGAACTCCTCGGCGGTCTTCGCGCGCACCGGGGTGGGCGCGGCCGAGCCGATGCCGGTGCGGACCGTACGGGTCCCGGGGTGCAGGGCGAGCCCGAAGGCGCACACGGCGATGACCATGGCGTTGCGGGTGCCGACCTTGGAGTACTGCTGCGGGCCGTCGGCCTTCTTCACCCGCACCGCGCGGATCAGCTCGTCGGGCGCCAGGGCGTTGCGCTTCACACCGGTGTAGAACGCGTCGATCGGGATCAGCCGGGTGCCGCGCACGGACTCGGCCTCGACCTCGGCGCCCGCCGCGAGCAGCGCGGGGTGGGCGTCGCCGGCCGGGGAGGCGGTGCCCAGGTTGCCGCCGACGCCACCGCGGTTGCGGATCTGCGGGGAGGCGACGGTGTGCGAGGCGAGGGCCAGACCGGGCAGCTCGGCGCGCAGGTTCTCCATGATCTGCGTGTAGGGCACCGAGGCGCCCAGCCGCACGCTGTCCTCGCCGGTCTCCCATGCGTAGAGATCGCCGATGCGGGTGAGATCGAGGAGGTACTCGGGCCGGCGGTGGTCGAAGTTGATCTCGACCATCACATCGGTGCCGCCCGCGATCGGCACAGCGGTGGGGTGCTCGGCCTTCGCGGCGAGCGCCTCCTCCCAGCTGGCGGGGCGAAGGAAGTCCATGACCGGCTCTCTTCCTGGTCTCGAGGTCGTACGGTTCGAGCCAGATCGGGTGCGGCGGGCCCGGCTCGTTCAGTTGGTGTTCTCGCTGAACGAGCCCAGTACACAGCGCTTGCTCCGACGGGGTCAGTCACGGAAACCATGAAGGAGTTGGCTGGCCAGGGCGGGCATCTTGTAGATTCGTATGAACGGAGGCTCTCGGTAACCTCCTCGTTTTTCCGAGGAAACGTCAGCGGGCCCGCGCCCCACGAGAAGCTCCAAGATTCATCGTAGGTTTCGAGACAGAGAACGGCGGACGAGAATGCGGCTGCGCGCACTGCTGGACACCGACGCGCTGGGCCTCAGGCTGCTCGGCGGCGAGGACGAGCTGGACCGCACCGTCCGGGGCGTGATGACGACCGACCTGCGCGACCCCAGCCGCTACCTCTCCGGTGGCGAGCTGGTGCTGAGCGGGCTGGCCTGGCGCCGGGACGCCGCGGACTCCGAGCCGTTCGTACGGATCCTGGTGCAGGCCGGCGTGGCCGGGCTGGCCGCCGGCGAGGCCGAGCTCGGGGACGTCCCGGACGACCTGGTCGTGGCCTGCGCGCGGCACCGGCTGCCGCTGTTCGCGGTGCACGAGTCGGTGGCGTTCGCCACGATCACCGAGCACGTCGTACGGCAGGTCTCCGGCGAGCGGGCCGGGGATCTCGCGGCCGTGGTGGACCGGCACCGCCGGATGATGACCGCAGGACCGGCCGGCGGCGGCCCGGACGTCGTCCTGGACCTGCTCGGCTCGGACCTCGACCTGCGTGCCTGGGTGCTGTCGCCCGCCGGGCGCCTCGTCGCCGGCCCCAAGACCGCGGGCCCGGTGCTGCCCGCCGAGGTGTGCGCCCAACTGGCCGCCGAGCATCTGGCCGCCGTGCGCACCGGACGCCGGGGGCCGCACCGGGTCGCGCTGGGCTCGACGACGTACTCGCTCTTCCCGATCCGCAGCTGGGGGCACCGCCCGGCGGCTGCCGGGGGAGGCCGCTCCCCGCAGGCCGCCCGGGACGTGCGCGAGACGGTGCTGTCGGAGTGGCTGCTGGCCGTCGAGGCCGACGCCGGGGACTGGCCCGGGGAACGCCTCGATCTGCTGCAGGGCGTCACCCAGCTGATCGCGGTGGAGCGGGACCGGCGGGACGCGGCGCGCACGGTCCGCCGGCGGCTCGCCCAGGAGGTCCTGGAACTGGTGCAGACGGGCGCGGCGCCCGCCGAGATCGCCGCCCGGCTCAGGGTCGCGGCGCCGGTCCTGCTGCCCGGCCTGGGCGCGGCCCCGCACTGGCAGGTGGTGGTGGCCCGGGTCGAGTGGGAGGGCGGGGAGATCGAGGGCGGGCCGGTGGCCCAGTCGCTGCTGGAGGAGATCCTGGTGGACCCGCGGGCGACCGGCCCCGAGCCCTCCGACCGGATCGCCGTCGCGCACACCGGTGACGAGGCGATCGCGCTGGTGCCGCTTCCGGCGGTGTCCGCCGAGCACGACGGCTCGGAGGCGGGGATACTCGCCGACGCGCTCCTGGAGTCCGTACGGGCCCCGCTGTCGGCCGGACTCGAGGACGACGGGCGGGTCACCCTCGGCGTCAGCGCGGCCGTGCACTCGGCGGAGGGGCTGCGCGGGGCGCTGGAGGAGGCGCGGCACGCGCGGCGGGTGGCGGCGGCGCGGCCGGGCCGGGTGTGTGCGGCGGGCCACCAGGAACTGGCCTCCCATGTGCTGCTGCTCCCCTTCGTCCCGGACGACGTCCGCCGGGCCTTCACCGCGCGGCTGCTGGACCCGCTGCGGGACTACGACCGCCGGCACCGGGCCGAGCTGATCCCGACGCTGGAGGCCTTCCTCGACAGCGACGGCTCCTGGACGCGCTGTGCCACGCGGCTGCACCTGCACGTCAACACGCTGCGGTACCGGGTGGGCCGGATCGAGCAGTTGACGGGGCGTGACCTGTCCCGGCTGGAGGACAAGCTCGACTTCTTCCTGGCACTGCGGATGAGCTGAGCGGGTGCGCTGAGCGGATGGGCCGAGCGCGGAAAGCGATCTCGGAGGGGATCACTCCCGTCACTTTGTGAAAAGTTTCACCCAGCCCCTTGGCCCGGCCCGCCGATTGGTGCTGGAATGCGGCCACCAACCACAAGCTCGATGGCGTGCTCGGGGAGGGCAACGTGGCGCATTCCGCCATGTCTGGTAACGGAACGACCGCTGGTGACGATCCCCTCCAGACCGCGGTATGGCGGTTGCGCTCGCGGGCCTGCTGGGCCGACGCGGCGGCCCTGCTCCCGCCGGACACCGCGAGCGCCGCGCTGCAACGGGCCGGGCTGCTCGTCGAGCGGTGCCTGTACACCGAGCGGGGGTGGGAGGAGGCCGAGGACGCGCTGCGCACCGCCGAGGCGCTCGCGCGCGGCGACGAGGAACGGGGGGCCGCTGCCTGTGAGCGCGGGCAGCTCGCCTACACGGCCACCCTGCACGGGGTGCACGACCGGGCGGACGAGGCGCGGGCCGCGCTCGGGCGGGCCGCCGCGCTGATCGCGCCGAACGCTCCCGGCCGGGCCCTGCTGGACTTCCGGCGGGGGCTGCTCGCCGAGAACCTGGCCCGCTCCCCGCAGGCGGCCCGGGCCGCGTACCGCCGCGCCCACGCGGGCGCCGCCGCGCACTCCGATCCGCTGCTGCTGTCCTTCACCTGGCGGCACCTGGCCGGGCTCGCCCTGCGGGAGGGGGAGCTGGCGGAGGCCCGGCACGGCTTCGCCGAATCCCTGCGCATCCGTGAGGAGCTCGGCTACCTGGTGGGCACGGCCCCGGCGCTGGCCTCCCTGGCCGACACGGAGACCGAGCCGGAGGCGTCACGCCTGCGCGACGAGGCCCGGCGGTTGTTCCGGCTGCTCGGCGGTGTGCCCACGTGGCTGGCACGGCAGCTGGCCCCGCCGGCGCCGGGGGCGGCCACGGCGTAGGCACGGCCTGAGCGCCGGCCCAGAGGAAACTGAGAGGTTCCTGTGCCAGGCTGGCGCGCCCGACCGGCGGAGGAACCCCCCGATGAGCCTTGTCAACGGCCTGCCCGCGCACGTCCTGCTCGTCCATGTCGTCGTCGTCCTGGTCCCGCTGACCGCGCTGGCTCTGGTGGCCTGCGCGGTATGGCCACGGGCCGCCCGGCGCCTCGGCCCGCTGCTGCCGCTGCTCGCCCTCGTCTCGCTCGTCAGCGTGCCGCTGACCACGCAGGCCGGCGAGTGGCTGGAGCGGCACGTCGACAGCGACGCCCTGGTACGACGACACGCCGAACTGGGTGACGGGCTGCTGCCCTGGGTGCTCGGTCTCTTCGTCCTGGCGACGGTCGTGTGGTGGGCGGCACGAAGGCCGGCCCCCACGACCGACACCACTCCGACGGACACCGGCCGCTGGTCGGCCCTGCCCGTGCGGATAGCCGTGACGGTGCTGTCCCTGGCCGTGGCCGCGGGCGCGGTCATCGACGTCTACCGCATCGGCGACTCCGGCGCGAAGGCGGCCTGGCACGACGGCTTCTCGAAAACCACGAGCAACGGTTCCTGACCGCCCCGAGGTCACACCCCCCGGCCCGGCGGCCGACGACGCTTCGGCGGACACCGGCCGCTGGTCGGCCC
>NZ_JBIRWL010000009.1:215521-386831 GCF_044387825.1 Streptomyces sp. NPDC020299
CGAGGTCACACCCCCCGGCCCGGCGGCCGACGACGCTTCGGCGGACACCGGCCGCTGGTCGGCCCCGCCCGTGCGGATAGCCGTGACGGTACTGTCCCTGGCCGTGGCCGCGGGCGCGGTCGTCGACGTCTACCGCATCGGCGACTCCGGCGCGAAGGCGGCCTGGCACGACAGCTTCTCCAAAACCACGAGCAACGGTTCCTGACCGCCCCGAGGTCACACCCCCCGGCCCGGCGGCCGACGACGCTTCGGCGGACACCGGCCGCTGGTCGGCCCCGCCCGTGCGGATAGCCGTGACGGTACTGTCCCCGGCCGCGGGCGCGGTCGTCGACGTCTACCGCACCGGCGACTCCGGCGCGAAAGCGGCCTGGCACGACAGCTTCTCCGAAACCACGAGCAACGGTTCCTGACCGCCCCGGGACCGCCCCTCCCGGCCCGCGACCGACGCCGCTTCGGCCGCGGCACCGGGCCGCCTTGCCCATGCGGCTCGCCGCGCCGACGCCGACGCGAACCCGGCACGAGAACATCTCGCAGAGCGACGACCCGGACCGGACCGAGGCCACCTTTCCCGGCCCGCAGCCGACAACGCCGCGCCCGCGGCACCGGCCGCCGGCCCCGCCCATGCTGCTCGCCGTGACGGCGTCGACGCGAACCTGGCACGAAGGCGTCTCGAAGAATGACGTTCCAGACTGGCCCGAGGCCTCCTCCCGGCCCGCAGTCGACGACGCCTCGGCCGCGGCACCGGCCTGCTCATGCGGAGCGCCGCATCGGTGCCGACGTGAAGGGGCCTGGCAGAGGGGGGCTCGACGAGCGACGGTTGCCCCGCCCGTGCGGAGTGCCGTACCGGCGCCGACGCGAAGGCGGCGTCCGGGCGATCTCGGCCCCTCCCCCGCCGCTCAGCCCGCGCCCGTGAAGTGCTCCCCCACCAGTGACCGTACGACGGTCAGGTCCCGTGCGATCAGGGCGTCCAGCAGGGCTGTGTGCTCGGAGGCGTCCGCGAGGAGTTCCGCGCGGGCGGAGTGGGCGGGGCCGCCGACCAGGGGCCACTGGGCGCGTCGGTGCAGGTCCTCGGCGATCTGGACGAGCTGTTCGTTCCCGGCCAGGCGCAGGACCGCCCGGTGGAAGACCCGGTCGGACTCCGCGTACGTCGCCCGGCAGCCGGAGGACGCCGCGCGGATCGTGTCCTCGGCCAGCGGCCTGAGCTCGGCCCAGCGTTCCGCGGGCAGCGTGCGGGCGAGCCGCAGCATCACCGGCACCTCGATCAGCGCGCGCACCTCGGCGAGTTCCGCGAGTTCCCGCGCGCCCCGCACCACGACCCTGAAGCCCCGGTTGGGCACGACCTCCACCGCGCCCTCGAGCGTGAGCTGCTGCATGGCCTCCCGCACGGGCGTCGCGGAGACCCCGAAGCGTTCCCCGAGGGCGGGCGCGGAGTACACCTCGCCGGGCTTCAGGTCGCCCGACACCAGCGCGTGGCGCAGGGCGTCGAGGATCTGGCCGCGGACCGAGGACCGCTGGACCGCGGGCCGCGGGTCCGGGACGGGCGGCTCGCCGTGCGTGTGCTCGCCGCGGGCGGCCGGGGAGGCCGGGGCCTGACGGTCGACGTCCCGCGCCAGGGGCTGCGGGGGCACCCGGACGTCCGCTCGGAGGTCCTGCACGCCCTGCTTCACGGGGTCCTCCTCCGGCTTGTCGGCACTTGGGGTCATTACGACGGGTTGTTACTCGTCCGTCAAGCACATTAGGCGCTGGGCGCGACAGTTCAAACCGCACCCGAAAGTAGGTAAGGTAAGGCTTACCTTTGACGCTTCCGATCGGTGGTGCCCCATGCCCGTCCCGGCCTCGCCCCTCTCCGCCGCCTACGCCCGCCTCACCGAGGCCTACCCGGGCCTGGCCGTCACGGAGCTGGGCCCCGGGGAACCGGCTCCGCGCGGCGGCGAATGGGTCCGGGCCGCCTCGCTCACGGAGGGCGGCCCGGACCTCGCGGGCTTCCTGGCCTGGGACGAGGCCCAGGTGCTGCGGGACTACGGACAGCGGGCCCGCCCGGACGTGGTGGCGAGCTTCGGGCTGCACCGCTACGCCTGGCCCGCCTGCCTGCTGATCACCGTGCCGTGGTTCCTGCACCGGCGGGTGCCGCGTCTGCCCGTGACCGAGGTCTCGTACGACCGCACCGCCGGCCGCATGGCCGTCCGCGCCGCCTCCTTCGCCTGCCTCCCGGACGACCCGGCGGCGGCGCTGCCCGGCGCGGTCGTGGTGCCGGACGAGGAGGCGCTGCGGGACCGGGTGCGGGCGGCGGTGGCCGAGCACCTGGAACCCGTGCTGGCCGGGTTCGGGCCGCCGATGCGGCGGCGCGGGCGGGCACTGTGGGGCATGGCGACCGACGAGCTGGTCGAGGGGCTCTGGTACGTCGCCCACCTGCTCGGCGAGCAGGAGCGGGCCGTGCGGGAGCTGGAGCTGCTGCTGCCGGGCGCCACCCGGCCGTACGTCGGCTCCGCCGCCTTCCGCACCCTCGCCGGACCGGACGGCGAGCCGCTGCCCACCCGGGACCGGGCGAGCTGCTGCATGTTCTACACCCTCCGCCCCGAGGACACCTGCGCCACCTGCCCGCGCACCTGCGACACCGTCCGCATCGCCAAACTGACTGCCACCGCTGCCGCTTGACCCACCCTCAGGAGCAGGCCGGCCCCCGCGTCCACTAGGATCGCGGCGGCCGGAACACCGGCGCGTCTCCCGCCCGGGGACAGTGAATTCACAACTTCCTCACCCGTCGCGGGAACTTTCCGAGGAACCATCCGTCCGGGTACTCTTATTCGAACTCAACTCCCGCCCCTCACGCGGCAGTTCGAGCAGAACGCCGCCCTGGGCATCCCCTTGCACTTCCTTGGCGGCCTCTTGCCCCGAAACCCCCTGAGGGCCGGTGGGGTTGGGTCACTATGGCGGGCGTTACGCCCTATCCCAATGCAAGGGACCCCAGATGAGACTGACCGACATATCGCTGAACTGGCTGCTTCCCGGCGCCGTACTGCTCCTGGGCATGCTGGCGGCGGTGGCGGTGCTCGCGCGCGGCAAGCGCTCCTCCGGGGAGAACGCGAGCGCGGACGACTCGTGGGAGCGCAGCGAGGAGCGCCGCAGGCGCAAGGAGGCCATATACGGCACCGCCTCCTACGTCCTTCTGTTCTGCTGTGCGGCGGTCGCCGCCGCCCTCTCCTTCCACGGCCTGGTCGGCTTCGGCCAGCAGAACCTCGGCCTGACCGACGGCTGGGAGTACCTGGTCCCGTTCGGCCTGGACGGCGCGGCGATGTTCTGCTCCGTGCTCGCGGTGCGCGAGGCCAGCCACGGTGACGCGGCGCTCGGCTCGCGCATACTCGTATGGACGTTCGCCGGTGCGGCCGCCTGGTTCAACTGGGTGCACGCGCCGAGGGGCATCGGCCACGCGGGCGCCCCGCAGTTCTTCTCCGGCATGTCTCTGTCGGCGGCCGTACTGTTCGACCGCGCCCTGAAGCAGACCCGCCGGGCCGCGCTGCGCGAGCAGGGCCTGGTGCCGCGTCCGCTGCCGCAGATCCGTGTCGTCCGCTGGATGCGGGCCCCCCGCGAGACCTACAAGGCCTGGTCGCTGATGCTCCTGGAGGGCGTGCGCAGCCTGGACGAGGCGGTCGAGGAGGTCCGCGAGGACCAGCGCCAGAAGGAGCAGACGCGTCAGCGCCGCCGCGAGCAGAAGCGCGTGGAGCGCGCCCAGCTGAAGGCGATCAGCCGCGGCCACCGGGGCTTCGTCGGACGCGGCGACCGTCAGATGGAGGTGGAGGTGCAGGTGGAGCGCGCCTCCGCCCAGGCCGCCGAACTCACCGCGGAGCCTGCCATATCCGCGCCGGAGCAACTGCCCGTACGCTCACGGCCCTCCCTTCAGCCCGTCCGCAAAGGGTCTGAGCACGGAACCGTCGACCTGACCGCGGAGGACGACACCATGGCGCTGCCGCGCCTGGACTCCCTGGAGCGCAAACTCAAGGACCTCGAGCAGCAGTTCGGCTAGCGCCGAAGGGCTCCACACAGCGCTCCGGCCGGGACCGGACGCCACGGGACGGGGGCGTGACCTTCAGGGTCACGCCCCCGTCCCGTTCACGCGGCCTCCGCGTCGAGTTCGAACCAGACCGACTTCCCCACCCCGTGCGCCCGTACACCCCACGCGTCCGCGAGGGACTGCACCAGCAACAGACCCCGGCCGTGCGTGCCGTCGTCGGCGTCCGGCATGCTGAGGCGGGGTCTGCGGGCGACGAAGTCCCGTACCTCCACGCGCAGTCCGTGCGGTTCGACCACGGCCGTCAGGACGGCCTCGCGATCGGTGTGCACGAGCGCGTTGGTGACGAGTTCGCTGGTGAGCAGTTCGGCAATCTCGGAGCGCCCCGGCTTCCCCCAGTGCCTGAGGGCTTCGCGCAGCGCTCTGCGGGCCTCGGGCACCGCCCGCAGGTCCGCCCGTCCCAGTCTCCGCCTCAGCTGGGGCGGTCGCGTCCGTTCCGTGTTGTCGGCATCTTCCCCCGCCTGCTTCGCCGAGGAGGCCCCGATGACCACGGGACCGCCCCCTCGTGCCTGCCTCTTCATGTCCCCCGCCCGCACGCCGTTGCCGTTGCCCCTCCTGGTCGAACACGTTCACGGGGATCCATGCCCCATGTGCCGGTGGGCAGTCATGCGGGGCCGGCGACGACCAGCGGTTCGGCCACGGGTCCACCGCGCCTGAGGCGCGACTCGAGCGCCGTGGCAACCGCGTTCCGTGCGCATGGGCCGCCGCAGTACGTCACGGGCGTCCCGTCACCCCGGAAGGAGTGCACCCGCTTCCCGTCCCGGCGACCGCGGCCTCCCGCGCGAATCTGGCCGGAATCCACCGGTCCTGCGAGTGTCCGGTCAGGGCCGGGGTACGTTGCGCAGGTTGGAGCGCGCCATCTGGAGCATGCGGCCCACTCCGCCGTCCAGCACCATTTTCGACGCGGACAGCGCGAACCCGGTGACCATCTCGGCGCTGATCTTCGGCGGGATGGACAGCGCGTTGGGGTCGGTGACGATGTCGACGAGGGCGGGGCCCTTGTGCTGGAAGGCCTCCTTCAGTGATCTGGCGAGCTGTTTGGGCTTCTCGACCCGGATCCCGAAGGCTCCACAGGCGCGGGCCACGGCGGCGAAGTCGGGGTTGGTGTTGGCCGTGCCGTGCGCGGGCAGGCCCGCGACCAGCATCTCCAACTCGACCATGCTGAGCGAGGAGTTGTTGAAGAGCACGACCTTCACGGGCAGGTCGTACTGCACCAGGGTCAGGAAGTCGCCCATCAGCATGCTGAACCCGCCGTCCCCGGACATCGACACCACCTGGCGGCGGCGGTCGGTGAACTGGGCGCCGATCGCCATCGGCAGCGCGTTCGCCATGGACCCGTGGGAGAAGGAACCGATCACCCGGCGGCGGCCGTTGGGCGAGAGGTAGCGGGCGGCCCAGACGTTGCACATCCCGGTGTCGACCGTGAACACGGCGTCGTCGGCGGCGAGTTCGTCGAGCACGGCGGCCACGTACTCGGGATGGATCGGCACGTGCCTGTCCACCTTGCGCGTGTAGGCCTTGACCACCCCCTCCAGCGCGTCCGCGTGTTTCTTCAGCATCCGGTCGAGGAACCGCCGGTCGTCCTTGAGCCGCACCCGCGGGATCAGACAGCGCAGGGTCTCGCGTACGTCGCCCCACACGGCCAGGTCCAGCCGGGACCGGCGGCCGAGCACCTCGGGCCGCACGTCGACCTGGGCGATCCGCACGTCGTCCGGGAGGAAGGCGTTGTACGGGAAGTCGGTGCCGAGCAGGATCAGCAGGTCGCACTCGTGGGTGGCCTCGTAGGCGGCGCCGTAGCCGAGCAGTCCGCTCATGCCGACGTCGTACGGATTGTCGTACTGGATCCACTCCTTGCCG
The DNA here is from genome assembly GCF_044387825.1 of Streptomyces sp. NPDC020299. Taxonomy (NCBI): domain Bacteria; kingdom Bacillati; phylum Actinomycetota; class Actinomycetes; order Kitasatosporales; family Streptomycetaceae; genus Streptomyces; species Streptomyces sp. NPDC020299. The sequence continues at coordinate 221,445 of NZ_JBIRWL010000009.1, forward strand.
CGCAGGGCGTGTCCGACCGGTGACTTGATCTTCCCGGCGAACTCCATGACCTCGGCGTGCGCGCCGGCCGTGCCGCTGCCGCAGAACAGGGTGACCCGGCCGGCGGCGTCGATCATCCGGACGAGTTCGTCGATCTCGGCGTCGCCGGGCCGGACGGTGGGCCGGGAGGTGACGAGGGCGGCCGAGGCGGCCTTCTCCGGGGCGGGCCGGTCGGCGATGTCACCGGGCAGGGACACCACGCTCACGCCGCTGCGGCCCACCGCGTGCTGGATCGCGGTCTGCAGCAGCCGGGGCATCTGCTGGGGGCTGGAGATCAGCTCGCTGTAGTGGCTGCACTCGGTGAACAGCCGGTCGGGGTGGGTCTCCTGGAAGTAGCCCAGACCGATCTCACTGGACGGGATGTGCGACGCGAGGGCGAGGACCGGTGCCATCGAGCGGTGGGCGTCGTACAGCCCGTTGATGAGGTGGAGGTTGCCGGGGCCGCACGAGCCGGCGCAGGCGGCCAGCTTCCCGGTCACCTGGGCCTCCGCGCCGGCCGCGAACGCGGCGGTCTCCTCGTGGCGTACGTGGATCCAGTCGATCGCGGAGTTGCGGCGCACCGCGTCCACGACCGGGTTGAGGCTGTCGCCGACGACGCCGTACAGACGGCGCACGCCGGCGCGGACGAGGATGTCGACGAACTGCTCGGCGACGTTCTGCTTGGCCATGCCTTCCATCAATCCACAGGGGCGCCGGTTACGCCTCCCACACGGCTGCCACCGTCCGGTCGTCGGCGTAGCCCTTCACGCGCACCTGGGTGTCCCCGAGGAACGCGGCGAGGCCGGGCGCGGTCCGGCCGGACCAGCGTCGTGCCAGGTAGGCGCAGAGGGCGGCCTCGCCGCGCAGCGGGTCGGCGAGGCCCGCGGTGCACATCAGCAGGGCGTCACCCGGTCGGGCGATGGAGGTGCGGAACCGGAAGGGTTCGCGGGGCGGCTCGGGGGCCGGCTCGAAAGGGCTCGGGGGTGTCGGGATGCCGAAGTCCATGGTGAGCCGGTCGCCCTCCGGCGTCTCGGCCGGCGGCGAGCCGAAGCCGACGACCGGCTCACCGGTGGCGGAGGCGGCCGTCACCCGCGGCTCTATGTCCTGCCACGCACCGCCGCGCAGCCGGAACAACCCGCCCGCGCCGACGCCGAAGAACACGCGCGTACGGCAGTCGGGGTGGGCGGGCAGCAGCAGACAGCGCAGGGTGGCCGCGTACTCCTCCGGGTCGACGCCCTGCTCGGTGGCGCCGGCGCGGAGCTTGCCGAGGCTGCGGTCGGTGAGCCGGTGCAGACCGGACTTGAGGTCGCCGCGGCGGCCGGCCCGGATGTCCTCGACCAGGCGTGCGTGGCTGCGGCCCACGGCCCGTCCGATCCACTGGCAGGCCTCGGCGGCCACCCGGTGCGCCTGAGGTGTGGCCCGGGCCCCGGTCGCCATCGCCACCAGCACCAGCGCCTGGTCCCCGGTGCCGAACCGCGCGGTCAGCAGCGAGTCGCGGCGCGGCTCCCCCCTGAACCGCGCGGAGTCCCCGCGCACGGAAGCGGCCCGCAGCGTGCAGGCACCGTAGCGCGCCCCGTCCAGCACGGTGTCCGCGACCAGCTCGTCCAGTCCGTCCGGGTCGGCGGCCGGCAGGGCGGTGGGCTCGGGATCGTAGGTCGGCGGTCCGGACCCGACGTAGTCGACTCCGGCGGAGGGCGGTGGCAGGGCGGGCAGATCGAGGTGCGTGACCGGGTGGACGCCCTCGGGCTCCGGGACGGCGGGGGCCGCGGCGGGCTTCGGCGGTGCGGACGGACGCGGCGGCGCGGACGCCGCGGAGCTCTCCTCGCGCGGTGGTCCGGTGTACTCCCCAGCCTCCCCGGCGGGTTCGAACCCCGGCGGCCGGGGACCGGGCGGAAGGACGGCGGCGGACGGGGGTGCGGCGGGGGGCGGCCCCCAGGGAGCGCCTTGCGACGGGGAGCCCTCGGCCGGAGCGGCGGCGCGCTGCGCGGGGACCGTGCTCTCGGCGGGCGGCGCCGGCGGTGCGGTTCCCGTCCCGACCGCTCCCGCCGCCGAGGCGAACCGGTCGTCCAGGGACTCCGCCTCGGCCGTGGGACCCGTGTCCGGGGTCGAGTCGTCGTACAACTGCCGCCACCAGTCGTCCTCGTGACGGACGGGCTTTCCCCCCTGCTGGTTCATGCCCCTAATTGTCCACCGCGCGGGCCGGATGAAAACGGGGCATCCGGAAAATCCGGCGCATCTTCCCGTCTCGAACGGCGTGCCGAGTACCCCGTCGAACGACCGTACGTGGCACTGGAGTTGCCGATGGTGCCCGCCGCAGCAGGGAGGCCACGTCGACCGCGTCGGCCAGCGCCCGAGCGCCCTCGTCGTCGAAGTGCAGATGGTCGCCGCAGTCGTAGGCGGGCAGGATGCGCTGCGGCCGGTCCGGGTCGCGGACGGCCGCGTCGAAGTCGGCGACGGCGTCGAAGGCGCCGCCCGTCCGGATGAACGCGTTGACCCGCTCCCGTACCGCCTCCCGCGCCGCCGTGAAGGCGCCGTGCCCGCCGTACGGCGTGAGGGTGGCGCCGACGACCCTGATCCCGCGGGCGTGCGCCCGGGCCACGATCGTCCGGTAGGCGTCCTCGAAGTCGAGGACGTCACCGGCCTGCGGGGTGCCCTTGATGATGTCGTTGATGCCCTCCAGCACGATCAGCGCCCGGACCCCGGCCCGGGCCAGGGCGTCGGCGTCGAGCCGGGTCAGGGCACCGGGCCCGGTGCCCTCGCGCAGCAGGCGGTTGCCGGCGATCCCGGCGTTGAGGACGCCCGGTCGGTGGCGCGGGGGCAGTGCGCGCAGGCGTTCGGCGAGCCGGTCGGGCCAGCGGCGGTTGGCGTCGGGGGTGGTGCAGGTGCCGTCGGTGAGGGAGTCCCCGAACGCGACGACGCTGCCGGCGGCGGAGCCGCGGACGTCGACGCCGGTGACGTAGTACCAGTGGCTGGTGGCGACCGGATACGCGCCGCCGTCCTCGTCGGCGGCCACATCGTCGCCGTCGCCGTCGCTTTCGGGGGCGACATAGCCGGTCTGGAGGGCGGTGCGGTGGTACGTGGCGGGGCCGGCGACGGTGGGCGTGTGGACCGTGACGAGCAGGTCGGCGGCGGCCGGTGCGGCCAGCGGCACCGGGTCGGTGACCAGGTCCCGGCCCGGCGGCACGGTGACGGTCGGGGCGCCGTCGAAGGTGGCCGTGCGCATCGTGCCGGGCACGGCGTCCGGGCCGCCCGGCCGCCGCAGGGCGACCGTGACCGCGCCGAGCGTGAGGGGCGCGGTGCCGAGCCGGTTGCTCAGGCGGACCCGCAGCACCCGGCCGCCGACACTGAGGTGCACCACGTTGCGGATGGTGGCGCCGGGCACCGCGGACGCGGCACCGGAGGGGGCGGCCTCCCAACTGCCGGTCCAGACGGGCCGCGCGATCGTCCTCGGGGGAACGGGGAAACCGGCCCCGGCCGCCGGTGTCGTACCCGCCAGCGTCAGCAGCGCCGCCGCGAGGATCCGCCCGGAGTCGACCATGTGCGCCCGCCTTTCCCGCAGATCCGCCGGAGGCGAAGGTGCCACACGCGGAACGGGGGTTGACGGAACACCACCGGCGGACCACCCGCACGGCCGAACCGAACCCGCGGTAGGCCGACGGCCCTGGGCCCAAGAGCCGATGCGCCGGGCAGGGGGCCGTGTTCGGCTGGGGCCTGGAGGGCTAGGGCCTCCACTCCCCCGCCACCACGAGGTGCTGGACGGCGTACGACCGCCAGGGCCGCCAGCCGTCCGGTACGTCGGTGCCCGGCGGGGCCACGTCGGGGTCGCCCAGGGCGCGGGCGCGGACGACGGCGACGACGGCCGGATCGAGGCCGGGCAACGCGAGCAGTGCCGCCTCGGTGTCCTCCCGGTCGGCGCCCGGATCCAGCCGTACGGTGCCGTCGGCGAGCGCGGCGGCCAGCGCGCCCAGGGTGCCGTGCGGCTCGGCCTCGGCGAGTACGGCGGGCTCCGGGAAGAGATGGGTGAGGCTGCCGCAGGGGGCGTCCAGCGCCTTGCCGTACCGCTGGACGAGGCGCTCCGCCTCCGCCCGCCCCACCAGCGCCCGCACCGCGAGCTCGGCCGGGTCGGCGGTGCCGGGCGAGCGCAGGCCCGGCCGGGCGGCGACCAGCGGGGCCAGCCGCGGGTCGGCGCCGAGCCGCTCGTCGACCGCGTACGGGTCCGCGTCCAGGTCGAACAGCCGCCGCAGCCGCTGCACGGCGGTCGTCAGGTCCCGCAGGTCGGTGAGGTGCAGCCGGGCGTCGAGCCAGCCGCCCGGGTGGGCGCCCGGGTGGGCGGCCGGCCCCGTCCTCGGCGCACCCGTGCGTTCCTCGACGGCGGCGATTCCGGTGCCGTACGGCAGCCGCAGCGTGCGCCGGTGCACACGGCGGCCGGGCGGACCGCTCACCTCCTCGACGCCGGGTACGGCCTCCCGCTGGAGCAGGTCGAAGACGGCGGCGGACCGGTACGGCCCCCGGTACGCGAGCCGCAGCGGGATCCCCGCGCCGGGAGTCGCGGTCCGGCGGCCCCGGCCCGGGCCGCGGGGCGCGGCGGCCCGCAGCCCGGTCGGCGTGGCGGCGTACACCGCGCGGATCGTGTCGTTGAACTGCCGCACACTGGCGAACCCGGCCGCGAACGCGATCTGAGTGACCGGCAGTTCGGTGGTCTGCAGCAGCACCCGCGCGGTGTGCGCCCGCTGCGCCCGCGCCAGCGCGACGGGACCGGCGCCGAGCTCGGCGGTGAGCTGCCGCTGGACCTGCCGCGCGCTGTACCCCAGCCGCGCGGCGAGCCCGGCGACGCCCTCCCGGTCCACCACACCGTCGCCGATCAGCCGCATCGCCCGGCCCACGGCGTCCGCGCGCACGTTCCACTCGGCGGACCCGGGCACGGCGTCCGGACGGCACCGCCGGCACGCCCGGAACCCCGCTCCCTGCGCGCCGGCGGCCGTCGCGAAGAACCGCACGTTGTGCCGCTTCGGCGTCACCGCCGGGCAACTGGGCCGGCAGTAGATCCCGGTCGTCTCGACGGCGAAGAAGAACTCCCCGTCGAACCGTGCGTCCCGGCTACGGACGGCTTCGTACCTGGTGTCTGCGTCCGTCATGCCATCCAGTGTGGGCGAGGGCGGGGACCACGGCTGGCGGAAATCGGACACCTGAGCCGGCCCGGCATCATCACCCCGCCCGGCACTACTCAGCCCGTCCGGCGCTTGAGGACGAGGCCGTTCAGGCCGAAGCGGGGGCCTGGGAGCGGCAGCCCCCAGCAGACGGCAACGACAGCCCCGCCCCCTACCGCCACCCCCTCCGCTTGGCCTCCATCGCGGCCCGACCGATGGCGCCCTTCCGCTTCCAGTCCCGCCGAAGCTCCGCGCGGACCCGCGCATCGGTCTTGGCCACGATCCACTGGTTCTCCCGCATGAGCTTGCGGTAGCTCTCCAGCCGCCGCACGGGCAGCTCCCCGGAGTCGGCGGCGGCCTGCACCGCGCACCCCGGCTCGCTCTCGTGCGCGCAGTCCTGGAACCGGCACCCGTCGGCCAGCTCCTGGATCTCGGAGAACACCTGCCCGACGCCCGTCTCGGCGTCGAACAGCCCCACTCCCCGCAGCCCGGGCGTGTCGATCAGCACGCCCCCGCCGGGCAGCGCGAGCAGATTGCGCGTGGTGGTGGTGTGGCGCCCCTTGCCGTCCACGTCCCGTGCGGCCCGGACGTCCATCACGTCCTCGCCGAGCAGCGCGTTGGCGAGCGTGGACTTGCCGGCACCGGACTGCCCGAGCAGCACGGACGTACCGCCGCCGACCATGGCGACGAGCAGGTCGAGCCCGTCGCCGTGCAGCGCGCTGACGCTGAGCACCGGCACTCCCGGCGCCGTCGTCTCCACGTCCTGCACCAGATAGGACAGTCCCACCGGGTCCGGCACGAGGTCGGCCTTGGTCAGCACGACCACGGGCTGCGCGCCGGACTCCCAGGCGAGGGCCAGGAACCGCTCGACGCGGCCCAGGTCGAGTTCGACGGCCAGCGAGACGGCGATGACCGCGTGGTCGACGTTGGCGGCGAGGATCTGCCCCTCGGACCGCTTGGAGGAGGTGGACCGCACGAAGGCGGTACGGCGCGGCAGCAGCGCCCGCACGTACCGCGGATCGCCGCCTTCGGGGTCGACGGCGGCCCAGTCCCCCGTGCACACCACCTTCATGGGATCCCGGGGGACGACGAACTCGGTGTCCGCCCGGACCGTGCCGAGCGGGGTGACGAGGTCGCACTGGCCGCGGTCGACACGTACGACACGACCGGGCAGGAGACCCTGCCCGGCATACGGAGCGAACTCGGCTTCCCAGCCCTCGTCCCAGCCGTACTGGGCCAGAGGGTGCGACGAAGCGGAAGAAGCCGAAAGAGAGGAGAGATTCAAGGGGAACCCTTCACAGGGCGGCCCCGGCCACGCGCACTCACAGGCGCGAAGAGGACAGGAAAGGTCAGCCGGAGACCACGGAGGTGGAGTGGATGAACTTCTGGTTGCGGGCAGCGCCCATCACAGAGACAGCCATCGGTCACACCTCCCGTTTCTCACTCGGCTGACGGCAGCGGCCGACAGCCACTGCGTGAAGTGAATCTCACCCTAGAGGCGCCCGCGTCAGGGCGCCACCGATTTTCCCGCAGGGGTCACAGGCCGCTCTGCGGGCGGTGTCGTACCGGGCACGGAATCATTGCGGCTTGGGCTTCCCGGGCACGATGGCGCCAGGGCTGCGCCAGCATGACGGTCCATGAGCAGAGACCGCTACGTCGACTTCCTGCGCGCGTGGGCGATCGTACTGGTGGTGCTCGGCCACTGGCTGATCACGGCCCTGGTCCGGGAGCCCGGTGGAAGGATCATCGCCCCGGAGCTGCTGGCGACCGTTCCCTGGACCCAGTGGCTGACCCTCGCGTTCCAGATCATGCCGCTGTTCTTCCTGGCCGGGGGCCATGCCGCGGGCGGTTCCTGGTCGCGCGCCCGGGCCGCGGGGGGTACGGCCGCCGGGTGGCTGGGGCGGCGGGCGCTGCGGCTGCTTCTTCCGGCCGGTGTCTACAGCGGTCTGGTGCTGCTCGCCGTCGGCATCTGTTCGGTGGCCGGCGTGGACGCGGGCACACTGGCGCTGGTGGGCTGGGCGATGGCCATGCAGTTCTGGTTCCTTCCGGTGTATCTGCTGCTCAGCGCCCTGACGCCGCCGCTGTATGCGGCACACCGGCGCTGGGGACTCCTCGTCCCGTCGGCGATGGGGGCAGTCGCCCTGGCGACCGATGCGCTCGTGGTGACGGTGCATGCGCCGTACGTCGGACTGCTCGACTACGTGCTCGTGTGGGGTGTTGCCTACCAGTTGGGCTTCTGCTGGCGGGACGGTCTGCTGACCGGGCGCCGGCTCGTGCCGCTCGGGATGGCGGTGGGCGGCGGGGTGGCCTTTGCCGCGCTCGTGGCCCTCGGGCCGTTCCCGGTCAGCCTGATCCGGGTGACCGGGCAGACCCCCGGCAACACCGATCCGCCGTCGGCCGCGATGCTGGCGTGGGTCGTGGCGCAGGTCGGGCTGTGCCTCCTCGCCGCGCCGCCGGTGCGGCGGCTGCTGGAGCGGGATCGGGTATGGCGCGTGGTCCGCCCCGTGGGCGCGGCCAGCATGACGCTGTACCTGTGGCACATGCTGCCGGTGTTGGCCGTCGCCGCCGCGTTCTACCTGACCGACCTCGCACCCGAGCCGACGGTCGGGTCCGCGGCGTGGTGGGCACTGCGGGTGCCATGGCTGCTCGTGCTCGGCGTCGTCCTGGTCGGCGTCATATCCGCGCTCGGGCCACTGGAACGCGGGCTGGTCGTGCTGTACGAGCGGACCAGTCCGGACGCCGGCCTGCGCCAGGCCTGGCCGCTGTGGCTCGGGCTGGCCATGAACGTCGCCGCGCTGGGACGCTTGGCCATGCGGGGCTTCGCGCCGAGCGGCGGGCTCCCCGTGCTGCCGGCAATGGGCCTGGTGTTGGGTACGGCGTTGGTGATGCTCACTCGGCGAAAGCACCGTACGGCTGGACCACAGCGTCGCAGCACTAATTTAGTTTAAAGTGAAACTGTATCGAAAGTGCATATACCTGTAATGTGACCGCGTGACCGCGTTTCCTCGCAGAGCCACCCCCTCCACCGCCACGCGTGCGACCGACCGCCCCGGGGACACCTCGCCTTTCGCGCTCGCCCTGCTGCTGCGCCGGGCGCACTGGCATGCGGCCGCGGTGATGACGGAGGCGCTCCGCCCGCTCGGTGTCGAGTTGCGGCATTTCGCGGTGCTGCTCGTGCTGGTCGACCGCGGGCCCACGGTGCAGCGGGATCTGGCGGCGGCGACGGGGTCGGACAAGGCGGGGATCATGCGGGTCGTGGACGACCTGGAACGCATGGGGCTGGCGGTGCGCAAGGCGGTTCCGGGGGACCGGCGGGTGCGGGCGGTGGAGATCACACCTCGGGGTGTCGAGCTTTTCGACGCGGCACACGTGGCGGCGGAGCCGCTGGCCGAGCGCCTGGTCGCCGACCTGGGGCCCGGTGAGCGCGAGCAGCTGACGGGCCTGCTGACCCGACTCGCCCACCCCGCAGCAGGCGAGGCGTAAGCACTCCCGCACGAGCCCCCTTCTCGCCATGCGCCTCCCCATACACCTCGACCGAGATAGTCTTAAGTGATACTGTCGCAGACACAACGAATATGGGCGCATCGAACGGAAGGGATGCAGGCGATCATGAACGTCTATGAGGCGGTCGCGAGCCGGCAGGCCGTGCGGGGCTTCACCGACCAACAGGTCCCGCGCGAGGTGCTGCAGCGCGTGCTGTCCGCCGCGGCCTGGGCGCCGTCAGCGTCGAACCTTCAACCGTGGCATGCCTACGTGCTGACCGGCCGGCCGCTGGCCGAGCTCAAAAAGCGCGCCGGCGAGCGCATAGCCGCAGGCGACCCCTGGGACGAGCCGGAGTACGAGCAGTACCCGACGGCGCTGAAGAGCCCCTACCAGGAGCGCCGATCCGCCTTCGGCGAGCAGCGCTACGGCGCACTCGGCATTCCGCGTGACGACCTGGAGGCCCGACAGCGGGCATCCGCCGCGAACTGGGACTGCTTCGGCGCATCCGCCGCCCTGTTCTGCTACATCGACCGCCGCATGGGGCGACCCCAGTGGTCCGACGTGGGCATGTATCTGCAATCCGTCATGCTGCTGCTCCGCGCCGAAGGGCTGCACAGTTGCACGCAGATGGCCTGGGCGAAGTATCACAGGACCGTCGCCGAGGTCCTGTCGCCCCCGGATGATCTCCTCCTCTTCTGCGGCATGTCGATCGGGTACGAGGACGTCACCGCACGCCAGCCCCGTATCGGCCGAGCGCCGCTCGACGAGACGGTCACGTTCGTCGACGGCTGCTGACACCTGCCATGGATCTCACACCGTCCCCACCCGGAGCGGACCTTGAAGAGGCTGTCTCGGTCTTCGTGCAGTGCCGGCCACGTCTGTTCGGCATCGCCTACCGTGTGCTCGGCAGCGTGGTCGAGGCCGAGGACGTGGTTCAGGAGGTGTGGCTCCGCTGGCAGAAGACAGACCGCTCCGCGGTGGTCAGCCCGGTCGCCTTCCTCTCGAGCGCCACGACCCGTCTGGCGATCAACGTCACGAACTCGGCGCGTGCGCGCCGGGAGACCTACATCGGGCCCTGGCTGCCCGAGCCGGTCGACACCAGCTCGGATCCGCAGGTGGGCGCGCAGCGCGCAGAGGCCCTCGAACTGGCGCTGCTGCTGGTACTGGAGAAGCTGAGCCCCGCCGAACGCGCCGCGTACGTGCTGCGTGAAGCGTTCGACTACACCTACCCCGAGATCGCTGAAATCCTTCAGCTCAGCCTCGTGAACGTCCGGAAGATCGTCAGCCGCGCCCGCGGGCATCTGTCGGACGGCCGGCGGGAGAGTGTGGGCAGGGCGGAGCACAGACGCCTCTTGAACGCCTTCGTCTCAGCGGCTCAAACGGGGGACGTGGCTGCACTGGAGACCCTTCTGACCGCCGATGCCGTCAGTCTGTCCGACGGAAACGGTCTCCGGGGCTGCGCCCGTATACCTGTGCTGGGCCGTCCACGTATCGCCAGAATGTCGACCTGTCCACGGCTGTGGCGAGCAGCAGAGCCCAGGTTGGTCGAAGCCAACGGCCTTACGGGCGTGACGATCCACCGGGATGGCCGGCCCATGGCATTCATGACGACAGCCGCCTCGACGGAAGGCATCCACAAGGTGATGTGGGTGTTCAGCCCGAGCAAGATCGCCGCGTTCCTCGACTCGCGTTCCTCGACCTGCGTTCCCGCTGCCCGGCGACTCCGTCCCGTGACGGGTGATGCGTGACGGCGCCGGACCTGGGGCCCTTCCGCGCGGAACCCGCGCGGTGATCGCCCTACTGTGACGGGTCTCGATGCGAGCCGGGGTCGCGGGGGCTTGGGGACTCGTTCCAGGAGCGCAGTTTGTCGGGATTGAGGACGACCCAGACCTGTGTGACGTGGTGCTCGGCGATGTCGAGGCTGATGACGGCGGCGACCTGACGGTCGTAGCGGGCGATGAGACCGGTGCGGTTGTTGACGGAGTGGGTGGTCAGCGTGGTGCGAGGGTGGCGAGCCAGGAGCGTCAGCAGACTGTGGGCGACCTGACGACTGCCGTGCACGGGCCTGCTCAGTGCCCGGACCTTACCGCCGCCGTCGAAGAACGCCGTGGCGTCCGGACACAGCAGCGACTCGAGCAGTTCGGCATCCTCGTCCACGCAGGCCTGGCGGACGGCGCGGGCGAGGACATCGCGCTCGTCCGGCGGGGTGGGGCGTGAGCGTTGTGTCCGAAGGCTGTGGCGGGCCCGTTCGGCAAGCTCGGCGCAATCCGGCTCTGAGCGTCCCACGATGTCGGCCACTGTTCCGGGGGCCATCCGGAACACGTCATTGAGCACGAACGCCGCACGCTCGGCCGGCGACAGGGAGTCCAGCGCGTCCAGCAGAACCCGGCTGACCTCCTCCGCCAGGCTCGCCTGCGCCCCGTCGGCGTCTGCCGTCTTCGGATGGTGCTCCTCCCCCTGGTCCCTCCGGCCGGCCGCACCCCGGCGGGAGTCGGCGAGCAGGTCCAGACAGATCCCGCCCGTGGTCTTCACGAGCCAGCGCCGGGGAGCTGTGATCCGCCCGTGCTCCGCGGCGGACAGCCCGTACCACCGGCGGTAGGTCTCGTTGACGGCACTCTCCGCCTCACCACAACTGCCCAGCATCCAGTAGGCGACTTCCAGCAGGTGCCGACGCTCGTCGAGCAACTCCGCGACCGGCACCGCGTCAGCATGGTCCATACGGCATCCTCCTGCTCACGCGGCACCACACAACACGGCCGCACCCAATGATCCCTTCGGCCTTCACGAGGGCTTCAGAGACTTCCGCGCGCCGATGACGGGGCGTCACCATGCAGCGCCTGCGCCCGGCAAGGGAACTCCCCCACCCGATGGCTGAGTCCTCGCACACGACACACCTCCTTCGCTTCGCTTCCCGGCTCGATCCTTCGACCGGGCATGCACGCGTCTTGTGACATCAGCTGTCCCGGGCCCTCCCCAGGAGTCGCCGCGGGGAGCGCAGTGCCTCGACTGGGCCGTGGGAAGGCAGAGCCGGATACGGAACGGGCTCAGCGCAACGTCCCCAGCATGACAGCGACACACAGCATCGCGGCGGTGATCAGAGCCATCGCGATCGCCGTTCCGCGCAGCCAGTGCCTGAAGCGCACTTGGTGTTGCTCCTGCGCCAGACCGATGCGGTCCGAGATGTGCTCGGTGACCATACGAGCCACGTACTTCTGCTCGTCGAGATACCACCGCTCGATATCCGTCTTCTGTTCCAGGGTCAGCCATGGGGCCCGCGCGGTGAAAGCTGCCACACGCTGACGTGCCGCATGCAGATGAGCCTCCCGGTAGAGGTACGTTTCGATGTCGGTGAGGCCGCGTTCAGCCTCCTTACTCGGATCCATGGTGTCCTCCACTGGGGGGCCGGCCAGTTGTGACAACGCCGACGACGTCGAAGTCGAAGTCGTCCGACGTCTCCCCGACAAGGGACTCTCCGGCACGCTCATGCGACCGAGTGGTCGCCCGCCCGGCTCTCATGGGGCCGGTTCGGATTGCCGTTCGTGACGAACGCGTCCCGAGGGTGCTGAACGGAGGCGAGGGAGACGAGATCCCTGCCCCACAGCGCGGCGGTGAGCCATACGGCGAGAACGCGGACCTTGCGCTCCCAGGTGGGCACAGCAAGGACGTGATAGCCCCGGTGCATGAGCCAGGCGGGAAGTCCCTTGACAACGATGCTCTTGTACTGGAAGACGCCTCGTCCGAGACCCAGTGTCGCCACCACTCCCAGGCTGCTGTGGCGATAGTTTCGGATCTTGCCACCCCGGAGGCTCGCTGCGATGTTCTGCGCAAGGCGCTTGCCCTGCCGCACCGCATGCTGGGCGTTCGGCACCGTACGCGCGCCCGGTACGGGAGAGGCGAGGTCCGGAACGGCCGCATCGTCTCCGGCCGCCCAGGCATCCGGCACGGGTTCGCTGTCGGTGCCCACGCGCAGATCAGGTCTCACCACGATCAGGCCCCTCTCGTCGACGGGCAGATCGGTGTGGTTGTGCACGATGGGATTCGAAGCGTTCCCAGCGGCCCAGACGATCAGCGCGGAATCGAATTCCGCTCCGTTGGACAGCACGACGTGGCCGTCTTCGGCGGAGAGCAGCTGCGTGTTCAGATGGATTCGCGCGCCGCGCTGTTCCAAAGAGCGCACGACCCAGGCACCGGGCTTGTCTCCCACCTCAGGCAGGATCCGGCCTCGGGCCTCGACCAGGTGGAACGACACCTCGTCGAAGCGTAGCTCCGGGTAGAACCTGACCATCGCGGTCGCCAGCGACAGCAGTTCACCGAAGCCCTCGACGCCGGAGAACCCGCCGCCCACGAACGTGACGGTGAGCAGCCTTTGCCGCTCGGCGCCCGGCGGCAGCGACGCCGCCTGATCGAACGCCGTCATCAGCCGGTCTCGGATGGCCACCGCCTCCTCCACATGCTTCAGGCCTATCGCCTGCTCCGCCAGCCCGGGGACAGGGAAGGTGCGGGTCACGGCGCCGGCGGTGACCACAAGGGTGTCGTAGGGGAGTTCGTAGTCCGTTCCGCTCGCAGAGCGCACGGACACCGTCCGGTCCGCGTGGCGGATCTCGGTCACGCTCCCAGCGATCAGGCGGGTGCCGCGCAGATGTCGCCGCAATGATACGGCGGCGTGACGTGCCTCGACCGATCCAGCCGTCACCTCCGGCAGAAAGGGCTGGTACGTCATGTATGGACGCGGGTCGACGACCGTGACCCGTGCCTCGCCCTTACGCAGCTTCTTCTCAAGGCGCCATGCGGTGTAGAAGCCCGCGTAGCCTCCACCGACAATCAGAATCTCACGCATCGGTCCCTCTGTTCGTTGTGCGACACCAGATAGACCAGACGGATCAGCACGGTGTGACACGGCTGTGAACGAGGGAGCGACGGAGTAGCTCTCGTCACAGAAGTCGTGGGCATCCGGTCCCTCACTCAAGGTGCGGGGGTGACTCGCCCGTCGAGAGAGAGGGCTTGACCGTGCTCGTTGTTCCGGATCCGAAGGTCGTCAGAGGGCTGCTGACCCGGTACGCGTCCCTGCAGATCGCGCTCGCCGAAAAGGAGGCGCGGGAAAGGGCACGCGAGCTTGAAGACGTGAGTTACACGCTGTGCATCACGATGGGAACCCGGGACGTGCATGAGGCCATAGCGGCAGCGGACACGCTGCTGGTGGCCGTGACCAGGCGGGGCAGTGTCCAGGAGCCGGACGGCGAGGACGGTCTGCCGGTGCGCGTCTGAGGCCTTACCGGGACGGCAGTGGGTCAGGGCGACCCATCCGTTACACTCGCTATAGTCTCATTCGATACCGTCACGTGTTCGACTGAAATTGAGCGCCGATCTTCTCTTGGGAGACAACCCATGGCCACGCTGCTGCACATCGACTCGTCCGTGTTCCCCGGCGAGGCGTCCTCGTCCCGTTCGGTCACGGCCGTCTTCCGCAAGACGTGGGAGGAACAGCACCCGGAGGGCACGGTGATCTACCGCGACCTCGCCGCATCGCCCGTCCCACACATCACCGCGGCCGCCTGGTCCGCCGGCTACACCACCCCGTCCGAGCGCACCCCGGAGCAGTCCACCGCGTTCGCCGCGCGGGTGGAACTCATCGGGGAACTGGAACAGGCGGACGCCGTCCTGATCGGCGCCCCCATGCACAACTTCTCGATCCCCTCGACCCTCAAGGCATGGCTGGACAGCGTGCTCCTCCTCGGTCGCACCGCGGGCGAGGCACCCTCCGCCCAGGGCACCCCGACCGTGGTCGTCGCCAGCCGCGGCGGCTCCTACGCACCCGGCACGCCGCGCGAGGGTTTCGACTTCGTGCAGAACTACCTGGAAGCCGTCCTCAAGGACACCCTCGGCCTGGACCTGCACTTCATCGTCCCGGAACTCACCATGGCTCCCCGCAACCCGGCCATGGCGGAGCTCATCCCGCTCTACGAGACCTCCCGCAAGCGCGCCTTGGAGAACGCGGCCGCCAAGGCCAAGGAGCTCGCGGAACTCCTCGCCGCGTAGCTACTCGGGCAGACGAACACCGTGTGATGCCCCGGTGCAGGACTGCGTCACACGGTGTCTGCGTTGCCTGCGCCCAGCCCGAGACGGTGACGCCCTGCCGTGGGAGTGCTTACGCCTCGCCGGGGTGGGCGAGTCGGGTCAGCAGGCCCGTCAGCTGCTCGGACTCACCGGGCCCCAGGTCGGCGACCAGGCGCTCGGCCAGCGGCTCCGCCGCCACGTGTGCCGCGTCGAAAAGCTCGACACCCCGAGGTGTGATCTCCACCGCCCGCACCCGCCGGTCCCCCGGAACCGCCTTGCGCACCGCCAGCCCCATGCGTTCCAGGTCGTCCACGACCCGCATGATCCCCGCCTTGTCCGACCCCGTCGCCGCCGCCAGATCCCGCTGCACCGTGGGCCCGCGGTCGACCAGCACGAGCAGCACCGCGAAATGCCGCAACTCGACACCGAGCGGGCGGAGCGCCTCCGTCATCACCGCGGCCGCATGCCAGTGCGCCCGGCGCAGCAGCAGGCCGAGAGCGAAAGGCGAGGTGTCCCCGGGACGGTCGGTCGCACGCGAGGCGGCGGAAGGGTGCGGAGCGTCAGCAGTCACAGTTCCAGGCTACCAGCCACCTATTCATCCGATACGGTATCGTTTGAAACAAAATATGGCTGTGCCACGCAACGTCTGTGCGTGCTCGCGCCGGGGTGCCGGACGCTCGTCTTGACGGCGGTCAGCGGTGGAACGATCGTGAAGAGAGCCGATGGCGAAGGCAGTCCGGCGGTCATCCGGCACGGCACACCAGGTAGGCACCATGGCGCACTCCCCCGCACGGTCCGGTCCGCTGCCTCCAGGACCGGCACGAATCCACGTCGACACAGCCGCGCCCGTCGCCGTCTTTGACCCTTCTGGGCGGATAGTCCTCTGGAGCAGCGCCGCACAGGTGCTGTGGGGTTACACACCCGAAGAAGTCATCGGCAAGCCCCTCAGCAGTCTCTTCACCGCCGACGGGGCGGCGCTGTTGCACCGTGACGGCCGCTCTGTCGAAGCGTGGGTCTGTGTGTCGCCTTTGGCGGCGTCCGAACGGCCGGGCGGGTTTCTGCTGACCGCGGAGCCCCGGGTTCCCGCGGAGGCTCGGCCGGGTGCACAGGACCCCGGGGACGAGGCGTTGATGCGGTGGGTGTTCGAGCAGCATCCAGCTCACCTCGGGATATTCGACGGCGAAGCCCGGAGCCTGAAGCAGAACCGGAGGATGGCCCGGGCGACCGGTTTGCGCGAGGACGAACTCCGCGACCGGCGTATCAGCGACCTGATCCCGGATGCCCCGCTGATCGAGAACGACCGATGGATCCGGCGGGTGGCCTCGACCGGCGACCCGGCGCAGAGAGAGGCTTTCCTCAAGGTTCCCGGCGAACCGAAGGCGCACGCCTGGGCCGTGGATTACTTCCCGCTCAAGGACCCGGTGGGCCGGGTACGCGCGGTGGCGATGACCGCGTACGACTATTCCGAGCAGTACGAGTCACGGGAGCGGCTGTCCCTGCTCGGCGAGGCCCGCACCCGCATCGGCGCCAGCCTGGAACTGGAGGGGACGGCTGAGGAGCTCGCCGAGCTCGTCGTGCCCCGTTTCGCGGACGTCGTCAGCGTCGACCTGTTCGAGGCGGTCTTCAGCGGTGAGCTGCCTGCGGCTGTTCTCTCCGGCCCCGTTCTGCTGCGCCGGGCCGCGCTACGGCCGGAGTTCTTCGCGGCAGGGGCGCGACCTGCCCCGGGCGGGACGCGGTTGCACCCGGCCTCGTCACCGGTCAGCCGTTGTGTGGCGACCGGAAGAGCGGAACTGCACGACTTCACCGATCCAGAGGTGACCCGGTGGTTCGCCGACGAGCCCACGACGGCGGCGGAACTGCGCGCCTGTGGAGCGCACTCGCTGATCACGGTGCCGGTCCGAGCGCGAGGCACCACTCTCGGAGCCGCCGCCTTCCTCCGCCATGGCGCCTCCCGTGAGTCTTTCGCCGCCGAAGATCTGGCCGTCGCCGAGGACCTGGTCGCCCGTGCCGCGATCTGCCTGGACAACGCCCGCCGGTTCACCCGCGAACGCGGCATCGCGCTGTTGCTGCAGAGCACCCTGCTGCCGCGTGGCCCGATCACGCATCCGGGCGCGGAGACCGCTGCCCGTTACCTGCCCGCCGGCCGCGCCACCGAGGCGGGTGGGGACTGGTTCGACGTGATCCCCTTGCCCGGCACTCGTCTCGGCCTGGTCGTCGGGGACGTCGTCGGCCACGGCATCGGCGCCTCGGTCACCATGGGCCGGCTGCGGACGGCGGTACGTACCCTCGCGGACATCGACCTGCAGCCCGATGAACTCCTCACCCACCTCGACGACATGGTGACCCACCCGGCGGAGGAGGCGGGCGACGGAGCCGGTGCCGGTGTCACCGGTTACGACGCGATCCCCGGCGACATCGGCGCTAGCTGTCTGTACGCCGTCTACGACCCCGTCTCCGGTAGCTGCACGCTGGCCAGGGCAGGTCACCCGCCCCCGGTTCTGGTGCACCCGGACGGCGCCACACAGGTCGTCGACGTGCCCGCCGGGCCCCCGCTCGGGCTCGGCAGCCTGCCGTTCGAGGCGACGGAGGTGAACGTTCCCGAGGGGAGCCTGCTGGCATTGTTCACCGACGGACTCGTCGAAACCCGCGGCCACGACATCGACGAACGGATCGACGAGTTGCGCCGCGCCCTGGCCCGGCCCGTGCCCTCGCTGGAAGAACTGTGCGACACGGTCCTGGAGTCCTTGCACTCCGAGACGCGGACCGACGACATCGCCCTGCTCGTCGCCCGCACCCGGGTCCTCGGGCAGGAACACGTCGCCGAGTGGGACGTCCCCGCGAACGCGGCCGCTGTGGCGGAGACACGCAAGCTGGTGGACGAGCGGCTCACCGCGTGGGGGCTGGAGGAGGCCGCGTTCACCATGGAACTGGTGGTCAGCGAACTGGTCACCAACGCGATCCGATACGGCACCGAACCGGTCCGGCTGCGGCTGATCAAGGAGCGCTCCCTCATCTGCGAGGTCTCCGACAGCAGCAACACCGCCCCTCACCTGCGCCGGGCCCAGGTCAGCGACGAGGGCGGCCGGGGACTGTTCCTCGTCGCCGAGCTCACTCAGCGCTGGGGCACCCGCTACACCTCTACGGGCAAGACCATCTGGGCCGAACAAGCCCTGGGCCGATCGCCGCGAACGGCGCCCTCTTTCTGACAGGCCGGTCACTTCCAACGGCCACTCGCTTCTGGCGGCCACCCCGCATGTCCGGGTGTCGTCCGACGATCCGCGCCATGGCCCGGCGCTTCGCCGACGGGTTCGGTGTCACAGACCGGGTGCCCGACCGGTCCTTTACTGCGGAACCCCATCCGATCCGACGCCGTCGTGAGAAAGGCGGAGGGTTTACGTGTCGCAAAGACCAACCCCATCGAGCCGCCCGCCCGGGAGTCCGCCGCGGACGGGCCTGCGCTCCCTTCCCCGGCCCGTGGCCGTGGTGGTGGGCGCCGGTGGCGTACTCGGAGCGGCGCACGTCGGTAGCGGGTACGCGCTGGAACGGCGCGGATTCATCCCGGACATGATCATCGGAACGTCGGTGGGTGCTCTCAACGGAGCCATCGCCGCCGCCCACCCCGACAGAGCCGCGCCGTGGCTGGACCACGTATGGACCCAGTTGCACCGCCGTGAGGTCTATCCGCTGGGCCATCGCCTGTTGTCACGGGCCAGCGTCTTCACCGATCGCGGCCTGCGCCGGCTGATCGCCCGGGCCGAACTGCCGTCGCGGATCGAGCAGTTGTCGATCCCGTTCACCGCGGTGGCCATGGACCTGGACACCGGCGGTCCGGTGCTGCTCGACCACGGCGACCTGGAGTCCGCGCTGCTGGCCAGCGCGGCCATCCCCGGGATGCTGCCCCCGGTGGATCGTGAGGGGCGAGTGCTCGTCGACGGCGGGGTGATCGCCTACGTCCCGGTACTGGCGGCCCTGCGGGCCGGGGCGGCGAGCGTGGTGGTGCTGTCGACCGGTCCGGAGAGCGCACCGTTGCGCCCCACCACCCCACGCCGACGTGCCAGTGCCATCGCCGCCAGGGCCGGAACCCTGTTGTTGCACCACCAGATCGAGCGTGACCTGCACGAGGTGTCCCAGCACATCCCGACCGTCGTGCTGCCGACCGGAATCGAGACCTGGCCCGCTCCGTGGGACTTCCGCCAGGCCCAGCGCCTGATCCAGACCGCGTCCCGCACGGCGGGGCGCTTTCTCGACGGGCTGTGCGTCAGCGGTCCGGGCCTGTACCGGCTCGAGGGCGCTCCGATGGCATCCGCCGGTCCGGGCGAGGCATCCACTTCTTCCATTTCAGGGGTTGACCTGTGAGTACCATCGCGTTCCTCAACATCGGCATGCACGGGCACGTCAACCCGACGCTGCCGGTGGTGGCCGAGCTCGTCCGGCGCGGCCACACCGTGACGTACCACGCCCCACCCGCGTTCCGCGAGGAGATCGAAGCCGCCGGCGCGACGGTGTACCCCTACCCCGGGGGCGACCAGCCGCTACCCGACCCGCCGACGCCGGCCATGTTCATAGAGACGCTCGGGGGTGCCGCCGTCCGCCTGCTGCCCGCTGTGCTCACCGACCTGCGCCGCGTCCGACCCGACCTGATCGTCCACGACAGCGACTGCCTGTGGGGCGCGATCGCCGCCCGCGAACTCGAGGTGCCTGCGGCTTCGTCGTTCACCACGTTCGCCTACAACCGGCACGTCCCCAGCATCACCCGCCCCTCGTGGGACCTGCTGGCCGCGGCGCTGGCCCGGCCCCGCGGCCTCCAGGCCTACCTTCGGTCCCGCTGGAGTCTGCGTCGCCGCTTCGACACGCGTGGACTGCCACTGGTCGACCTGATAAACATCCGCCAGCCGCTCAATCTGGTCTACACCTCGCGGGCGTTCCAGCCCGCGGCCGAGGAATTCGACCCGTCCTACCGGTTCGTCGGACCAAGCGTCGGGGCCCGTCCCGTCGACCCGTCGTTTCCGGCCCAACAGCTGCGCGAGCCGGTCCTGTACGCCTCGCTGGGCACGGTGTTCAACGCCGCCCCGCAACTGCTGCGCACCTTCGCCACCGCGCTCGCCCCGCTGGGCGGGACCGTGATCATCGCCACCGGGCAGACCGATCCCTCCGCTCTGGAGCCCTTGCCGGCCAATGTGCTCGCCCGTCGCTTCGTACCGCAACCGGAGGTATTGGCCCGCGCGGCGCTGTTCGTCACCCACGGCGGGATGAACAGCGTCAACGAGGCCCTGTACGCCGGGGTTCCGATGCTGGTGGTCCCGCAGGGTGCTGACCAGCCGATGGTGGCCGGGCAGGTCGCCGGGCTCGGCGCCGGACTGTCGATGCGCACCCAGGACGTCACCGAGGCCTCCGTACGTACCCTCGCCCGGCGCCTGCTGGACGACCCCTCGTTCCAGGCAACCGCAGCGAATCTGAGGGCCGCCCAGCGGGAGGCGGGGGGATACCTGCGGGCCGCCGACGAACTCGAGCGATACGTGGACACCGCCGGCTCGGTCGGTCGGCGGGCTTCCGCCGATCCGGCACCGCGAGGCTGAGCCATGTCACCTGTCGTCGTCCTGCTGCTGTTCGCCGGGCTGTCCGAGGCCGCCGGGCGCATCCTGCCCATGGTGGCGCGCCGGCCCGGCATGTCGCGCGCATCTGTGTCCGGGTTGCTCCTGGCCGGTGGCATGGCGGAGGGTGCTGTGTTCGCCCTGTGGCCGCTGACCGCCGAGACCCTGGCCGAGCTGGTGCGGTCCCCTCCCCCGCCAGGCGGCGGGGTGGTGTGGACACCCCGCCTGGTCGCCCCGCTGGTGCTCGCCGCCGTCCTTGCGTTTCCCTTGCTCGGGCCCCTGTTCCACCTGCTGCTGTTCGTCGGGGTCGGAGCCGGTCTCGCCGGTCCGCTCGCCGCGGCGACCGGGCTGGGCTGGTGGTCCGCCGCCGGTTGTGTGGCCGTCGCCGGAGTGGGCCTGGGGCTTGCTGTGGAGACTGCGCGGCGCCTGGTCGTGAGAATCAGTGCGCCCAGGATTCCGGAGCCGATCGCATGAACGACCTTCTGCTCTGGGTCTGCGTGCTGGGGCCGGTTCTGCTCGTCGAAGCCCTGCTGGCCCGCTACGAGGTGCTGGCCTACAGCGCCGGCTGGCGGAGCCCTGTCACCGAGCTCCCGGCGGGTGTGCCCTATGCACGGGGTGCGGCCCCTGACAGTCCGCCGGTTGCCTACCTCGTCTACCTGGACGGCATCGGCAAGCGCCGCTCCCGCGACACCCGTGACGGCGGCCAGCTGGTCAGGGCCGTGCTCGCCGGAGCGCCGGAGCTGCGCGTGCTGGGTCAGGTGCAGCCCTACTCACCACTGGCGGAACCGCTTGCCGACCGGCCTGTGTGGTCGTGGGTGGGCCGCCGAGTCGGTCTGCTGCTGTTCCTGCACAATGTCATGCAGACCTTCGTCGCCGCCGACCACCGGTACCGTCCTCTGTACGACCGGGCCGTCGGCTCTCAGATCGCCGCCCAGCTCCGGCTTGCCGGCTACGAGCCCGGCAGCGGTATCCCCGTGGTGCTGCTCAGCTACAGCGGCGGCGCCCAGGTCGCCGCGGGGGCGGTCGACGCACTGCACGCCCGGCTGCGCTCCCCGCTTCTGCTGATCATGCTCGGCGGGTTCCACAATGGTGCCAACGACCTCACCCATGCCGTGCACGTGCATCAGCTCACCAGCGCGAACGACCGGATCGAGCGGGTCGGCACCTGGATGTTCCCGCAACGCTGGCGGCTGTTCCGCCACAGCCCATGGAATCGGGCCCTTCGTGCCGGGAAGATCACCGTGCACCGGCTCGACCCGGCCACCCACGTCGGACCGCGCAGCTACATCAGCCCGGAGGCGCGGCTGCCCGATGGCCGCAGCTACCTCGACCGCACCACTGACACCGTGATCGCCATCATCCGTGCCCGCTACGGCGCGACCGCGGCGACAGACGTCGACGACCTGTTGCCCTGACAACCGCCCGTGTGCGGCCCGGCAGGTGGCGGAACCGCTCAGCGCTCACCGGCCGGCCCCGGCCACAACGCCCGCACCGCGTCAGGCACCTCGGCCACCAGGGCCGGATCGAGCAGAGCCACTTGAAGGATGTAGCCGGGGAGCATGGAGACCATCGTTGAAGCGATCGCCTCAGCCGACACGTCCATGGGCAAGCCGCCGCGTTCCTGGTGGTCGCGGACCAAGGTGACCAGATTGGCGCGTATGCGGCCCATGAGATGGTCGAGCTTGCGCGCCAGGGAGCGGTTGCGCATGGCCTCCCCCCAGACCAGAACCGCGAGGCCGGCCACGTCTTCCTCCACGGACTTGACCCGGATCACGTCGAGCAGTTCCGCCATGACCGCCCCCATGGACCGGCCCTGCCGGTTGGTGGCGACGGCGAGCGTGATGTCGAGGACATCGCGCATGTTCTCCTCGGCGATCGCGAGGATCATCTCGTCCTTGCTGGTGAAGTGCCGGTACACCGCGCCCGCGGACAGCTGCGCCTCGGCGAACAGGTCCTGCATGGACGTGGAGTGGAAACCGTCACGGAGGAAACAACGGCGCGCCGCGTCCAGGATCTGCGCACGGCGGGCGTCCATGTGCTGCTGGGTGACCTTGGGCATGAGACCAGCGTAACAAAGAAAACGAACATTCGTGTTGACGTTTGCCGACGCGACGGGCCACACTGGAGAGATAAAAAAACGATCATTCTTTTTTAGGAGAGGGCGGGTTGTGAGGAACCCCTTGTCGCGTCACCGG
Organism: Streptomyces sp. NPDC020299; assembly: GCF_044387825.1. Taxonomy (NCBI): domain Bacteria; kingdom Bacillati; phylum Actinomycetota; class Actinomycetes; order Kitasatosporales; family Streptomycetaceae; genus Streptomyces; species Streptomyces sp. NPDC020299. The sequence continues at coordinate 243,933 of NZ_JBIRWL010000009.1, forward strand.
ACATGGCGGGAAGTGGCCATCGCCGCCGTGGCACTGCCCATAGCGATCACTCTGGCGGTGATGGCGTTCGCCTGGCCGGCGGCTCGGACCTCGCCGCGCGACGTCCCGGTCGGGATCGTGGGCACCGGGCCGGCCAGCCAGCACGCGGTGGAGGGACTGACCCGTGCGAAGCCCGGCGCGTTCGACTTCCACCTCTATGCCGACCAGCAGGCCGCGCGATCGGCGATCAAGAACCGGGATGTCTACGGCGCCTTCGCGATCTCCGGGCACGGCATCACCGTGCTGAAGGCCACCGCCGCCGGCCCCTCCGTGGCCCAGCTGCTGACCGATGTCGGACAGCAGCTGGCCGACAGGGCCACCCAGCAGATCACACAGCAGAAGGCCGCCCAGCAGAAGGCCGCCGCCGCACATTCCCGGGCGAAGACCCACAAGCAGGCAGCCGCCCGGCAGGGAGCCGCCGGTGCCGACTCCTCGGTGAAGATCCTCGTGAAGGCGGTCGACGTGGTGCCCGTCGCCACAGAGGACCCCCGAGGTGCCGTGTTCAGCTCATCGGTCTTCCCGCTCACGATCTGCGGCATCCTGATCGGGGCCTTCGTCACGATGGCTCGCGGCCTGGCCCGCCCGCGGCACCGAGTGCTGACACTTCTCGTCGCATGCGCCGTCGCGGCCCTGGGCATCTATCTGGTGGCCCAGGGCTTCCTCGGGGCGCTGCCGCACCATCCCGTGGCCACCTGGGCGATTCTCTCGCTCGACCTGCTCGCCATCAGCGCCACCGCCGCCGGCGTGATCCGGCTCGTCGGGCCGGGGGGCCTTGGGCTCAGCGCCGCGCTCATGGTCTTCGTCGGGAACGCCTTCTCCGGCGCCACCTCCGCCCCGGAGATGCTCCCCGAGGGTGTGGACCACGTCGGCCAGTGGCTGCCCCCCGGCGCCGGAGCCAGCCTGCTCCGCGACACCACGTACTTCGACGGCAACGCCGGTGCCGGCCACCTCGCCGTCCTCGCCCTGTGGAGCGTCTGCGGGCTCACGGCAGTCATGTGCGGCCACTGGGTCACCGGGGAAGCCCGCGGCACGAAGACCGGTGCGACGGCTTCCGGGGAGCTGCTCCCGGCCTTGGCGGGATCCGGCGCCGCTCTGCCGGTGCGGCGGCACGCGCACACCCACGCCCGTCGCCATGACGGTGACGGCTGATGGCGAGCGCCTTACGGCGTCCCGGCAGACACCCGGGCCGGCTCCCGTCCCGCCCCATGACCACGACCACGGAATACCGCGCGAGGTGTTGAACCGCGATGCCTCGCCCCGTACCGGAGCGGACACGCACCATGACCACCGACAGCTCTCCGGCCATCACCCGGGCCTTCAACCTGCTCAGCAGACGCTGGAACGGCCTGATCCTCATGGCTCTGGCCAAAGGCCCGGCCGACTTCGCACATATTCGCGAGCGCGTCAGCGGCATCAATGACCGCATGCTCGCCCAGCGCCTTCAGGAACTGACCGCGATCGACCTCGTCACCCGGGACGTCCGGCCGGGGCTGTCGTCGCGCACCCGTTACGCCCTCTCTCCGCACGGCAAGGCCTTCCTCATCCCCCTGGCCGTCTTGTTCTTGTGGGCGGAGGATCACCTGCCGGCGAGCGGCTCACCGGCATCGGATCAACCGGCCCCGCCAGGCCCCTGACCTGCCACCTGTACCGCTTTGCAATTTTTGTTACGTTTTGTAGCCCCCGACTGTCAGGGGGCGGGCATGGAGAGCAGAAGACGGAGATGGGTGACCTTGGACGTCTACGAGGCAGTCACGAGCCGAAGGGCCGTACGTGGATTCAGCGACCGGCCCGTCCCGCGGAAGGTACTGGAGCGGGTGCTGTCCGCGGCGGCTTGGGCGCCGTCCGGGTCGAACCTCCAGCCGTGGCACGTCTACGTGCTGGCCGGCCGGCCGCTCGCCGAACTCAAGGAGCTCGCCGGCGGGCGCGTAACGGCATGCGATCCCTGGGACGAGCGGGAATACGAGATGTACCCGTCCACACTGAAGTCCCCCTACCGCGAGCGCCGATCCGCCTTCGGTGCGGAGCGCTACAGCGCACTCGGCATCGCGCGCGAGGACTGGGAGGCGCGCCAGAGGGCCGCTTCCGCGAACTGGGACTGCTTCGGCGCGCCCGCCGCCCTGTTCTGCTACATCGACCGCGGTCTGGGCCGGCCCCAGTGGTCCGACGTGGGCATGTATCTGCAGACCGTGATGCTGCTGCTCCGCGCCGAAGGCCTGCACAGTTGCCCGCAGATGGCGTGGTCGGTCTATCGCAGGACCGTCGCGGAGGTCCTGTCGCCCCCGGACGACCTCGTCCTCTTCTGCGGCATGTCGATCGGATTCGAGGACGCCGCGGTGCCCTACACCCGTACGGGCCGAGCGCCGCTCGACGAGACGGTCACGTTCGTCGACGGGTAGTCGCCGTCCGGTCCGGTGACCAGGCCGCGCAGGACAGGACCGTACTCGGGGTGGGCGAGGGCGGAGGCCATCTGGGCGACGAGGTAGTCGGCGGGGTTGCCGGTGTCGTACCAGCGGCCCTTGATGACCTGCCCGTACGTGGCGCGGGTGGAGGAGTAGGCGTTGATGGCGTCGGTCAGGTAGACCTCACCGGTCCTGTGCTCGTACCAGCGGCGGGTCTGCTCGCGCAGTTCGTCGATGATGCCCGGGGTGACGACGTAACCCCCGATAGCCGCGTACGACGACGGGGCTGCGGCGGGCTCGGGCTTTTCGACCAGGCCGGTGATGCGCAGTCGGCCGTCTCCGAGGTCTTCTTCGACGACGGGCACGCCGTAGCGCTGGGAGTCGACGGGGTCCATCGGTATGAGGGCCAGCACCGGGCAGCCGGTCTGCTCATACGCGCGGATCAGCTGCTGGGCACGGGGGACCTCGGCCACGAAGACGTCGTCGGGCCACAGCACCAGCACCGGTTCGTCGCCGAAGGCACGGGCAGCGTTCAGCACCGGAGTGCCGTTGCCGTACGGACCGTACTGGTCGAGGTAAGTGATGTGGCCCTGGCGGCCCAGCTCCGCGACCTCCTCCACCGCGTCGGCACAGGCCGTCCTGCCGTCCTTGCGGAGCTGTTCCACGAGGGCGGGGTTGGGGCGGAAGTGGTCCTGGATGAGGCTCTTCCCTCCGGAGACGACGATGGTGATATCGGTGATGCCGGAGTCCACCAGCTCGCGCACCGTGTGCTCGATGACCGGTTTGTCACCGACCGGAAGCATCTCCTTCGGTATGGCCTTGGTCAGCGGCAGCAGGCGGGAGCCGAGTCCGGCGGCCGGGATCACGGCCCTGCGAATCGTCGGGGACATCATGCCTTCCTCCCTCGGGCAACCGTCTCAGTGGGCCGGGACGGATCACTCATGGCGGCCTTCCTGTCACAGCGTGGGCAGACGATGGGGAGGTATCCACCCCTTCACCTCACCTAGGACCGCGCTCATGCCACTTTCGTGACAGTACCGAGCACCGCGCCGAAGACAACACAACGCCGGACAAGGGTTCTTCGGGCAGGACCGTCCGGAGAAGCCGAGACCCGCATCACACAGTCCGGCTGTCACACCGTGCCGGGGAGTCCGGTCAGAAGTGCGTAACGGCGATTCTGCCAGGAGGACCCATGGACGCACGTCTCAACTACTACGGCAATCCCCTCGCGGGCAAGGTGCTGAAGCACCTGTTCTCGGCCAGCAAGGCGCTGTCGGACTCGACACTGCCGGCCACCGTTCAGCATCTGGTGGAGGTCCGCGCCAGCCAGATCAACGGCTGTGGCTTCTGCACCGACATGCACACCAAGGAGGCCGCGCACGCCGGGGAGACCTCGGTGCGGCTCAACCTGATCGCCGCCTGGCGGGAGGCGACGGTCTTCACCGAGGCCGAGCGCGCCGCGCTGGAGCTGGCCGAGCACGGCACCCGCGTCGCGGACGCGGCCGGCGGTGTCCCCGACGAGGTCTGGGCGAACGCCGTCAAGCACTTCGACGAGGACCAACTCGCCGCGCTGACGACCCTCATCGCCATCATCAACGCCTACAACCGCATCAACATCATCACCCAGCAGCCGGCCGGCGGCTACAAGGTGGGCATGTTCGGCTGAGCCGGTTCGCGCCCGATTGCCGCGGTGCGCTGCCCTCTCGAAGCTGCGGCTCGCCGAATTGTGGACGCCCCCGGCAGGGGGCAGGGTGATATGGGGACTCGCCGCGTGCAGGGCAAAGGCACGCGGCGTGTCACAGATACGGGCCGTGCTTTGTCTTCACAGTCAAGCATGTTGTCGTGAGCCCGGTATCGACGACGCGAGGTCGTCCACTCCGGGCAGGTATTCGGAGGTGTAACACAATGCATGAAATGCACGGAATGCATTCAGAGGACGGCTTCGGCCCCAAGATGCTGGCGGACGTCAAGCCGCCTTTCGTTCCCGAGGGCGCTTCGGGAATGACCGTCCTTGTCGAATGGGCCCCCGGTGACCCCGGGACTCCCCCGCACCGCCACTCGGGGCCGTGTTTCGGCTACGTGATCGAGGGCGCGGTCCGGTGGGAGCTCGAGGGTGAACCGGAGCACGTGATCAAGGCCGGTGAGACGTTCTGGGAGCCGGGCGGTGAAGTGATCCATTACCAGAACGGCAACGCCTCGTCGGACGCGCCGGCCAAGTACGTCGTGTTCATGATGTGCGCGCCGGGCCAGCCGATGCTCACGCTCGTCGACGACGAGGAACTGGAGAAGCGAGCACACCTGCGCGCCCCGCGGCCCACCGACTGACCGTCGCGCTGCGGGAGGACGCGGTAAGGCATGAGCGCCACCGATGTCGTGTACTGCATGCTGACAGCGCTGTTCGCGTCGGTGGCCGTCCGCGCACTGCGGTACGCCCTCGTGTCACGGCGTCTTCGATGGCGCAGCCGGGTGGACCATCTCCTCCACACCGCCATGGCCCTGGCCATGGCGGTGATGCCATGGAACTGCGGTTTCGCGCTGCCGGAGTTGCCGCTGGCGGCCTTCTTCACGGCTGCCGCCCTGTGGTTCCCGCTGGCCCCGGCCGGCCGTTGCCGGCAGTCGGGACTGACCGCGACCGCACAGCGGCTGCCGTACGCGGCCGGCATGGCCGCGATGGCCTGGATGACGCTCTCCATGGCGGGCCCCTCGCACAAGCCCCCGATGGTCACCGGAGTGCTGTCGCTGTACCTGCTCGCGTACGCTCTCTGGTCACTGACCCGCGGCATGCCCACGCTACGCGGCGTTTCGGCTGCCGCGGCCATGTCCACCAGCACGAATGGGCGCTACGGCTACTTCTGGGACGGATCGATGGCCCTGGGAACAGTCATCATGCTGCTCATGCACCCCTGACTGTTCGAAACTCCCGGTCAGGCGAGCCAGTCGGTGTAGTGGGTGGGGGCGAGGCGGGCGTCCTTGTCGGTGAGGACGTCGCCCTTGACGACGGCGAACATGCCGGCGGTGGGGTCGACGACGACCGTACGGTTGTCGCCCTTGTGGGACAGGGTGATCCGGCCCACCTCGTCCAGGGTGAGGATCTCGGGGCCGGCGACGTTGCGGATGCCGTTCAGCGGGGCGCCGGCGGCGACCTCCGCCACCGCGGCGGCCACGTCCCTGGCGGCGATGGGCTGGATGGGCGTGGCGGGCAGCCGGACGGTCTCGCCGTCGGCGGTCCAGGACAGGACCGCGTCCATGAACTCCATGAACTGCGTGGCCCGCACGATCGAGTAGGGGATCGGCCCGGCCGCGAGGATCTTCTCCTGGAGCGCCTTGGCCCGGTAGTAGTCCAGCTCCGGCACCTGGTCCGTGCCGACGATCGACAGGACGACGAAGTGACCGACGCCGCCCTTGTGCGCCGCGGCCAGGAGGTTGTCCATCGAGGTCTGGAAGAAGGCCAGGGAGGCTTCGTCGAAGGTCGGGGAGTTCGTCAGGTTGACCACGACGTCGGCCCCCGCCACCGCTTCCTCCAGCCCCTGGCCGCTGATGATGTCGACCCCGGTGGACTGCGAATGCGGCACCGCCTCGTGCCCGGCGGCGTTCAGCTGCTTGACCACCTGCGACCCGATGAGCCCGGTACCACCGATGACTGCGAACTTCATGACATGCCCTTTCGCCGGAAGTAAGTCCGAAGTGAGGCATAAGACACTATATGGGCGCAGAATGGGTTCGGCCCGGACACGAATCCGCGGACCCCGGTTCCACCGCGTTCCTGCTCTGCCGGATGACCTCCTGGACGTGAAGCTCGATCTCCTGCGGGTCCAGGCCGAGCACCTTTCCTATGTGCACCGCCCAGACCTCGGCGCGGAGATCGGTCTCGAAATCCAGATCGGCCCTGACGTTCTCACGAGCGTCATGCCTGTTCTGGCTCACCATCACGAAGGTGGACAGGAAGATGGCCTCCAGGCTCACGATCATGGTGAGCAGCCCGAAAGGGTAGGGGTCGAAGACCGCCGCGGAGCCGAAAAGCCTGAGGTTGAGGGCGATCCACACCGCGAACCAGACGGCATGGACGTACACGAAGGTCATCGTGCCGGCGAAGGCCGTGATCCCGTCCGCGAACCGGTCCTGCGACGTGCGCATCCTCGCGAACACCAGCCGTTCGTGGCGCAAGCGGAGGTCTCCGGAGTGAACGGTCATTTGCTGCCCCATTCCCGTGTGCTTCACCTGGCTGGAGGTATGACCACGAAGCCCACGCAGTTGTGACGGCCGGCTCCTGTCCCGCCCAGGAGTGCTCGCCACAGGAGCGTCCACGAGAGGTGTCACAGATTCCGGAACATCCTGGTCCTACTGACTGACAATCCCTCGGCGACCGGAGTAGATCGTGGCTATCACCGAACAACGTATTTCCACCATGGTGCTGGTGATCGGAACCGGAGGCGCCGGACTGCGAGCAGCGATCGAACTGGCCGAGGCCGGTGTCGACGTCCTCGCGGTCGGCAAGCGCCCCAAGGAGGACGCGCACACGGCGCTTGCCGCCGGAGGGATCAACGCCGCCCTGGGCACCATGGATCCCGAGGACAGCTGGCAGCAGCACGCCGCCGACACTCTCAAGGAGAGCTATCTGCTCGCCGATCCCCGCACCGTGGAGATCGTCACCCAGGGCGCCGCTCGCGGCATCGGCGACCTGGAGCGGTACGGCATGGCCTTCGCCCGGGAGGAGGACGGCCGGATCTCCCAGCGCTTCTTCGGCGCGCACAGGTTCCGGCGGACCGCCTTCTCCGGCGACTACACCGGCCTGGAGATCCAGCGCACGCTGATCCGTCGCGCGAACCAGCTGAAGGTCCCGGTGCTCGACGGCGTCTACATCACCCGGATCCTCGTCCACGACGGCGCTGTCTTCGGTGCCTACGGCTTCGATCTCACGAACGGGACGCGCTACCTGATCCATGCCGACGCCGTCATCCTCGCGGCGGGCGGCCACACCCGCATCTGGCGGCGCACGTCCTCGCGACGCGACGAGAACACGGGCGACTCCTTCCGTCTGGCCGTGGAGGCCGGGGCCCGCTTGCGCGACCCGGAGCTCGTGCAGTTCCACCCTTCCGGGATCATCGAGCCGGAGAACGCGGCCGGCACCCTCGTCAGCGAGGCCGCGCGAGGTGAGGGCGGCATCCTGCGCAACGCGCTCGGGGAACGGTTCATGAACCGCTACGACCCCGTCCGCATGGAGCTGTCCACCCGCGACCGCGTCGCTCTGGCCTCCTACACGGAGATCAAGGAAGGGCGCGGCACGCCCAAGGGCGGCGTGTGGCTCGATGTCTCCCATCTGCCCCGGCAGACGATCATGACGCGGCTCCCCCGCGTCTACCAGACCCTGCTCGATCTGCAGATGCTGGACATCACCCGCGAGCCGATCGAGATCGCGCCCACGGCTCACTATTCGATGGGCGGTGTGTGGGTACGTCACGAGGACCACAGCACCGACGTGCGCGGCCTGTACGCCATCGGGGAGGCGTCCAGCGGCCTGCACGGCGCCAACCGCCTCGGCGGGAACAGCCTCATCGAACTGCTGGTCTTCGGCCGCATCACGGGTCAGGCAGCCGCCGCCTACTCGCAGTCGCTGACCGCCCAGCCGCGGTCGGCATCAGCCATCGCACAGGCCCGCTCGGAGATCGACGATCTCCTCGAGGCCGACGGACCGGAGAACGTCCGCGCCCTGCAGCGTGCCATCCGCAACACCATGACCGAGCACGCCGGAGTCGTACGCGACGAACAAGGCCTGCGTGCCGGGCTGGCGGAACTCTCGGTGATCGAGAAGCGGATGGAGGACGTCGGCGTGCACCCGGACATCGCGGGCTTCCAGGATCTCGCGCACGCCTTCGACCTCAAGTCCGCGGCCCTGTCGGCCCGCGCCACCCTCGAAGCAGCGCTGGAGCGTCGCGAGACTCGCGGCTGCCACAACCGCAGCGACCACCCCCAGCTGGACCCCGCTCAGCAGGTCAACCTCGTGTGGTCGCCCACGACCGGTATCACCCGCGAGAGCATTCCGGCCATCCCCGACGAGATTTCCTCCCTGATGGCCGAGGTCTCGACCGCTGGCAAGCTCGTCGAATAGAGCGATGTCACAAGTGGAGCCGCTGCCCGGTCTCTCCTGGTGCATACCGAAAAAACCCACGAAAGGACACCGCCATGAAGGTGGTAGTGATCGGTGGAACCGGGCTCATCGGCTCGAAGCTGGTCGGCAAGCTCAACGAGTACGGGCACGAGGCGGTCGCGGCCTCGCCCAACACCGGGGTCAACACTCTGACCGGCGAAGGACTGGCCGAGGTGCTGCAGGGCGCGTCAGTCGTGGTCGACGTGTCCAACTCCCCCTCGTGGGGCGACGAGGAGGTCATGAACTTCTTCCGCACCTCGACCGGCAACCTCCTGAAGGCCGAGGCGAACGCCGGCGTGACGCACCACGTGGCGCTGTCCGTGGTCGGCACCGACCGCCTCCAGGACAGTGGTTACTTCCGCGCCAAGCAGGCGCAGGAAGAACTGATCAAGGCCTCCGACATCCCGTACTCCATCGTTCACGCCACGCAGTTCTTCGAGTTCGTGAGCGGGATCGCGGACATCTCGACCGAGGGCGACACCGTGCGCCTGGCACCTGTCAAGTTCCAGCCCGTCTACTCCGACGACGTCGCCGCGGCCGTCGGCCGCACCGCGGTCGGCGCACCGGTCAACGGCGTGGTCGAGGTCGCCGGCCCCGACGTGTTCCAGCTCGACGAGCTCATCCGTCGGATACTCGGCGACAAGAACGACGCCCGCACGGTCGTCACGGACCCGGGTGCCCCGTACTCCGGTGCCGGGCTGACGGAGACCACCCTCGTGCCGGGTCCTGACGCGCATATCGCCGAGACCCGGTTCGCCGACTGGCTCGTGCGGCAGCAGTAGGCCTCCCTGCGGGGTGGTCCCCGGCGGCAGACGGGGGCCGCCCCGCCGCGGCCTCACCTCACGGCTGACGGGCGGGCGACGTTTCGCTTCCCTCGCCGGCGCGTCACGCCGGGGCGCTGGAGACGTCGGATCTGGGCTGTTCATCGTGGAGAGCGGCGAGTGCGGCGGCGAGCCTGCCCCTGCCGGTGATGCCGAGGCGTGGATAGATGCGATACAGATGCGCGCCCACGGTCCGGTGCGAGATGAACAGGCGCTGGCCGATCTCCCTGTTGCTCAGCCCCTGTGACGCCAGCACGGCTATCTGCATCTCCTGGGCCGAGAGCTGCTCGCCGGTGTTCGCGCAACGTCGGCTGCTCGACTCGCCGGTGGCACGCAGTTGCTCGCGGGCCATCTCGGCCCAGGGCCGCGCACCGGCACGGTCGAACTCGTCGCGGGCGAGTCGAAGCGGGTGCCGGGCGTCCACATTGCGGCGTTGGCGGCGCAACCAGCGGCCCTGGTGCAGATGCAGCCGGGCACGTGACAGGGTCCAGTCGGCCGGCAGTGCGGTGAGGGCCGCGGCAAAGCGCTCCTCCGCTGCGTCGTCCGGAGCCAGCACCGTGTCGGTGTAGGCGTGCGCCACCGCCATCATTTCCGAAGGCAGCTGTCCGGCCAGCTCCGGAAGGCCGGACAGCAGTTCCCGGGCCTGCTGCACGGTGCCCGCGGCGACCGCGGCATCGGCCAGGTCCGGTGCGAGCAGCCAGCGACTCACCGAGTGGTAGTGCGGGTCACCGGGATCGAACGCACGAGCGAGAAGGTGGTATGCCTCCATCGCGCGGCCGTCGAAGAGAGCGAGCAGGCCGTCGGTCTGCTGTGCCATCACGGTGACGAACGGCATGCCCGGGAACAGACTGTGCGTGCGTAGTTCGCGGACCGTCCGCGCTGCCTGTTCGGCTTCTCCGCGCAGCGCCGCCACCAGGCCGGCCGTAGCCTTCAGTCCCAGCCAGACGATCCATTCCCCGGTCTCCTCGGCCAGGGTCAGCCCCTCGGCGGACTCCTCGCGAGCTCGCTCGAGACGGCCGAGGTACACCTGCGGCCAACTGGCGGCCAGCGAACGGGCGAGCAGCCCGAGCCGGCCCTGCGACCGCCATGCCGCGGCCGCCAGCGCGAGGTAATGGGCCGCGCGGCTGATGTCACCGATGACCATCGCGCCACTGCCGAGAAAATGCAGGCTCCGGCCGTCCTGACGGTTTGCCCGGATTCTGTCGAGCCGTGCGATCACGTCGGCCCCGTACTGGTACGGCTCGGTGTACGCCCGCACCGTCAGCACGTGGGGGGAGTCCGGATCAGGATTCCATCGGTCCAGTTCCGCTGCGGCCCGAGCACGCACCTGAGCATCGCCGTCCTGGAAGAAGCATCGTGCGCCGGCGCGCCACAGCAGGTTCTCCGCGACGTCTTCGGCTCCCGCGTCGAACGCTCCGGCCGCCGCCGTGACCATGTCCTGGATCCGTCGCTGCGGCTCGCCCGGTTCGAAAGCAGAACTGTCGGACACCACCATGAGGCGGGCCCGCTCCACCCGGCCCAGCGCGCTCTTGTCGGTGCGGTCCAGCAGCTTCTGGACGCCGATGCGGTCGTTGATCTCGCTGGACAGCTCGGCCGCCCGGACCAGGATGCCGGTCCGGCGCTGCGAATCGGCGACCAGGTCGGCCGCCTGGCGCAGCGCCGGGACGGCGGCCGCCACCTTTCCTCGGGCCTGCGACTCATCGGCGAAACGCTCGAGTCTGGCGGCCAGCTTTTCGTCCGGCCCGATGGTGGCCGCTGCCTCGTGGGCGAGTTGATGCTCCGGGCTGTCGTCCATCACCGATGCGAGGGCACGGTGGGTGGCCAGCCGGTCGGCGAGCGTAGCGTGGGTGTAGATCGCCGTGCGCATCAGCGGATGGCGGAACTCGGCGGTGTAGCCGACCAGGCTGACCAGATCCGCGTCGACCGCCTCCTGCACCGCATCGACGGAGACCGCCGAGCCGGAGAGGCGACTCGACACGTCCAGCAGCAGGTTCAGGGGCGCCGCCGGCTCGGCGGCCATGACCAGGAGCAGCGTGCGACACTCCCGGCTCACCGCATCGGTACGCGCGGAGAACGCATCCTCCAGGCGCTGGGTCAGCGGCAGGTCGTCCATCTGCGTGCTCACGCCCTGCACCGCCTTGGGCAGCTCCACCAGGGCCAGCGGATTGCCCGCGGCACGCTCCAGGATGAGCGCCCGCAACGGCGCCGGCAGGTCGGGCTTGCTGACATCGAGCAATTCGGCTGCGGCCGGCGGGCCGAGCGGTTCCAGAGGGAGGTCCAGGAGCACGTACGACTCGGAGTACTGGATCCGGGAGGCGGCGATCACCTGTATGGCGAGGTCGCGGGTGCGCCGGGCGACGAACTTCAGCACGTCCCTGCTGGAGGAATCGATCCACTGCACGTCGTCGACCAGCAGCAGGAGCGGCTGCCGGTTGGCCGCGTCGGCGAGCAGCTCGAGCACGGCCAGTGCGACCCGGTATATCTCGGGCTCGGTGTCCCCGGCTCCGAACACGCCGCTCAGCGCCGACCGGTGCGGAGCCGCCAGGTCCTTCATGCCACGGGTGACCGGTTGCAGCAGCAGCTGCAGCGCGGCGAACGGCAGCCACTGCTCGGGCTGCACCCCGGACGTGCGGAGCACCTGGAAGCCGCTCCCGGTGGCCTCGGCCCCGAGCGTGCGCAGCAGAGCCGACTTGCCGACACCAGCGGCACCATGGACGAGCAGCGCACTGCCGTGCCCGGCCGCGGCGTCCGCCAGCAACCCCCGCAGGGTGCGCAGCTCCTTGTCCCGTCCGATCATCGTCGCGTGCGGACCGGAACGGGCCGGGCGGAAACCATGGCTGGAAGCTCAGGCAGGACCGGACGATCACTGATCGGCACAGCAGGCGTCGGGCACAGCACGTGAAGCTTCCTTCGTCAACGGGTAGTTCCCACCGCCATCGTACCCGTCAGGTGCCGCCTCTCATATGACCGGTGCAGTCGTCATGCATCATCCGGCAAGTGGCTCACCCGAATTTCGACACCCACATGACGACTTTCTTCTCCAAGGGGCACGGCCTCGAACGTGCGGTGCAGGAATTCGTCGATCACCACCGCCGATGTGGCTACGACAAACTTTTCCCAGCCCGACCTGAATGACATGTACACCAACCCGTGACCGCGGATTTCTTCAGGCCACACCTGGACGTCGCCGAGGCCTGCGAGGCGCCGTCGACCCGCAACAAGGAGTTCGCGCCCGAATTCCCACTCAATGGCCACGTCGGTGCCCGCGTTGAATGCCATGGATACTGAATACGGCTCCGCGCTGTCGTACCGGAGATCTGTCATGACCGGCAACGCCGCCTCCTCTTCGACAAGAGCGACGACCGTCCGGCACGTCACCGGCTCGGGCCGGGTGTCCCGCCCGCTCATACTTCGTCCTCTCTCGTCTTCCCGCCACGGCGGCTGCTCCTCCAAGCCTGGGACCGGCGGAGGCCTGATGCATCAGTCAAGTGACTGTGAGCGGCCTGCCTGGCCGGCCCAGACGCACAACATCCACACGTTTTCGATGCCACGGCCGCAGCGACACGTCACACCTGTCACAAAACAGTGGCCTCCACGGTCAGTAGGGCTGATGCGACGGGAGCAGGGCCCTGTGGGTGGTCCCGCCCCGCGGAGGAACGGAGACAGAAGGATCATGCATCCCGAGACACCCCCCGCGGACGATGCCCTGGACGGGGCCGTGTCCGTCTTCGTGGGACTCCGGCCACGCCTCTTCGGAATCGCATACCGCGTACTGGGCAGCGCGGTCGAGGCCGAGGACGTGGTGCAGGAGGTGTGGCTGCGCTGGCAGAAGACGGACCGCTCGGTGGTCGTCAGCCCGGCGGCCTTTCTGTCCAGCACCACCACCCGGCTGGCGATCAACGTGGCCCAGTCCGCCCGGGTGCGGCGCGAGACCTACATCGGCCCCTGGCTGCCCGAACCCGTCGACACCAGCAGCGATCCCGAGGTGGGCGCCCAGCGGGCCGAAGCCCTGGAACTCGCGATCCTGCTCGTCCTGGAGAAGCTGACCCCCACGGAGCGGGCCGCATACGTATTGCGCGAGGCGTTCGACTACGCCTACGCCGAGATCGCCGAAATCCTCCAGCTGACCGTCGTCAACGTCCGCAAGATCGTCAGCCGCGCCCGCACACACCTCGGCGCGGAGCACCGCGGGAATGTCGACGCCGCCGAACACCGGCGCCTGCTGGAGACGTTCGTGGCGGCGGCGCAGAACGGCGACATCGCCTCCTTGGAAGCGCTTCTCACCCCGGATGCCGTCAGCCTGTCCGACGGCAACGGCATACGCGGCGCCGCGCGCGTGCCGGTACTGGGGCGCACCCGCGTGGCGAACCTTTCGACCGCGTATCCGAGGTTCTGGGGCGAGGTGGAGGTACGGTCCGTCGAGGCCAACGGACGCGGTGGGGTGCTGCTCCACCGGGACGGCCGCCCCTCGACCTTCATGACCGTCGCGGCCTCGCGCGAGGGGATCCACCGGGTCATGTGGGTGTTCAACCCGAGCAAGATCGCCGCTTTCCTCGACTCCCGCTCGCGGTACGCGACCGCGTCGGGCACACCAACCCGCAGTTCCTGCCTATGATGTTGCGTGGTACTGGCAGCGAGTCGAATGACATGTCGTGGCACGGGGCACGGGCGCGACCACAGGGTTGAGGGGCGAGAGGAACACATGGTGTCTGTAACCCACACTGCGCACGAGATCGAGGTCACCGCCGAGAGCCTCCAGGACGACCTGGCTCGGCTGGAGGTCCAGAAGCAGGCCCTGGAGCGGGAGTTGGCTGCGGTCAAGGCGCACCTCGGCTCCGTCCAGCGGGCCCTGGGCGCGCTGCAGACCCTCATGTCCGCCGCCGGGTCGGCACCGTCCGAAGCCGGCGGCGCCGCCCGCGTGGAGCCGCGACGGGAGCCGGCCGCGACGGCTCCCGTCGACGAGACCACGGCCTCCGACGAGGCGGGCGGTCAGCAGAAGTACGGCAAACTCACCGAGCAGATCCTGGACTACTTCGCCGGAGCCGGTGACACCGACGTCCGGGCCCGCGATGTCGCCGAGGCTCTCGGCCGTGCCACGGACAGCGGCAGCATCAACGCCGTGCGCAGCACTCTCGACCGCCTGGTCGGCACATCCCGGATCCAGCGCGCGGGCCGGGGTCTGTACCGCGCCGCGTAAATCTCCGCGTCCCCGATCCAGCGGGCGACTGCCCGTACGTTCTGCGCCGGCGACCGCTTGCACGCAGGATGTTGTGACACGGTGTTCAATGGTTGACGTCATGTAGGTGTGCATGACTATACCTTCTGTGTATAGTGCGGGCATGCCGGCAGGCGGGTTCCACGCCATGCCGCCCCCGTTCCGTACGGCCATGAGGAAGACAGTGAGCCCAGCCCGGCAAGATGCGCGTCATGCCGTCACCTCGAGAACCCCGCGCGGTGGGCGGCGTTTCGGAGGACTCCGCGCGCTCGGCCTCGGTGCCCGGCTCGCCCTGAGCGGCGGCCGGGACGGCAAGGTCCGCACCACCCTGACGGCCATCGGAGTCGGGCTCGGCGTCGCCGTGCTGTTGCTCGCCGCGTCGATCCCCACCGCCAGACACCACCGGGACGAGCGCATTCACCACCGTATCGACGTCAACCTCGACGACCGGGCCGTCAAGCCCTCGGCGGGCACTGTGCTGATCAGTGACATCGACACCGTGTTCCGGGACAAGAAGATCCGGGGCCGCATGGTGCAGCCGGAGGGGTCCGGCGCACCGCTTGCGCCCGGACTCCGGCGTTATCCACGGCCCGGAGAGATGGTCGTGTCACCGGCACTGCGCAAGCTGCTGGCCGCACCGGGCAGCGAACTGCTGCGCGAGCGCCTCGCCCACCCCGTCGTGGGCGAGGTCGGCGACCCGGGCCTGCTCGACCCCGGTGAGTACGTCTTCTACCTGGGCGGAGACCACATGGTGAACGGCGTCGCGGGCACGCGGCGACTGGACCACTTCGGCAAGGTCTACCCGAAGAAGCCCCTCTCCCCCGAACTCGCCCTGCTCGGCATCGCGGGGATCGTCGTACTGCTCGCCCCGGTCGGTGTGTTCATCGCCGCGGCCGTCCGGTTCGGCGGTGAACACCGGGACCGGCGGCTGGCCGCCCTGCGGCTGGTCGGCGCGGACCGCCGGATGACGGCCGGCATCGCCGCGGGCGAGACGCTGGTCAGCGCGCTGGCAGGGGTCGCACTGGGCGCGATCCTGTTCATGACGGGCCGCCGGTTCATCGGGCTGGTGGAGGTACAGGGGCTGGCCGTCTTCACCGAGGATCTCACTCCGCAGCCCCTACTGGCGGCCCTCACGGTCGTCGGCGTCCTCGCACTCTCCCTCGTCGTCACGCGGATGGCGATGGACAAGGTGGCCGTGGAGCCCCTCGGAGTCGTCCGCAGGTCCGGCGGGACCACCCGGCGCCTGTGGTGGCGTATCACCCTTCCCCTGCTCGGACTGGTCCTGCTGCGGACGTCCGTGCGGAACGCATCCGACCTGCACGACCCCATCACCGTCGTGCAGGTGGTCGCCGGCATGCTCGCGCTGCTCGTCGGGGTCACCGCCGTGCTGCCCTGGATCGTGGAACGCCTCACCGGGCTGTTCGGCGGCTTCGGTCCGCTGTCCTGGCAACTGGCGGTACGAAGGCTGCAGTTGAGCGGCGAGGCTGCCACCCGCTCGGTCAACGGGATCGCGGTCGCCGTGGCCGGTGCCGTGGCACTGCAGACCCTCTTCACCGGGATCACCCAGCAATCCGCGGACCGCACCACACCGGCGGCACACGGGTCCTCCGCGCCCCGCACGCAGGTCGGTTACGCCCGCCTCGATGACGGCAAGGCAGACGCGGAGCGGTACGCCTCGGTGTTCGCCGCGACTCCCGGTGTTCAACAGGCCGTTGGCTTCGGGGAGTTGTCCGTGAGTACGTCCGACGGCGCGTTCCCGCAGACGGTCCGCATAGCCGGCTGTGCCGGGTTGCGCCGACTGGCCGTGCTGCCCGCCTGTTCCGACGGGGACGCCTTCCTCGTCACCCCGGCCGGCACGCCCGGGGCGGACGACATGACCACGTGGAAGTCGGGCGTGACGCTGCGCATCGGCGCGGACGGCCCCAGCTGGAAAACCCCGCGCATCACCGCCACCGCCCACGCCACGAAGGCCGATCCACCAGGTGACTTCCCCGAGCGCATGCTGTTCGCCACCCCCGGGGCAGCTGGGCCGGTCGCGACCGCACACGCTGTCAGCACGGTCGACCTCACCTACCCGGCCGCAGGCAGGGACGTGCAGGACCGCATCCGCACCGCGGCCGCCCGGCTGGACCCCTCCTTCACCGTCGACTTCCCCGGACAGCCGCAGGGCAATCCGGCCCTCGACGGGATCAAGCGGGCCCTGCTCGCCGGGGTGGCGGCCGTCCTGCTGCTGATCGCCGCGAGCATGCTGCTCGGCGCGCTGGAACAACTCCGCGACCGCGCACGCGTCCTGGCCGTGCTGGTCGCCTTCGGTACCGGGCGGCGTACGCTCGGCCGATCCGTCCTCTGGCAGACCGCACTGCCCGTCGCGTTGGGGCTGCTCGTCGCGGAGCTGCTCGGGACGCTCCTCGGCGGCGCGCTGCTCGGTCTCGTGGGCAAGTCCGTGGTCTACGACTGGAGCACCCTGCCGGCCATGGCCGGCATCGGCGCGACCGCCGCCGTCGGCGTGACGCTGCTGACCCTGCCCACACTGTGGCGGTCGACGCGGCCGGAGGGCCTCCGCCACGAGTGAGCGGTCGTACCGTCGTGGTCCGGCATGTCCGTCGAGCCCTGTGCGACATCGTGCCGGTCGCGGCCCCGAGCGGTGGTCGCGGAACTGGCTGGGGCGTTCGTCCCACTGTTCGGTCCGGCGGATCCCACCGTGTTGACCGTCCGGCTCGCGGCGACACGCAGGAACCACCGGTCCGGCTTGTAGCATGGTGGTCCGAGACTGGAGGAACACATGCGCGCCGGTGACCGGCCAGGCTCCCTCGAGCGGGCGACGAGTGACTTCGTCGCGGCGCGTCCCCAGCTCTTCGGTATCGCCTACCGTGTCCTCGGCAGCGCGGCAGAGGCCGAGGACGTCCTCCAGGAGGCGTGGCTGCGCTGGCAGAGCACCGACCGCGCCGGGATCGACGAACCGGCCGCCTTCCTCTCCACGGTCACCGCCCGGCTGGCGATCAACGTGGCCCAGTCCGCCAGAGTGCGGCGCGAATCGTATACGGGGCCCTGGCTGCCCGAACCGGTGGACACGAGGGCGGATCCGCAGCTGGGCGCGGAGCGGGCGGAGGCGGTCGACCTGGCCGTCCTTTTCCTGCTCGAGAAGCTGAATCCCGTGGAACGCGCCGCATACGTGCTGCGGGAAGCCTTCGTCTACCCGTACCGCCGCATCGCGGAGATCCTGGAGACCAGCGAGGCCAACACGCGCCAGCTGGTGACCCGCGCCCGCAGGCGTCTGGCCGCGGAACGCCGGGAACCGGTCAGCCACGCCACGCACCGGCGTCTGCTGGAGGTGTTCCTGGACGCGGCTCGGACCGGTGATCTGGCCGTACTGGAGGAAGTCCTCACTCAGGACGTCGTGAGCTACGCCGACGGCGGCGGGATGCGCGGGGCATCGAAGATCCCGGTGTCCGGGCTGCCACACGTCTCCCGGTATCTGGCCGCCTTCGCCCCGCGCTTCTGGCCGGGGACGGATGTCCGCTGGGTCGAGGCCAACGGCGGGCCCGCCGTACTGGTCTCGGAGGACGGCAACGCCAAGGTGCTGCTCTGTGCCGACGTGTCCGAGCGCGGCATCGAACGCCTCTTGTGGGTGATGAACCCAGCGAAACTGGTTCCTTACGTGGCTTCGCTGGACGCCTGAGGCGGCTGCCGCACGCTGCGGACGGCCACGGACCCCGGGCGGGCGGGTGTTCCGTCGAGGCTTGTCACAACAGGGGGGACAGGCCGGTCAACTAGCTGTCCCGGACCGTCCCTGGCTGATACGCCCCGACCACGTAAAGGCGCGCACAACATGACACCCAGCACACACAGGGCCGTGGGCTCTGACCGGCGGCCGGTGGTTTCCCGCCCCCGGACCTCCGATCCGGCTCCGCGCCCGGCGGTGGACCGCGACATCGAGGAGGTCACGCGGTGAACGAGCCGGCCAGGTTGCCCGATCTGTCCACCGAAAAGGACTTCGACGGGGAGTCCTTCGCCGCGATCTACACCACGACGGTGACGGTGAGCGGCGGTGCGGCGAGTCACGGCCGCGCCACCGGCCGGGCCCGCTCGGCCGACGGAGTCCTGGATCTGGACCTGCGTATGCCCGCCGAACTGGGCGGCGACGGACAGGGTACGAATCCGGAGCAGCTGTTCGCCGCCGGTTTCGCCGCCTGTTACCACGGGGCGCTGAGCCTGGTGGCACGGCAGGCCGCGCTCGACCCTTCGGCGATCTCCATCGAGGCGACCGTCGCGTTCGGGCGGGACCCCGCGGACGGCGGCTACCTGTTGCGCGTGGACCTGGTGGTCGAGTGGCCGGGCGTCGATCCCGGCGTGGCCGCCCCGCTGATGGAGAAGGCCGATTCGCTGTGCCCCTACGCCAAGATGGCCGGGCAGGGCACGCCGACGAACATCACGCTGGCTTCCTAGCCGGAACGGCTCGCGAGGACCGCACGGCCGACGAGAGCCGGGCATCGTCACCGATGCCCGGCTCTTCCGCGTGCGGACGCTGATCCCGACCAGGCCGGCACGCACGATCCCGTACCGCGGTCAGTGTCTGTGCACCCCGGTGATCTGCCGGTACTCCTGCTCGGTCGGCTTGGTGATCTGTGCGTCCTCGCCGTAGAAGGCGCTGCTGAGCCGGGCGCGCAGCTTCCGGGTGAGGCGGGCCGCGGTGGCCGCGTCCCCTCCGTCGGCCCCGGGATCGGTACCGATCGGCTCGTACTGCTCGTGCTGGGTCAGCAGGTGCAGCCGCTCCTGGCTGAGCGGTGCGTGCACCTCGACGAACTCACCGTGCGGCAGGCGTTTGATGACGCCGGTCTCACGGCCGTGCAGCACGGTGTCGCGGTCTCTGCGCTGCAGGCCCAGGGCACACCGTTTCGTCAGGACGTACGCCGCCCACGGGACGGCGAACAGGCCGACCCGGACCGCCCACGTGACCGACTCGACCGGGACATGGAGGCGGATGGCGATGATGTCGTTCGCGGCACCGATCAGGGCCGTCGCGTAGAAGCCCAGCCACGCGACGCCGAGTGCGGTGCGCACGGGCTGGTTGCGCGGCCGGTCCAGGAGGTGCCGCTCCCGCTTGTCGCCGGTCACCCAGGCTTCGACGAAGGGGTAGGCGCCCAGGGCGAGGAAGAGGCCGACGCCGGCCATGAGCGGGATCAGGTTGTCCAGCGCCAGCGTGTGCCCCCAGAAGACGACTTCCCAGCCGGGCATGACCCGCAGCAGCCCGTCGGCCACCCCCATGTACCAGTCGGGCTGCGACCCGGCCGAGACCTGATCACTGCGGTAGGGGCCGTACGACCAGACGGGGTTGATCTGCACGACCGCGGCGATGACGACAATGACGCCCGCCACGAGGAAGAAGACTCCGGCGGACTTCACGGCCCGCACCTTCGCCGGCAGCCCCACGACATTGCTCTCGCTGCGCCCCGGACCCGGGTACTGCGTGTGCCGGTGACGGAATATCAGGAACAGGTGGAGGACCAGAAGTCCCACCATGAGGCCGGGGATGAGCAGGACGTGGATCACGTTGAAGCGGGCCACGAGGTCCGTGCCCGGGAATTCGCCGCCGAAGAGGAACATCGAGATATAGGTTCCGACGATCGGGAGGGAAAGGATCGTCCCGTTCACGACCGCGAGCCCCGTCCCCGACAGGAGGTCGTCCGGCAGGTCGTATCCCGTGAGCCCTTCGAACATACCGAGTACCAGCAGCAGGAAGCCGACGATCCAGGTGAACTCACGGGGTTTGCGGAAGGCGCCCGTGAAGAACACGCGCATCATGTGGACGAGCAGAGCCGCGACGAAGACCAGCGCCGCCCAGTGATGCGCCTGCCTGATCAGCAGGCCGCCGCGGACGTCGAAGGATATGTGCAGGGTCGAATCGAACGCCTCCGACACCAACTGGCCCCTCAACGGTGCGTACGTTCCGTCGTATCTCACCTCCTTCATGGACGGATGGAAGTACAAGGACAGATACACACCGGTGATGAGAAGGACGACGAAGCTGTAAAGGCAGATCTCTCCCAGCACGAACGACCAGTGGTCCGGGAAGATCCTCCGGATTCGCTCACGCCGCGACGAACGCTGTTCCTGATCGCGCCGGAAGGCGGCCTGTTCTCCTCGCTCAGCGGTCATGACAGCGAAACCTCCGGGATTCCTGTGCGTGGGGAGGCCCCGGAAATCAATCACACTCTCTTGTCTTCACGACGAGGTACCGGGGGCTGCCACATAGGACCGGACAACCCGCGCATCTGTGACACCCGTCCGCCGGATGCCGCCTGGCGGGCGCGCTGTCACATCCGGCTCGGCTGTCCGGTCATTGCGGAGGGCGGCACGCACGCCGCTCTCCTTGAACCATCGCAGTGAAGAGCAGAGGGACGCCTGATGCCACCGGACCCCGAGGAAGCCTCCGACCCTGCCGTCACCAGTGTGTCCCTGGCGGCTGAGGCCGCACTGCTGGAGGCACGGGTGCGCATGCTTCAGGAGGAGATCGACCAGACCGATGCGGGCATCGAGACGCTCGCCCACACACTCCGCCTGCTGCACCGGGATGCCTCCGCCGCGGCCGAGCCGCCGGACGGTGCGATCGACTGAATTCGTTACCGTGTACGAGTCCACACGTCTGGTCTCGGCGATGCTCCGCGATGAAGCCGCCCCATAGATTGCCAACCGGGTTGAAATACGCTAAACGCACCATAAGCCGCGAGCCGCGAGCCGCGAGCCGGCTGGAGAGGCGGGTTCGTCGGGGGCGGGTGCCTTGTTCGGTAGCCGGCCGCTGCGCGTGCCCGTGGGGCGTGACGCCCACCGCTGGAGCACCTTCCCGGGCGAACGCACTCTCGTCGTCGCCGCCCGTACGGTCACATCGACCGTGCGGGTGCTCGAGACACTGCCGTCGCTCCTGCGCGACGACCCCCGTGTGACCGTCGTCTTCGCCTACGACCCCACGTCCGCCTTCAACTCCGGCGTACCGGACCTCCTCCGCGACGCAGGGTGCCGGGTCATGCCCTGGGAACAGCTCCGGGACATCGCTGTCGACCTCATCCTCTCGGCCAGCGAGAACATCGACGTACCGGAGGGCGACTGCCCGGTCCTGGTGCTGCCGCACGGCATCGGGTTCCAGAAGCTCGTGCCGGATTCGCGGAGTTCGCGCGAGAGGCTCTCCGGTGTCGTGCCGGACTCCCTGCTGGAGAGCGGGCGGGCCTGGCTGGCGGTCTCGCACCCGGCGCAGGAGGAGCAGTTGCTCGCCGCCCATCCGAAGGCGGCCGGGCACACGCTGCTGGTAGGTGATCCCTGCTTCGACGAACTGGTCGCCAGCCGGCAGCGCGGGGAGGCCTATCGAGAGGCCCTGGGCGTCGCGGAGCATCAGCGCCTGGTCATGGTCAGTTCCACCTGGGGGCCCACGTCGCTCCTGGGACGCCACCCGGACCTCCTCCCCCGTCTGCTCGCGCGGCTTCCCTGCGACGAGTACCGGGTCGGCGCGATCATCCATCCCAACGTGTGGTCGGCGCACGGGGCTTGGCAGATCCGCACCCTGCTCGCCTCCGCCCTGGACGCGGGCCTGCTGCTGGTCCCCGCCGTCCACGCCTGGCGACCCGCTCTCGTCGCCTCGACCGTCCTGGTGGGCGACCACGGTTCGGTGACGCTGTACGGCGCGGCGACCGGCACACCCGTACTGCTGGGCGCGTTCGGTGAGGACGCGGTGCCCGGGACGGCCGTCCACGCGCTGGCGGCCGCAGCACCCCGGCTCGATCCTCGCGGGGATCTGCTCCAGCAGGTGAAGAGGGCCGCGAGCGAGCACGCGCCCCATCGTTACGCCGCGGTCGCCGGGCAGGCCTTCGCGGAGCCCGGGCACGCTCTCGCCCGGCTCCGCGCCGCGGTCTACGGTCTCCTGAAGCTCCCGGAGCCGTCCTCCCCGTCCCCGGCTTCCCCGGTACTGCCGGTTCCGGATCCGCCCGCCGCACCCGTCACCTCGTGGCAGGTGATCACCGAGGTCACCGGGAGCGGCGGAGAGCCGGCCGTCACCGTGCGCCGCTTCCCGGCGGCCGTCGCCGCATACGACGCCGGTCGCCCCGACACCGCGGTCACCTTCACCCATCTGGCAGGCACGGACGACGAGCGCGACCACCGGCTGACCGAAAGCGCCTCCGTACTCGTCCGGCGCGATCCGGCGTCTTCCGCGGCCGGGGCTCTGCGCTGGATCGGCGAGGCACTCGCCGAGCTGCCCGGAAGCCTGCTCGCGGCGTCGGCGGTGCGCGGGGGCCGCTGTCTGGTCGGGCTCAGGGACGGCCGGACCGTGGAGGTGGCGACCACCGGGCCGGCCCTGGATCCGGGCCTGCCGGCCGCGGTCGTCTACGCCTGCCTGCGCACCGGGACTCCGCTGACGGACACCCCGGTGACACTGCGGATCGGCGACCTGCGCGACGAGGACGTGACCCTGCGCCTCCGTCCCGCCGCACCGACCGGTTAGGGCCTGTTGCGAAGCGAAAGTCCCTCCCCCAGCCTTCGGCCGGGGGGAGCCCCCAGAGCACGCACCGACTGCGACACCAGGCCTCCCCCATCGCGGCGGGCGCCGGGCCCGCCCTCCGGGCGGACGACGGGCCTTTCGCAACAGGCCCTCCGTCCGGAGGTCGCCCTCAGCCGTCGAGGCCCTGGAGCCGTCGGTGCAGGATCTCCGCCCGGGGGTTGCCGGCCGCCGAATAGATCGCGTGGGCCCGCCCGACGTACTCGCGCACCAGGTCCTTCTGGCCTCCCGCCCCTTCCACGACATCGGCGAGCCGCTCCAGGGCCTGCGCCGCGTAGTGCCCCGCTTCCTTCTCCTCCAGCACCCGGACCGCGTCGCGCAGTTCGCGGACCGCGTCCTCGGTCTCGCCGAGGTGATCGTGTACGACGCCGATGGCCGCGCCCACCCGGGCCGCCATGCGCAGGTCGGGCTCCCGCATGCCGGCCAGGTCCCGGCGGGCCCGGACAAGTGCGGCCATGGCCTCCGCGTGATCGCCCCGGGCGTCCTGCGCGCACCCGAGGAAGAAGGCGGCGATGGCCGCGCCGCGGGCTTCCCCGGCCCGTTCGTTGAGTTCGAGGCAGAGGCGGAGCGTCTCGACGGCACGTGAGGGCTCGAAGCGGTCCTGGTACCGTCCGAGGAACTCCCGCACGGAAGCGTGTACGACGAGGTCGCCGGCCACCTCGGCGAGGGCGGCCGCCCGTTCCAGTTCCTCGCCCGCGCGATCGTCGTACCCGAGGTCCAGCAGCGGGCGCGAGAGCAGGCTGCGCAACCTCGCCTCGGCCGCCGTGGCCAGCGCGACCTCCTCCGCCGTGCCCGCCGACGCCGCCGCGGCGGCGGCCGCCGTCGCACCCAGCTCCAGCGACTCCTTCCAGGCCCCGAGGTAGCGGCGATGCAGGAACAGGGCCGTGAACGCCTCGGCCAGCTGCCAGACCAGGGTGTGCAGCCCGTGCCGGCCGGCCGTGCGCAGTACCGCGAGGATGGCGGGGCGCTCGGCGTCCATCCATTCCAGCGGGGAGGGCCCGCCGGCGGCGGCGAACGGGTTGTCGGCGTCCCGCAGCAGGGCTGACAGCCGGGCGACCCTCAGCCGGTCCTCCCGTACCGCACGGTCGGCGAACGCGGTCAGGACGAGGTAGTGCGTGCCCACCCGCTCCGTCAGCGCCGCGTACTCGGTCTCCGGCTCCTCCCGCAGCGCGCACTCACGCGCGTGCAGACGGACGAGATCGTGCATGCGGTAACGGCCGTCCCGCATGGTCTCGACGAGGCTCGCCTTCGCCAGGACGCCCAGCAGCCGTTTCGCGCTGCTCGTGTCCGCCCCGGCGGCGACCGCGGCCACGCCGGCGTCGAAGACGCCGACCGGTACCCAGCCGAGCAGCCGGTAGAGCCGAGCCGCGTCCGGTGCCAGCAGCCGGTACGAACAACCGAGGACAGCGGACACCGGCGACTCCCCTCCGAACAGTGCCAGGCCGGCCAGTCGGCCGGCCTCGTCTTCCAGTTCCCCGGCCAGCGCCGTCATGCTCAGGCCGTCGTCGGTGACCAGGCGCGCCGCTACGACCTGCAGGGCCACCGGCAGCCCACCGCACAGCTCCACGAGCCGCCGAGCGGCCTCACCTTCGGACGCGACCGCTTCCTCACCCAACCGGTCCTTCAGCAGCGCCAGCCCACCCCGCGGGTCCAGCGGTTTCACGGGGATCAGCCGGGCGCCGTCGTTCAGGACCAGTTCACCGAGCCGGCCCTGGCTCGTGACCAGGACCGCGCTGCCCGGCCCCTTGGGAATCAGCGGACGCACCTGGGAGGGCTGGTTCACGTCGTCCAGGACGAGCAGGAGGCGCAGGTTCGCCGAGCGCGACCGGAAGAGATTGGTCCGCGCCGCGATCGAGTCCGGGATGCCCTTGTCGCCTCCCGGCAGCGCACCCAGGCACATGGCCAGGGCCTCGGAGACGTCCGCGCTCGCCGCACCCGACGGTGCCGACTGGTCACGCAGGGCCGCGAAATCCACGTACAGCTGTCCGTCCGGAAAGCGCTCCCGGGCCAGTTCGGCCCATCGCCAGGCCGTGGCTGTCTTGCCCACGCCCGGCAGCCCTTCCAGCACCCCGATGCCGACGGACCCCCGCCTGCGTGCCGGCGCGCCGAGCGCCTCGTCCAGTGCGGCGAGTTCGACCGTGCGGTTGCTGAACGGTACGGTCACGACAGGAACCTGGTCCGGCCGGTCCGGGCCGTCCGGCCCCGGCGGCTGTGCGGGCTGGACGTTGAAGACGATGCCCCCGTGGATGTGCGAACCCTGGAAGGCCGGCCCGTAGTTCACCCCGCCGCTGACCAGACTGACGAAGGTCCGCGACGCGTGCGGCGCCGACTCGGCCACCAGCCACGCCAGTTCGCCCGCGGCACGGGGATCCTGCTGGAAGATCCCTGCCAGCCGCTCCTCCCACCGGGCGTGGACAGCGGCCTGGGCGCGTTCGTCACCTGCCGCGCGCGCTCTCGCCAACTCGTCACTTGTGGAGGCCAGTTCCTCCTCGGCCGCCTCGCCTCCGGGCTGTCGCCCGAGGAACCGGGCCAGTCGGCCCTTCGCCTGCTCGAAGGCCTCCGACACCAGTAATCCGACGAACGCCGTGGCACCGGACGCGGCAAGCGCCGCCAACTCGGCTTCCACCCGACCCCCTTCGTGTTCCGCTGCCCCGCAGAGCCGTCGGGCACCCACCGTAGAGAGATCTTGGCCGCGTGCACACCTCGACTCGCCGCACTCTCCCCCGCAGGGCGGTCACCGGCACCACTGGCCCAGGCCGGGGCCCCGCACCATCCAACTCTCTGTTCGCACGCGACCCTTGACGCCCACCCACGGGCTGCCCAGAATCGACGGACTGTCAACGAGCAACCAGAAGGCACATATGGCCTCTGCAAGGGAACCACTTCTCACGGCATCCGGCATCTTCAAGCGATTCGGCCACGTCCAGGCGCTCCAGGGCGCGGACTTCACTGCATACCCCGGCGAGGTCGTCGCCCTGATCGGTGACAACGGTGCCGGCAAGTCGACTTTGGTGAACGTACTGTCGGGCGTGGTCGCCCCGGACGGCGGCGAGGTCCGCCTGGAGGGGGTGCCGGTCCGGTTCAGCGGGCCGATGGACGCGCAGCGGCACGGCCTCGAGACCGTCTACCAGGATCTTTCGCTGGCGCCCGATCTCGACGCGGCGGCCAATCTGTATCTCGGCCGGGAACTTGTGCGCGGTGGCGCCCTCGGCCGGCTGGGTGTGCTGGACCGGCCCGCCATGCGGCGGGAGGCGGTCAGGGCGTTCGCCGAGCTCGGTGTGGAACTGAAGGACGTGACCGCTCCGGTGACAACGTTGTCGGGTGGCCAGCGGCAGTCCGTGGCCGTGGCGCGCGCGGTCGCGTTCGCCAACAAGGTCATCTTCATGGACGAGCCGACCGCCGCGCTGGGCGTCGTACAGCGCGCCCGCGTTCTGGAAACCGTGCGCAAGGTCGCCGACCGGGGCATCTGCACCGTGCTGATCAGCCACAACATGCCCGAGGTGCTGTCGGTGGCCGACCGGGTCGAGGTACTGCGGCTGGGCCGGCGGGTCGCGTCGTTCACCGCGGCGGACACCACGATCGAGGAGCTCGTCGGGGCCATGACCGGATCGCTGGACGACGCCCCCGCGCGGCAGGACCAGGCCCTGGGCCCGGCCGCGGTGAAGGAATCGGAGGACGGGAGATGACCGCCGACAGCCAGAGGACCCGGCCGCCCGTTCCGGCGCAGGAGCCGCCCGTTCCCCCTCGCACGGGGGCGGCGGTCCCCGGGTGGCTGCGGCGGGCGGCCGGCGTCAGCGAAGTGTGGACCTTCGTGATCCTCGCGGCGCTGGTCGCGTTCTTCACCATCGCCGCGCCCGGCAAGTTCTTCACCACGTACGACCTCACGCAGATCGCCGTGAACGCCTCCATCTATCTGGTGCTCGGCGTCGGCATGACGTACGTGATCATCACGGCGGGCATCGACCTGTCCATCGGCTCGGTCCTCGTCCTGGCCGCGGTGGCCGCGGGCGAGTACAACATCCACCACGGCGGGGCCGAGGCGGGCTGGGGCACGGTCGCGGTGTGCGTCCTGATCGCCCTCGCCGTCGGCACCGCGTGGGGCGCCCTCCAGGGAGCGGTGGTGGCGACCGGGAAGGTGCCCCCGCTGATCGTGACGCTCGGCGGCCTCGGTGCGGCGCTCGGTCTGGCCGAACTCGCGACGGGCGGCCAGGACCCGGCCGGGGCGGCCGCCACCCGTCTGCAGAACAGCCTCGGCTTCGGCAAGGTGCTCGGCATCCCGTGGATGGTGGTGCTGGCCGCGGTGGTCACCGCCGTGTTCGGCGCGGTTCTGGCCGGTACGAGGTTCGGCGAGCACACCCTGGCGATCGGCTCCAACCCGGCCGCCGTACGGCGCGCGGGCATCCCGGTGGGGCGGCACCTGATCAAGGTGTACGGGCTGATGGGTCTGCTGGCCGGGCTGGGCGCGGTGATGTGGCTGGCCTCGTACGGCACGACGTCCATCGCCGGGCACTCCACCGACAACCTCAAGGTGATCACCGCGGTGGTCCTCGGCGGCACCAGCCTCTTCGGCGGGCGCGGATCGGTGCTGGGCACCGTGATCGGCGTGTTCATCCCCGCCGTGCTCACCACCGGGCTGATCGTCATCGGTGTCCAGCAGTACTGGCAGGACGTCGCGGTGGGCGTCGTGCTGGTGGCGGCCGTCTACATCGACCAGATGCGCAGGAAGACCCGGGAGCGCTCATGACCCCGGGAGCGCTCATGACCCCGGAAGCGCTCATGACCCCGAGAGCGTCCAGACCCAAGGAGAGCACCGTCATGTCCAAGTCGAGTATGTCGAGCATGCGCGGCAACCGCAGGCTGCTGGTCGCCGCGGGTGTCGTGCTGGCCCTGACCGGCGCCGCCGCGTGCGGTTCGTCGGACAGCGGCGGTTCCGGGTCCTCGGGCGGTGCCGCTCACAAGAAGGTCCGGCTGATCACCGGTGTGAAGAGCGATCCCTTCTACATCACCATGACCTGCGCCGCCAAGGCCGAGGCCAAGGCGAAGGGCATGGACTTCACCGCCGACGGGTCCGCGCAGTGGGACGTGTCGGTCCAGCGGCCCCTGCTCGACTCCGTCGCGGCGGCCCGGCCCGACGGGCTGATGATCTCGCCGGTCGACACCAGCGCGCTCACCCCCTCGCTGAAGCAGATCCAGTCGTCCGGAACGAAGGTCGCGCTCGTGGACACCACGGTCACCGACTCCTCGGTCGGCATCACCCGTATCTCGTCGGACAACGAGAAGGGCGGCCGGGTCGCCGCCGACGCGCTCGCCAAGCTGATGAACGAGAAGGGCTCGGTGATCGTGATCAGCGTCAAGCCCGGCGTCTCCACCACCGATGCCCGGATCAAGGGCTTCACCGAGGAGATGGCCAAGTACCCGGGCATCAAGGTGCTGCCCACCCTCTACGACAACGACCTGCCGGCCACCGCGGCCTCCCAGATCCAGTCGACGCTGGCGGCCCACCCCGATCTGGGCGGTGCCTTCGCGGGCAACACCAACACCGGCCAGGGCATCGCCACCGGCCTCAAGCAGGCGGGCAAGCAGGGCAAGGTCAAGGTCGCCGCCTTCGACGCCGAGCCCGACGAGATCGCCGCGCTCAAGGCGGGCACCCTCCAGGTCCTGGTCGCCCAGGATCCGGCGGCGATCGGCAGGCAGGCCGTCGACCAGCTCGCCGCCGCGTTCGAGGGCAAGTCCGTGAGGAAGTCGGTGGGCACCGGCATGGTCGCCATCACGAAGGCCAACATGAACCAGCCCTCGGTCAGCAAGTACTTCTACAAGTCGGGCTGCTGACCGGCCCGCCCGTGGCGGCCGGCGGACCCCCTCACGCATGGGGGGGCCGCCGGCCGTACTACTTCGCGCAGCTCTCGCCGTTGAGCGTGAAGTCGTACGGCGCCGCGTTGCTGCCGTGCCAGGAGGCGAGGAAGCCGAAGGAGAGGCTGCCGCCCGCGGCGACGGACTTGTTGTAGTCGGCCGCGGCGGCGGTGACACGGGAGCCGTGCTGGGTGACGCTCGCGTCCCACATCTGGCCGACCGACTGGCCGTTGCGGAAGGACCAGGCGACGCTCCAGCCGGACAGGGGCTCGTCGGTGAAGACGGTGACGGTGGCCTGGAAGCCGTCGGGCCACTGGTTGACGAGGTTGTACTCCACCCGGCAGGCGGCCGGGCCGCCGGTGCCGTCCGCGCCGCCGCTGCCGCTGGGGGTCTCGTGGGCGGTGGAGGAGGAGGTGCCCTGCGGTTCCGGGTCGGAGTCGGAGCCGACGGGATCGGACTTGGTCGCCGGACCCCCTGAGGACTGGCCCGCGGAACGGGATGCCGAGGCGGAGGGCAGCGGGGCCGCGGTCGGCAGGGAGGGGCTGGGGTCGGCGACCGGCTGACGGTCGTCGCGTGCGGCCACGGTGTCGCCGCCGGAGCCGAACGGCATCATCGACACCCCGAGCGCCAGCAGCGACAGCAGTACGGCGGCGCCCAGCAGCCCGTTGCGCACGACCCGGCTGCGGTGCGCGGCGTCCTTGAACTCCCCGGTCTCCGGGTCCTGCTGCTGGGGGCGCGCCTTGCCCTGACGCACCTCCACGGCCCGGCGGCGGCGCTCCAGGTAGGCGAGGCCGCCCCAGCCGATCACGCCGCCGGCCAGGGCCGCGGGTATGCCACCGCCGTGCAGCCGCAGACAGGCGGCGGCCTCCGCGCACTGCACGCAGGTGGCGAGGTGCCGCGAGAGGTCCTCGGGGGTGTCGGCGGCGGGCGAGCGGGTGACCGCGTCGAGGAGACGCGCGTAGCTGCGGCACTGCGCGTCCATCGGCGAGTCGAGGTGGGCGCGGTGGCAGCGGTCCCGGAACAGACCGCGCACCTGGTCCAGTTCGCGGGTCGCGTCGGCCGGGTCGAGGCCCAGGCGGCGGGCGACG
This sequence comes from Streptomyces sp. NPDC020299, assembly GCF_044387825.1. NCBI lineage: Bacteria > Bacillati > Actinomycetota > Actinomycetes > Kitasatosporales > Streptomycetaceae > Streptomyces > Streptomyces sp. NPDC020299. The sequence continues at coordinate 274,032 of NZ_JBIRWL010000009.1, forward strand.
GCCGGCAGCGGGAGCGCCTCCACCTCGGCCAGCCACAGCAGCGACGCGTCCGCGTCCTGCATGTCCCGCAGGCCGCGCAGGGCGACCGGGCGCAGCAGGGGCGGCCCGGTGTAACGGGCGGCCTTCTCGGAGTTGAGCCACAGCCTGAGGTCGGGATCGAGTTTGTGGCCGAGGCCTGCGGCCTCCCAGCCCGCCGCCGTGCTGCGTACCGCGGTGAGCAGCATGGGCGTCATGGGCAGCCGGGCCGGCCGGCGGCCACGCCCCGGGGAGGCGTCGGCGGCGCGGGCCTCCAGCAGGCCGAGCTCGAAGGCCTCCGTGGCCAGTTGGTTGGCCGAGGTGGCGCCGGAGGTGCACAGGTCGGCGTAGGAGAGCACCGCGTCCCAGTACTCGGAGAACAGCGCGGCCTCGGCGGCGTCCTGGGGCTTCGGCAGGTCGGGCATGGGTCTCCTGCATCCACGAGCGAGGTCAACTCACCATATTCGTAAGGGAGTTGGGGGGAACCTCGCGGCAGGGCCAGAGCTTTTCACGTCTCTGACACAACTGACAAGCGGCATATTCAAAACCGGTTGCCGGCAGCACCACGATCATGCCCGCCCCGTGTGTCAGCCCAGATGATACGGACATGACGACCGGGGTGAGCGCACGGGTGCCCACCGTGCCCCACATCTCCGGCCTCTTGTACGGACGGGAGCGCGTTTCCACTCACCGTCCGTCGCGGAAGGATTACAAGTGCGTGTCCTGCGCCGGCTCCCGCGCCGGAAGGCTGTCCATGAAGGAGCTGACGGAGAAGACGGCGCGTCCGGGGCCGGGCGGACCGTAGCCGGGGGGCGAGGAGAGGCCGAAGTCGTCCATGGTCTGGCGATAGGCCTGGAGCAGCCGGATGTGGTACTCCAGCGGCGCGCCCTGGGGGTTGGCCTTGCCGAGCGGAGTGGTGGGCTCGGGGCACCAGGTGGTGAAGCGGGGCGTGATGCCGTGCGACATGAAGAAGCGCAGGCCCTCCGTGGTGGAGGCGATGGCCTCGTCGACGGAGGTGAAGCCGAAGGGCTCCGCCATCTCCACGCCCGCCACGAAGTTGGGGATCACGTTGCGCGCGCCGAAGATCTCCGCCGAGTCGAGGATCCGCTTGTGCCACTCGTCGCGGCCGACGTAGCGCTCCTTGCCCGGGCAGTACAGCTCGAACAGACGGCGGTCCCACACCTCGTAGTTGGGGTGGTAGATCTGCACGCCGTAGTCCTTGAACCGCTGTACGTCGTCGCGCGGCAGCGCCTGGGCGACGACCTTGCCGATCCAGCGGCCCGGGAAGCGCTCCTCGATGGCCTTGGCGTAGTGGCCGTAGAAGTCGGCCTCGTCGCGCCCGGCGACCGTCTTGGTGATGGCGCCGCCGGTGAGGGTGTAGGCGGTGGACGCCTTCTGGGTGTCGTACCGGTCGATGATCTCCAGCGCCTCGAGGACCTCCTCCACGTCCTTGACGCCGGTGTACGGCCGGCCGGCCGCCTTGTGCTGGCGCCAGTTGTGGTTGATGTCGCAGTACTGGCACTCCTCCTTGGCACCGAAGTACTGGCACACCCGGAAGACGGTCAGGTAGATCAGGTAGCCCCACTGGATGGTCGGGGCGACCTCCATCACCGACTTCCCGTTGGACAGGGTGTGCCGGTAGTACTCGGGCATCGGCGGCACGCCCACGTCCGCGATCCGCTTACCGTCCAGGTAGAGCCCGAGCACGCCCTCGTCGTCGGCGGCGACCCGGTAGGGCGAGGCCGGGTTGACGCGCACGGAGACGACGGTGCGCCGCAGGTCGTACGGGCCGCCGGTGAGGATGATCTCCTCCGGGGGCCGGCGCAGCGCAGCCTCGCCGAGCTCGGGCAGGGTGCCGTGGTCGAAGGAGAAGATGAAGTACGACTTCGGCTTGACCTCGCCGCTCTCGTTGTCGGAGAGCGCGGACGCGTCGAAGGCGACCCCGCCGCGGAGCAGGTCCTCCTTGAAGACGGCTTCCCGCGGTACGTGCGGGAACCTCTCCATCAGATCCTCGACCAGCGCGGTGCGGCTGCCCATCCCGTGTCTCCTCCCGGCTCAGGCGTTCGACTCCTCACGGTATGCCCCCGCCTGTACGACTGCCCGGCCGGGTCCCCCCACGGGCGCGTCGGCCGCCGCGGAGGGCGGGGTCAGCCGTCCGCCCGCCGCGTCGACTCCCGCAGCACCACATGGGTGCCCAGCACCAGATGCTGGCCGTCGGGCAGCTCGTCGCGGTGCAGGGCCAGGCGGACGGCGGCGCGGCCCAGCTCCTCCTGGGGGACGTGCACGGTGGTGAGCGCGGGATACACGTCGCGGGCGACCGGGATGTCGTCGTACCCGGCGACCGCCACATCGTCGGGGATGCGCCGGCCCGCCTCGCGCAGGGCCTGGACCACCCCGGTGGCGATCATGTCGGTGGCGGCGAAGATCGCGGTGAACTCCCTCCCGTCGTCCAGGAGTTCGCAGGTGGCCCGGTAGCCGTACGAGCGGGAGAAGGCACCGTCGAGGATCAGGGCGGGATCCGGGGCCAGGCCGAGGAGTTCGTGCGCCCGGGTGAAGCCGCGGACGCGCTGGCCGCTGGTGGACAGGCCGGGGACCCGGCCGAGGTAGGCGATGCGCCGGTGGCCGGCGGACAGCAGATGGGTGGTCAGGGCGAAGGCGCCGCCCTCGTTGTCGTAGTCGACGACCGTGGCGGGCACTCCCGGCCCGAGCGGCGGGCGGCCGACCAGGACCAGCCGGGAGCCGGCCCGGTCGAGGGCGTGCGCGAAGTGGGTCATGCGGTCCTGGTAGGCCTTGTCCTCCCAGGCCCCGCCGACCACGATCACCGCGTCCGCCCGCTGCTCGCGCATGGTCTCGACGACGGCGAGGATGCGGCGCGGGTCGCCGTGCGTGGTGCACAGCATGCACAGCCGGCCCTCCGCGGAGGCCTGCTCCTCCACCCCGCGCGCGATGTGGGCGTAGAAGGGGCCGGTGACGTCGTCGACGACGAAGGCGACCGTCTTGTTGGTGGCGCCGCCGAGGGCCCGGGCGTGCGCGTTGACCACGTAGTCCAGTTCGCGCATGGCCTTGAGGACCCTGGCGCGGGTGGTCTCGGCCACCGGGTAGGTGCCGCCGAGGACGCGGGAGACGGTCGAGGCGGAGACCCCGGCGCGGGCCGCGACGTCCCGTACGGTCGAGGTGTCGCCGCCCGCCGTCTGCGTCCGCCTGGCCGTGGTCACGCCGCCCGCTCCAGCACGGTGTGGTCGATCGCGTACGCCAGCCCGCTTCCGTTCACGAGCCGTTCGGCCTCGTCCACGACCGTCTGTCCGAGGCGGGCCACCTCGTTGCCCTGGGAGCCGGCGAGGTGGGGGGTGACGAAGGCGTTGGGCAGGTCGAAGAGCGGCGAGCCGGCGGGCAGCGGCTCGGGGTCGGTGACGTCGAGGATGGCGCTCACCCGTCCGGTGCGCAGCTCGGTGACCAGGGCGTCGTGGTCGACGAGCGAACCGCGCGCGGTGTTGATCAGGACCGAGCCGGTGGGCATCAGGGCGAGTTCGCGGGCGCCGAGGAGGTGCCGGGTCTCCGGGGTCTCGGGGGCGTGCACGGTGACGATGTCCGAGGTGCGCAGCAGTTCGCCGAGCGTGAGGAGGGGGACGCCGAGCCGGGCGGCCTCCGCCTCGTCGACGTAGGGGTCGGCGAGAGTCACCCGCAGGTCGTAGGGGCGCAGCAGCTCGATCAGCCGGCGGCCGATGCGGGAGGCGCCGACGATGCCCACGCGGCGGCCGTAGTTGCCGATGCCGGGGAGGATGTCGCCGTAGGGGAATTCGCGGCGGGTGCGGAGCTGGTCGCGGTAGCCGAAGACGTCCTTCCCGGCGAGCAGGATCATGGCGAGGGTGTACTCGGCGACGGGCAGCGCGTTGGCGGCGGCGGCAGAGGAGACCGCGATGCCGCGCTTGAAGACCTCCTCGGTGGTGAAGCCCTTGACCGAGCCGGCCGCGTGCAGCACCGCGCGCAGCCTGGGGGCCGCGTCGAGGGCGGCCGTGTCCAGGCGGGGGCAGCCCCAGCCGGTGATGAGGACCTCGGTGCGGGCGAGCGCCTCCCGGATCCGTGGGTCGGTGAAGTCCCGCGCCACCAGAGTGGGATCGATTTCTACGTGCTCGCGCAGCCGCGCGAGCACCTCCGGCGGGAAGATGTGCGGCACGTTCTGGTCCGTCATGGCGAACAGTGCCTGGGGACGCTCGGGCAAGGAAGTGGCCTTCCGGCTCGGTGACGCATGGATAGCAACCGGTCTCTACGGTAGGCGGCGGCGAATGAGAGGGTCAATGGACACGCAGTCATGGACACGCAGTCACCGGGAGGGGCAGGGATGACTCAGGCGGTCACCAACTGGGCGCGCAACATCACCTACACGGCCAGGGAGTTGCACCGTCCGCACTCGCTCGACGCGCTGAGGGCCCTGGTGGCCGGGAGCACGAAGGTGCGGGTGCTGGGCAGCGGGCACTCCTTCAACACGATCGCCGACCCGGGCCCCGACGGCGTCCTGCTGTCGATCGCCGGTCTCCCGCCGGTGCTCGACGTGGACACCGCGGCCCGCACGGTACGGGTCTCGGGCGGCGTCCGGTACGCGGAACTGGCCCGCGCCGTCCACGCGCACGGCCTCGCCCTGCCCAACATGGCGTCGCTGCCGCACATCTCGGTGGCGGGTTCGGTGGCGACCGGCACGCACGGCTCCGGGGTCGGCAACGGGCCGCTGGCCGCGGCGGTGCGCGCGGTGGAGCTGGTCGTCGCGGACGGGTCGACGGTGACGTTCGCGCGCGGGGAGGAGGGCTTCGACGGCGCGGTGACCTCCCTGGGAGCGCTGGGCGTGGTCACCGCGCTGACCCTGGAGCTGGAACCGGCGTACGAGGTGGAACAGCACCTGTTCACGGAACTGCCGCTGGACGGGCTGGACTTCGAGGCGGTGGCGGGGGCCGCGTACAGCGTGAGCCTGTTCACCGACGCCCGGGCGGCGGGATTCCGGCAGGTGTGGGTAAAGCGGCGCACCGACCAGGCGCCGGTGGACTTCCCGTGGGCCACGCCGGCGACCGTGGCACTGCATCCGGTGCCGGGCATGCCGGCGGAGAACTGCACCGGGCAGTTCGGGGTGCCGGGGCCGTGGCACGAGCGGTTGCCGCACTTCCGGGCGGAGTTCACGCCGAGCAGCGGGGCGGAGTTGCAGTCGGAGTATCTGCTGCCGCGGTCGTCCGCCCTCGATGTGCTGTCTGCGATCGACGGGATACGGCAGACCGTGGCCCCCGTACTGCAGACGTGCGAGGTGCGGACGGTCGCCGCCGACCGGCAGTGGCTGAGCCCGGCCCACGGGCGGGACTCGGTGGCCGTCCACTTCACCTGGCTCGAGAACGCGGCGGCGGTGCTGCCGGTGGTGCGGCGGGTGGAGGAGGTGCTGGACGCCTTCGAGCCGCGGCCGCACTGGGGGAAGGTGTATGCGATGTCGGCATACGATCTCCGTCGACGGTATGCACGCATCGCCGACTTCCTGGCGCTGGCCCGCTCCCTGGACCCCACCGGCAAGTTCACCAACGCCTTCGTGCGGGATGCCCTCGGCACCTGAAGAGCGGCGGACTTTATAAAGCCCCTTTCCTAACCCCTTGTCGAAAGTCCCCGCAGACCATAATCTTGCGCCGCGCCGGTGCCGACGTGCCCCGGCCGCCTGAGCTGAAGGGACTGGGGGCAACCCTGTGAAGCGCACATCACGTGACATCCGCACCGCGAACCGCTACGAGGTGCTGCGCCAGATCATCGCCCACTCGCCCACCTCCCGGCAGGAGCTGGCGGCCGCCACCGGGCTGAGCCTGGCCACGGTCGCCACGCTCGTCGGTGAGCTGCTCGAGCTGCGGATGATCACCGAGGTCGGGTTCGAGGACTCCGCGGGCGGCCGCCCTCGGGGTCTCGTGGCCGTCAACGCGTCCGGGGGCGCGCTGATCGGCGTGGACATCGCGGAGACGTACGTCCATGTGGAGCTGTTCGACCTCGCGCTGAACGTGCTCGCCCGCGCCGACGAGGACATGCGCCCCGGCGAGAGCCTGCCGGCGCAGGTGGTCAGCCATGTCGCCGCCGCCGTCGGCTCCGTGGTCGCGCAGGCCGGCATCGAGGGCGCGCGGGTGCTCGGCGTCGGGGTGAGCGTGCCGGGGCAGGTGGACCGGGACACCGGCGTCTCGGAGTACGCGCCCAACTGGGACTGGCACGACGTACCCCTGCTCGACCTGCTGTCCGAGGTCATCGCCTACCCCCTCTACCTGGACAATCCGCTGCGCGCCGGCGCGGTCGCCGAGATGTGGTTCGGGGCGGCACGCGGGCGCGGGGACACGGTGGTGGTCAACCTCGGGACCGGCGTCGGCGCGGGGCTCGCGCTCCATGGCGGGCTGTACCGGGGAGTGAGCAACAGCGCCGGCGAGTGGGGCCACACCACGCTCGTCCTGGACGGGCGGCTGTGCCGCTGCGGCAACCACGGCTGTGTGGAGGCCTACGTCGGCGCGCCCGGCATCATGCTGAACCTGCGGGAGCTGAGCCCGCAGAGCCCGCTGCTGCACCCCGAGGACCAGACCGCCACCATCGACGCGCTGGCCCGCGGCGTGGAGGCGAGCGATCCCGTAGCCCTCAAGGTCGTGAGAGAGACGGCCCGTTACATCGGCGCGGGCATCGCCAACCTGGTCAACGTCCTCAACCCCGAAGTGGTCGTGCTCAGCAGCTGGGTCGCCCGCAGGCTCGGCGAACCGCTGCTGCACGAAGTGCGCGAGGCCGTCGCACGGCACGCGCTGAAGCGGCCGTTCGCCGCCACCGAGATCGTCCTCTCCCCCATTCCCACCGATCCGGCATGCCTGGGCGCGGCGACGTTCGCGCTGGAGGGTGCCCTGCAGTCGGTGGGACAGAGGACCGCTAAACGCACCACCCCCGCAAGGAGCCGTACCGCACCACCTTCATGACGACGGAAGGGATGCACATGCCTCACCCCCATCGCAGCAGACCGGTTCTTCTGACCGCCGCGGCGGCGCTCGCCGTCGCGGGACCCCTGATATCCGCTCCGCCCTCCTCGGCCGCCACCCCCACGGCGGCCGAAGTCTCCCCACACGCCGCCCAGACGATCGACGACATCGGTGCGTCGGGCGCCTGGTGGGTCAACGACCTGCAGCACTTCTCGCCCAAGGTCCAGGCCCGGGTGGCGAAGCTCCTGTTCTCCTCCAAAGGGCTGGACCTGAGTTCGTACCGCTACAACATCGGCGGTGGCGGTGTCGCCGTCACCACGCCGGCCCGGGCCGCCGAGGACTTCCTGAAGTCCGACGGCAGCTACGACTGGAGCAAGGACAAGGGCGGCCGGACGTTCCTCGACTACGCCGCGAAGTACGGCGTCGAGGACCTGATCGGCTTCGTCAACAGCGCGCCCGCCCAGTGGACGACGAACGGGCAGAGCTGCGGCGGCCAGTTGAAGGCGGAGAACGAGTCGGACTTCGCCAAGTACGTCGCCGACGTCACCGACCACTTCGCCCGCACGGGTGCCCGGCTGGACTACATCAGCCCCTTCAACGAGCCGGACAACAGCTTCGCGGACTGCGGCCAGGAAGGCATGCCGGTACCGGTCGACCAGCGTGACGACATCGTGCGCGCGCTGGGCGCCGAGCAGAGGGCACGGCACCAGAAGACCGGCATCATCGCGGACGAGTCCAGCAAGACGACGCAGTTCACCTCCGAGCTCCCGCAGTGGATATCGCAGCCGGACACCGCGCAGTACGTGTCGGCGCTCGCCCACCACACGTACAACAACCCCAGCGACGGCCAGCTCGGCAACGTCTACGAGACGGCGAAGTCGGTCGGCACGAAGTCCTGGGCCACCGAGATCTGCTGCTTCGGCAAGGGCTCGACGGGCTGGAACCAGGAGTACGACCCGACCATCGACAACGCCCTGCTGATGTCCCGGATCGTCTACAAGGACTTCGCGAGCTCCCACGACTCGGCGTTCCAGTGGTGGGTGGCGCTCGCGAGCGGGTACGGCAGCGACCCGTCCGCGAGGAACGACGAGGGCTGGAACGACGGCCTGATCTACTACGACCCCGACTACGCGACGAACGGCAACCAGACGCTGTACTTCACCAAGCGGTACTACGCGCTCGGCCAGTACAGCAAGTTCGTGAAGCCGGGCTCGGTCGCCCACAACGTGACCGGGGCGCCGGCCGGCGTGGAGGTGTCGTCGTACGACCGGGACGGCAAGTGGGTCGTCGTGGTCAACAACCACAACACCACCGACACCGCCCTGAACCTGCACTTCAACAACAAGGCACCCAAGCGGGCCAGGGAGGCCGTCCGCACCTCGGCCACCGAGGACTGGGCGGACGTCGCCAAGCCGGCCGTCAGTGACGGCACGGTGTCCACCACGCTCGCCGCCCGGTCCGTGACGACGTACGTCTTCGACCAGAAGGGGCACGCCGAATCGGCCGTGACCGGCGCCTGGCAGGGCAAGCAGTCCGGCAAGTGCCTGACGGCGAACTCCACCGGGGCCGCGATCAGCACCTGCACCGGCGAGGCCGGGCAGTCGTGGTCGTACGACGCCAGGGGCGCCCTGAAGGGCCCGAACGGCTATCTGACGGCCGGGAGCGCCGGTCTGACGGCATCGGCCGCCTACACCGGTGACGCGAGCCAGCGCTGGCTGCTGAACGCCAACGGCCAGATCCTGAGCAAGGCGTCGGGCAAGTGCCTGGACGTCAGCGGACAGGCGACCGCCGACGGCAGCAAGGTGGTCCTCTACAGCTGCAACGGCGGCTCCAACGAGGTCTGGAACAGGGCCTAGCCACCCCCCGACCGAGGGCCGCCGGCCAGCCCCCCGACCCGGCGGCCCTCAACCGCACTGCCCTTCACCCTTGTTCGCGATTCCGAACCAGACACAACGCTTCGAACAGACTTCGTCCAACCCCTTGCCGAAGCCTTAGCCGAAGGTTAACGTCCGGCACCGCAACAACAGCTTTTGAGCCACATCGCGCTGAGCCGTAGAGCCGCAGCCGCACTTCGAGACAAGGACGTCAGCATGTCGGCAATGAGCAGCAGCAACTGGGACCGCCGTTCGATCTTCAGGGCCGCCGCGGGCCTGGCCGCTGCAGGCACGCTGGCCGCGTGCGGCGGCAACAACGGCCGTGGAGGCGGGAGCGGCTCGGGCAAGCAGCTCGTGCAGTACTTCCACGCGTACGGCGAGGCGGGCACCGAGCAGGCCATCAAGCGGTACGCGGCGGCCTACAAGAAGGCCAACGTCAGCACCAACTGGGTCACGGGCAACAACTTCGAGTCCGCGCTCTTCGCCGCCCTGCTCACCAAGAAGGCCCCCGACGTCTTCGAGTTCCACCCGCAGCTGCAGATGGTCAAGAGCGGCCAGGTGGCCGACCTGACCGACCTCATCGACCCGGTCAAGGACGACTTCAACCAGAACGACATCAAGTCGCACACGGTCGACGGCAAGATCTACGGCATCCGGATGATCGACGACCCGCAGTTCTTCTACTACCGCAAGTCGATGCTGGAGAAGGCCAAGGTCGACGTCCCGACCACGCTCGACGAGCTGCTCGAGGCCGCCGCCAAGCTCACCACCAACAAGGTCAAGGGCGTCTACCTCGGCAACGACTTCAGCGCGATCCAGAACGCCCTGATCTTCTCGGCCGGCGCCAACACCCTCGACGAGAAGAACCAGATCGCCTACCACACGGACGGCGTCGTCGAGGGCCTGAAGAAGCTCCGGACCCTGTTCACGAGCGGTCACGTGCTGCTGGACGCCCCGACCGACTGGTGGGACCCGTCCGCTCTCGACCAGGGCCTGTGTGCCATCCAGTGGGGCGGCATGTGGTCCATGCCGGTGATGCAGAAGACGCTCGGCGACGACCTCGGCATCTTCCCGTTCCCGAAGATCGGCAGCGCCGGCAAGCAGTCGGTCTACAACGGCGGCTGGTCGGTCTTCGTCAACGCCAAGGGCAAGGACGTCGACGCGGCCAAGGAGTACGTGAAGTGGCTGTGGATCGACCAGAAGCAGTACCAGGAGGACTGGGCGCTGTCCTACGGCTTCCACATCCCGCCGCGCGCCTCGATCGCCGCCCAGGCCACCAAGCTCAAGTCCGGTCTGCCGGCTGAGGGCGTGAAGCTCTTCACCGACTTCGGTCACTTCGACAACATCGCCTGGGACCAGACCATGCAGACCGCGTTCACCGACGTGATCGCCTCGTCCGTCCGTAAGAACGGCAACCCGGAGGCCGCGCTCGACACCTGTGACAAGAAGGTCAAGGTCGAGCTGAAGAAGCTGTTCGGTTAGGCCCGAGCGGACCACGAACGGACCACGACATGTCGACCACCACCAAGCTCGGGGTCGCCCGGACCCCCGCCCCGGCCAAGGCCTCCAAGGCCCGGCCGGGGCGGGGCCTGCGGGGCAACCCGACGTTCAACTTCTGGCTCTTCACCGGGCCCTTCCTCATCGGCCTGGTGATCTTCGTCTTCGTGCCGATCGTCTGGAGCGTCTGGCTCAGCTTCTTCGACGCGCGGTACACCGTCACGCCGAGCAACTTCATCGGCTTCGACAATTACAAGCAGATCCTCACCAACAGCGACTTCCCCGACTCGCTGGTGACGTTCACCGTGTTCGCCGCGTTCATCGTGCCGACGACGTGGGCGCTGTCGCTGGGGCTCGCGCTGCTGGTGCACCGGCTGCGGTTCATGCGGGCCTTCTTCCGGTCGGTGTTCTTCCTGCCGACCGCCGTCTCCTACGTCGCCGCCGCGCTGATCTGGAAGATGTCCATCTTCACCGGTGTCCGCTTCGGTCTGATGAACACCTTCCTCGGCTGGTTCGGCGTCGACAACATCGCCTACCTGTCCGACCCGAGCCCGCCCTGGTACTGGGTGGTCATCGTTTCACTGCGGCTGTGGATCCAGGCCGGCTTCTACATGATCCTGTTCCTGGCGGCGCTGCAGAACATCCCGGCGGAGCTGTACGAGGCCGCCGCCATCGACGGCGCCAAGCCGGGCTGGCAGACCTTCCGGCACATCACGCTGCCCCAGCTGCGGGCCACCTCGACCGCGGTGATCCTGCTGCTGCTGATCGCCGCCTACCAGGCGTTCGACGAGTTCTTCAACCTCATCGGGCAGAAGGCGACCTGGGCCCAGACACCGCTCATGGTGCTCTACAAATCAGCTCTCGGCACGAGCCAGGACTACGGCGCCGGCAGCGCGGGCGCGGTCATCCTGTCCCTGCTCATCTGCCTCGTGACCCTGCTGCAGGGCAAGTTCATGGGCTTCGGAAGGGGGGACGAGTCCAAGTGACCACCACCGCACCTCAGGCCGGCAAGCAGCGCAACAAGGGCCGGGGCGTCCTCGGCAACACGGGCCTGTACGTCGCCGTCAGCGTCGCCGCCCTGTTCTTCCTGATCCCCTTCTACCTGATCGTCCGCAACGCCCTCTCCACGGACCCGGAGATCACCGGCGAGAACTGGAAGCTGCTCCCCTCCTTCCAGTGGGGCAACATCACCGAGCTGTTCGACGACCCGACGGTCGAGTTCGGCAAGTCCATGGTGAACTCGCTGGTCATCGGCGTCCTGACCACCTTCGGCACCCTCCTGGTGTGCTCCCTGGCCGGCTACGGCCTGGCCCGCATCCCCTACAGGCACGCCAACAAGGTCTTCTACCTGGTCCTGGCGACCCTGATGGTCCCCACGGCCGTCACCTTCGTGCCCAGCTTCGTGCTGGTCTCGTCCCTCGGCTGGGTGGATACCTACCGCGGTCTGATCATCCCGGGCCTGTTCAGTGGTTTCACCTGCTTCCTTTTCCGGCAGTACTTCCTCGGGTTCCCGAAGGAGCTGGAGGAGGCGGCACGCGTGGACGGGCTCGGCTACTGGGGCGCGTACTGGCGGATCGTCGTACCCAACTCGCTGAACTTCTTCGCGGCGATGGCCACGATCACGTTCATCAGCGCGTGGAACGCCTTCTTGTGGCCGCTGGTCATGGCTCAGGACCCGAGCTCCTGGACGGTCCAGGTCGCGCTCTCGTCCTTCATGACCAACCAGACCGTCAACTTCCACCTCATCTTCATGGCCACCGCCATCTCCATCCTGCCCCTGCTGTTCGTGTTCCTCTTCCTCCAGCGCTGGCTGGTGCAGGGGATCGCGCAGACCGGCATCAAGGGCTGACGCCCGCCGTCCCGACCTGCCTCTGAAGACCTGGAGACCGATGTCTTTCCGCACTACCACGGCCATCGACTACGTCGAGGACGTGTCGCCCGGCAGCGGGGCTCTTCCGCCCCGCGCCTGGTACGCCTCCTCGGATGCGAAGTCACTTTCCCTGAACGGCGGCTGGCGGCTTCGTGTGTCGCCGACCGCCGACGCCGAGGACGACTCGTTCGCCGAGGAGGGGTACGCCGCCGAGGGCTGGGCCGAGGTCACGGTCCCGGGTCACTGGGTGCTCCAGGGCGACGGCGCGTTCGGCCTGCCCATCTACACCAACCACCTCTACCCCTTCCCGGTCGACCCGCCCCGGGTCCCGACCGAGAACCCCACCGGTGACCACCTCCGGTACTTCGACCTCCCCGAGGGCTGGGACCTTCAGGACGGCGGAGCGGTGATCCGCTTCGACGGCGTCGAGTCCTGCGCCCGGGTCTGGCTGAACGGCACGGACATCGGCGAGTTCAAGGGTTCCCGGCTGCCGCACGAGTTCGCGGTCGGCCATCTGCTGAAGCCCGCCGGCAACGTACTGGCCGTCCGGGTCCACCAGTGGTCGGCGGGTTCCTACCTGGAGGACCAGGACCAGTGGTGGCTGCCGGGCATCTTCCGTGACGTGACGCTGCTGCACCGCCCGGCGGGCTCCGTCCTCGACTTCTTCGTGCACGCCTCCTACGACCACACCACGGGCGAGGGCACCCTGCGCGTCGACTCCGATGTCGACGGGCGGGTGACCGTGCCCGCCCTGGACATCGATGTCGCGACCGGCGAGCCGGTGACGGTGCCGGTCGAGGCATGGACGGCGGAGACGCCGAAGCTGTACGACGGTGTCCTGGTCACCGAGGGCGAGCGCGTGCCGCTGCGCATCGGCTTCCGCACCGTCGAACTGGACGGCGGCCTGATCAAGGTCAACGGAAAGGCCGTCCTGTTCAAGGGCGTCAACCGGCACGAATGGCACCCGGAGAAGGGCCGCGCCCTCGACCTGGAGACCATGCGCGAGGACGTGCTGCTGATGAAGCGGCACAACATCAACGCCGTCCGCACCTCCCACTACCCGCCGCACCCGGCCTTCCTCGACCTGTGCGACGAGTACGGGCTGTGGGTGATCGACGAGTGCGACCTGGAGACGCACGGGTTCACCGAGCAGGAGTGGCGGGACAACCCCGTCGACGACGACCGCTGGACCCCGGCGCTGCTGGACCGCGCCGCCCGCATGGTCGAGCGCGACAAGAACCACCCGTCGGTGGTCATCTGGTCGCTGGGCAACGAAGCGGGCACCGGCCGCGGCCTGACCGCCATGGCCGAGTGGATCCACGGCCGGGACTCCTCGCGGCTCGTGCACTACGAGGGCGACATCAACTGCCGTGACACGGACATGTACTCACGCATGTACGCCAGTCACGCCGAGGTCGAGGAGATCGGCAAGGACCTGGACGGCGGCACCCACAAGCGCCGCGAACTCCCCTTCATCCTCTGCGAGTACGGCCACGCCATGGGCAACGGCCCCGGCGGCATCGCCGACTACCAGCGGATCTTCGAGGCGTACGACCGGCTCCAGGGCGGCTTCATCTGGGAGTGGATCGACCACGGCGTCAAGGACGAGCGGTACGGCTTCGCGTACGGCGGCGACTTCGGCGAGGAACTGCACGACGGCAACTTCGTCTGCGACGGGCTGATCTTCCCCGACCGGCAGCCCACCCCCGGTCTGATCGAGTACAAGAAGGTGATCGAACCGGTCCGGATCGAGGGCGACCTCGCCAACGGGACCGTGCGGATCACCAACAAGCACGACTACGCCGACCTGTCCGCGCTGGCCTTCGAGTGGTCGTTCCAGGTGGACGGCGAGACGGTCGAGTCGGGCCCGCTGTCCATGCCGGTGCTCGCCGCCGGCGAGTCGGCCGACGTGAAGCTGCCGGAGCCGCCCGTGGCCGGAAGCGGTGAGACGCAGTGGACGGTACGGGCGTCGCTCGCCGCCGACACGGCGTGGGGGCCGAAGGGCCATGTGGTGGGCTGGGGACAGTTCGCCGTCTCCGCCCGGCAGGCGCCGTCCGTCGCCGCCACCGGCCGGCCCGTGCTCGGCGACGGGGTCATCACGCTGGGCCCCGGCACCTTCGACGCCCGCACCGGGGCGCTGCGTTCGGTGGGCGGGGTGGAGGTCACCGGTCTGCGTCTCGACGTGTGGCGGGCGACCACCGACAACGACGACGGCGCGGCCTGGCAGACCGACATCCGCCACGCCGAGGTGTGGCGCAAGCTCGGCCTGCACCGCGTGCGGCACCGCCTGGACGGGGTGGAGACCGGCGAGGACTCGCTCACCGTGCGGACCCGGGTGGCACCGGCCGCCTGGGAGGTGGGGCTGTCGACGGTATACCGATGGACGTCCGACGGAGATCGTCTACAGCTGACCGTGTCCGTGACGCCGGAAGGCGACTGGACGGCGCCGCTGCCCCGGCTCGGCATCCGCTTCGGGCTGACCGGCGCGGACACCGACGCGGTGACGTGGTTCGGCGGCGGCCCCGGCGAGGCGTACCCGGACACCCGGGCGGCGTCGATGGTCGGGCGCTGGCAGTCGACGGTCGACGGTATGCAGACACCGTATGTACGTCCGCAGGAGAACGGCGCCCGCGCCGACGTCCGCTGGGCGGAACTCGGCGGACTGCACATCGAGGGCGACCCGGAGTTCTTCTTCAGCGCCCGGCGCTGGACCACCGAGCAGCTGGACGCCGCGACCCACCGCACCGACCTCACCCCGGGTGAGACGGTGTGGGTCCACCTCGACCACGGCCAGCACGGCATCGGCTCCGCGTCCTGCGGTCCCGGCCCGCTGCCGCAGTACTACCTGCTCGCCGAGCCCGCCGAGTTCTCGTTCGTCTTCTCGCGGTCCGGACGGGCGACGGGGGCCTGACGGCCCGGCACGGTTCCTGAAAAACACGATCCCACGCACCCGCGTACGACAAGGCGCCCCGTAAAAGGAGTGGCGCCGGTGACGTACGCGGGTGTGGGCTTGTCCCGTTCCGCTTTCCGTCCCACCCACCCCGCCCGCCCTCGCCGTCGAAGGAGACATCTCTGGCCATGAATGTGACCGGTAACATCGAGGTTCGCGGTCTCTCCCGCACCTTCCACACCACCGTCCGCCGCCCCGGTTTCGCGGGCGCCCTCAGGTCCCTGGTCAACCCCGAGCGGGTCGCCAAGCACGCCGTCTCCGACATCTCCTTCGACGTGGCCCCGGGTGAACTCCTCGCCCTGCTCGGCCCGAACGGCGCGGGCAAGTCCACCGCCATCAAGATGCTGACCGGCATCCTCACCCCGACCGCCGGCGAGGCGCGCGTCGCGGGCGTGGTGCCGTACGAGGAACGCGAGCGCAACGCCCGCAACATCGGGGCGGTGTTCGGGCAGCGCACCCAGTTGTGGTGGGACCTGCCGGTGCGCGAGTCCTTCGCGATCCTGCGGGACATCTACGAGGTGCCGCAGGCCGAACACGCTGCCCGGCTGAGGGAGTTCGACGAGCTGCTGGAGCTGTCCTCGTTCTGGGACACCCGGGTGCGTCACCTCTCCCTGGGGCAGCGGGTGCGCTGCGACCTCGCGGCGGCGCTGCTGCACGACCCGCCGGTGGTGTTCCTGGACGAGCCGACCATCGGCATGGACGTGGTGGTGAAGGAGCAGGTGCGGGAGTTCCTGCGCAACCAGGTCGAGGAGCGCGGCCGCACGGTCCTGCTGACCACCCACGACATGACGGAGGTCGAGCGGCTGGCCGAGCGCGTGGTGCTGATCAACCACGGGCGGCTGATGCTCGACGGCACTCTCGACGAGATCCGCCGCACGTTCGGCTCGACCTGGCAGGTGCGGGCGACGCTCGCCGACCCGCACGCCGTGGCCGAGCCGCTGCCGGGGATCGCGCTGGTGCGCCGTGAGGGAGCGCAGGTGGTGTTCGGCCCGGACGGCGCGGACGCCCCGGCCGTCCACCAGGCGCTGAAGCTGGTCGTCGAACGGTACGAGATCACCGACATCGCGATCGACGAAGCGGACCTCGAGGACGTGATGCGGGCGGCGTACGCGTCGCACGCCGACTTCGAGACGGAGACGGTGTGATGGCCGTCCTGCACGGCTGGCGCGCTGCCCGCGTCACCCCGCTCGGCGAGCTGCTCACCCCGCCGCGGATCACCGGAGCCCTGCTCCGGCTCACCGTGCAGGTGGTGCTCGTGGCGTCCCTCTGGCGCGGTCTGTACGCGCAGACCGGCACCACCGCGGGCCTCGACCGCGGGCAGGCGGTCACCTACGCCGTCCTGGCCGTCCTCGCCTCCCGGCTGCGGGAACTGGACCAGTACGCGGGCCGGGACACCGTGATGCAGCACATGCACTTCGGCACCATCGTCTACTGGTACCTGCGCCCGCTGCCGCCCCAGCGCTACTACGCGATGCGGGCCCTGGGCGAGCAGCTGTACGGGCTGGCCTGGGCGTCGACCGGATACCTGGTCTGTCTGGCGGCCGGGGTGGTGGAGCCGCCCGAGTCGGCGGCCGTCGCCGGGGTGTTCGCGCTGAGCCTGCTGCTGGGCCAGTGGGTCCTGTACTACATCATGCTCGTCATCGACCAGCTGTGTTTCTGGACGCTGCGCAACGGCGCCGCCATGCTGATCCTGATCTTCGCGCAGAACCTGCTGGCCGGCGTGTACGCGCCGCTGTGGTTCTTCCCGCACTGGTTCATCGCGATGAGCGGCTTCCTGCCCTTCCAGGCCACGCTGAGCGTGCCGCTCTCGCTGTACGTGGGCCGTATCCCGCTGGCGGACGCGGGCGCCCAGCTCGCCGTCCAGGCCGGCTGGGTGGTGGCCCTGCGGTTCCTGACCCGGTTCCTGTGGCGGCGGGCCGGCCGCCGTGTCGTCTCGCAAGGAGGCTGATGAGCGTGAACGCCGTCCGGATCGCCTGGCGCATCACGCGCCTCAACTTCCGCGCCCAGCTGGAGTACCGCTCCGAGTTCCTGATGATGATCGCGATCGGTGCGGTCTGGCAGGTGGCGGTGATCGTCTTCGCGACGGTGCTGCTGACCCGGTTCACCGGGATGGGCGGCTGGGACAGCAGCGACGTCCTGCTCATCCCGGCGACGCGGATGCTGGCGCACGGTCTGTTCGTGCTGTTCCTGGGCCGGGTGCACGGTCTGGGCCGGTTCATCCAGGAGGGGAAGATCGACGGGTACCTGCTGCGTCCCATGCCGGTCCACCGCCAGGTCCAGCTGCAGTACTTCCCGACCAACGCGATCGGCGACCTGACGGTGGCGTCGGGTCTGATGGTGGGCGCGCTGAGCCGCAGTGACCTCGACTGGACGGCCGGCCGGATCGCGTACCTGGTCGCCGCCGTGCTCGGCGGGATGCTGCTGGAGGCGGCCCTGTTCACGGTGGTGGCCTGCGCCTCGCTGCGCTTCCCGGCCGCCGACTACTGGGGCCGCTGGCTGGAGGAGCTGCTCGGCACTTTCGGCAGCTACCCGCTGAACGTCCTGCCGAAGGCGGTGGGCGGCTTCCTGACGTTCGGCCTGCCGCTGGCGTTCGTCGCCTACTTCCCGGCGGCGGTCCTCACGGGCCACGGCCACCACGCAGGGGCCCCGTACTGGCTGGCGGCCGCGTCACCACTGGTCGGTGCGGTCGCGTACCTGCTGTCCAGGGTGCTGTGGCGGTGGAGCCTCGATCACTACACGGGGGTGAACGGATGACGGTCGATCATTCACAGTTTCCCCAACAGGCCTTGTGCGTCACCGCCGTTGGCATCAACCTGAGCATCGTTCATCTTCCTCCCACTCTCCCCCGAGCGGAGACACCCCCACCATGAGAAGACTCATCGGCACCCTCGTAGCCGGCACGCTCGCCCTGGCCGGGCTCTCGGCCACGGCAGCGGCTCCGGCCCAGGCGGACTCCGCCGCCGCGTCGGGCACGTTCAACGTGCTGACGTACAACGTCGCGGGCCTCCCCGAGGGCCTGAGCTCGAGCCACCCGGCGACCAACACACCCCTGATCTCGCCCAGGCTGGCGCCGTACGACATCGTGAACGTCCAGGAGGACTTCAACTACCACGCGGCCCTGTACGCGGGCGACGACCACCCCTACCGCACCGCGACCAGCGGTGGCGCGGCCTTCGGTGACGGTCTCAACACCCTGTCCCGCTACCCCTTCGACGACTTCGAGCGGGTCAAGTGGAACGCCTGCACGGGCACCAACTGCCTGACCCCGAAGGGCTTCACGCTCGCCCGGGTGCGGCTGGCCGAGGGTGTCTACGTCGACCTCTACAACGCGCACCCCAACGCGGACGACACCGACGACGCGCTCGCCGCCCGCCGCGCCAACATCGCGCAGCTCTCCGCCTTCATCCAGGCCAACTCGGCCGGCAACGCCGTCATCGTCATGGGTGACACGAACACCCGTTACACGCGCACCGGCGACAACATCCGCACGCTCGTGGACGACAACGGGCTCACGGACGCCTGGGTGAAGCTGGTCAAGGGCGGCACGGCCCCGGCGCAGGGCGCGGACCCGCTGGTGTGCCCGACCTCGGCCCCGACGAACGACTGCGAGGTCGTCGACAAGGTCCTCTACCGGAGCAGCCCCCTGGTGTCCCTGAACGCGACCCGCTACAACGACGAATGGGCGTCCTTCCTGGACTCCTCCGGCGGCAACCTCTCCGACCACTTCCCGCACACCGTCGGCTTCTCGTACACCCTCAGCTCCAGGCTGCGGGCCAGTGACTTCTTCGGCGGTCCGCACGGCACGGCCTTCAACGACGCCGACGACCTGCCGTCCGCCGTCTCCCCCCGCACCCTGACCCTGCGCGGCGGCACCCGCCTGGACGCGGTGTCCCTGACCCACGACGGCGGTACGGTCCTGTCCCACGGCGGTACGGGCGGCACGGCGGCCTCCCTGACCCTCGCCTCCGGCGAGCACCTCACCTCGGTGAAGCTGACCGAGGGCCAGAAGGACGGCCGCACCCGGATCTTCTCGGCCGCGTTCACGACCGACAAGGGCCGCAGCCTCTCCTCCGGCACGGCGACCACCGACGCCACCACGTTCACGGCCCCGTCCGGCTGGCAGATCGCCGGCTTCACCGGCCGCTCCGGCGACGAGATCGACAAGCTGGGCGTCCTGTACGCGCCGATCGACTGAACCCGCTGAGCCACTGAACCTAGATGCCCTAGGATCACACCTAGGCAACCTAGGAGGTGTGGTATGGCTCGCGTCGGACTCACCGCCGACCGCCTGGTGGCGGCCGCGGCCGAGCTCGCCGACGAGGCGGGGTTCGAGAACGTCACCCTGTCCGCGCTGGCCCGCCGCTTCGGCGTGAAGGACGCGAGCCTGTACTCGCACGTCAGGAATCTGCAGGACCTGCGCACCCGGCTCGCGCTGTTCGCGGGCGGCGAGCTGGTCGACCGGATCGCGGCGGCCGTGGCCGGCCGGGCCGGGAAGGAGGCGCTGGCCGCCTTCGCGGGGGCGTACCGGGAGTACGCCCTCGAACGGCCCGGCCGGTACGCCGCCACCCAGATCCGCGTCGACCAGGACCTCGTCGCCGACTCCCCCGCCATGCGCCGCACCGCCGAGGTCACCTACGGCATGCTGCGCGCCTACGGCCTCGACGAGCCCGACCTCACCGACGCCGTACGCCTGCTGCGCAGCACCTTCCACGGCTACTGCGCCCTGGAGTCCACCGGCGGCTTCGGCGCCTCCCGTGACGTAAAGGCCTCCTGGGACAGGGCGATCGACGCCCTGCACGTCGCCCTCGCGCACTGGCCGCGGGAGGGGAACAGCCATGGCTGAGCCGCACTACGACGTCACCGGCAGCGGGCCCGTCCTGCTCGTCGTCCCCGGCGGGGCCGGTCATCCGATGGGCCTCGGCCCGGTCACCGAACGGCTGGCCGAGCGGTTCACGGTGGTGACGTACGACCCGCTCGGCCTCGCCCACGGACGGCTCGGCTGCCCGGTCGCCGACCAGCGGCCGGCGGACTGGAGCGACGGGGCGGCCGCGGTGCTGGAGGAGGTGCTCGCGGCGGGCGAGTCGGCGTACGTCCTCGGGACCAGCTCCGGCGGGATCGCGGCCCTCGACCTGCTCGCCCGGCACCCCGGGCGGCTGCGGCACGTGGTGGCGCACGAGCCGCCGTGCGTGACGCTGCTGCCGGACGGTACGGAGCAACGGGCCCGGCTGATCGAGGGGTCGCGGGCGGGACAGGCGTCGGCCGAGGGGCCCATGGCCGTGTTCCTCGCCCACGTCCTGGAGCCGTTCTCCGCGTACGCGCCGGCTTTCACCGCCTCCCCCGGCCGCCTCACGGTGGCCGCCGGGGCCGATTCCCGGGGCCAAGTCCTGTACGACACCGCCGCGTCGGTGGCCGAGCGGACCGGCGGGAACCTCACCGAGTTCCCCGGCGGGCACCTCGGCGCCCTCGAACATCCCGTGGCGTTCGCCGACCGGGTCACCGAAACGCTGATGCCGCCCCGCTGAAGGCGCGGTCAGCTCGGCCGGCGCACCAGCGCCTGTACGGCGTCGTACGAGGGCGTCGTGCCCGGCGGTGTGCGCCCGCCGGCGATGTCGGCCATCGCGTCCAGCGCGGCGCCCAGCGCGCGGCGGTAGAGCAGGGAGCCGAGGCTGATCCGGCTCACCCCGAGTTCGGCGAGGTGGGCGACGGTGGGCCCGGACGGTGAGTAGAGGATGTTGAGGGGGACGTCGAGGTGCCGGACCAGGGCGGTGATCCGCGTCGGGTCGGTCAGGCCGGGGACGAACACGCCGTCGGCACCGGCCTGTCGGTAGGCGTCCAGGCGGGGCAGCGTGCCTTCCCCGTCGGCCAGCCAGTACGTGTCCGTGCGTGCGTTCACGAACAGGCCGGGCGCGGCCGACTTGGCCGCCGCGATCTTCGCCGCGTGCCGGTCGGCCGGGCCGTTGCCGTCCTCCAGGTTGATCCCGACGGCGCCGCAGGCCCACAGCTCGCGCGCCAACTCCCCCACCTCGTCCGGGTCGTCGCTGAAGCCGCCCTCCGCGTCCACGGACAGCAGGAACGGCCCGGCGCCGAGGGCCAGGGCGAGCCGCAGGGTCTCCTCGCGGGTCGCGGCGGCACCGTCGGGCAGTCCCGCCGCCGCCGCGACGGCGAGGCTGGTCGTACCGATGGCCGCGTAGCCCTGGGCCGCGAGGGCCGCCGCCGAGGCATGGTCCCAGGCGTTGGGCAGGAGCAGGGGCTCGCCCGGGCGGTGCAGTGCGGCGAACGCCGTCACGACAGGTCTCCCACGGCGTCGGCGTAGTACGTGGACCCGTTCAGGTGGTGGGCGAGTTCGCGGAAGCTCCAGCCCTCGCCGGGCGAGGCGTCGAGCTGCTCGCCGGTCAGTGCGTCCAGGCGGTGGGCCCAGATGCGGGCGAGGCGGGTGAGGCGGCTGCGGGCCTCGTCGAGGTCCTCGGCGGTGAAGGGCGCGAGGTCGGCGGCGGTGGTGACGGTGGAGGCGTGCCAGTGGTCGGGCTGGGGCTGGGCACCCGCCAGCCGGGACTCCAGTTCCGCCAGGTGGTCGATCAGGTGGTCGGCCACCCGGCGGATCGCCTTGTGCGGGGTGTAGACGCGGTCGTCGATGTGAGCGGGGGTGCCGTCCCAGGCGGTCCAGGTGGCGGCCAGGGCGAGCACGTGGTCGACCATGGCGGTGACGTGCCGGGCCGGTGTGTCGGGTGCGGTGACGGACGTAGTGACAGGTGCGGTGTCGGTCATGCTTCGACGCTAGGCGCGGATCGCTTCGGTCGCAGCCGAAGTGTCCGCGCCAGGTGTCCACGCCGGGCCGGTCCTACTGGGCGCGTTCCCCCGCGCTGCGCTCCACGCAGAACTCGTTGCCCTCCGGGTCGGCCAGGAGCGCCCAGCCCGTGCCGTCCGGCCTGCGGTGGTCGGCGACCAGCGTGGCGCCGAGGGCGAGCAGCCGCTCGACCTCCTCGTCACGGGTGCGGTCCTGCGGCTGGAGGTCCAGGTGGACGCGGTTCTTGACGGTCTTGGCCTCCGGCACGGTGACGAAGAGCAGGCCCGCGCCCTCGATCAGCGCCTCCGGGTCGCCCGGGTGGTCGTCCTCGTGCAGGGGCAGGTCCAGCACCTGGGACCAGAAGGCCGCGACGGCGTAGGCGTCGGCGCAGTCGACCGTGATGTGACGGATCTTGGAAGTCATGGGTGTGATTCTTGTGGACGTCCGAGAAAAGTGTGACGGAATTTCGGCAACCTTCCCGGGTCCGGCGGCGACCTGGGGGCATGACATCCGCACGACGCACGACACGTCACCGCCGGGTCCGCGCGGCCCGCAAGCCCGCGATCGGCATACTGGCGGCGGCCGGGCTGCTCGCCGGGGCGTGGTACGCGACCGCCGGGGCGGCGACGACCGCCCTCACCGTCACCAGCACGAAGGTCAGCCTGCCGGCCAAGTACCCCTACCTGTCGGCGGGTTACAACGACACCCGGGAATGGAACCGTACCGCCACCGCGGTCGCGCCCGACGGCACCCTGCGCGTGGCCTGGCCCGCCTCGGACGGCATCCACGTCACCCCGCTGACCTCGGCCGGGGCGCGCTCGGGTGCGGACACGGTCGTCAAGGGTGCCAAGGAGGTCGGCGGACTGGTCGCGCACAACGACGGCTTCGCGCTGCTCACCCGTGTCGCCGACACCAACAAGTGGCACGACACGGCCGCGGCGATCGTCCGCTACAAGGGCGGCGCGAAGATCTGGTCGAGGAAGCTCACCGGTACCGCCTCCCACGACACCGCCCCGTTGCTGGACGGCCAGCTGACCTGGAACGGCACCAAGTACGGTGCCTACTTCGTGGTGCACGGGGCCGGGGGCTTCGCCGACGGGCACTACGGCGACAAGCTGTCGTACGTCAGTGCCAAGGGCGCCAAGCTGAGCGGCGGCTGGAGCTGGGGGTGCAGCCACAACGAGGGCATCGCGCTGCACGCGGAGTCCTCCGGCGCCTTCACCTCCCTCTGCTTCGACGACTGGCGTTCGGGCCTGTTCGTCTCCACCGGGATAGGCGCCCCGGACGTGGCGCCGGTGGTGCAGCGCGAGCAGTGCTGGGCGGGGTACTGCGGTGGTACCTTCCCCGGCCGTACCGGCGATCTGGTGAAGTCCTCGACCGGACGCTACGCCACCGCCTTCGCCTCCCGGGGTGCCGCCTCGGCGAAGAAGAACCCGGACGACTCCAGCGGACGCGGCTGGACGGTCACGCCGAAGACGTCCACCCACCAGGTGGCGATCGCCTTCCTCAAGAACCGCGACTCCGGCCCCGGCAAGGCGCTCTACCTGACGGACACCAAGGGCACCGAGCACGTGAACGTGCACCTCGCCCCGTACGGCAAGGACAAGCTGCTGCTGTCCTGGGAGTCGCTGAAGAACGCCAAGTGCGCCGCCGGCACCTGCACCGGCACGTTCACCGGCACGCATCTGCGTCTCGTCGACTGGAACGGTAAGTTCGTGTCCGCGGACAAGGTGGTGAGCGCCCGGATCACCGGGGACGTCGCGGTCCTCAAGGACGGGACGCTCACCTGGGCCTACGCGCCCGTCACCCCGTCCTACAGCACCAGGCTCACCGGGGCGTCACCGACCACGACGAGCCTGCGGATCGCCCGTCTGACGCCGTGAACCGGAAGACCCTCGACGGGCCCGCCGCCCAGTGGACCACCAGCTCATGACTCCCCCGCGCCTCCACGGTGACCAGTCCCGTGAGGTGCGGGGGTTCCAGCTCGGCACTGAGGCGGGCCAGGGCGACGAAGAGGGTCGCCTCCTCGCCCGTCACGCCCTCGAGGTCCTCCGACAGCCCTACGGAGGCGGTGAGTTCGACCCGTACACCCTCCGGTGCCGCCCAGCCCGTCACCCGCACCGGCGTGCCGGGGGCCGCGCCCGCCACCAGGTGCGCCCGCACCTCGGCGGCTCCCTCGGCCACCACCAGGCTGGTCACCGTGACCCCGTCGCGGACGGTGTGCCGGGAGGCGGCCCAGCCGTCCCCGACGCCCAGCGGCACGATGTCCGTACGGCTCGCGTCGCCGCCGACGATCACGCTGTTGTCCGGGAAGTCGCTGTCGGAGCCGGCGGGCGCCGTCACGGTGGAGTAGGCGAGCCGTGTGTAGTACGGGTCGTAGCGGACGTCCTCGCTGCCGTGGTTGTGCAGGCGGACCAGGCCGTCCGAACGCGTGGACTGGAGCAGCCAGTTGGGGGCGGCGACCGGGGTGACCGCGTCCGCGCGCTCCGCCGGGCCCGGCTCCTCGGCCGCCGTCCACACCTCGTGGTCCGGGGGCAGCAGCAGGCCGAGGAAGCCCTTGCTCGCCCAGTACGGCGACGCGGGTCCCGAATAGCCCTGGAGGACCGCCTCGTCGGGGCCGTGCCAGCCGAGGCTCAGCAGATCCCGGTCGTCGGCCGCTCCCCGGTCCAGGAAGTACTTCAGCGCTCCCGACGCCAGCCGCCGTGTCTCCCCCGGCGCCAGCGGGGTACGGCCCGTGAGCGCGCCCAGCCACAGCGGGGCCGTCGTCGCGAAGCGGTAGGTGAGGGAGCGGCCCTGGTGCATCGGGGCACCGTCGGCGCCGAACAGGCGGGCGTAGTCGGCGAGATGGGTTTCGAGGCGGCCGCCGTAGAGGTCGAGCAGGCCGGGGTCGTCGGCGAGCCAGGCGTGCAGCACCGGGTAGAGGTGCATGGCCCAGCCGTTGTAGTAGTCGAACTTGCGGCCGTCGCCGTCGGTGTACCAGCCGTCCCCGACGTACCACTGCTCGATGCGCTCCAGACCGTGGTCGACGGCCTTGCGGGCGGCGTCGGGCTCGTGACCGATCTCCGCGAGGAAGCCGCCCACGGTGACGGGGAACAACTCCCAGTTGCACGGCCAGGGTTCGGCGGTGAGCGCGCCGGCGAGCCAGTCCGCGGCCCGCTGCCGTACGGCGTCGTCCAGGCGGTCCCACAGCAGCGGGCGGGTCAGGCGCAGCGCGAGCGCGATCGAGGCGGCCTCGACCAGGGGCTGGCCGCGGTCCTCGATGCGGGGCCAGACGCCCGCGGTGCCCGCGGCGAGGCCCTCGGCGTAGCGGCCGAGCGCGGTCTCGTCACGGCGGAAGGCGGCCAGCAGGAGGGTGCGGGCGTACCCCTCCAGGCCGTCGGAGAGACGGCCCGACCAGCTCTGGCGCTCGCCGGGCAGGTGGTACAGCGCGCGGTCGGGGGTGGCGTACGGCTCCACGGCGGCGAGCAGGGCGTCGGCGGCGGCCTCCCAGTGCGCACGGGTGTAACCGGTGCGGGGGCTGAGGGCGCGGTCGTCGGCGGGCAGGTGCATCAGGTTCCTTCCAGGGCCCGGGGAGGGGGCCTGGGACGCCCCGGTTCCGGTCGGGGCGCCCCAGGGTCACTGTCCCACCCGCACCTTGCCCTTGGGGACCAGGTGCTGGGCGAGGAGTTCGTCGCGGACCAGGCCGGCGTAGACCGTGGCACCGTGCGCGGAGGTGTGCGTGTTGTCCTTCTTCTCGTTGTACAGGTACAGCGCCTTGGAGCCCTCCACGCCCAGCGACTCCACCAGCGCCTTGGTCTTCGCGGTGAGGTCGATCAGCGGGACGTCCTCGGCGGCGGCGACCTGGCGGATCACCTCCGGGTGGTTGACGCCGAGCCCGTTGACCAGGAGGGCCGTGTCGTTGTTCAGGGTGCCGTCGGCGTTGAACCAGCGGCGCACGATCGGGGTGACGAGGACCGGTTCACCGCCCTTCTCGCGCACACCCGCCACCAGTGTCTCCAGGTTCCCCCGGTACGTCGTCTCATCCGTCGTCTTGTCGTTGTGGGCCAACTGGATCAGCACCAGGTCGCCGGGGCGGATCAACGGCTGGACCGTGCCCCACAGTTGGGGGTTCTGCAGGTACGTGACGGTACTTTCGCCGGAGTCCGCGTAGTTGGCGACGGACAGGCCCTTGCCGAGGTACTGCGGGAGCTGCTGGCCCCAGCCGGAGTACGGGTCGGCGGGCTGGTCGCAGACCGTGGAGTCGCCGACGAGGAGGATCTGGCGGATGTGCCGGGCGGGGGTGACCCTGATGCCGGCCAGGGCGGGTGCCGAGCCGCCGAGTGCCAGGTCCAGCCCGGGGGTTCCGTCGGCGCCGGTCGGCTCGCCCTCGGGGGTGCGGACGTTCACGGTGAACCTGCGGGTGACGTGCTTGCCGGCGGCGACGGCGGTCTCGGGGAGCAGGGAGCGCCGGGTCTCGCCGGTGACGGCGGTGCTGGACGCCGTGTCGCCGCCGAGGACCACCCGCACGTCGTAGGTGCCGGGCGGGACGTCGAAGTGGCAGGCGGTGGCGGTGCAGTGGTCGAGGCCGAGGGGTGGCCGCCGGTCGTGGGCGTGGGCGGGCGCGGCCGACAGGACGGCCGTCAGCGTCATCGCCGCCAGCGCGGCCGTACGCACACCGGTGAAACGTCTCACTCCTGGCTCCTCCGTCACGGCGACATACCTGGCGGCTGGACCGTACCGCGCTCCACAAGCGCTTTCTAGTCCCTGGGGGCTTTTCACATGACTGCCAAGCGCCTATCGGTGAAAGCCCTTTCGCGAAATCGATTCAACTGTCACCCTGCCTGACACCCGCACCCCCACATCTCCGAAGGAGGCACCCCCATGCCCGAGTCCGTGAACAGCCCGGTCGGACGCCGTACCTTCGTCCTCGGCGCGGCCGCGGCCGCCGGTTCGGCCGCCCTCGCCGGACCGCTCGCGGCCTCCGCGTCCGCGGCGGGCTTCGGCTACAGCGACGACGGCTCGAACTACGTCGTCGACACCGGCGCCAACCTGGTCTTCAAGGTCAGCAAGACCAATGGCGACCTGACCTCGCTGGTCTACCGAGGCACGGAGTACCAGGGCTACGGCGGCAAGAACTCACACGTGGAATCCGGCCTCGGCACGTCCACGGTGACCATCAAGCAGTCGGGGACGACGATCCTGGTCTCCGTCGCCTACGGCACGCTGAAGCACTACTACGCGGCCCGCAGCGGCGAGAACAACATCTACCTGTGGACCAACAAGGCGGACTCCTCGGTCAGCGCCACCCGGTACATCGTGCGCGTCAAGGCGGGCCTCTTCCTCAACGACGAGCCCGACTCCTACACCTACACCACCAGCACCGTCGAGGCCTCGGACGTGTTCGCCAAGTCCGACGGGCAGACGCGGTCCAAGCACTACTCGAAGCAGCGGGTGATGGACTACGACTACGTCGGCTGGAGCGCCGGCGGCGTCGGCCTCTGGATCGTCCGCAGCAACCACGAGAAGGCCTCCGGCGGCCCGTTCTACCGCTCGCTGCTGCGCCACCAGAGCGCGGACGGCGGCGGCCTGTACGAGATCCTGTACTACGGCGAGAACCAGACGGAGGCCGAGCGCTACGGCCTCCAGGGCCCGTACGTCATCGCCTTCACGGACGGCGGGGCGCCCTCCTCGTCACTGTTCCCGGGCACCCTCACCACCTCGTGGGCGGACTCGCTGGGCATCTCCGGATACGTCCCGGCGAGCGGCCGGGGCCGGGTGGCGGGCGTCGGCATCTCGGGCCGGAACACGGCGTACCCGTACACGGTGGGGCTCGCGAACCCGTCGGCGCAGTACTGGGGTTCGGCGCGGGCGTCGGACGGCTACTTCTCGGTCGGCGGCATACTGCCGGGTGCGTACACACTGACTGTCTACAAAGGCGAGCTGGCTGTGTACAGCACATCGGTGACGGTGTCCGCCGGCGCGACGACGACCCTGAACACCATCGCGGTCCCGTCCTCCAACGACCCGGGCAACGCCACCGCCATCTGGCGGATCGGCGACTGGAACGGCACCCCGGGCGGCTTCAAGAACGCGGACCTGATGACGTACGCGCATCCGTCCGACGTCCGTGCCGCCTCCTGGACCGGCAACGTCGTCATCGGCAGCGGCACGGAGACCTCGGCGTTCCCCTGCTACCTCTGGAAGGACGTCAACAGCGGCATCATCGTCTACTTCAAGCTGACGGCCGCCCAGGCCGCCGCCGCGCACACCCTGCGCATCGGCGTCACGACGGCGTATGCCAACGGCCGCCCCCAGGTCGTCGTCAACGACGCCTGGACCTCCGCCATCCCCTCCCCGCCCAGCCAGCCGAGTACCCGGTCGCTGACCGTGGGTTCGTACCGCGGCAACAATTACACCTTCAGCTACAGCGTCCCGGCGTCCGCCTGGAAGACGGACACCAGCGCCTACAACACCCTGAAGATCTACGTGGTGAGCGGTTCGGGGACGACGTCCTATCTCAGCGCGGGCACGTCGGTCGACGCCGTCGATCTGCTGGCGTGACCAGCCGGCGGCTCGTCATGTTCCGCGCGTCCACTGCTGGTTGGTCGCTCCGTTGCAGGTGTACGTGATGATCGCGGCGGAGTTGGCGGTGGACGCGCCGGACACGTCCAGGCACTCCCCGGTGGTGCGGGCCTTGACGGTGACGTAGGAGCCGGAGGCGGTCAGCGACCACTGCTGGCCGGTGGCCGAGTCGCTGCAGTTCTCCTGGGTGACGGTGGACGCGTTCTCCTGCACGCACAGGGAGCTGTTCCTGACCACCAGCTGGTAGTAGCCGCTGCCGACGGACTTGAACCAGTACTTCTGGTTGTTGCCGCCGTTGCAGTCGTACTGCTTGATCTGGGCGCCCTGCCACAGCGACTGACTGGTGACGTCGGCGCACCTGCCGCTGTGCCGGGCGACCAGCGTGTTGTACGTGGCGGCGGTCCCGGTGACCGTCCCGGCGGCCGTGTCGACGGTGACCTCCGGGTACCAGGACATGGACATCGTGGTGGAGGTCGGGAAGGTCAGCGGCAGCCACACGTAGCGGGAGTCTCCGACGGTGCCGCCGAAGGAGTTGCCCCAGCGGTCGCCCATGTAGAGGTACGACGTGCCGGTTGTCCCTTGTATGGGAAGAACGTATGCGGTCTGCGATCCGTAGGCGGTCGAGTCGCCGACGTTCGCCATCGACGTCCACGGGCCGGCGGGGGAGGTCGCGGTGGCGTACTGCTGCTGGTTGGGGTTCCAGCCGGTCGCGCCCGAGGTCAGCATGAAGTAGACGCCGCCGCGCTTGAACAGCGCCGGGGCCTCGCGGTGGCCGCCCGGCCAGGGGTTGGCGACCAGGCTCGCGATGCCGGTGTAGTCGGCGGTGAGCTTGTAGATGTGCAGGTCGTAGTTCTCGTTGGCGGCGGAGACCATGTAGGCCGTGCCGTCCGTGTCGACGTAGGTGGTGATGTCCCGGGACATGTACTGGCCCAGCGGGCGGAAGCTTCCCTGGTAGGTGTAGGCCCCGTCGACCGTGCCGGAGACGGCGACGGCGGCGCGGGCCTCGCTGTAGTCGGTGCCGTTCTCCTTGTGCATCCACATGACGAACTTGCCGGTGGCGGCGTTGTAGATGACCTTGGGCCGCTCGATGTAGGCGGTGGCCAGCTCCGAGGCGCTGGACTGGCTCAGGACGTGGCCCCGGAACTCCCAGCTCTTGAGGTCGGTGGACCGGTAGGCGTCCACGTACCGGAAGGTGTTGTCGGAGTTGCGGTCCTCGCCGAACCAGTAGTAGTAGGACCCGACCTTGATGACACCGCCGCCGTGGGCGTGCAGGACGGCACCCGAAGCGTCCGTGAAGCCGGTGCCGTTGGGCACGGTCCTGGCCGCGGCCTGGGCGGGTCCGGCGGTCGCCAGGGCCGCGGCGAGGGCGCAGCACAGGGCCAGGAGGATCGCGTACACTCGTCTCATCTCAGGCACTCTCCTTCACCGTGTCGGCGACGGGGACGCCGAAGTCCGGGGTGCCGTCCGGGTTCCAGCCGAGCTTCTGGATCCGGGTGTGGCGGTTGGGGTCGCCCAGCGGGTCGCCGGTGATCTCCTTGTACTGGCGGGCGTGGTAGACGAGGACGTCGGTGCGGCCGTCCTCGGCGACCGTGAAGCAGTTGTGGCCGGGGCCGTACTGCTTGGTGGTGTCGTTGCTGGTGAAGACCGGGGTCGGCGACTTGGACCAGGTGGCCGGGTCCATGAGGTCGCCGCGGGCGTCGGCGGTGAGCAGGCCGACGCAGTAGTGGTAGTCGGTGGCGCTGGCCGAGTAGGTCAGGAAGACGCGTCCGTTGCGCTGCAGGACGTACGGGCCTTCGTTGACCTTGTAGCCGACGCACTCCCAGTCGTACTCGGGTGTGGAGAGCCGGATCTGAGGTCCCGTCAGGGTCCAGGGGTCGGCCATCTCCGACAGCCACAGCGCGGTGTTGTTGTCCATGCCGGGTTCGTGCTGGGCCCAGGCGAGGTAGCGGGTGCCGCGGTGGGTGAAGGTGGTGGCGTCCAGGGAGAAGGTCTCCCAGGCCGTCTTGATCTGGCCCTTTTCGGTCCAGGTGCCCTTGAGGGGGTCGGGGTGGGCGTTCTCCAGGACCCAGATGCGGATCGCCCATACGTCCTCGGCGGGCGCGGAGGCGAAGTAGATGTACCACTTGCCGTCGATGCGGTGCAGTTCCGGCGCCCAGATGTGCGCGCCCATCGGGCCGGTGGTGTGTGCCCGCCAGATCACCGATTCGGTGGCGGTGGCAAGGCCGTTCAGGGTGCGGGAGCGGCGCAGGACGATGCGGTCGTACTCGGGGACGGTGGCGGTGAAGTAGTAGTGGCCGTCGGTGTGGCGGGTGATGTGGGGGTCGGCTCGCTGGGGGACGAGGGGGTTCACGTACGGGGCTGCCTTCCGGGGCGCGGACGCGGCGTACGCCGGGGACACCGTGGTGGCGCCGGACACGGCGGTCAGGGCGACACCGGCCGCGGCGCCTTTCAGCACCACTCTCCGGCTGGGGAACCGGGGCAGGTCGTGATCGCGGCTCATGCGGACTGCCTCTCAGTGGGGGAGACATGGGGGCGTTCGAGATCACGGACGTGATCTGTGATTACGAACGCCGAAAAGGTAAGGGTGAGTCACGGCGGGGTCAACGGGTCTGACGGGACAAGGGGGTAAGCGATTTCTGGAAGCGGGGCGGATTTCTGTTATCGAACGGCTCCCCGTCCGTCTCCCAGTACGTGCGCAGCCATACCCACAGGACAGCAGCGACCGTCGGCGCCCTCGCGACGGTCGCCCTCATGACCGGCGCTCCCCCGGCCGCGGCCGGCACCCGTGACGTCACCGCCGACGTACGCGCGGGCCGGGACGTCACGCTCAGCGGCGACACCGTGGTGACCGTGCCCGCCGGGACCACGACGTACGACGGCGTCTTCCACGGCGAGGGCGCCCTCACCGTGCGCGGCCGCGGAACGCTGATCCTCACCAGGGACAGCGACTTCACCCTGCCGAAGTCCCGGCAGCGGCAAGCGGTGCGGACGGAGGGCGGCAACCACCCGTACGTCACCGTCACCCACCCGGACCCGCCGGCGATCACGGTCGAGCGCGGGGCGACCCTCCAGTACGGGAACGGCGGCACGACCGGGCTGATCGGCCACTTCCCCTACAACACCCCGGCGTTCCGCCTCAACCAGGACAACATCCGGGTCGACGGCCGCCTGCGGCTGTCCCTCAAGAGCGCCTACAACCTGGGCACCATCAGCGGCTCCGGTCTGATCACCCAGCCGAGGTCCCTCTGGGGGACCTGGGACCTCTCCGGCACCCATCCCTTCTCCGGAGTGATCGACAACGGCACCGGACTCAACGCCGGACGACCGGAGTACACGACCTCGCTGCCGAACGTGCGCAAGGTCCTCAACCAGGGCACCTGGACGGTCGACACCCCGCTGGGCCGGACCGTCACCATGGGGATGGACTTCTACCAGCGCGAGTACGGCAGCGACATCAACGTGCAGTCCCGGCCGGGCGGCAAGGTCGTCCTCACCGGCCAGTACAGCTGGTCGAACCGGGGCGGCGACACCGACCCCTCGCTCAGTGACCCCGCTCTGAACTGGACGCCCGCGCGGAAGAACGTCAACAAGCGCGGCACCAACATCAAGGGCGCGAACGTCCAGTGGGGCGACGGCACCACGAACAAGATCTTCATGCCGGGCACCGCCGAGACCGTCTACATCAATCTGCTGGCCGCCCGGTCCCGTTCACTGCTCACCTTCGACTACAACGGGCCCGTGACGCTGGGCGCCCCCATCGGAGGCGGCAAGTACCACGACACGCTGGCCGCGCCCGGCGCCGGTGACGTCGTCGTCAAGGGCACGAAGGGCAACGACGTCACCTTCGCGGCCAACCAGTACTACAACGGCTCGACGACCGTCGAGAAGAACGCCGTGCTGCGGCTGGGCAGCGGCAGGTACGGCGGCGACGGCGGACTGTATACAAAAGGCGAGCTCTGCAGGATCGTGGACAACGGCTCGCTCGTACTGAACAACAAGTACACGGGCCTGACCCTGTCCCGGATCAGCGGCAGCGGCTCCCTCACCCAGTCGGGCGCCGCGCCTCTCACGCTCACCGGCAGCGCGGTGACGTACACCGGCACGACCACCGTCACCAGCGGCATCCTGGCCCTCGACGCGGGGGCCACCCTCACCCACAGCAGGGCGATCCGGCTCACGTCGGCCGACGCACGGCTGGACACGGGCCCCTCGGCACTGCGCGTGGCCACCGCGCTCACCGGCAGGGGCACGGTGCGGGGTTCGGTGACGAACGACGGTGTGGTCGCCGGGGGCCTGACCGTGACGGGCGACTACACCCAGCACGAGAAGGGCGAACTGGTGCTGCATGGCGGGCCGTTGAAGGTGGCGGGCGGGCTTCGGCTGGCCGGGTCCTTCGACATGTCCGCGGCCGGTGGCGATCCGGCGCCCGAGATCACCGTCGTCGACCACCAGGGGCCGTCCCGGACCGTCGGCGCCTTCGACGGCCTGGGCGAGGGTGCCGAGGTGAAGCTGGCGGACACCGTCTACCGGATCACCTACCGGGGCGGCGACGGCAACGACGTCGTCCTCACCGCCGCCGAGGACAGCCCGGCGGCGAGCGCCCGCGCCGAGGCCACGACCGGCCCGAAGGCGTTCGACACCCGGAGCACGAGCAGTGCGGCCGAGGGTTTCGGCTGGTGGCCGTACGTCCTCGCGGTCGGCCTGCTGGGCGGGCTGATGCTCCCCGCGAGCGCGCGCGGGCGGGGCAGGGCGCGCCGCCGGGGCGGACGGCACACGGCGGGCTGAGCCTCGGCTCCCGCCGGGCGCGCTAGGCGGGTTCCTCCTCCTCCGGACCGCGCCGGCCGCGTAGCCACACGTACACCGGGATGCCCGCGAAGAGGAACAGCACGCCCTGGTAGACGGCGGCGTAGCCGGCGCCCGCGATCAGCCAGAAGGAGAAGGCGAAGGAGAGTGCGGCGACGATCAGGTCGCGGGTGAGGCCGGCGGGGCGGACGCGGTCGCGGCTGCCGCGGGCCAGCCAGTACAGCTGGGCCGCCGCCGAGAGCAGGTACGGGACGCAGCCGGTGAAGGTGGTGATGAGGACGAGGACGCGGAAGGTGGTGTCCGGGCCCGCCGTGTAGTTGAGGGCGATCAGGACCGTGCCGAGGACCACGCAGGCCCACACCCCGAACGCGGGCACCCCGCCCTTGCCGGCCTTGGCGAAGGGCGCGGGGAAGAGTCCGTCGCGGGCGGCGGCGTACGGCATCTGCGCGGCCATCAGGATCCAGCCGTTGAGGCAGCCGGTGATGGAGGCGACGGCGACCAGGGCGATCGCGGTGCCGCCCCAGTGGCCGCCGGTGATCGCGTTCACCGCGTCGGCGAAGGGGGCGCCGGAGTTCACGAGCCTGTCGTGCGGGACCAGACCGAAGACGGCGACCGTGCCGAGGAGGTAGACGAGGGCGGAACCGAGGGTGCCGAGGACGCTCGCGCGGCCGACCGTGCGCTCGGGGTCGTCGACCTCGCCCGCGCTGACCGCGGCCGACTCCACGCCGAGGAAGCTGTACAGGAGCAGTGCGGCGGAGGCGGCGACGGCGCCGGGGACGCTGCCGCCGGAGGCGTTGAAGGGGCCGAAGTTGTCGGTGTCGACGAAGAACAGGCCGACGGTGGCGACAAGCAGCAGGGGTACGAACTTCAGGATGGTGGACACGATCTGCACCGCGCCGACCCAGCGGGTCCCCGCGAAGTTCGCGGCGGCGGGCAGCCACAGCGCGGCGAGGGCGACGAGGCCTTCCGCGAGGTGGTTGCCGTGCAGGGGTACGAGGACGTCGACGTAGCCGACGACGGCGACCGCGAGGGCGGCGATGCTGACCCAGCACATCGTCCAGTACGACCAGGCCGACAGGAAGCCCGCGAACGGGCCGAAGGCGTCGCGCGGGTAGACGTACAGCCCGCCGGTGACCGGGCTGCGCCGGGCCAGCCTGCCGAAGAGCAGCGCGAGCAGCACGGCGGCGACGGACAGGACGAGGAAGGCGAGCAGGCTGACCGTGCCGTACGGGGCGACGGTCGCGGGCAGCGCGAAGATGCCGCCGCCGATGATGTTGCCCATGACGAGGGCGGTGGCGGCGGTCAGGCCGAAGGCGCGGCGGCGCGGAGCCGGGGAGAGCTCCGACGGGGTGGTCTCGGTGGGGCTGGGGGAGGTCATGGCGGTTCCGGTGTGAACAGGGGCGGGGAGGGCGTGATCGTAACCCGCCATCCCACATGGTGGGCGATCTGTTCATGTACTGGACATACTCGGCTGTCCGCACCCGCTTGGACTAGCGTCGGGGCATGAGCAGCGACACCCCTCCCCCGCCCACCGAAACCCTCGCCGAAGCCCTCGCCGCCGGCACCGTCGTGCTCGACGGCGGCATGTCCAACCAGCTCGAGTCCGCCGGGCACGACCTGAGCGACGAACTGTGGTCCGCGCGGCTGCTCGCCGAGCGGCCTCAGGCGCTCACACAGGCGCACCTCGCCTACTTCGAGGCGGGCGCGAACGTGGCGATCACCGCCAGCTACCAGGCCACCTTCGAGGGCTTCGCGAAACGCGGGATCGGCCGGGAGGAGGCGGCCCGGCTGCTCACGCTGAGCGTGGAGCTGGCCCGGGAGGCGGCGCGGCGGGCCCACGCCGAGGGGGTGGCGCGCCCGCTGTGGGTGGCGGCGTCCGTCGGGCCGTACGGGGCGATGCTCGCGGACGGCTCCGAGTACCGGGGACGGTACGGGCTGAGCGTGGCCGAGCTGGAGCGCTTCCACCGGCCCCGCCTGGAGGTGCTGGCGGCGGCCGGGCCCGATGTGCTGGCGCTGGAGACGGTCCCGGACGCGGACGAGGCGGCGGCGCTGCTGCGGGCGGTGCGTGGATTGGATACACCTGCCTGGCTTTCGTATACCGTCGACGGTGGTCGTACGCGGGCCGGGCAGCCGCTGGAGGACGCGTTCGCCCTGGCCGCCGACGCCGACGAGGTGATCGCGGTGGGCGTCAACTGCTGCGCCCCGGAGGACGTGGAGCACGCGATCGAGACCGCCGTCCGGGTGACCGGCAAGCCGGTGGTGGTCTACCCCAACAGCGGCGAGGCCTGGGACGCCGAGGCCCGCGCCTGGAACGGCCGCTCCAGCTTCTCCCCCGAGCAGGTCGAGGCCTGGCGGGAGACGGGTGCCCGGCTGATCGGCGGCTGCTGCCGGGTGGGCCCGGAGGCGATCGCGTCGATCGCACGGACGCTCACCGCCGCCTGAGCGGGGCGGCCGGGAGCAGGTTCCTTCGTCCCGGGCCGGTGCCGCTGCTAGCCTCCGGCTGGGGGAACCGGTTGCCTCATGTTGCCGTCGTTCCCGGACGCGGGGAGGGCCGAGGCGGATGACCAGGAAAAGCGGGGACGCGACACGGAGCACGATCCGGGACGTGGCGGCGCGGGCGGGCGTGTCCGCTTCGACGGTGTCCCGGGTGCTGGGCGGGGACTACCCGGTGAGCACGGCGACGCGCACCCGTGTGCTGCGGGCGGTGCGCGAGATGGACTACGTCGCCGACGCCCGCGCCAAGGCCGTCGCCGGGGCCGGCACGCCCACGCTGGCCTTCGTCCTCGAGGACATCACGGGGCCGTCGTTCGCGCACATGGCGCACGGCGTGGAGCGCGAGGCGACCCGGCTCGGGCATCTGTGCCTGGTGTGCAGCACGGACGGGGACGTCCGGCACGAGCTGGAGTTCGTCGAGATGATGCGCGCCCAGCGGGCCGCCGCCGTGATCCTGGTCGGCGGGGCGGCGGACACCCCCGAGTACCGTGAGCGCACCCGCCGGATCGCCGACTCGCTGGCGTCGGCGGGTTCCCGGCTGGTGCTGTGCGGCCGCCCGCCGCTGGACCCGGGCGCGCCGGTGACCGTCATCGAGTACGACAACGAGGGCGGCGCCTACGCCCTGGTCGCGCACGTCCTCGCCCAGGGCCATCGGCGGGTGCTGTTCCTGGGCGGCAAGCCGGACCACACCACGGCGCAGGGCCGTGAGCGCGGCTACCTGGCCGCCCACCGGGCCCGCGGCGTGGAGACCGACCCCGGGCTGCTGCTGCACGGCGACTTCACTCGCGACTCGGGTCACCGCCTGATGCGGGAGGCTCTGCGGCGGGGACTGGAGTTCACGGCGGTGGTGGCCGCCACGGACATGGTGGCGGCGGGCGCGCTGACGGCCCTGCACGAGGCGGGCCTCGACGTGCCGGGTGACGTGTCGCTGGCCGGGTACGACGACATTCCGTTCGCCCGGGACCTGTATCCCGCCCTGACCACGGTTCACGTCCCGTACGAGGAGCTGGGCCGTCTCGCCGTGCGGACCGCGCTCGGCCACACCGCCGACTCGGCCGACGAGCATCTGCTGCTGGGCACGCATGTGGTGGTGCGGGACTCGGTGGCGCGGCCGGCCGGCTCGGCGCACACGGCCGACTCGGCGGACCGCTGACGGCCGGCCGCGGCGGACCGAGGCCGGCTGCTCGGGTTCTCAGTGCAGGCGGGCGCCGACCGAGCGGCGCAGTCTGCGTACCGTCGCCGCGAGTTCCGCGCTGCGGGCGGCGTGTGTGCCGTCGATCGCATCCGGTGTTCCGGATGTTGGGGATGGCTCGGCTGTTCCGGATGTCTCGGCTGTTCCGGCGGCGGCCGGCCACAGTTCGACCTCGGGATCACGTGGCCCGTATGCGATATACGGTTCACCGTCGCCGAGGATCCGCACGGGGTGGGCGGTGTCCCACGGCTCCCATCCCGGATCCCCTTCGGTCACGAACCGCACCCATGCCGAGTGCATCGTGTCGGCCAGCTCCTGCGGCGCCCCCTCGCCGGCCAGCCGGGCGGATTCCGGGACGTCCCCGGTGTCGAAGACGAAGCCGAGTTCCAGGGCGTGGCAGGCGCCCAGCCGGGGGAGGTTGGAGGGCCAGGCGAACTCGTAGACGTACGACGATCCGGGCCGGGCGTCGGCCAGGCGGTGCATGGGGATCCGCAGCAGATGGTCGGTGACCAGCTGGCCGACGAGTTCGGCGGGTGAGGCGTCCGGGTGCAGGGTGCGGTAGCCGCGCGGCACCTCGTGCCCGCAGTGGCAGCGGGCCATGGCGCCGGCCAGGGCCACCGAGCCGAGCCGGTCGACGCGCTCGACCAGTCCGCCCGGCACCAGCCACAGCCGGTACTCGTCCCGGGTCCAGCCCATGAGCAGGTCGACGCCGGGTGCGGCCTCGCCGTCGATCAGGGCCTGGAGCGGGTCACGCGGGACGAGGTCGCCGTCGACGACGATGCCGAAGGACGGGCCGCCCAGCACGGGGCTGCTGAGCCGGCCGGCCTCGGCCTGGGTGTGCAGCAGCAGGTCCCGGTCGACGGCGGCGAAGGCCTCGGCGGTGGCGGGGATCCTCAGCCGGTTCGCCATGCGGCGCACCATCCGCCGCACCTTGTCGCGCTCCGCGGCCTCCGGGGCCCCGCTCTGCAGCACGGCGCGCCGGACGAGGCCCTGTGCCTGGGGTGCGGCGAGCAGGGCGCCGGCGCTGATGGCGCCGGCGGACTGCCCGGCCAGGGTCACCCGTCCGGGGTCGCCGCCGAAGGCCTCGATGGAGGTGTGCACCCAGCGCAGGGCGGCCAGCTGGTCGCGCAGACCGGGGTTGGCGGGCACGTCCGGGAACAGTCCGTAGCCCTCCGTTCCCAGCCGGTAGTTGACCGAGACGAAGACGACGCCGTCGCGGGCGAAGGGGCGCCCGTCGTACACGGGCACGGCGGACGAGCCCCTGGTCAGGGCGCCGCCGTGCAGCCATACGAGGACGGGGAGCCGGGCGGCGGGGCCCGGCTCGGGCGTCCATACGTTGAGGTTCAGGCAGTCGTCGCCTGGCACCACCGGGTCGGACAGGTACTGCGCGAACGCCTCCGAGTACGGCGGTTTCGGCGCCGTGGGCCCGAAGGCGCCCGCGTCGCGCACCCCGTCCCAGGGTTCGGGCGGCTCGGGCGGGCGGAACCGGAGCGGTCCGAAGGGCGGGGCGGCGTACGGGATGCCGCGGAAGACGGCGGTCCCGTGCTCGTACCTGCCGCGCACCGCCCCGTACGGCGTTCTGACGACGGGGTCCGTCCGGTCTGCCGTCATGTGACCACCAGCCCTTCGCGGTACTCGTGCACCGGGTAACACCACAGCACCACATCACTGCCGGGTATTCCGCCGCTCGAACGCGGGGTGAGGGCTATTTGGCGTACATGAGGGTGCCGAAGCCCAGCTGGTCGTAGCCCCCGCTGGTGGAGCCGTAGTCGCCGCCGCCGCCCTCGGGCGCCACGGAGGCGGCCATCTTGGCGATGTACTTGTCGTCGAGGCTGAGGCGCCGGTTGTAGTGGTAGTGGAGCATCGCCCACACCGGCCGGGCCTGGCCCCGGGACGTCGAGGAGATCGCCGTCTGGGACTGCTGGGCGCAGTTCTGGCCGGTGCCCCAGGTGTAGGTGGTGTACGGGACGTCCTGGCCGAGGTTGTACTTGGCGACGTACTGGGCGGCTTTCATGAACCGGCGGCCGTCGTACGAGTACAGGTCGTCGCCCTGGTTCCAGGCCATCTCGCAGAGGGCGCCCAGCTGTCCCATGCCCATGACCGTGTGGCCCTGGTCGCGGCCGGACTCCTGCCACTGCCCGAGGGCGTAGCCGTCGCCGTCGGTGTACAGGTAGGGGACCGCGTGGGCGAGGGAGCCGTTGCCCGCGCCGGACTTGAAGTAGGTGACGGCCTGGTCGTACTTGGCGGCGTCGTCGGTGAGGATGCCGATGGCCATGACGGAGGCCATGTTGCACAGGTCCCAGTTCGCCCAGTAGTTGGTGATGCATGCGTCGTTGTGGCCGGTGAGGAACTGGTTGTTGAGCGGGTAGAAGACGTCGGCCATCATGTTCTGGAAGGCGGCGAGGTCGAACCCGCTGTGGCCGCGCATGAGTTCGGCGGCGTTGGCGAGCTGCCAGCCGTAGATGCCGGCGGCGAGGAAGCGGTCGGCGTTGCCGGTGACGGTGGTGAGCTCGGCCGCCCAGGCGTTGAGGATGCGCGCGGCGCAGTCGCCGTGGGCGGCGGTGCCGGCGATGTTCCAGCGCAGGGCGTTCTGGTAGGCGGCGGCGATGTCGTTGTAGAGGATGCCGTAGTTCTCGCCGGTGCCGCCGCGGATGACGGTGGCCTGGGGGTTGGGTGTCCAGGTGGACTGGGCGTGGGAGTTGGCGGACAGTCTGGTCCAGCCGGACAGCCAGGGGTCGTCGCCCGCGGCGACGCGGACCTTGGCGCGGTTGATGTCTCCCCAGTTGTGCAGCATGCCGGGGTGGGTGAAGGTCGCCGGGGCGGCGTCCGCCGTGGTGGCGGTGGACGCGGTGCCGAGGGCGAGGGCGGCGGTGAGACCGCCGGCGGTCTTCAGCAGACCGCGGCGGTTCAACTCGCGTGCGTGGAGGAGCGGGTGGGGGGACGTGCGGCTCATGGCGGTGCTTCTCCAATCCGTGGGGGGGATCAGTCGGGGTTGATGCTCACCTCGTCGAACTCGGTGGTGGCGAGGGCCAGGGGGTTGCGGGAGCAGACCACCAGGCCCACGTGATAGGGGGCGTCCCCGAACCCGGGGATCCGGCTGGAGGCCAGAGGGGTCCAGGTGGCGCCGTCATCGGTGGAGACGGCTGCGGTGAAGGCGGTCCCGGTGCGCTTCAGCCGCAGGAGGAGGGGCAGTTGGACGGTGGTGGTGCCGGTGAACGCGGAGGCGCCTGCGACGGTGGGGCGCAGCATCAGCTGGGCGGTGGTCCCGCCGGTGACGATGACCCCGGCCGCCTGGTCGAACGGTGACGGGGACTTGGCCATGAGCAGGCCGACCCGGTCGGCGGTGGCCCCGGTGCGGGAGACGAGGCGGGCGGTGAACTCGCAGTCACCGGTGACGGGTTGCCGAACGAACTGGCCGGTCATTCCCTGGTTGTTGACGGTGAGGTCGGTCCCGGCGCCCCGTACGACGAAGGTCCCGTCCTCGTGGGCGGTGCTGCCGGGGGTGCGGACGGCGACGACGCCGAGGGTGCCGTAGGCGCGGTCGTCGAGGACGACGTCACCCAGGTCGCCGTATGTCCAGGGGGTGGGCGGGGGTGTGCCGACGGTGAGGGTGAGGGTGCCCGTGCCCTCGCCGGCCGCGTTGCCCGCGGTGGTGGTGACGGTGAACTCGCCGGTCCGTGTGGGGGTTCCGGAGACGAGGCCGGTGCGCTTGTCGACGCGCAGGCCGTCGGGCAGTCCGTGGGCGGTGAACCGGACGGGCTCGTGCGAGGCCCGTATCAGGTGCCGGAAGGTGTCTCCCTTGTTCGCGAACGCGGTGGTGGCTGAGGTGAGTTGGGGTGTGGACGGGGTCGGCATCGTGGCGGAGGCGGGCTTCGAGAGCGGGCCGCGTCCGGCGGTGTTGGTCTTCGCCACGGCGTAGTGGTAGGTCGTGCCGGGTGTGCCGGTGGCGTCCGTGTACCGGATGCGGGCGCCGGTGCCGACCGGGCCGATGCCGGTGGCGAGGGTGAGGTAGGGGCCGTCGGCGTCGGTGGCACGGAGCACCTTGTAGCGGGCGGAGGGGTCCGGGTCGGTCCAGGCCAGTTCGACGGCGTCGGCTGCGGTGGCCACCCGCAGGCCGGCGGCGGCGCGGTCGGGGCGCGGCACGGACCAGACCTCGCCGGACGCGGCGACCACGCTGACGTTGTCGAAGGCACCGGTGCCGGTCTCCGCGTAGTCCTCGTCGACGCCGAGGCAGGAGGTGAGGACGAGACCGGCGTATGCGATCTGCGACAGATCGCATACCGTCGACCCCACCTCGGTCCACCGGATCCCGTCCGGTGAGATCGCTCCGGTGCAGCGGCGTCCCCTGCGGGTCACCCGCGCCCAGTACGGCGCGCGCAGCCGGTAGCCGTCGCCCGCGCCCTCGACGTACGGGGCCTGGAGGGGGGTCGCCGACTCGGGCAGTTCGCCGAGGTTCGAGATCGGGAAGGAGGCGGCGGCCGTGATGGCCGTCTGCTGGGAGGGCGGTACGGGGGTGCTGCCGGTGGCGGAGATGCCGGCGCCGGTGGTGGGCCGTACGGTCCACACGCCGCTGAAGGTGTGCAGCGGCAGTCCCTGGATGAGCATGGCGGCATGGGCGGCGTCCGGGTCGAGGGAGTCGCGGAGGGTGACGCCGATCTTGGAGTACTGCGAGCTGAGCGGCCAGACGATCCGCGCGGTGACCGTGCCGTCGCCGCGCAGCGGCAGATGGACGAAACGGTAGGTGTCGGCGGTGCCGGACGCCTCCAGCACGAACCGTTCGCCGTCGAAGGCGGCGGAGCCGGGGATCCGCACGGCTGAGAGGTCCTGGGTCGACCAGGGTTCCGGGAGGCCCGCGGTGGCTGCGACGGGCACTGAAGGGCCGCTGCTGCCTTGGGAGTTGGTGGCGGTGACCGTGTAGTGGTACGTCCGGCCCGGGTGCGCGTCGGCGTCGGTGTACGCCGGTTCGCCGATGCCGGTGGCGATGTCCTCGTAGGGCCCCTCGGGGCGGGTGGCCCGCCGGACGGTGTAGGTGCTCGCCCAGGCCGACGGCAGCCAGGTCACGGTGACGGCCTTGCCGTCGTCGGCCGCCGTGACGCCCGCCGGGGCGGTGGGCACGGTCGGGTCGGGCGCCTGGGTGCCGGCGTAGGCGAAGGTGCCCCAGCTGGGCAGGTCGTCGTTGCTGCCCTCGACGACGCGGGCGCCGCCGGTGCCGCGGAACACGGCGGCCTCGGTGTAGGGGGTGTCGAGGCCGAGGACGCCGGCGTAGTGGGCGTAGGCCATCTCGTAGATCGGTGGCATGGTGCCGCGGCCGGTGGCGGAGACGGCCGTCTTGATGTACTTGCCGGTGCGGTCGAGGTCCGGGGTGAACAGGACGTCGCCGCCGAGGTTGTAGCGGGCGGCGTACTCGAAGTTCGCGAGGATGCGGTGGTCGTCGTGAGCCCACAGATCGACGCCCTGGTTCCAGGCGACCTGGGCGATGTCGCCGGTCAGGCCGACGGCGAGTTGTTCGTGGCCCTGGTCGCGGCCGGACTCCTGGCCCTGGCCGGCGTCGGTGACGATGCGGTGCGGGATGCTGCCGTTGCCCGCGCCGGCGGCGGCGAAGCGCAGGGCGTCCTCGAAGAGGGTGCGCTCCTGGCAGAACACGCCGATGGCCAGGATGGACTGGACGGCCGTCAGGTCCCAGTTGCCGTTCGCATACAGCATGTAGCCGGACACGGCTGGATACCAGACGTCGAGGAAGGACCGCTCGCAGCGGGCGATGTCCGCCTCCGTCCAGCCGTCGTAGCCGGTGTGCCGCAGCAGTTCGGCGGCGTTGGCGAACTTGAAGGCCTGAAGGCCGGCACCGAGCGGCCCGTCCGCTCCGGTGATCGCCGTCAGCGAGGCCGACCAGGCGTCGAGGATGTCGCGGGCCTTGTCGGCGTGCGCGCGGTCGCCGGTGACGGCCCACATGAGGGCGTTCTGGTAGGCGGCCGCCGAGTCCGCGACGGCCTGGTTCTGGAAGTTGGCGGGGCCGCGGCCCCAGGAGGTGATCTGGCCGGTGTTCTGAACGGTGTACGCGGACTGCGAGCGGGCGTGGGCGGCGAGCGTGAGGTAGCCGTCGTACATCGGCGACTGTCTGCCGGCGACCGCCGATCGCATACGGGCGAGGTCCGCGGCGCTGTGCAGCAGTCCGGGGTGCGTGAAGGCCGTGGCCCCCGAGGCGTTCTCGGCGGCCCGCGCCGGGCCGGGTACGAGCAGTCCGCTCGCGCCCGACGCCAGCAGCAGGGCGGCCGTCCCGCCGAGGAAGCCCCGGCGGCTGGGTGCGGGGTTCGTCATGATGTGCCGGCCGCCTCGGCCTCGGCGGTGGTGAGGAACTTCAGGTTGATCACGTGCTCGTTGTAGAACCACTGGATGGCGTCGGTCGTGTAGTACCAGCTCGGCTTCTTCATCGAGTCGGCGATGACGACGCCGTTGATCACCAGGTTCTCGAAGGTGACGTTCTTGACGGCGTGGTCGGCGTCGTAGCCCAGGAACAGCGACGGGTCGGCG
Organism: Streptomyces sp. NPDC020299; assembly: GCF_044387825.1. Taxonomy (NCBI): domain Bacteria; kingdom Bacillati; phylum Actinomycetota; class Actinomycetes; order Kitasatosporales; family Streptomycetaceae; genus Streptomyces; species Streptomyces sp. NPDC020299. The sequence continues at coordinate 317,555 of NZ_JBIRWL010000009.1, forward strand.
TGCGTGCCCGTGTAGCTGAGGTTCTTCACGTACACGTCCTCGATGCCACGGCCGACCGAGGTGTTGTACTTCGGGTTGTACATCACCTTCATGAAGATGACCTGGCCCCAGCGGAAGTCCTCGATGCGGACGTCCTCGATGCGCACGTTGCGGATCAGGTTGGAGTCGCCGGGGTTGAGGGCGATGCAGCCCTGGTAGTTCATCTGCGGTTCGCGGTGGTCGAGGATGTCGAGGTTCTTGATGACGAGGTTCTCGATGACCTCGGGGGCGTCGGTGTTGCCGTGCGTGCCGACGTTGATGGGGTGCGCGACGTCGGCCCACAGGGTGCAGTTCTGGACGGTGATGTCGCGGGTGTCGCCGTAGTAGTCCCAGCGGTGACAGTAGATCGCGACGCAGTCGTCGGAGTTGCGCAGGAAGCAGCCGTCGAGGACGACGCCGCTGGAGGAGAAGATGTCGATGCCGTCGCCATTGCCCTTGGAGCTGAAGCCGCGGACCTTCTTCATGTGGACGTTCTCCGCCTCGCCCAGGGTGGTGATGTAGCCACCCGGGTTCATGATGATGACGTCCTCGACCCGGATGTTCTTGCTGCCCTCGCACAGCACTCCCCCGCCCGGGCTCGCCCAGATCACGCCGTGCCCGGCGAGGGCGGCCTCCTCCACGTCCTTGAAGTAGACGGTCGCCTTCAGGACGGCACCGCCCGCCAGGTACACGGTCTTGCCGCTGGGGACGGTGAGGGTGCCGCCGGCGACGGTCTGCACGCCGGGGCCGAAGTAGATGACGTCCGGGTCGTCGGCGGCGGGCGGGTGGTGGTCGATGTGGTTGGTGATGACGTGCAGGCAGTCGAAGATCTCGTCGTTGATCTGGACGACGACGTCACGCGGTTCGTCGAGAGTGAAGCGCAGGGTGTCGCCGAGGAGTTCGGGCTTGATGCCCAGCGCGTCCGGTCTCACCCGCGCCTTGGTGGTGCCGCCCTTGAGGTAGGTCACCTCGATCTCGGCGCAGCCCTGGAAGTCGAAGTACACCAGCGACGAGTTGTAGACCTTGCCCGAGCCGGTGGCGGGGTTGATCTCCTCGAACTGCGGCCGGTAGATGTCCAGCGTCTGCCAGTCGCCGTCGGGGGCGGTGCGCACCCGCACCTTGAAGCTGGTGTTGGTGGGCACGGCGGACGGGCGCGGGTAGGTGACGAGTTTCGGCGCGGGTTCGCCGTCGTCCGCGTGGGCCGTCGTCGCGGTGAGGCCACCGGACAGACCGGCCGCGAACACGGTGGCGCCCGCCGCCTGAAGGGCGGTACGGCGGGACAGGGGGCTGTTCATACGCATCTCCTAGCCAAGGATGTCGGCACAGCAACCGGTTGCCACGACAGGTGAGGGGAGCTTCTTGCAGTAGGCGGGGCTCGTCAAGGGGAGTGGTGGACTTTCGAGAACGAAAAGTGGAGCAACCGGTTGCTTCGGCGCACCGGTTGCCATGAATGCCCCGTTCGACGCACCGCACGTCGCAAGATTTCGGTTCAGACCCCTTGCTAGGCCCCGTGCAGCCGCCTTACTGTCCCACGGAAACCGGTTTCTACTTCTTGCGCCGAGCCGCCGTTCTCCCGTCGCTCCGAGAGCGCCACTCCGAGAGCGCCAACTTCCGAAGGAACACGGTCAGATGAACTCCACCAGCACCCGGAGAAGCTCCCGGAGAAGCACCCGAAGGTTCGCCCGTGCCGCCGTCGCGGGTCTCGCACTCACAGGCCTGCTCTCCGCCTGCGGCGGATCCGGCTCCGGCGGCTCCAAGTCGGCCTCGGGTCCGGTCACCCTCCCCTTCTGGGGCTGGGCCAACGGACAGGAGGCGGTCGTCAAGGCCTTCAACGCCTCCCACAAGGACGTCCAGCTCAAGTACACGAAGGTCACCGACCAGCTGACCATGCAGAAGCAGCTGACCAACGCGGTCAAGGCGGGCAACGCGCCCTGCCTGGTGCAGAACACGGCCGAGTACGTGACCAGTTGGGTCTCGCAGGGCGCTCTCGCCGACATCACCCGGTACGTCGCGGCCGACAAGGGCAAGTTCAACTCGGGTTCCTGGTCCGCCGCGCAGGTGCAGGGCAGGGTCTACGGCGTGCCCACCAGCTCGGCGCCCAACTTCACCATCTACCGCACCGACATCTTCGCCAAGTACGGGCTGAAGCCGCCCGCCACCTGGGACGAGTTCATCGCCGCGGGCAAGATGCTGAACAAGCACGGCGTCAAGATCACCAACTATGCCGGTGAGGACCCCAGCACCCTGGAGGTGCTCGCCATGCAGGCCGGGGCGCACTGGTATGCGATCGACGGCAACTCCTGGAAGGTGGACTTCCAGGACGCCGGCACCCTCAAGGCCGCGAAGGTGATCCAGGAGATCATCGACAACGACCTCGACTCCAAGCTGTCGTTCGCCGACTACGCGGCCGTGCAGCGCAATTACGACAACGGCGGCACCGCCACCCGGCAGATCTCCACCTGGCAGATGGCCGGCATGGTGCAGAACTTCACCAAGTCCTTCGGCAAGTGGGCGGTGTCCCCCTGGCCGGCGTTCACCGGGGAGGGAGGCAAGACCCCGGCCGGCACCAACCTGACCGGCAGCGTGACCCTGGTGACCAAGCAGTGCCAGAACCAGCAGCAGGCCGCCGAGGCCGCGCTGTGGATGTCCACCGACGCCGACGCGGTCAAGACGATGGCGAGCCCGACGACGGGCAACGGCGTGATGCCCGCGCTCGCCGACAGCGGCGGTTACGTCGACGAGGCGATCTCGCCCAAGCTGCTCGGCAAGAACTACGACCCGGCGAAGAAGGTCGTGACCGACAGCCTGAACACGGTCACCACCGACTGGACCTTCGGCCCCGACTGGACCGCGATGTTCACCGAACTCCAGAGCGGCTGGGCGAAGGTGGTCAGCAAGCAGCAGAAGGTCACCGACCTGCTCGCGCACATGCAGGAGTGGACGGTCAAGGACCTGAAGTCCCGCGGCATCAGCGTCAAGGGCTGAGGCGGTTCGATGGTCCGCTCCCAGCGCTGGAAGGGCGCCGCGTTCACGGTGCCCTTCCAGCTCGGTTTCGTCTTCCTGTACCTGATCCCGATCGGGTACGCGGTGTACCAGTCGCTCTTCCGTGAGCAGCAGTCGGGGCTCGGGCTCGGCGGTGCCACCCAGAAGTTCTCGGGCCTCGCCAACTACCGGCAGGGGCTGACCGATTCGGCGTTCCTGGACTCCGTGCTGCGGGTGGTGGTGTTCGCCTGTGTGCAGATCCCGGTGATGCTGCTGGTCAGCCTGGTGCTGGCGCTGTTCCTGGACGCGCTGTCCTCGCGGGTGGCGGGCCGGTTCCGGCTCCTGCTGCTGGTCCCGTACATGATCCCGGGGGTGGTCGCGGCCATCGTGTGGATCAACCTCTACAGCCCGGACGTGGGCCCGCTGACCCCGCTGGGCAGGGTGTTCGGGCTGTCCTGGAACTTCTTCGCGCCGTCGATGGTCTGGCCGTCCATCGGCAATCTGCTGACCTGGCACGGCATCGGCTACAACATGGTGATCATCTACTCGGCGCTGCAGGGCGTGCCGCGTGAGCTGTTCGAGGCGGCCCGGCTGGACGGCGCATCCGAGCCGCGGATCGCGCTGAGCATCAAAGTGCCGTACGTGCGCGGCGCGTTGGTGCTGACCGGCATGCTGTCGATCATCCAGATGCTGCAGATCTTCAACGAGCCGGCGCTGTTCAGGAACGTCACGCCGCAGACGGTCGGTGACAGCTTCGCGCCGATCATGGTCATCTACAACCAGGCGTTCAACGCGGGCAACTACCACTACGCGGCGGCTCTTTCGGTACTGCTCGCGCTGATCCTCGGTGTCGCCTCCTTCCTCTTCTACCGGCTGACTTCGAGGGAGGCCGACTGATGCTGATGACCGAGGACCGTCCCCGTACGGTCCGCCGGCTCGCCGTGCCCGACCCGGCCGCGCGCTCGCGCGGCGGGCAGCGTTTCCTGCTGGTGGGGCTGGTGCTGGCCTCCGCCTACAGCCTGTTCCCGGTGTGGTGGCTGATCGTCGCCGCCACCAAGGACCGTACGGGGCTGTACCAGAGCAACGGCCTGTGGTTCTCCGGCATGCACCTGTGGGACAACCTGCACCAGCTGTTCACCTACGAGGACGGCATCTTCCTGCGCTGGACGGCCAACTCGTTCCTGTACGCCGGTGTGGGCTCCCTCGGTGGCACGCTGATCGCGCTGGCCACCGGTTACGGGCTGGCCCGGTTCGACTTCCCGGGCCGGGGGGTGGTGTTCGCGTGCGTGGTCGGGTCGTTCCTGGTCCCGATCGCGCTGCTGACCCTGCCGCTGTATCTGCTGTTCTCGAAGATCGGCCTGGTGGACACGCCGTGGGCGATGCTGGTGCCCTGTCTGGTCAACCCGTTCAGCGTGTATCTGGCCAAGGTGTACACCGAGGCCACGGTCCCCTTCGAACTGCTGGAGGCGGCCCGTATCGACGGGGCGGGCGAGCTGCGGATCTTCTTCCAGATCGTGCTGCGGATGATGACCACGGGTGGCGCGACGGTCTTCCTGCTCGCCTTCGTCAACACCTGGAACGCCTTCTTCCTGCCCCTGACCGTGCTGCGCGGCGAGCGCGACTGGACGCTCAACCTGGGCCTGTACAACTGGAGCGGAAAGCGCCTGGAGTCCGGCGTCGACCTGACGAGCCTGGTGCTCACCGGCGCCCTGCTGTCGATCGTGCCGATGGCGGTCATGATGGTCGCGATGCGCCGCTACTGGCGTACCGGGGTCACCCTGGGGGCGCTGAAGTGACGGTACTGCGCAATCCGGTGATCCGCGGTTTCGCCCCGGATCCCTCGCTGGTCAGGGTGGGTGACTGGTACTACCTGGCGACCAGTTCGTTCGAGTGGTTCCCGACGATTCCGTTGTACCGCTCCCGGGACCTGGCGCACTGGGAGTACGCGGGCCATGTGCGGGGCGCGGCCCCGGGCGGCTCGCTGGCCGGGGTCCCGGACTCCGGTGGGATCTGGGCGCCCTCGCTGAGCTGGGACGGCGAGCGGTTCTGGGTGGTGTACTCGGTGGTGCGCTCGGTCGGTACGGCGTACTTCGACCTGGACACGTACGTCAGTACCGCCACGGACATCGGCGGCGAGTGGACCACTCCGCGCCGGCTGCCGGGCCACGGCTTCGATCCCGCCCTCTACCACGAGGCGGGCCGGCTCTGGCTGCTGAACCTCCAGAACGACCACCGCCCGGGCGGGCGGCGTTTCGCCGGGATCGTGGCGACGGAGCTGGACCGCGACGGCCTCTCCCCCGTCGGCGGCACGCACTTGCTGCTGCAGCACGACCGGCTGATCGAGGGGCCCAAGCTGCTGAAACGGGAGGGCTGGTACGTGCTGGTCCTCGCGGAGGGCGGCACCGGGTTCGAGCACGGGGTGCGGGTGGCTCGCGCCCGCGCGCTCACCGGCCCGTACGAGCTCGACGACCGGCCGCTGCTGACGGCGCGGGACGAACCGGCGCACCCGTTGCAGAAGGCGGGGCACGCCGAGCTGGTCGAGACGCCGGAAGGGGAGTGGTTCCTGAGCCATCTGACGGCACGTCCGCTCAGCACACCGGAGGGTCCGCGCTGCCCGCTCGGCAGGGAGACCGCGATCCAGGCGGTGACCTGGGACGAGGACGGGTGGCCGCGGTTGCGGCACGGCGGGTGGGGGCCCGCGGTGGAGGTGGCCGTGCCGGAGGTTTCCGGCGACGGTGAGCGGGGTGGGGCGGAGTTCCCCTGGCTCACCCTGCGCGCCCCCGCCGACCCCGCGTGGCTGGACACCGCGTCCCGTCCCGGCTGGATCCGGCTGCGCGGGCGGCACGGGCCGGAATCGCTGTGGGAGCACAGTCTGCTCGCCCGGCGGATCACCGAGCACCGCGCGGAGGCAGAGGTCACCGTCGAGGCGAGGCCGTCCAGTTTCACCCAGGCTGCCGGACTGCTGCTCTGGTACAGCACCGCGGCCTACTTCGCCCTGGACCTGACCTGGGCGGAACCCGAGGGCGAGGCGCAGCGCGGGCAGCAGTGGCGGGGCGCGGGGCGGACCGTGCTCAGCCTGGTCGTGCGGGACGAGGACGAGACGCGGCAGGTGGCCGTGGTGGAGGTGGGGGTGGATGCGCCGCAGACTGTCGGGGTGACGGTGGACGGTGCCGAAGCCCGGTTCTGGTATGTCGCCGCCGGTGACGGCCGGGTCCGTGTGCCGGTCGGTCCGGCGCTGGACTTCGGCCGGCTGTCCGACGACCACGGCTCCCGGCTGCGTTTCACCGGTGTCACGGCCGCGATCCACGCCGTGGATCTGGTGGACGCGTCCTTCACCGCGGATTTCACCGGGTTCCGGCTCATGTGTACGCCCGACCGACCGGTCCCGCTGTTCGAGGTTTCGAAAGTTCCACGCGCTGTGATCCCGTGAATTCCCATGTCTTCCCGCCGTGTTGACGCGCACCTATCGTAGGAAGCGCTTTCTGCCCGGTCGGATGCCCGGGATCCGGAAGCAGCGGTGGTCGCAACTTTCGGAGGCCCTCGGGCGGGCTGGGAAGGCGGGTTGACGATGGTCCGTACGGGGAGCACGAGCGTGACGGCCGGTCCGACACTGGCTGTCGTGGCGCGCGAGGCGGGGGTGTCGGTGCCGACCGCGTCCAAGGTGGTCAACGGGCGCGAGGACGTGGCGCCGGAGACCCGCCGCCGGGTCACCGAGGCGCTGGACCGGCTGGGTTACGTCCGCAGACCCCGCTTCGACCAGGGCAAGACGCCCGGCCTGGTCGACCTCGTGGTGCACTCGCTGGACAGCTCCTGCTCGGGCGCGGTGCTGCACGGCGTGGAGGAGGCGGCGCACGAGGCGGGCCTGGAGGTGGTGGTCTCCGCCGGGCTGAGCCGGACCCGGGGCGGGCGGCCGGAGCGGGGCTGGCTGGACAAGCTCACCGCGCGCGGCTCCTCCGGGGTGCTGTTCAACCTGGCCGAGCTGTCCCCTTCGCAGTACGCCTGGCTCGACCAGCACCGTATTCCGTACGTGATGATCGACCCGGTGCACGAACCCCCGCCGGGCGTGGTCTCGGTGGGAGCGCAGAACTGGCAGGGCGGGGTGTCGGCGACCGAGCACCTGCTGGGGCTGGGCCACGAGCGCGTCGCCGTGATCGCGGGACACCGGCGCCGGATGTGCAGCAGCGCCCGGGTGGCCGGCTACCGCTCGGCGCTGGCGGCGGCGGGGGTGCGGCAGCGCGCCGAGTACATCCGCCACACGGGCTTCGACGAGGCCTCCGCGCGTCTGCACACGCATGAGCTGCTGGATCTGCCCGAGCCGCCGACGGCCCTGTTCGTCTGCTCGGACCGGATGGCGCTCGGGGTGTACGCGGCGCTCGGCGAGCGAGGAGTGCGGGTGCCGGACGAGATCAGCGTGGTCGGTTTCGACGACCTTCCCGAGGCCCGCTGGATCACCCCGCCGCTGACCACGGTCCGCCAGCCGCTGTCGGAGGTGGCGGCGACGGCCCTGAGGCTGCTGGTGCGGATGATGCACGGCGAGCGCCCGGAGGGAACGCGCACCGAGCTGTCCACCCGGCTGGTACGGCGGGCGAGCACGGCCCCGCCGCCCGCCCGTCCGGGAGCACGCTCGTGACCTCGTTCGGCCAGGGTCGTTCCCCGAGCGCCGGGCGGCGTCGGAGGTGGCCGGGCGCCTCCCGCACGGGGTGCCCGGCCGCCTCGTACCTCGCGACGCGGTCAGTCGCGGTCAGTCGTCGTCCTGGTGCGGGGCGCCGGTGAGGGCCTGCATCAGGTCGACGGCGCTGCCGTCGTGATCACTGCCGGCGGTGCCGCTGCCGGTCGAGATGTTGTTGGTGCGGTCGACCTCGACGATGGAGTCCGCCCGCGAGTTGTCGATGACGGTGACCAGGCTGCCGCCGTTCGCGGCGGCGGGCCCGGCGGCGGCCCCGAGAACCGCCGCCGCGAGCACCGTCGCCGTACGCATCCTGGGAACGGCACGGCTCACACGCCCACGCCCTCGGGGGCGGGCCGGTTGCCCGCGATGTTCCGCTCCAGGAGACGGGTGGCGGCCTTGACGCCGATCCCGCTGGTGGCATCCACCTCGGGCAGCCGTCCGTCGGCCGCCTTCAGGCCGCCCAGCGCGGAGTCCATCGCCTCGTGCGCGGCGAACAGGCAGGGGGTGCTGTAGATCGCGACGTCCACGCCGAGGTCGGACAGCTCGCTCAGCGACAGGCGCGGGGACTTGCCGCCGGCGATCTGGTTGAACAGCAGCGGCTTGTCGCCGACGACCTCGCGGATCCTGCGGATCCACGCCACGCTGCGCACCCCGTCGACCAGGATGACGTCGGCGTCGGTGGCGGCCAGCCGCTCGGCCCGGTGCAGGATGTCGTGCTCGTCGGTCGCGTCCGTGCGGGCGACCACCACCAGGTCCTTGCGGGTGGCGAGGACCTTCTGGAGCTTCTCCAGGTACTCGTCCAGCGGCAGCACCTGCTTGCCGTCGGCGTGCCCGCAGCGGCGGGGCCGCTTCTGGTCCTCGAGGATCACACCCGAGGCGCCGATCCGCTCCAGGCCCTCGACGACGTGACAGGCGACCTCCGGATCCACGTAGCCGTCGTCGATGTCGACCAGCAGATGGTGGTGCGGGAACGCGCCCCGCAGCCGCTGGACGAACGCGACCATGTCCGGCCAGGCGATGAACCCGATGTCCGGCAGCCCGTAGTACGAGGCCGCGAAGCCGAAGCCCGAGACGAACATCCCGTCGTAGTGCTTGGCCGCGATCGACGCTGAGTACATGTCATAGACGCCGATCAGTGGGGTGGTCCCCGGCCCGGCGATCCGCTCGCGCAGCTTCTTCCCGTGAGTCAAGGTCCGGCTCCTCATGTGGGTGGGTGGCGCGGCCGCCGAGAGCGGCGCCGCGTCGCGACAGCCCTTTACCAAGACAAGAGCTTCTCTAGATATTCACGTGGGATGAACTGTAGGAGACCTTTACTCACTCCGATGGAGCATCCGGTTCACCGCAGAAACGTCACGCGACCGGTCCTGGGCATGTCCGATTCGTTCAAGACCGGCCGGCCGGGCCCTTCCTACCGTGATCGCATGACTCCACGATGCGCAGTGATCGGCGTGGTGGCCTCCGACCTGGCCGCCTCGCTCGCCTTCTACCGCCGGCTCGGGCTCGTCTTCCCCGACGGCGCCGAGGACCAGCCCCACGTCGAGGCCGAGCTGCCCGGCGGGCTGACCCTCGCCCTGGACACCGAGGACACCGTCCGCTCCTTCCACCCCGGCTGGCGGCCGCCGGCCGGCGGGGGCCGCGTCTCGCTCGCCTTCCGGTGCGGGACGCCCGCCGACGTCGACGCCGTGTACGAGGACCTGGTGGGCGCCGGGTACCACGGGGAGCTCAAACCGTGGGACGCCTTCTGGGGGCAGCGGTACGCGACCGTGCACGACCCGGACGGCAACGGCGTCGACCTGTTCGCGCCGCTACCGACGGCCCAGTAGCTCCCCGAGCGTCGCCCCCGCCAGTTCGCGCACCTCCCGGGCCAGGTGCGGCTGGTCGGCGTATCCGGCCCGGACCGCGGTCTCGGCGAACGGCACCCCGGTGCGGGCGAGCGCGAGCGCCCGCTGCAGCCGCAGCACCCGGGCCAGCGTCTTGGGACCGTAGCCGAAGGCGCTCAGGCAGCGGCGGTGCAACTGGCGTGCGCCGAGACCGAGTCCGTCGGCCGTGGCGGCGACCGGGCGGCCCGCGTCCAGCGCCGCGACGAGCAGCCCGAGCAGCGGGTCCGGCGGGCCCGCCGCGGCCGCCCGCTCCAGCGCGATGTCCTCCAGGGCCGTCGCGGGTTCCGGCGCCGCCTCGACGCGGGCGCGCAGGCGCCGTACCTCGGCGGCGGGCCACAGATCGGCCAGTTCCACGCGACGGTCGAGCAGTTCACGGGCCGGTACGCCGAGGAAGCCGGGCGCGGTGCCGGGGCGGAAGCGGACGCCCGCCCAGCGGCGGGCCGGGCCGCCGGGGACGTACGCGCGCGTGTCGGGCCCCGCGACCAGCAGGCGTCCCTCGCTCCACAGCAGGTCCATGCAGCCGTCGGGCAGCACCGGCCGCACCGCGGGATCCTCCAGGGTGCGGCGCCACACCACCGCGCCGCTCAGCCGGGACACCCGCTCCTGGTACACGCCCGCCAGGCTACGCCGACGGCGCCCCACGGGATCCGCGCGTCACGCCCGGATCGCCGGGACCCCCCCTGATCCCGGGGACGCCTGCCCCGTTCACTCCTGCGGGCGTTCCGCGTCGCCCCCCGCCTTGTGGTGCGCGTTGTGCCGGCCCTTCACGTTGTGCTGGCTCTTCACATGGCCACGCAGGCGTGCCGTCACGTCCTCCGGGGGCAGGAAGCGGGACCAGCGTTCGGGGAACTCGGAGGGCATGTCGGGGTCGTCGGGATCATCAGGGTCCGCCTCGCGGGCCGCGGCGGCACGGGCGACGTACTCGGCGACCTGGACCTCGCGCAGCCGCTCCTGGGCGGCACGGGCGGCGGACGTGGCAGCCGCCGGCCAGACCCGGTCGATGGCCGCGTTCACGGCGGCCCCGACCAGCACGGCGAACGCGGACACACCGATCCACAACAGGACCGCGACGGCCGCGGCGAGCGAGCCGTAGATCGTGGCGCCCTCGATGGTGTGGGTGAGGTAGATGCGCAGCAGGAAGCTGCCCAGGACCCACATGGCCAGCGCGACCAGGGCGCCGGGCACGTCCTCGATCCACGGCGAACGGACGGGCACGGACACGTGGTAGAGCGTGGTGAGGAAGGCGATCGACAGAATGATCACCACCGGCCAGTACAGGACCTGCACCAGCGTCTCCGACCACGGCACGATCCGCACCACCGCGTCCGGCCCCGCCACCATCAGCGGCAGCGCCACCGAGCCGATCAGCAGCGCCACGATGAACAGCAGGAAGGCCATGATCCGGGTCCGCACGATGCCCCGGACCCCGTCCAGGCCGTACATCACGGTGATCGTGTCGATGAAGACGTTCACCGCGCGGGAGCCCGACCACAGGGCGAACACGAAGCCGATGGAGATGACGTCCGGGCGGCCGCCCTTCATCACATCGTGCAGGATGGGCTCGGCGATCTCCTTGACGCCCTTGTCGGACAGGACGGTCCGGGATGCCTCCAGGAGGTTGTTCTCCAGGGACTGGATGGTGTCGGCGCCGGTCCAGGCGTCGACGTAGCCGAGCAGCCCGATCAGGCTCAGCAGCAGCGGCGGCACGGACAGCAGCGTGAAGAACGCCGCCTCGGCCGCCAGACCCAGGATGCGGTACTCCATGCACGAGTTGACGGTGTCCTTCAGCAGCAGCCACGCGGTCCTGCGCTTGGAGACGTTCCGGTAGAGGGCTCTGGCCCGGTGGAGCCGGCCGCCGGGCCGCTCGGGGGGTTCACTTGCTGGCTGCACGACCTAAAGGTATCCGCCGGGGCCGACCCGACTCATCTCGCGGGCGGCGGTGCGGACGGCTGTGCGGGCAGCGGTACGGACGGCGGCTCGGACAGCGGCTCGGGGCGACGGCTCTGGAGGCCCCCGGCCGCTGGCGCCCCGCGGCCCGGCCTGTGTCACTCTGGGGCCATCACCGCCGTCGCCCCGGGTAGGTTCGCTGACATGGCAGGCACCAGCACGCACTCCGTGACGAACCAGCCGCCGCCGCTGGTCGAGTACGACCTTTTCAGCGCGGACCGGGCCCTGGCCGAGGCGGTCGAGCGGCACACCGACCCCGGCCTGATCGACGACGTACGCGACGAGCTGTCCGGGCTCGGCAAGACCTCGGGCTCGGCGCAGGTGCAGGAATGGGGGGTGCTGGCCAACGAGAACCCGCCCAGACTGCACACCCACGACCGCTACGGCCACCGCATCGACGAGGTCGAGTTCCACCCGGCCTGGCACCGGCTGCTCGGCAAGGGCGTCTCGGCGGGGCTGACCACCGCCTGGGTGCGCCCCGCCGGGCACGTGCGGCGGGCGGCCGGCTTCCTGATCTGGTCCCAGGTCGAGGCGGGCAACGGCTGCCCGCTGTCCATGACCCACGCCGCGGTGCCCGCGCTGCGCACCGACCCGGAACTCGCCGCCGAGTGGGAGCCCCGGCTGACCTCCACGGTCTACGACCGTGAGCTCAGGCCCGCCCGCCTCAAGGCCGGGGCGGTCTTCGGGATGGGCATGACCGAGAAGCAGGGCGGCAGCGACGTACGGGCGAACACCACCACGGCGACTCCGCTGGCCGAGGCCGGCGCGTACACGCTGACCGGGCACAAGTGGTTCTGCTCGGCGCCGATGTCAGACGGCTTCCTCGTACTGGCGCAGGCCCCGGGCGGGCTGACCTGCTTCCTGGTGCCCCGGGTCCTCGAGGACGGCACCCGCAACGTCTTCCTCATCCAGCGGCTCAAGGACAAGCTGGGCAACCGGTCGAACGCCTCCAGCGAGGTCGAGTTCGACGGGACCTGGGCGCGCCGGGTCGGCGAGGAGGGGCGCGGGGTGCGGACCATCATCGAGATGGTCGCCGCGACCCGGCTGGACTGCGTGCTGGGCTCGGCGGGGCTGATGCGGCAGGCGGTGGCGCAGGCCGTGCACCACTGCGCCCACCGGGAGGCCTTCGGCGGCAAGCTGATCGACAAGCCGCTGATGCGCAACGTCCTCGCGGACCTGGCGCTGGAGTCCGAGGCGGCCACCGCGCTGGCGATGCGGCTCGCGGCGGCCTACGACGACGGCGGCGAGCGGGAGCGGGCGCTGCTGCGGCTGGCGGTGCCCGCCGCCAAGTACTGGGTGACCAAGCGGTGTACGCCGGTGGTGGTGGAGGCCGCGGAGTGCCTGGGCGGCAACGGCTACGTCGAGGAGTGGGGCATGCCGCGGCTGGTGCGCGAGTCGCCGCTCAACTCCATCTGGGAGGGCGCGGGCAATGTGCAGGCACTGGACGTGCTGCGGGCGCTGCAACGCGAGCAGGGCACGCTCGACGCCTATCTGATCGAGGTCGGCCGGGCGCGCGGCGCCGACCACCGGCTGGACGCGGCGGTGAAGAACCTGCTGTCCGAACTCGGCGAGCTGGAGGGCGTGGAGGGGCGCGCCCGGCGGCTCGTGGAGCGGCTGGCGCTGGTCCTCCAGGGGTCGCTGCTGGTGCGGTTCGCGCCACCCGAGGTCGCCGACGCGTTCTGCGCCTCCCGGCTGGGCGGCGACTGGGGCTCAGCCCTCGGCACCCTGCCGTACGGACTGAATCTCGCCTCCGTGGTGGAGCGGGCGCGCCCGGTGTCCTGAGGGCGTCGGGCGGCCGGAAGCCGTCGCGGCGGTCCCTGATGCGGGGGTGGTGCTGCGCCGACACGGCACCACCCCCGCCCACGGCCCGTTACAGGCCACGGCGCCGCCTGGGCGACGCTGCTCAAGTTTCGGCCACCGCCGGGCCGTTCACCAGGGTTGCAAGGGGTTGCAACTTGCCGTTCTCTATGCGCGGACTGTGTGTCCTCGGGGCGCCCTCAACGGGCACCATGGGACGCACGGCCGGACCGGAAACCGCCGTCCGGACCGCTTGACAACCGCTTGCTCGCGCAGCGGTTCCCGTACCTGTCCGCGTATCTGGCTCCGCGCCAGTCTCCGTACCCGCCCCCGGGAGGACTCCGTGGCCGACTCGCCGCTGGACGTGGCGCGGCTCGCCGCCATGGACGTGTCGCGGGCGGCCCGGGTGCTCAGCGAGGTGCGCGCGGCGGCGCTCGCGGGCCGGCGCACCCCCCTCGCGCCCCGCCCGGTGATCGAGCAGTCCTGGGGGCGCATGCTGCGCGGCGGCGTCGATCCCGACCGCGGTTCCCAGGGCGGGCTGCTGTCCCCCGAGGAAGTGCGGCGCAGGCGCGAGGAGTCGCCGCTCGGGCAGGTCCTGCCGGTGCTGCGGCAGGGGCTGTTGTCGGTCGCGGACGTCGCCCGGCACATCATGGTGGTCGCCGACGCCGACGGGCGGGTGCTGTGGCGCGAGGGCAGTGCGGCCGTGCTGCGCAAGGCCGACGGGCTGGGCCTGGAGGTGGGCGCCGACTGGCGGGAGGACGTCGTCGGCACCAACGGCGTGGGCACCTCGGCGGTGGTGCGCCGGCCCGTCCAGGTCTTCGCCGGGGAGCACTTCGTCCGTGCGCACACCTCCTGGACCTGCACCGGCGCCCCGGTCACCGACCCCCGGGACGGCCGACTGCTGGGTGTGGTGGACATCAGCGGCCCGCTGGAGACGATGCACCCCGCGACGCTGGCCTGGGTGGACTCGGTGGCCAAGCTCGCCGAGGCCCGCCTGAGGGAGCTGCATCTGACCTCGCTGGAGCGGCTGCGGGCCGAGGCGGCGCCGGTGCTGGCCCGGGTCGGCGGGCGGGCGGTCGTGGTGGACCGGGACGGGTGGACGGCCGCGGTGACCGGGCTGCCGTACAGCCCGCGCGTGGGGCTGCCCACGGCGCTGTCGGCGGGCCGCCGGTGGCTGCCCGTGCTCGGCCTGTGCTCGGTGGAGCCGCTGGCCGGGGGCTGGCTGGTGCGCGCGTCCGACCAGCCGGCGCCGGGCGCCGCCCGGATCGTGCTGGACCTCACCCAGCCGCGCCGCTGGACGGTGACGGTCTTGGGGCAGGCGGGCTCCTGGTCGCGGGAACTGAGTCCCCGGCATGCCGAGCTGCTGTACCTGCTGGCACTGCGGCGCACCGGCCGCAGCGCCGCGGACCTGGCCGCGGACATGTTCGGCGATCCGTCCCGCACGGTGACGGTGCGGGCCGAGATGTCGCGGGTGCGGCGGTACCTGGGGGCGTTCCTGCAACACCGGCCGTATCGTTTCTGCGATGAGGCGGAGGTCGAGGTGCTCCTGCCCGAGGACCCGCACGAGCTGCTGCCCCACTCGACGGCGCCGGCCGTGATCACAGGCCGGACATCGTCACCCACGGCCTGAAAAGCGGCAAACTGCACCCCCATTTGGCATATTCGACGCATCGGGGGGTGCATCTTCCGCATATTTGCGAGGTCTTCGACCTGAGCCGCCCTCGACTGCCGTAGCATCCAGCTACGGGCCTCCCCACCTGCTCCTCGGTCAACGCAAGGACCATCAGGCGCAGTTGGCCCGCCTCGGGAGGACACATGAAGCAACGCGGCAGACACCGTCGACGCAGACGGGGCGCGGCGCTGCGCGCGGTCCTGGCCGGGACCGCCCTCGCGCTCACCGCGGCGGCCACCCTGATCAGCGCCTCGCAGGCGACGGTCGCCGATGACCCGGGTGCCCTGAAGCCGCTGGCCTCCTCCGCCAGGACCGGCGTACTGCGGCTCCAGGAGCGCATGACGCCGGCCCGTTCGCTCGACCGGCTCGCCAAGGACATGGGCCGCCCGGTCGGTGTCGGCGCGGTCCTCGAGAGCGCCGACCGCACCCTGCGCGAGGCCGCCGACTGCACCTCCGAGGAGCGCAAGTCGCTGCCCGTCACCCCGGCGGCCACGGCGGCGTACTGCTGGGACCCGGCAGACACCACGGGCACCGCCGGCACCGACTGGCGGCCGGCCTCGGTGACCACGTCCGCGGACGCGGACGACGACGGCACATGGGGTGCCCACCGCGTGGTCCTCGCGGGCTGGACGCACAGCACGACGGCCGGGCCGGCCACCGAGCGGGGCCTGGCCCGGGTCGCCTTCGTCGACGCCGACGACCCCCGCCACCCGGTCTACCGCTGGGTGCTGCTGGTCGTCCCGGACGACGCGGGCCGCGACTACCGGGGCCTGACCTCACCCGTCTCCGGCATGGTCTGGTACCAGGACAAGCTGCTCGTCACCGCCGGCACGGGCGCGGCCGAGGCGCTCTACGTCTACGACGTGAACCGCATCCAGCGCACCACCGTCGACGGCCCCGCGGTCGGCCGGGTGCCCGAGGGCTGGTCGGCGGACGGCTACGACTTCGTGATGCCGGCGGTGGGCTCCTACCGCTTCCCGGCCGGACACTGCTCCGCCGCTCAGAGCGGCACCCCGTGCCCGGGCAGTCTCTCCCTGGACCGGGGTTCGGCACCCGACAGCCTGGTCGTCAGCGAACAGACCCCCGCCGGCGCCGACCGGGACGCCCGCCTGTGGCGGTACGCCTTCAGCGTGGAGCCGGCCCGCGGCGGCCTGCTCGCCGCGGACCCGCTGGGCCGGGTGGACGCGGTCGAGGCGTACCGGACGGGGGCGGCCGGCATCCGGGGCGTGCTGTCGTACCGTCAGGCCGGCTCGGCGCGGTCCACCTGGTACGTCGGGCACCCGCCCGGGGACCTGGACGGCCACGGCACGCTCTGGCGCCAGGACACCGACGGCGCGAAGGCAGCGCACTGCGGCTCGGACGACACGCACCACTGCTGGGCCGAGGACGCCGGGTCCCTGTCCTACGCGCAGGCGACGGGCGAGGTGTGGTCGGTCACGGACCGCATGCTGTTCTCCCTGCCGCTGGCCTCCATCGACAGGTCCCTGGGATAGATGATTTTCTGACCTCCATGAGCAGCGTCATGGTCACCACCTGGTCCCTGGAGCAGACGTCCCCGGCCGACCTCCTCCCGGCCGCCGCCCCCGCCGACGGTGTACGGATCGTCCGCTCCGAGGTCCCCTCCCCCGAGTTCAGCCGCTTCCTGTACGCCTCGGTCGGCGGCGACATCCGCTGGACCGACCGGCTGACCTGGAGCTACGACCGGTGGCGGGAGTTCCTGGACCGGCCCGGCGTGGAGACGTGGGTCGCCTACGACCGGGGCACCCCGGCCGGGTACGTGGAGCTGGAGCCGCAGGACGAGGGGGTCGTGGAGATCGCCTACTTCGGGCTGATCCCCGCCTTCCGCGGCCGGCGCATCGGCGGTCATCTGCTGGCCCAGGGCACGGCACGGGCGTGGGACCTCGCCGACCGGTGGACCGGCCGGGCGCCGACGAAGCGGGTGTGGCTGCACACATGCAGCAAGGACGGCGAGTTCGCCATGGACAACTACCTGAGGCGCGGCTTCCGGCTCTTCGACACCAAGGTGGAGGAGGAGCGGGAGGTACCGGCGCCGGGGCCCTGGCCGGGGGCGTAGCGCCCTCTTGCACATGACACAGATCACAGCGTCCACCATTCGAGACATGCGTGTCCAATATGCGGATCACGGTGGACTGCCCGGAGATCCGCATGACACGCTTCCGTCATGTCTGGAACTGGGATTGCCTTGGTGAGTCGGCGGCACGTCGACCTCGGCCGCATGTCCAGCGCCATCTGTCGGGCGAGCTGACCGCTCCAGCGACGCCGACAGTCCTGACTTCCCTCTCCCCCTGCGCAACGACGCGCACGTATGCCCGTATGCACCCGTACGCGCCCATACGCGCAGGTCAGAGCCGCTTTCCGCCTGTCCCGAAGGACGTAAACCACCATGGCCGCCACCCCTCAGAACCCTGCCGCCTCCGCGCCCCGCCGCAAGGTGAGCCGTCACCGCGGTGAGGGTCAGTGGGCCGTGGGTCACTTCACCCCGCTCAACGGCAACGAACAGGTCAAGAAGGACGATGACGGTCTCAATGTGCGGACACGCATTGAGACGATCTACTCCAAGCGGGGCTTCGACTCGATCGACCCCAGCGACCTGCGTGGGCGTATGCGCTGGTGGGGGCTGTACACCCAGCGCAAGCCCGGGATCGACGGCGGCAAGACCGCGATCCTGGAGCCGGAGGAGCTGGACGACGAGTACTTCATGCTGCGCGTCCGCATCGACGGCGGGGCGCTGACCACCCGGCAGCTGCGGGTCATCGGCGAGATCTCGCAGGAGTTCGCGCGCGGCACCGCGGACATCACCGACCGGCAGAACGTCCAGTACCACTGGATCCGGATCGAGGACGTGCCCGCGATCTGGGACCGCCTGGAGGGCGTGGGCCTGTCGACGGTCACCGCCTGCGGCGACACCCCCCGTGTGATGATCGGCTCCCCGGTGGCGGGCATCGCCGAGGACGAGATCATCGACGGCACCCCCGCGCTGGAGGAGATGAAGCGCCGGGTCCTGAACAACAAGGCGTATTCGAACCTCCCGCGGAAGTTCAAGACGGCCATCTCCGGGTCGCCGGTGCTGGACGTGGTGCACGAGATCAACGACGTCGCCTTCGTCGGTGTGCGCCACCCCGAGCACGGCCCCGGCTTCGACGTGTGGGTCGGCGGCGGTCTGTCCACCAACCCCAAGCTCGGTGTGCGGCTCGGTGCCTGGGTGCCGATCGACGAGGTCCCGGACGTCTACGAGGGCGTCGTGTCGATCTTCCGTGACTACGGCTACCGCCGGCTGCGCAACCGGGCCCGCCTGAAGTTCCTCGTCGCCGACTGGGGCCCGGAGAAGTTCCGGCAGGTGCTTCAGGACGAGTACCTGGGCGGGCGCAAGCTGGTCGACGGGCCCGCTCCCGAGCAGCCCGTGCAGCAGTGGCGCGACCACATCGGCGTGCACCGGCAGAAGGACGGCCGGTTCTACGTCGGTTTCGCCCCGCGCGTGGGACGCGTCGACGGCGCCACGCTCACGAAGATCGCCGATCTCGCCGAGGCCCATGGCTCGGGCCGGGTGCGCACCACCGTCGAGCAGAAGATGATCGTCCTCGACGTCGCGGAGGACCAGGTCGACTCGCTGGTCGAGGGCCTGGAGGCGCTGGACCTCAGCGCCAAGCCGTCCCCGTTCCGGCGCGGCACCATGGCCTGCACCGGTATCGAGTTCTGCAAGCTCGCCATCGTCGAGACCAAGCAGCGCGGTTCGCAGCTGATCGACGAACTCGAGCGCCGGATCCCGGACTTCGACGAGCCGATCACCATCAACCTCAACGGCTGCCCCAACGCCTGCGCCCGTATCCAGACGGCGGACATCGGTCTCAAGGGCCAGCTGGTCCTGGACGAGGCCGGCAACCAGGTCGAGGGTTACCAGGTGCACCTCGGCGGCGCGCTGGGCCTCGAGCCCGGCTTCGGCCGCAAGGTGCGCGGTCTGAAGATCACCGCGGAGGAGCTCCCCGACTACATCGAGCGCGTCCTGGGGCGCTTCCAGGCCGAGCGCGAGGACGGCGAGCGGTTCGCCGTCTGGGCGGCCCGTGCCAGCGAGGAGGCCCTCTCATGAGCGAGCGGGCCGCCCCCTTCTACTGCCCCTACTGCGGCGACGAGGACCTGCGTCCCAGCGAGCAGGGTCACGGCGCCTGGGAATGCGCGGCATGCAACCGCGCATTCCAGCTGAAGTTCCTCGGGCTGCTGGCCCGGGGGCTTCAGCGAGCCGACAACGGAGGGGATGACCGGACATGACGACGGCTCAGGAAGAACGTTCCACCGACGAACTGAAGGCACTCGCCGAGCAGGCCGGCCGTGACCTGGAGGACGCCTCCGCGCTGGAGATCCTCCAGTGGGCGGTGGACACCTTCGGCAAGGGCTTCTGCGTCACGTCCTCCATGGAGGACGCGGTGGTCGCCCATCTGGCGTCCCGTGTCCACAAGGGCGTGGACGTCGTGTTCCTCGACACCGGCTACCACTTCCCGGAGACCATCGGCACCCGCGACGCGGTCGAGGCCGTGATGGACGTCAACGTCATCACCCTCACCCCGAAGCAGACGGTCGCCGAGCAGGACGCCGAGTACGGACCCAGGCTGCACGACCGCGACCCCGACCTGTGCTGCAAGCTCCGCAAGGTCCAGCCCCTGGAGGAGGGCCTCAAGGGCTACCGGGCCTGGGCCACCGGCCTGCGCCGCGACGAGTCCCCGACCCGGGCGAACACCCCGGTCATCGGCTGGGACGACAAGCGCCAGAAGGTGAAGGTCTCCCCCATCGCCCGCTGGACGCAGGACGACGTGGAGGCCTACGTCGCCGAACACGGCGTACTGACCAACCCGCTGCTGATGGACGGCTACCCCTCCATCGGCTGCGCCCCCTGCACCCGCCGGGTGCTCGAGGGCGAGGACGCGCGCGCGGGCCGCTGGGCGGGCCGCAACAAGACCGAGTGCGGGCTGCACGGCTGACCATGACACAGACATTGGAGAACCACGTGACGACCGGAGCCACCGTCTGGCTCACGGGCCTGCCGAGTGCCGGCAAGACCACCATCGCCCATGAACTGGCGGGCCGGCTGCGCGAGGAGGGCCACCTCGTCGAGGTGCTCGACGGCGACGAGATCCGCGAGTTCATCTCGGCGGGCCTCGGCTTCAGCCGCGAGGACCGGCACACCAACGTGCAGCGCATCGGCTTCGTCGCCGAACTGCTGGCCCGCAACGGCGTCAAGGCTCTGGTACCGGTCATCGCGCCGTACGCCGACAGCCGGGACGCGGTACGCAAGCGGCACCAGGAGAACGGCACGGCGTACCTGGAGGTGCACGTGGCGACCCCGGTCGAGGTGTGCTCGGTACGCGATGTGAAGGGGCTGTACGCCAAGCAGGCCGCGGGCGAGCTGACGGGACTCACGGGCGTCGACGACCCCTACGAGGAGCCCGAGTCGCCCGACCTGCGCATCGAGTCGCAGCACCAGAGCGTGCCGGAGTCCGCGGCCTCCGTGTACGCCCTGCTCAGCGAAAGGGGACTGGCATGACGACCACGGTGAAGGCCGAGGGGGGCATCGACAGCCCGTACGCCCTCAGCCACCTGGACGCGCTGGAGTCCGAGGCGGTGCACATCTTCCGCGAGGTGGCGGGCGAGTTCGAGAAGCCGGTGATCCTCTTCTCCGGCGGCAAGGACTCCATCCTCATGCTGCACCTCGCGCTGAAGGCGTTCGCACCGGCCCGCGTGCCGTTCTCGCTGCTGCACGTGGACACCGGCCACAACTTCCCCGAGGTACTGGAGTACCGCGACCGCACGGTCGAGAAGCACGGGCTGCGCCTCCATGTGGCCTCCGTACAGGAGTACATCGACCGCGGTGCGCTCAAGGAGCGCCCCGACGGCACCCGCAACCCGCTGCAGACGGTGCCGCTGACGGAGAAGATCCAGAGCGAGCGGTTCGACGCCGTCTTCGGCGGCGGGCGCCGGGACGAGGAGAAGGCCCGGGCGAAGGAACGGGTGTTCTCGCTGCGCGACGAGTTCTCCCAGTGGGACCCGCGCCGGCAGCGGCCCGAGCTGTGGAACCTCTACAACGGCCGGCACGCCCCCGGCGAGCACGTCCGTGTCTTCCCGCTCAGCAACTGGACCGAACTCGACGTCTGGCAGTACATCGCCCGCGAGGGCATCGAGCTGCCCGAGATCTACTTCGCGCACGAGCGCGAGGTGTTCCAGCGGGGTGGCATGTGGCTGACCGGCGGCGAGTGGGGCGGCCCCAAGGACGGCGAGACCGTCGAGAAGCGGCTGGTCCGCTACCGCACCGTCGGTGACATGTCCTGCACGGGTGCCGTGGACTCCGACGCCACGACGCTGGACGCCGTCATCGCCGAGATCGCCGCGTCCCGGCTGACCGAGCGCGGCGCCACCCGCGCCGACGACAAGATGTCCGAGGCCGCGATGGAAGACCGCAAGCGCGAGGGGTACTTCTAAGCATGAGCACGACGACGACCGAGGCACTCTCGGCCACCACCCTGCTGCGGTTCGCCACCGCGGGCTCCGTCGACGACGGCAAGTCCACCCTCGTCGGCCGCCTGCTGCACGACTCCAAGTCGGTCCTCACCGACCAGCTGGAGGCCGTCGAGCACGCCTCCCGCAGCCGCGGCAAGGACGCACCCGACCTCGCCCTCCTCACCGACGGGCTGCGCGCCGAGCGCGAGCAGGGCATCACCATCGACGTGGCCTACCGCTACTTCGCCACGCCCAAGCGCCGCTTCATCCTCGCCGACACCCCCGGCCATGTGCAGTACACCCGCAACATGGTCACCGGCGCCTCCACCGCCGAACTGACGGTGATCCTCGTCGACGCCCGCAACGGCGTCGTCGAGCAGACCCGCCGCCATGCCGCGATCGCCGCCCTCCTGCGCGTCCCGCACGTGGTCCTCGCCGTCAACAAGATGGACCTCGTCGACTACCAGGAGTCCGTGTTCGCCGCGATCGCCGAGGAGTTCACGGCGTACGCGCTCGAACTGGGCGTCCCGGAGATCACCGCGATCCCGATCTCGGCGCTGGCCGGCGACAACGTGGTGGACCCGTCCGCGAACATGGACTGGTACGGCGGGCCGACCTTCCTGGAGCACCTGGAGACGGTCCCGGTCAGCCACGACCTGAGCCACTGCCACGCGCGGCTGCCCGTGCAGTACGTGATCCGGCCGCAGACGGCCGACCACCCGGACTACCGGGGCTACGCGGGCCAGATCGCCGCCGGTTCGTTCCGCGTCGGCGAGGCGGTGACGGTGCTGCCGTCCGGCCGTACGTCGAAGATCTCCGGCATCGACCTGCTGGGCGAGCCGGTCGACGTCGCCTGGACCACCCAGTCGGTGACGATCCTCCTGGAGGACGACATCGACATCTCGCGCGGCGACCTGCTCGTGCCGACCAAGGACGCCCCGGCGACCACCCAGGACATCGAGGCCACGGTCTGCCACGTCGCCGACGCCCCGCTGACCGTCGGCCACCGGGTGCTGCTCAAGCACGGCACCCGCACGGTCAAGGCGATCGTCAAGGACATCCCGTCCCGGCTCACGCTCGCCGACCTGTCCCTGCACCCGCACCCGGGGCACCTCGTCGCCAACGACATCGGCCGGGTGAAGATCCGCACCGCCGAGCCGCTGCCGGTCGACTCCTACTCCGACTCGCGCCGCACCGGCTCCTTCATCCTGATCGACCCCAACGACGGCACCACGCTCACCGCGGGCATGGTGGGCGAGTCGTTCGCGTCCCCCGAGCCGGTCAAGGACGAGTCCGACGACGACGGCTGGGACTTCTGAACATGACGACGACCGACGTCTACTCGACGTTCGCGAAGGAGGGCGGCCGCATCGGCAGCGGCGCTCTCGGGAGCGGGCAGGGCGGAGTGGCGCGATGTGTGCGCTGACGTACGCGCACCGCTTGCGCGCCCCGTCCCCCCACCCGACGTCCCGGAAGCGACGAAGACCTGCCGACCTCCCGGCCACGACCTGAGAGACCGTGACCGCCGGGCCTCCGAGAGGAAAGCCTCCCGTGCCTGTCAACCGCTCAACGCTTCTTCGCCGCGGCATCGCCGTGGTCGCCGCACTCCCCCTGCTCACCCTCGCAGCCTGCGGCTACGGCTCCAAGTCCGAGGACAACGCCGCCAACCAGAAGGTCGCCGCCGGCGCCAAGAAGATCGACGGCCTCGACTCCGTCAAGATCGGCTACTTCGGCAACCTGACCCACGCGACCGCGCTGGTCGGCCGTGAGCAGGGCATCTTCCAGAAGGAGCTCGGCGCCACCAAGGCCTCGTACGCGACCTTCAACGCCGGCCCGTCCGAGATCGAGGCGCTCAACTCCGGCTCCATCGACATCGGCTGGATCGGCCCCTCCCCGGCGATCAACGGCTACACCAAGTCCAACGGCAAGAGCCTGAAGATCATCGGCGGTTCGGCGTCCGGCGGCGTGAAGCTGGTCGTGAACCCGAAGAAGATCAAGTCTCTGAAGGACGTCAAGGGCAAGAAGATAGCGACGCCCCAGCTCGGCAACACGCAGGACGTGGCGTTCCTCAACTGGATCGCCGACCAGGGCTGGAAGGTCGACGCGCAGAGCGGCAAGGGTGACGTCACGGTCGTCCGCAGCGACAACAAGGTGACCCCGGACGCCTTCAAGGCCGGGTCCGTCGACGGCGCCTGGGTGCCGGAGCCGACCGCGTCCAAGCTGGTCGCCGAGGGCGGCAAGACGATCCTCGACGAGTCCTCGCTGTGGCCCGACAAGAAGTTCGTGATCACGAACATCATCGTGCGGCAGTCCTTCCTCAAGCAGCACCCGAAGGCCGTCGAGGCCGTGCTGAAGGCCTCGGTCTCGGCCAACAAGTGGATCAACGCCAACCCGGACCAGGCGAAGGCCGCCGCGAACAAGCAACTGGAGTCCGACTCGGGCAAGGCGCTCCCGGCGAACGTCCTGGACCCGGCGTGGAAGTCGATCCAGTTCACCAACGACCCGCTGGCCTCCACCCTGAACACCGAGGCGGAGCACGCGGTCAAGGCCGGGCTGCTGGACAAGCCGAACCTGAAGGGCATCTACGACCTCACGCTCCTCAACAAGGTCCTCAAGGGCGAGGGTGAGAGCGCCGTCGACGCCGCCGGTCTCGGCACCAGCTGACTCAAGTCCCCGATGATTCCCAGGAGGTGACGAACATGGCCACGACCCTTGCCAAGGCCGCGGAGTCCGTCGAGTACGCGGCTCGCCTCGACCACGTATCGAAGTCCTTCGCGACGCCGGGTGGGCAGCAGCTCGTCCTGGACGACATCAGCATCGATGTCGCGCCCGGCGAGTTCGTCACCCTCCTGGGGGCGTCGGGCTGCGGAAAGTCCACACTGCTGAACCTGGTGGCGGGCCTGGACCGGCCTACCACCGGTGACATCACCACGGACGGCCGCCCGGCCCTGATGTTCCAGGAGCACGCCCTCTTCCCGTGGCTGACCGCGGGCAAGAACATCGAACTCGCCCTGAAGCTCAGGGGGGTTCCCAAGCCCGAGCGGCGCGGCAAGGCCGAGGAACTGCTCGAACTGGTCCGGCTGAAGGGCGCGTACGGCAAGCGTGTCCACGAACTGTCGGGCGGTATGCGGCAGCGCGTGGCACTGGCCCGCGCGCTGGCGCAGGAGAGCAACCTGCTGCTGATGGACGAGCCGTTCGCGGCCCTGGACGCCATCACCCGCGACCTGCTGCACGACGAGCTGACCCGGATCTGGGCGGAGACGGGCGTGTCGGTGCTGTTCGTCACGCACAACGTGCGCGAGGCGGTACGGCTCGCGCAGCGCGTGATCCTGCTGTCCTCCCGTCCGGGCCGCATCGCGCGCGAGTGGACGGTCGACATCCCGCAGCCGCGCCGCATCGAGGACGCACCCGTGGCCGAACTGTCCCTTGAGATCACCGATGTACTGCGTGGGGAGATCCGCCGTCATGGCCAGCACTGAGACGACACCGGTCAAGGACTCCGGGAGCGTCGAGGCGGGCCTGGACGCCCTCGAGACGACCGCCGCCGGACGCCCGCCGTTCCGGAAGACCTTCGTCGACAAGATCCTGCCCCCGATCATCGCGATCGCCGTGGTCCTGGTGGTCTGGCAGGGCCTGATATCCCTGAAGATCGTCGACAACCCCAGCAAGCTGCCCGCGCCGTCGGCGGTGGCGCAGGCCTTCAAGAACGACTGGCTCAAGGGCGACCTGCTCGGCTACATCTGGACCAGCGTCTCCCGCGGTCTGCTGGGCTTCTTCTTCGCGCTGCTGATCGGCACCCCGCTGGGGCTGGTGGTGGCGCGGGTGAAGTTCGTGCGCGCGGCCATCGGCCCGATCCTGTCCGGCCTCCAGTCGCTGCCGTCGGTGGCGTGGGTGCCGCCTGCGGTGATCTGGCTGGGCCTGAACAACTCGATGATGTACGCGGTGATCCTGCTGGGCGCGGTCCCCTCGATCGCGAACGGCCTGGTGTCCGGCGTCGACCAGGTGCCACCGCTCTTCCTGCGCGCGGGCCGCACGATGGGCGCGACGGGTCTGAAGGGCGTCTGGCACGTCACCCTGCCGGCGGCGCTGCCCGGGTACGTGGCGGGCATGAAGCAGGGCTGGGCGTTCTCGTGGCGCTCGCTGATGGCCGCGGAGATCATCGCGAACTTCCCCGACCTCGGCGTGGGCCTCGGCCAGCTGCTGGAGAACGCCCGGACCAACAGCGACATGGCCATGGTGTTCGAGGCCATCCTGCTCATCCTGTTCGTCGGCATCGCCATCGACCTGCTGATCTTCAGCCCGCTGGAGCGGTGGGTGCTGCGCAGCCGCGGCCTGCTGGTGAAGAACTGAGCCCCATGCGCCACTCGAAGCCGGTCCTCCTCGTGATCGCCCACGGCAGCCGCGACCCGCGGCACGCCGCGACGGTGCACGCCCTGGTGCGTCGCATACGGTCGCTGCGGCCGGGGCTGCGCGTGGAGACCGGCTTCCTGGACTTCAACGTCCCTTCCGTGCAGGGAGTTCTGGAGTCGCTGGCAGCGGAGGGCATTCGTGACGTGGTAGCCCTCCCGCTACTGCTCACCCGCGCCTTCCACGCGAAGGCCGACATCCCGGCGGTCCTGCGGGACGCGCCGCCGCGGCTGCGGATCCGGCAGGCGGAGGTGCTGGGCCCGTCCCCGCTGCTGCTCTCGGCGCTGGAACGCCGGCTGTACGAGGCGGGGCTGACGCCCGCCGACAAGTCCTCGACCGGGGTCGTGCTGGCCTCGGCGGGATCCACCGACCCGGAGGCGATCGCGGTGATCGCAGAAATCGCGCGGGAGTGGCGGCACACCGGTTGGTGCGCCGTGCGGCCTGCGTTCGCCTCCGCATCCCTTCCGCGTACGGAGGACGCCGTACGGGAGTTGCGCGCGCTGGGCTGCGCGAAGGTCGCGGTCGCCCCGTACGTCCTGGCCCCCGGCTTCCTCCCGGACCGCATCGCGCGGGGCGCGGCGGAGGCGGATGTGCTGGCCGACGTTCTCGGTCCGGCGCCGGAGGTGGCCCGGTTGCTGCTGGAGCGTTACGACGCGGCACGGCACCCGGCGCTGGCGGCTGTGGGCGCGTAGCGCCCGGCGAGCCGGTGTGGCGGGCGCGGATGTCCGCGGTCCGGCGCTCCCCTGTGGCGCCGGTCCGCGGACCACGGGCCGGGGCACGGTTTCCGGCTGTGGCCAACCTTCTTGCCGTGCCCGGCACTTGGTACTGCGTTTCGTGCGGCGGATGTGTCACAGGGGTGGGGATTCCGCCGCGCCGTCAGGGTTTCGTGGTCGCCTGCACCGTGGCCGCGGGCCCGGTGCCCGCCGCGGTCACCGCCGCCACGGTCACCGTGTACGCGGTGCCGGGGCGCAGTCCGCCGAGCACCCGGAACATGCCCTTGGCGGAGGGCTGGGTGACCAGGACGTCCCGGCCGGTGACGTCGAGCGGGTCGCGGCCGTCGGAGACGGTCACCCGGTAGCCGGTGATCTTCGCGTCGCCGGTCGCGGTGGGCGGGGTCCACGCGAGGGTGGCCGCGGTGGACGCCGTACGCAGCTTGGGACTGGTGGGTGCGTCCGGCAGGACGCTCACCGCCGTCGGTGTCAGGGGGAGCGAGGCGAGCGACGGGGCGCTGCTGCCGTAGGCGTTGCTCGCGGTGACCGTCACGGTGAACGGCCCGCCGGCCGAGGGCAGTCCGCCGATCCGGACGATCGCATTGCGCTTGAAGTCCGCCGCCGACAGACCCTGTTGGGCGACCAGGTGGCCTGCCGTGTCGTACGCCCGTGCCGTGTACGACGTCACCGGCGAACCACCGTCCACGAAGGCCGGGTTGAAGGTGACGTACAGCGCGTCCGCGCCCGCGGTGCTCGTGCCGGCCCGGGACGGCGGCTCGGGAACGGAAGGGGCGCCGACGCGGCGGTCGAGCAGGCTCTTGTAGGCGGGCTCAAGTCCGGCGTTGTCCACCACCTCTGACGGTACGTCGGACGGTGACGCCATGATCTTGTTGCCGGTCGTCACCAGTCCCTTGTTGTCGCCGTCGGCGGTGCCCTCCTCCCACCAGTTGTCCTTGACGAGCGTCGGGTCGTTGTTGCCGAGGTCGTCGCGGTAGTCGGTGTGGCGGGAGGCGACGTTGGCGTAGGAGGCGTTGTAGAGGACGTTGCCGTCGACGGTCTCGTAGGTGCAGCCGTTGTCGGTGTAGACGTTCTTGCCGAGACCCCACTGGTCGTGGATGACGTTGCCGGTGACCTTCTCGCCGTCGGCCAGGGAAGTGCCGGTCAGGCCCTGGGTGTAGATGCCGCCGCCGTCGTCGAGCATCTGCATGTAGTCGTGGATCAGGTTGTCGCGTACGGCGTTGTCGTGGCTCGGGTTCGGGGTGGCGGGGTCGCCGATCTTGTCGGGCCAGCCGCCCCAGCCCAGGGACACGGCGCTGTAGCCGACGTGGTCGATCTGGTTGTGGGCGATGGTGTCGTGCTGGGTGTAGCCGTTCAGGATCGCGACGCCGCCGTGGTACTCGCGGGGCAGGCCGTAGAGGTGATTGTTCGTCACCTGTACGCCGGAGGCCGGGGTCCGGCCGTCCACTCCCCCGATTTCGAGGCCGTTGCCGGAGATGTCGGTGAAGACGCTGCCGCTGACGGACGAGTCCTCGCTCCCCGTCCCCAGGTCCAGCCCGGAAGCGCCGAGATGGGCGAAGACGTCGTCGGCGAACTCGATGCGCTGCCCGTACACGAAGGACACGTTGCCGGGCATCTTCGTCCACGACGCGAAGGGGCAGGTGCCGCCCTCGACGTACTGGCACAGGCCTTGCGTGGCCCAGCCCTTGTCGCCCGTGACGGTGTAGCCGGCCTGGATCTCGGAGAAGCCCTCGGGGTGCGAGGGGGTCAGCCAGGTCGCGTAGCTGAACTGCAGCCCGCGGAAGGCGATGTCGTGGACGGGCGCGTCGGCGGTGCCGCGTGCGTCGACCAGTTTCTCGGCGGCGGCCGCCTCGATGTCGGCGCGGGTGAGGTCCTCGCCCTTGCGGGGCAGGTAGTAGACCCTGCGCGCGGCCTTGTCGAGGTACCACTCGCCGGGCTGGTCGAGGAGTTCGTAGGCGTTCTCGACATAGGACGCCTTGCCGCCGTTGGTGAGGTGCCCCGGGCCGACCATGCTGACCGTGCGGCCGGGGATGTCGGGGAACTCCACCCGCTTGTTGGAGTTGTCCCAGCAGGGCTGCGCCATGGTGATGGCGGTGCCCTGGGCGGAGGCGATCGGGCAGCGCGGCTCGGTCCACTGGCCCAGGCCGTTGCGTTCGATGTTCCACAGGGCCTCGCCGCTGGTGTAGACGAACTCGGCGTCGGAGGGGTGCTTCCAGTGGGCGATGGTGTCGGAGGATGCCTCGTAGCCGGTCGCCGTCTGGGTGAGGGTCACCGGTACGGCCCCGCGGGCCCGCTGGGCGCGCACCCCGTCGACGTACAACTGCCGTGTGTCGGTGAGGCCTTGGGGCGCGGGTGCGGACCACAGGCCGGTGCGGCCCGCGACCGGGCGCCAGCCGGTGACCTGGCGTCCGCCGCTGACGACCGTACGGCCCGCGCTGCCCTGCCAGACGACCCGGTGGCCGCCCGTCCCCGAGTCCCTGGCGTCGAGCGCCAGCGGTTCGGTCTGGCGGTACGTTCCGGGCGCGAGGTGGACCGTGAGGTCGCCGTGGAGGTCCGCGACCCTGGCGCGGACCAGGTCGCGGGCGCGCTGCAGGGTGCGGACTGGGTGCCGAGCGGTGCCGTTGGCGTGGTCGTCGCCGACGGGTGACACATATACATCGGAGGTCACGGCCGCTTGAGCGGTGACGGTGAGCGAGGGCACTCCGAGCAGAAGGGCTGCGGAAAGCAGCGAAAACAGGGTGCGTCTGGATGGTGCGGGCATATACCTCTCCCATACAGGAAGCGTGTGCCGACCCGGGAAAGGTAGGAGCATTGATGAGTCACCGTCAATGAGGCGGTCTCAGTCGAAAGAGTTCAGTCGAAGGAGAGGGAGCCCGTGCGGGTGCGTTTGAGTTCGAAGAAGTCGGCCTCGCCAGCCCCCGGAAGCTGTCGAAGAGCTCGGCCGCCGTCTCTCCTCTCGGAACGGCCCGCAGTACCGGACCGAACCACACCGTGCCGTCGACATGCAGGGTGGGCGTGCCCACGTACCCTCCCGAGTCCGGCTCGGCCCAGGCGTCGTGGCTGCGGCGCACCGTCTCGTCGTACGCCGGGTCGTGGGCGGCGTCGGCCAGATCGGCGGGGAGTCCCAGGTCGGCGAGGGACTCGATGACGACCGCGTCGAAATCCTGGGCGTACTCGGCACCGCGCTCGTGGATGCGGGTGCCGAAGGCGGTGTAGAGGTCCCGCAGCACCTTCTCGCCGTGCCGGTCGGCGGCGGCTACGGCGACCCGGACCGGGCCGATCGACCGGTCGACGAGATCCCGGTACCAGTCCGGGAGTTCGTTGCCGAGATTGTGCAGGTACAGGCTCATCGTGTGGAAGCGGAGGTCGAGCGGGCGCAGGCGCTCGACCTCCAGCAGCCAGCGGGAGGTGATCCAGGCGAAGGGGCACGCGGGGTCGAAGGCGAAGTCGACGCGGACGGGCGCGCCGGTGCGGTCGGTCTCGGAAGGCGTCATGCGGTCGACGCTAGCCAGCGAATGGCGCAGGGTCCCGGCCCAATGGCCCTCTGTTTCAGTGGCCCATTCAGCTGTCCGCGCCGGGTGCCTGGGCGGCGGCCTCGCTGAGGGCCAGCTGCAGGGAGTCGCCCTTGAAGATCTCGCTGCGCACCGGCTCCTCGACGATGACGCCGTTCACCGCGAACGTCGGTGTGCCCGGCGCGTGGTCGTGGGTGTAGGCCCGCTGGGAGGCGGTGACGAAGTCCGCGTACTTCATGTGCCGGACGGCGGCGTCGAAGTCCGGGCCGCGCAGGCCGTGCACCTGGGAGGCGATGCGCAGCAGGAACGCGTCGGTGTAGCCGTCGGTCTCCTCCGGCGGCTGGTGGGCGTAGAGGGCGTCGTGGTATTCGAGGAACTTGCCCTTGGCCAGCGCGGCCCGCAGTGCGTTGGCCGCCTTGCGGGAGCCCTTGCCGCCGAGCCGGCCGTCGAGGAAGGACGCCAGCGTGTACTCGGTCCTGACTTCGCCGGAGACGGTGATCCCGCGCAGGGCCTTGCCCCCGCCGTCCTCCTCGAAGTCCCGGCAGACGGGGCAGCGCGGGTCCTCGTAGAGGTGGACCGTCGTGGCCGCGTGCGGTGCGCCGACGACGATCGTGGTGCCGTCGGCGGCGAGCCGCTCGGGGAGTTCCTCGGAGCTCTTGTAGGAGACGGCGGTGGCGTCCCCGTCCGCCCTTCCGCTCCCCCGGTCCCGGCCGCCGCCGCAACCGGTGGCCGACGCGCCCACCAGCACCATCCCCGCGATCACCGCGACCGCGCGGAGTCTCCCGCTTCCCTGCATTGGATCTTCCCTCCCCTGAGTGCGAGGGAGACCCTATGCGAAGGAGACCCTCTGCGGAGAGTCACGGGTGTGGAGCGTCACGGGTGTGGGGCCGTCATCTCCACCAGCTTGACCACGGTGTTCCAGTTCCGGCTCGTGGCGATCACGCCCTTGGTGACGCGCGGCCGGGACAGTGCCTCGGCGAGCTTGGAGCGGCCGAGGCCGTCCGGGGCGTACAGGTACAGCGCCCGGTCGCCGAGGCGGAACTCCTCGGGGAGGTGGGCGGCCCGGTCGATCTCCGCGAAGCGCTCCGCCGTGACGGGCGTGGAGAAGTAGGTGACGTGCAGCTGCTTGGCCTCGAGTTCGGCGGCGGGGAACGGGCAGGCCTCCGCCACGGCCTTCAGGTAGGCGTGGGCGCGCACGATCACGTCCACGGAGAAGCCGAAGTGCCCCTCGATCGCCCGCGTCAGCTCGGCGGCCAGGGACTCCTCGTCGCCGTGGCCGGAGGTGAAGACGGCCTGGCCGCTCTGCAGGTAGGTGCGTACACCGTCGTGGCCGAGGCCCGTCATCAGCTGTCGCAGGTCGGCCATCGGCAGCTTCTTGTTGCCGCCCACGTTGATGCCCCGCAGCAGTGCCGCATACGTCGTCATCCCGACACCATAGAGCGGCCGTCGTGCCCGCCGGGGCACACCCTGATCAGGGCCCCCTAGACACGCGGATAGATGTAAGGGCCCGTTGTCCTCCCCGGCGACGAGAGGACGCCGTCGTACTTCACCGGGCAGCACGACGAGAAGTCCTTATCCGGCCCATACCGTCGTGGTGAGTCCGACGTACGGAGCAGAACAAGGGGGATGGCCCGTCATGGGTAACGGAGATACGCGGGTACGGGGCCTGGCCGCCCGGGCCGGCGGCTGGAGCGCCCGGCATCGCTGGGCGGCCGTCGGTATATGGGTGCTGTTCGTCGTCCTGGCGATGGGGCTCGGCTCGGCGGCGGGCCGGGTCGATGTCGACGACAGCGACCAGCTCAAGGGGGAGACGCACACCGCCGCCCGGATCATCGACGACGCGGGGATCAAGGAGCCGGCCGGGGAGACCGTCCTGATCCAGTCGAAGGGCGGTGCCCTGAAGGCCACGGACGCCGAGTTCAAGGCCACCGTCGCGGACGTGGTCAAGGCCGTCGGCGCCACCGGCAAGGTCACCGACGTCACCTCGCCGTACGACACCCGGACGATCTCGAAGGACGGGCGCAGCGCGCTGGTGCAGTTCGACATGCGCGGCGACGCGGACACGGCCGCCGAGCGGGTCGAGCCGGTGCTGAAGGCCGTCGACGGGGTGCAGAAGGCGCACGGGTCGCTGCGGATCGAGGAGATCGGCGGCGCCAGCATGCAGAAGCAGTACAAGGACGCCTTCGGCGACGACTTCCAGCAGGCCGAGTTCTCCGCCGTGCCGGTCGCCCTCGGCATCCTGCTCATCGCGTTCGGGGCGCTGGTGGCGGCGCTGCTGCCGGTGGCGCTGGCGATCACCGCGATCATGGCGACGATGGGCCTGATGGGCATCGTCAGCCATGTCCAGCCGATGAGCGACACGGCCAACTCCGTCATGCTGCTGGTCGGTATGGCGGTCGGCGTCGACTACTGCCTGTTCTACCTGCGCCGGGAGCGCGAGGAGCGGGAAGCCGGGCGGGACCCGGGCACCGCGCTGCGGATCGCCGCCGCCACCAGCGGCCGGGCGATCATCGTCTCCGGTGTCACGGTGTGTGTGGCGATGGCGGGCATGCTGTTCACCGGACTCGCCACGTTCGAGGCGATGGGCCTGGCCTCGCTGATCGTCGTGGCGGTCGCCATGGTCGGCTCCGTGACCGTGCTGCCCGCGCTGCTGTCGCTGCTGGGCGAGCGGGTGGAGAAGGGGCGGATCCCGTTCCTGCGCCGGCGCCGGACCGGCGGGAGTTCGGAGAGCCGCTTCTGGACGGCCGTGCTGCGCGGTGTGCTCGCCCGGCCGCTGGTCTCCGTGGTCGTGGCGGTGGGCGCGCTGCTGGCCGTCGCCGCGCCCGCGCTGGGCATGAAGACCGCGCAGCTCACCCTGGACCAGGAGTTCGGTGACTCGCTGCCCATCGTGCAGACCTACAACCGGCTCAACGACGCCTTCCCCGGCGGTTCCGAGCCGGCCGAGGTGGTCGTGAAGGCCAAGGACATCAACGCGCCCGAGGTGCGGCAGGCGCTGGCCGACTTCAAGGAGCAGGCGGTCGCTTCGGGCGCCTCGCTCGGCCCGGTCGACATCAAGCTGCACGACGCGCAGAACGTCGCCCTGGTGTCCGTACCGCTGGTCGGCGGCTCGGACCTGGACAAGGCGACCAAGAGCCTGGAGAAGCTGCGGGACGAGGTACGGCCCGCCACGCTCGGCAAGGTCGACGGCGTCCAGGCGCCGATCACCGGGAACGTCGCGGGCAACCACGACTTCAACGACCAGCTGATGGGCTCCGTCGCCCCGGTCTTCGCGTTCGTGGTGGTCTTCGCCTTCCTGCTGATGCTGCTGTCGTTCCGCTCGCTGACCGTGGCGATCACCTCGATCCTGCTGAACCTGCTGTCGGTGGGCGCGGCGTACGGCATCCTCGTCGCCGTCTTCCAGCACGGCTGGGGCGCCTCGCTGGTGGGTGCGGAGGGCGTCGGCGCGGTCGTCACCTGGCTGCCGTTGTTCCTCTTCGTGATCCTGTTCGGTCTGTCCATGGACTACCACGTGTTCGTGGTCTCCCGGATCCGCGAGGCCCGGATGCGCGGCCTCAGCACGAGGGACGCGATCCAGCACGGTGTGGTCACCACGGCCGGTGTCGTCACCAGCGCCGCCGTCATCATGGTCGCCGTGTTCGCGATCTTCGGCACGCTGTCCATGCAGGACATGAAGCAGATGGGTGTGGGCCTGGCCACCGCCGTGCTGATCGACGCGACGGTCATCCGCGGTGTGCTGCTGCCGGCCGTGATGGCGCTGCTGGGTGAGCGCAACTGGTACCTGCCCAAGTGGCTGAACCGGATGCCCGACCTCACCCACGACGAGTCGCCGGAGGCGGTGGCGGCGCCGTCCCGTCCGGAGGGTGACCGGCTGGGCGTCTGATTCCGCCCGTTGACAGCCTGTTGACAGCCCGTTGACGGCCCGTTGACAGAGGGCCCGTTGGTCTCCCGGGGGAACCAACGGGCCCTCGCCGTACGCGGCAAGGGCGCGGGCGGCGGCACCGCCGAATGAATTCCGCTCAGCGCTGGTAGCGGGCCAGCACCAGGTTCCCGTCCTCCTCCAGCCGGCGGCGGAGTTCGGCGAGGCCGATCGCGCCGCTGTAGTACTCCTGGAAGGCCGGGGTCGCCACCTTGTCCTTCCACTCGGGATAGCCGCGCACGGACTGGGCGGGGGCCGGGCTGAGGTGGGCGGCCAGGGCGGTGCCGGTGGCCCAGCCGTCCTTCGCGGTGTGCAGCGCGGGGTCGGCCAGGGCCCGGGTGCCGGTGGGCAGCATCCAGTCCCCCAGGGCCAGCCGGACCATGTTCCCCGGCCGCAGCAGGAAGTCGACGAACGCGGCGGCCTCCTTCTTGTGCGGGCTGTCGGCGGCGATGGACAGCGTCTGCGGGCTGACGCCCTGGGTGAGCCCGTCGGCGCCCGCCGGGGCGGGCAGCACCTGCCAGTGGAAGCCCTTGGGCGCCTGCTGGGCTATCTGCTGCCGGTAGGAGAAGCCGAGCGGGACCATGGCGTACTTGCCGCCGAAGAAGCCGGGCAGCGTGTCCGAGCCGCCGCTGCCGAGGGTCGAGGCGGGCGCGCTGTGGTCGGTGCCGGTCTGGTCGTGGACGGTGCGCGGCACCACCTGGTCGGCGGCCTCGAAGCGGACGGTCACCTTGCCGTCCGCACCCCTGTGGAACAGCCGGCCACCCGCCGACAGCGACAGGTTGAGGGTGGCGGAGACGGGTTCCTTCAGCGGCCAGGCGACGCCGTACTTCCCGTCGCCGCTGAGCTGCCGCGTGACCTGCCGGAACTCGGTCCAGCTCCAGGGCCGTTCCGGCGTGGGGATCCGCACCCCGGACCGCTTCAGCCAGGCCGCGTTGGCGATCAGCACCCGGGGCTCCTGGAGGAACGGCACGCCGTAGATCCCGTCGCCGAAGGTCGTCGTCTCCCAACTGCGCCGCGGTATGTCGGACTTGAGACGGGGGGACAGCAGGCCGGTCAGGTCGGCGAGGTAGCCGCCGTAGGCGAAGTCCGCGAGGTCGTCGGAGGCGTCGTGGATGACGTCGGGGGCCTCGCCGCCCTCGAAGGAGGTGAGCAGCTGGTCGTGGACGCTGTCCCAGCTGCCCTGGACGTACTCGACATGGACGTCCGGGTGGGCCGCGTTCCACTCCTTCACCAGTTCCTTGCTGGCGGCGACGGACTCCTGCTGCCAGGCCAGGGACTCAAAGCGCAGGGTGATCCGGCCGCCGGTGTCCGTGCCGCCCGAGGAGCAGCCCGCCAGCAGCAGGAGGAGGGCGACGAGGACGGTGGCGGTCCGGGTGCGCATCAGCTCTTCACCGCCCCGGCGAGCAGGCCGCCCGTGATCCGCCGCTGGACGAGGGCGAAGACGACCAGCGAGGGCAGGGTGGCGAGGAACGCGGCCGCCGCGAGCGGGCCGAGGTCCGCGACTCCCTCCGCGCCGATGAAGTGCGTGAGGACGACGGGCAGCGTCTGCTTCTCCGGGGTCTTCAGCAGCACCAGCGCGAAGAAGAACTCGTTCCACGCGGTGACGAACGCGAACAGCCCCGTCGCCACGATCCCCGGCGCGAGCAGCGGCGCCGTCACCGACACCAGCGTTCTGAGCCGTCCCGCCCCGTCGACCGCCGCGGCCTCCTCCAGTTCGGCCGGGACCGCGCGTACGTATCCGGCGAGCATCCACAGCGCGAACGGCAGCGCCCACACGACGTACACCATCACCAGCCCGGGCAGCGAGTCGATCAGCCGCAGGTTCTTCAGCACCAGGAACAGCGGGATGATCACCAGGACGAACGGGAACGCCTGGCTGACCACCACCCACCCGGTCGCGGCACGGGACAGCGGGGTGCGGCGGCGGGCCATGACGTACGCCATGGGGGTCGCGAGCAGTACCGCGATCACGGCCGCCGCGAGCGCCGCGAGCAGCGAGTTGAGCCCGGCGCGCAGCAGTGGCTGCTCGTCGAAGGCCTGCCGGAAGTTGGCGAGGGTCGGGTCCCTCGGGATCCAGGACGGGTGCGCGCTGCCCAGTTCGCGGGGGGACTTGAACGCGGTGGACAGCAGCCACAGGAGGGGGAAGGCGAGGAAGACCAGATACGCCAGCAGGGCGGCGTACTGGCCGACGCGGGCGCCGGTACGGGTCCTCACGCGTCCTCGCCTCCCCGCAGCCGGCCCACCAGGAAGACGGCGAGGAGTACCGAGATCACCGCGACCATCACGCATCCCATGGCCGCCGCGTAGCCGAACTGGCCGTAGCGGAAGGCCTCTTCGTAGGCGAACAGCATCGGCAGCCGGGTCTTGCCGCCGGGGCCGCCGTTGGTCAGCACGTAGACCAGGGCGAAGGAGTTGAAGTTCCAGATGAGGTTGAGCGCGGTGATGGCGAGCGCGATCGGTCTGAGGGCGGGCCAGGTGACCGTGCGGAACCGGCGCCAGGCGCCCGCGCCGTCCACGGCCGCCGCCTCGTGCAGTTCGCGCGGGGTGTTCTGCAGCCCGGCGAGCAGGGCGACCGTCGTCTGCGGCATCCCGGCCCACACACCGACGACGATCACGGCGGGCAGGGCGCTCGCCAGGCCGCCGAGCCAGTCCCGGCCGTCGCCGAGGCCGAGGTCGCGCAGGGTCTCGTTGAGGACGCCCGCGTCCGGGTTGTAGACCAGCCGCCACATGATGCCGACCACGACCTCGGGCATGGCCCACGGGACGATGGCGAGGGCGCGGGCGAGCGGGCGCAGCCGTAACTGCTGGTTCAGCAGGAGGGCCAGGCCGAGCGCCAGCAGGAACTGCGGCACGGTCACCCCGACGGCCCACACCAGCCCGATCCGGAACGACTCCCAGAACAGCGTGTCGTGCAGCAGGTCCCGGAAGTTGAGGGCGCCGGTCCATCGC
Organism: Streptomyces sp. NPDC020299; assembly: GCF_044387825.1. Taxonomy (NCBI): domain Bacteria; kingdom Bacillati; phylum Actinomycetota; class Actinomycetes; order Kitasatosporales; family Streptomycetaceae; genus Streptomyces; species Streptomyces sp. NPDC020299. The sequence goes on from NZ_JBIRWL010000009.1 coordinate 354,536, forward strand.
GTGGGCGCGGTCCGGCCCGACTGCGCGTCCGTGAAGGCCAGCAGGACGCCGTAGAGCAGGGGTCCGACGCTCAGGACGAGGATGGGGATCAGGGCGGGCAGGACGAGGAACCAGGCGCCGTGATCGGGGGCGCGACGCCGCGACCGCCCGGTCTCCACCACCGCTGTCACGGAATCAGCCCCTTTGCGCGACTCGGTTGGCGTGTTCATGTTCGTGAAGGCGCGGTGTTCCGTCAAGGGACCGCGCACCGGGCCCGACCTGTGGGAATGCGAGACTGGCCAGGACCGGACGGGACACGGAGGCGGACGATGGACGAGGCACGGGCGCGGGACGTACTGGCCGCGGCAGGGGTGCTGCCCCCGGCGGCCGGGGACGCGCGGCTGCTCGCCCTGGGCGAGAACGCGGTGTTCGCCGCCGGTGACCTGGTCGTCAAGGTGGGACGCGACGCCGAACTGCTGGACCGGGCGCGGCGGGAGCTGGCCGTCGCGGCCTGGCTGGCCGAGGCGGACGTGCCGGCGGTACGGGCGGCCGAGCCGGAGGCCCTGCTGACCGAGGGGCACCCGGTGACCGTGTGGCACCGCCTGCCCGATCCCGTACGGCCCGCCGAGCCGCGGGATCTGGCCGAACTGCTGCGGATCGTGCACGCACTGCCCTCCCCGGCCTTCGCCCTTCCGCCCCGCGAGCTGCTGGGCGGTGTGGAACGCTGGCTGCGGCTCGCGGGCGACGCGATCGACCCGGCGGACGCGGTGTATCTGCGGGAGCGGCGGGACGGTTTCGCGGCGGCCGCGGCCGCGCTGACGCCCCATCTGCCGCCGGGGCCCATCCACGGCGACGCGCTGCCCCGCAATGTCCACATCGGCCCCGACGGGCCCGTGCTGGTGGACCTGGAGACCGTCTCGGCCGATCTGCGCGAGCACGACCTGGTGGTCATGGCCCTCTCCCGCGACCGCTACGGCCTCGCCGCCGAGGCCTACGACTCCTTCACGGACACCTACGGGTGGGACGTGCGGGAGTGGGAGGGCTGCCCGGTGCTGCGCGGCGCCCGTGAGACGGCCAGCTGTGCGTGGGTGGCCCAGCACGCCCCGGCCAACCCCAAGGCGCTGGCGGAGTTCCGCCGCCGGGTGGCGTCACTGCGGGACGGGGACGAGACGGTGCGCTGGTACCCGTTCTGAGCATCTGGCGTCCGGGACCTGTCGGTGCTCAGGAAATCGTGTGCTTGCCGGTGTCCCGATCCTGGATGCCGCGCGCCGCACGGCGCAGTTCGGCCAGCACCGTGCGCACGGCCGACCGGGCCGTGCGTTCCGGGCGGTACAGCACGTCGATGTGCCGTCTGGCCTGTACCGTCGCCGAGACCGTAAAGCGTGAGGGCTCTGGCTTGAGTACGGTCTCTCGCTTCCGTCTGCCGTTGGTGCGGCAGGATTGCGCCACCTGCCCGCCCCGCCTCCGCCTTGCGGCGGGGGCGGGTGGCGCGGGTCTTCTGGTCGGCTCCACGAGGCTTCGACACCCGCTTGGGGGTGTCCTGGTCTCCGGCCACTCCGGTACCAGTTGCTGCGGCTGCCGCGAGGGCGGCGAGGTTGCGTGCGGCGTTGTCGTCCCGGTCGATGACCAGGCCGCAGGCGTCGCACTCGTACGTCCGGATGTGCAGCGGCAGCTTGGCTTTCACCGCGCCGCACCCGGAACAGGTCTTGGAGGAACTATGAAAGACTAGAAAATCTGTACCAGCTTTCACCCCTTCATCTTCGACCCCGGCCTCGAACTCGTCGCCGACCCGGACGTCGTGGCCCGGCCCCGGCTGTACTTCAACGCGGCCCGCCTGGACCGGTCCCTGGTCATCTCCGGCCCCGACTGCACCAGGCTCGCCCGCCCCCGGGTGGCCCGCATCGCGGGCCCGGCCGTGGCATAGGCCAGTGGCCCGCCGGGCGTCACCCCCCTGACACCCGGTCGTCCGCCAACTCCCGCAGCGGCCACGTGCCGTCCACCACCGCTTCCGCGTCGCCCTTGCCGCGCAGAAAGCTCTGGAAGTCCGCCGCCCAGGCCGCGTACCACTCGATCTGGCGCTGGTGCAGCAGGGCCGGACCGAGGGCCGCGATCTTCGGGTGGCGGTCGGCTATCGCGGAGGCCAGGCGGGCCGCGGCGAGGGCGTCGGCGGTGGCGTCGTGGGCGGAGTCGAGGACGACGCCGTACTCGGCGCAGACCGCTTCGAGATTGCGCTTGCCGCGGCGGTAGCGGTCGACCTGGCGGTCGATGGTGTACGGGTCGATGACCGGCGCGGGGTCGAGGCCGCCGAGCCGCTCGGAGAGCGACGGCAGGCGGTGGCGCCGCAGTTCGGCGGAGAGCAGGGTGAGGTCGAAGGCCGCGTTGTAGGCGACGACCGGCACGCCCGTCTTCCAGTACCCGGTGAGGACGTCCGCGATGGCGTTGGCGACGCGGTCGGCCGGGGCTCCCTCGGCCGCCGCGCGTTCGTTGCTGATGCCGTGCACCGCCACCGCGTCGGCCGGGATCTCCACGCCCGGGTCGGCCAGCCACTCCCGGCGCCCTATGGGCTGCCCGGCCCTGACCTCGATCACGGCCCCCGTGACGATGCGCGCCTCGCGCGGATCCGTCCCCGTCGTCTCCAGGTCGAAGCCGATCAGCAGCTCCCGGTGCCAGCCCATGGGCGGCCCCCCTTCTTGGTGGTGCGTTCCCCCGGTGATCTCTCAGTGGATCCACCCTCGCACGCGCCACTGACAATCCGAGGTCCGCGTTCCGCCTGCGGCCGGGGACGGTTCAGGACACCGGTCGCGAATCCGCCCAAGCCAGCTCGAATTCCTCGCGGTATGTCGCGAAGAGCCCGCCTTCACCCACGTCGTCCGACTTGACCACCCGGCTGCCGCCCCGCAGCACCAGCACCGGCGACTCCATCCCCCGCGCCCCGCGCAGATAGGACTGCACCACGGCGATGCCGTCGGCGCCGTCCCCGTCGACGAGGTAGGCGGTGAAGCGCGGCGTCTCGTCGTAGACCTGGATGGCGAAGGCGTCCGGGTCGCGCAGCCGGGACCGCACCCGGCGCATGTGCAGGATGTTCATCTCGACGGAGCGGCTCAGTTCGCCCCGTTTCATCCCCAGTTCCCGCTCCCGCCGCTTCACGGCGCTGGAGGCGGGGTTGAGGAAGAGCAGCCGGACCCGGCAGCCGGACTCGGCCAGCCGCACCAGCCGCCGTCCGGAGAAGTTCTGCACGAGCAGGTTGAGGCCGATGCCGGTGGCGTCGAGCCGGCGGGCGCCGCCGAAGAGGTCCTCGGCCGGGAACTGGCGCATCAGCCGCACCCGGTCGGCGTGGACGGCGACCACGTCCGCGTACCGGTCGCCGACCAGGCTCTCGACCGCGTCGACGGGCAGCCGCCGCGCGGACGGCACGTCCCCGCCCGCGCCGAGCATCTCAAGGAGCCGGGCGGAGGCCCGCTCGGCCTGGTTCAGGACCGCCTCGGACAGGGCCCGGTTGCGGGAGACGACGTTGCGGGTGACCTCGAGCTCGTCCAGGGCGAGTTCGACGTCCCGGCGCTCGTCGAAGTAGGGCTCGAAGCACGGCCAGTGCTGCACCATCAGCTCGCGCAGCTGGGGCAGGGTGAGGAAGCTGAGGACGTTGTCGTCGGCCGGGTCGAGCAGATAGCCCTTGCGGCGGCTGACCTCGCGCACGGCGACCGCGCGCTGCACCCACTCCTGTCCGGCCGGCCCGGCCGCGGCGACCACCCAGTCGTCGCCGTGGACGGGTTCGTAGATGGGCCGCAGCACGGCGGCCACGACGGCGCGCAGCCGCTGCTCGACGAGGTTCAGCCAGATGTAGGCCCGCCCGGCCCGCTGGGCGCGGGTGCGCACCTCGAGCCAGGCGTCGGCGTCCCAGTCCAGTTCCGGCCCGATGGAGCCCGCCGCGTCCATCGGCCGCGCCAGGGACACCGCGCCGGGCGGGACGTCCGTGGAGTTCCCCTCGTGACCCTCGTCACCAGGGGGCAGCTCCAGCCCTCCCGAGCCCACCCGTGCACCGCCTTCCGCTCCCCCGAGCTCTCCCCGTGCCAACGATCAAGGAAGAGTACTCCGCAAGCGGTCGGCGGTGCAGCCGGATGGACAGGTCGTTTCTCAACTGCGCGGCCGCCAGTGGCCGTTCTGCCACCCGAGCTCGTCCGGAGTGAGCGGATTCATAGCCGTGACGTCACGCGGGGCGATGGCGAATCCCTGCCAGTGGATGGGCATGGGCTGCTGGTCCTCGTCCCGGGCGATGTGGTGGAAGCCCACGTTCATCCAGACGATGGGGTGCGTCAGCGTCTGTCCGTTGACCCACTTGTCGACCGACTTGCCCACGCCCGCCGGGCAGTTGCCCGGGTTGTTGCTGGCGAACTGCTCGCACTTGTTGTACTGGGTGAAGTACACGTCGTGCTTGGTGAAGCTGCGGCCCGGGTACTTGGTGGTCGCGCCGGGGACGATCTCGTACGAGCGCGCGTGCCCGTCCTTGTTCTTGCCGGTCGCGCTGACCATCCGCCACCAGCGGTAGGGCTTGGCGTCGCCGGCGAGTTCCTTGGTGACCTTGGTGCGGGTGGTCTTCGCGCTCGGAGCCTCCTGGCCGTGCGCGGGCGCGCTGACCGCCGAGTCGTACTGTTCGACCTTCCCCTTGGAGGAGCCGTCGAGGCCGAAGTCCAGCCGCCAGAAGACGTTGTGGCTGTGGCTGGTGGCGTAGGCCTTGGCACCCTTGCCGAGGGGCCAGCCGCGGCCGTCGCCGGCGTCGTAGTCCTCGTAGGAGAGGCTGCCGGTGGCGCCGACGTTCATGTTGACCGTGCCGTCGTCCTGGAAGCGCCACTCGGTCATGTACTCGTACCAGCCGACCTTGTTGACCGTGTAGACGAGCAGGTCCTTGCCCTGGGCCTGGAAGACCTTGTTCGCGGTGTCGCCCTGCATGCGGTAGGCGTGGCCGCGGGAACGGGTGGTGGTGCACAGGCCGTTGACGTTCTGGTGCTGCGGGTCCCAGGCGTCGGGGACCTTGATGCTCTTGATGGTGCCGCCGGGGCACTCGCCCGGCGCCAGGTCCATCAGGCCCTGGGCGAAGCCGGCGCCGGTCAGGTCGTCGTACTCGACGCTGCCGTCGTCGTAGGGGACGTCGATCTGGGCGAGCCGGGCGCTGTTGAGGACCTTGATCGGCTGGGCCTCGCCCTTGGGCTGGTAGGAGACGTTCTCCAGGACGAGGCCGGCCTTGCTGTCGTAGCGCCAGCACATGCGCCAGGTGGTACCGCTGGAGAGCTTCTGCTCGATCTTGTAGGCGGCGCTGCAGTCGGCGGCCGCCGCCGGGGCGGCCTTCGGCTGGGCGACGGCCGGTCCCGCGCCGGCCGTGGCGCCGGCGGCCAGCGCGGCCACGGTCACGCCGACGGCCGCCCGCTTCCGGGCACGGCTGATTCTGTTGACGTGCATGAAGAGGTGACTCCCTTGCAGGAGGAGCAAGTTGGAAATGTGAACGGACTGAGGTCCGGAGGGCGGCTCAGCGGCGGTCGAGCTTGGCGACCTTGCGGGCGCTGAGATCGATGATCAGCGACCTGGCGTCGATCCACGGGCCGTTCTTGACCTTCGGGAACAGCCGCACGCAGCGGTGTTCGCCGCACTTGTCGAGCACGGCGGGCTGGGCGCCCGGAGTGGCCCGGTAGACCGCGCTGTTGAACAGCAGCTGGTCCGGGGAGGTGAGTTCGTGCCCGGTGGCGTCCTTGTAGTCCGCCTTCAGGCCCGCGCCGAGCGGGTCGGCGATCAGGAGCTTGGCCGCCTCCACGTTCTCGGCCCGGCTCAGCGGCGGCTGGACGCCGTGCTGGGAGCCGGTCTGCTCCACCTTGCCGGTGTCCAGGTTGACCGTTTTGGTCACCAGGGTGTCGTTCTTGTAGTCGTAGAACGTCACATCGGCCCGGCGCGGTGCGCTCGAGTCGTCCGGTTCGTCGTTCTCCGGGTCGGCGACGTCCACCGTGAGGCGCTGCGGCCCACGGCCCCCGTCGACGTTCTTGGCCGCGCCGAGCTGCCCGCTCGCGGCGATCTTCCCGGCCTGCTGGATCTCGTCGTCGGTCAGCGGGTCGCTGCCGGTGCCCTTCTTGCCCTCGGCCGGGGCCCGCTGGACGACGCCCGGCTGGACGGCGCCGTTCGCCTGGCCCTGGCCCGACTGCTGGGCGCTCTGCGTGCCGCTGCCGGTCGTCCCTCCCGACTCGTCCGCCCCCGCCGTGCCCGGCAGGGTGATTCCGACCATCACGGCGGTCCCGGCCACCGCGATGGCCGTGCCGGCCACCACCTTGCCCAGATGGCGGCGCACTATCTCGCGCACATCTTCCCCCTGCTCCCCCTGGCCCACGGGAGTACGTCTCTGCCCCACTGTTTCGGCATACGGGCTCACTCACTTCGCTGTATGCACTGGTCGCACGGTAAGAGGGACGTAAGTCATAGGTGGTTCCATCACTTTCCGGGAGACTCGGGGGGCAAGGCAGTCCCGGCCGCGCGGCACACCTGGGAGAGTCGTATCCATGCAGGTCTGGCCTGGAGAGGCGTATCCGCTCGGCGCCACGTACGACGGCGCCGGGACCAACTTCGCGGTCTTCACCGAATCCGCGAACCGAGTAGAGCTGTGTCTGCTGCACGACGACGGCTCGGAGACGGCGGTGGAACTGCGGGAGAGCGACGCGTTCGTGCGCCACGCGTACCTGCCGGGCGTGATGCCCGGGCAGCGGTACGGGTTCCGGGTGCACGGACCGTACGACCCCGCGCGCGGGCTGCGCTGCAATTCGGCGAAACTGCTGCTCGACCCCTACGCGAAGGCGGTCAGCGGGGCGGTCCGGTGGGGCGAGGAGGTGTACGGCTACCACTTCGGCTCGCCCGACAGCCGCAACGACCTGGACTCGGCGCCGCACGCCATGACGTCGGTGGTGGTCAACCCGTACTTCGACTGGGGCGACGACCGGCGGCCGCGCACCGACTACCACCACACGGTGATCTACGAGGCCCATGTGAAGGGCCTGACCATGCGCCACCCCGGCCTGCCGGAGGAGCTGCGCGGCACGTACGCGGCGCTCGCGCACCCGGCGGTCATCGAACACCTGACGGAGCTCGGGGTGACGGCCCTGGAGCTGATGCCCGTACACCAGTTCGTCAACGACCACCGTCTGGTCGACATGGGCCTCAACAACTACTGGGGCTACAACACCATCGGCTTCTTCGCCCCGCACAACGCGTACGCCTCCTGGGGCGACCGCGGTCAGCAGGTCCTGGAGTTCAAGTCGGCGGTCCGGGCGCTGCACGAGGCCGGGATCGAGGTCATCCTGGACGTGGTCTACAACCACACCGCGGAGGGCAACCACCTCGGCCCGACGCTGTCCTTCCGGGGCATCGACAACCCCTCGTACTACCGCCTGACGGACGACCCCCGCTACTACATGGACACCACGGGCACCGGGAACTCCCTGCTCATGCGGTCCCCGCACGTGCTCCAGCTCATCATGGACTCGCTGCGGTACTGGGTCTCCGAGATGCACGTCGACGGGTTCCGCTTCGACCTCGCGGCGACGCTGGCGCGGCAGTTCCACGAGGTGGACCGGCTGTCGTCGTTCTTCGACCTGGTGCAGCAGGACCCCGTGGTCTCCCAGGTGAAGCTGATCGCCGAGCCGTGGGACGTGGGCGAGGGCGGCTACCAGGTGGGGAACTTCCCGCCGCTGTGGACGGAGTGGAACGGCAAGTACCGCGACACGGTCCGCGACCTGTGGCGGGGCGAACCGCGGGCGCTCGCGGAGTTCGCCTCCCGGCTGACCGGCTCCTCGGACCTCTACCAGGACGACGGGCGGCGCCCGCTGGCCTCGATCAACTTCGTCACCTGCCACGACGGGTTCACCCTGCACGACCTGGTCTCCTACAACCACAAGCACAACCGCGCCAACGGCGAGGACAACCGGGACGGCGAGGGTCACAACCGGTCCTGGAACTGCGGGGCGGAGGGCGACACCGACGATCCGGAGGTGCTGGCGCTGCGCGGGCGGCAGATGCGGAACTTCATCGCGACGCTGATGCTGTCCCAGGGCGTGCCCATGATCAGCCACGGCGACGAGTTCGCGCGCACCCAGCGCGGCAACAACAACGCCTACTGCCAGGACAACGAGCTGTCCTGGGTGGAGTGGCCCGAGGCCGGGACGGGCGCCGACGGGCTGCGGGAGTTCACGCGCGCGCTGGTGTGGCTGCGCAAGGAGCACCCGGTCTTCCGCCGGCGGCGCTTCTTCCACGGGCGTCCGGTGGAGGGCACCCACGACGACCTGTCCGACATCGCCTGGTTCACCCCGGACGGCCGGGAGATGACCCAGCGGGACTGGGACTCGGCGCAGGCCTCGGCGCTGACCGTGTTCCTCAACGGCAACGCGATCTCCGAGCCCGGCGCGCGGGGGGAGCGCATCTCCGACGACTCCTTCCTGCTCATGTTCAACGCCTCGCCCGAGCCGCTTCAGTTCGTGGTGCCGGTCAACCACGGACGGCAGTGGCAGGTGGTGGTCGACACGGCCCGTACGGACGGGGCACCCCCGGGCACGGACGCCAAGATCCAGGCCGGCGACCGGCTCACCCTGCCCGACCGCAGCATGACGGTGCTGCAGCGGCCCGCCTAGGGCGGTGGGCGCAGGGCCCCCGGGCACGCCTGGGGCGGGCTCGGGGGCGGGGCAGGGGCGGAAGCGGTGACACTAAAGGCTGCGGGTTGGGTACGTAGGTCTCCATGACATCCGATCGACCCGACCCGGCGGTGCCGACGGCCACCTACCGGCTTCAGCTGCAGCCCGATTTCCCCTTCGCGGCCGCGGCGGCGGCCGTTCCGTACCTGGCGTCCCTCGGCGTCTCGCATCTGCACCTGTCCCCCGTCCTGGAGGCCGTCCCGGGCTCCGCGCACGGGTACGACGTCGTGGACCACGCGCGCGTGCGCGAGGAACTGGGCGGCGAGGAGGGTCTGCGGGCGCTGGCGGCGACCGCGCGCGGGCACGGCCTCGGCCTCGTCGTGGACATCGTGCCCAACCACATGGCCATGGTCCCGCGGCACAACCGCGCCCTGTGGGAGGTGCTGCGGGAGGGGCCGAAGTCGCCGTACGCGCGCTGGTTCGACATCGACTGGGACGCGCAGGGCGGGCAGGTGCTGCTGCCGGTGCTCGGGCGCCCGGTCGGTGAGGAACTGGGCCATCTGGTTGTCGACGGCGACGTCCTGCGCTACCACGACCACGCCTTCCCGCTCCGCGAGGGCACCGAGGACTTGCCGCTGCCCCGGCTGCTGGACGCGCAGTGGTACCGGCCGGTGTGGTGGCGGCTGGCCCGGACCGAGCTCAACTACCGGCGTTTCTTCAGCATCTCCGAGCTGATCGGGGTGCGGGTGGAGGACCCGGAGGTGTTCGACGCCACCCACGGCAAGATCCTCCAGCTGCTGCGCGAGGGCGTGGTCGACGGCCTGCGGATCGACCACCCGGACGGCCTCGCCGACCCCGACGGCTATCTCCGGCGGCTGCACGAGGCGACCGGCGGACGCTGGACGGTCGTCGAGAAGATCCTCTCCGACGGGGAGCACCTGCCGGCCTCCTGGCCCGTGGCGGGCACCACCGGCTACGACGCCCTCAGGCACGTCGACGGCCTGTTCACGGATCCGGCCGGGGCCGACGAGCTGGCCGTGCTCTACCGGCGGTTCGCGGCCCCGCAGACCGACCGGGGCGGCAACTGGGCGGCCACGGCCCGGCGCGCCGCGTACAAGGTGCTCACGCACGAGCTGGCCGCCGAGACGGACCGGCTGACCCGGGTGGCGAGCCGGCTGTGCGCGGGCTCGGCGGACCCCGCGCTGCGCGACCGCGCTCCCTGGGCGCTGCGCACAGCGCTGGAGGAACTGCTGGTGCGGCTGCGGGTGTACCGGCCGTACGTCTCCGGGGACGCGGTCGACGTCGTCACCGAGGAGGCCGCCGAGGAGGCCCGGCGGGCCTTCGTCGTGCCCGAGGAGGGCGAGGTGGTCGACCTGGTGCGCGGGCTGCTGCTCGGGCCGGCCGGTGTGGATCCGGTGCTCACTGAGTTCCGCGCGCGGTTCGCGCAGACCGCGTCGGCGCTGCGTGCGAAGGCCGTGGAGGACACCGCGTTCTACCGCTACGTGCCGCTGCTGTCGGCGACCGAGGTGGGCGGCGAGCCGGGCAGTCCGGGCGTGTCCCCCGAGGACTTCCACGCGTACTGCGCGCGCGTGCAGCGCGACTGGCCGGCCACCGGGACCGTGGTCTCGACGCACGACACCAAGCGCAGCGCCGATGTGCGCGCGGCGCTGGCCGTGCTCACCGAGTGCCCGGAGCGCTGGGCGGGCCTGCTCGCGGAGCTCACCCCCGAGGGGGGCGCGGCCGTGCCGGACGGGCAACTGGCCTGGGCGGCCTGGCAGACGGTGTTCGGGCTCGGCCCGGCGGACACCGGGCGCGTCCAGCAGGCCTTGCTGAAACACGCCCGGGAGGCCGGGCTCTACACCAGCTGGACGGAGCAGGAGCCGCCGTACGAGAACGCGGTGGCCGCGTTCGTGGCGGCAGGGCCGTGCGGGGCGCCCGGCGAGCGCGTGGCCGCCCTCCGGGACGCCCTTCAGGCACCCATCCGGGCCAACGTCCTGGGGACGGCCCTGGTCCATCTGACGATGCCGGGCGTGCCGGACCTCTACCAGGGCACGGAGGACGAGTACCGGGCGCTGGTGGACCCGGACAACCGGCGGCCGGTGCGGTTCCCGCCGGAGGCGTCCATGCCGAGCGGGGACAAGGGCATGCTGACGGCGGCGGCACTGCGGCTGCGCGCCCGGCGGCCGGACGTCTTCGGCGCCGGGGCGGCGTACGCGCCGCTGCCCGCGGAGGGCACAGCCGCGGACCACTGCCTGGCCTTCACGCGCTCCGGTCAGGTGGTCACCGCCGTCACCCGGCTCCCGCTGCGGCTGGCCGAGGCGGGTGGCTGGGGCGACACCCGGCTGCCGCTGCCGCCGGGCCGGTGGGCCGACGTACTGGATCCGGAGCGGCGGTTCGAGGGGCACGCGCGCGTGGCGGACCTGTTCGCGCCGCTGCCGGTGGCGCTGCTGGAGCGGGCCGGGGAGGACTGAGCGGCGCCGGTGGGGGGCACGCGAGTGCAGGCGGTCAGGTTGCGCAGGTGTGCGGCCGCACCAGCGCGCTCGAGTGCCCCCGGGCGCCCCCTGGAGCCTCCCCCTGCCTCCCCCTCCATCTGCTTGACAGCTCACCTATGCCGTGCGGCACTGGGAGGGCGAAGCCGGGCGGACTAGTCGGGGGTGAGTCCTCTGCCGGAGCTGCGTTACCCCAGTGTTGCCGAACTGGTCGCATCCGCCGCGGCGTTGGCCGACCATGAGCCCGGCGTGTGTGCCCTGCGGCGGGTGGGCCTGTCCCGGGCGGGCAGACCGTTGCACCTGCTGTCCGTGGGGCACCGGACGCGGGCCGTCCTGGTGGTCGCCGGCGCCCACGCCAACGAGCCCACCGGGGGCTCCACGCTGCTCTCGCTGGCCCGACGGGTGCTGCACGAACGGGAGTTACGAGCCGACGCCTCCTGGCACTTCCTGCTGTGCGCGGACCCGGACGGGGCGAGCCTGCACGTCACCCCGGCACCGCGCAGCCTGCTCGACTACCACCGCGGCTTCTACCGGCCCGCGCAGCCCGAACAGCCGGAGTGGTCGCCGTCGGTCCTGCCGCCCGACCGGCTGCCGCCCGAGACCCGGGCCCTGACCGGGGTGATCGACGAGCTGCGGCCCTATCTGCAGGTGACGCTGCACGGTACCGACCTGGGCGGCAGCTGGGTGCAGCTGACCAGGGACGTGCCCGGGCTCGCCGAGCCGTTCGCCAAGTCCGCGGCTCAGTTGCACATACCGGTGGAGACGGGTGCGGCGGACGCTGCGGGCTGGCCCGCTTCGGGCCCCGGCGTGCACGTGATGCCCGACCCCGGCTCGGGCCTCGCCTACCCGAGCATGCCGGACGACGCCCGGCGCAGCACCTGGTACCGCGTCCACCGCTACGGCGGGCTGACGGCGGTGGTGGAGGTGCCGATGTGGGCCAGCGACCTGGTGGACGACCCGGCGCCGCACCCCGCCCCGGCGGCGGCTATGCGGCGGCTGGCGGGCCGGCTGCTGCGGGACGCGCTGGAGGTGGAACGGGTGCTCGCCGAGGTCCTGCCCCGGCTCGGGGACACCGACGTGCCCCTGCTGCGCGCGGCCAGGTGGGTCCTGGAGGTGGTGCCGGGCCTGGCCGCGGACTGGGCCGGCACGCCGCCCGCCGGCACCACGATGGCGTACGTCGGCAGCGTGGACGCCTTCGGGCGCCGGCTGCCGCTGCGGGCGGCGGCGATGCTGCTGCGGGTGCTGCGGGAGGCGGACGACCGGGCGGCGCCCCGGCTGGAACGGCTCGTCGCTTCCTGGTGCGACGCCTTCGCCGAGCGCTTCCGCGCCCGCTGGGTGCCCCTGGAGCACCAGGTCGAGCACCAGTCCCGCACGGTGCTCGCGGCGGCGCTGCACGCGCGCGAACGGGTGGCGTGAGGCCGCCGGCGACCGCACGCCACCCCGACCGGCTCCGCGCGCTCAGCGGTCCAGCGCGAACACCGCCCCCGTCCGCGCCCCCATCGCGCACGCGTTCGGGAACGTCTCCCGGTAGTCGACGGGACGGCCGTGCCACTCCCCGCCCGCGCGGACGGTCACCGGGGCGTAGATCATCGGGCAGAACACGTTCTGCTTCTGCGGGATGGCGCGGATGTCCCCCTTCGCCGTCGTGAGTTCGCCGCAGGCCTCCGCCGCGCGCGCGTGTCCCCGCGGCGGGTCGCACAGCAGCAGGGTGCCGCGCGTGTCGCCGGCGCGGGCGTCGCCGTGGGTGACGGTGAGGTAGAGCCAGTCGGCCTGACCGGCTCCGCGGGGCGTGGTCGCGGCGGATGCCGGGCCCGCGGCGAGGAGGGCGACCGCCGCCAGCAGGGCGCCTCGTACCGCTGTCGCTTTGGTGGTGTGCGTCATTCCCGGTGCATCGGCACGGCGGCCTGCGCACCCCAGCCCGGCTCACCCGAACGGGAGCACGCGCGCGCGTACCGCTGGGCCAGTTCGAACGCGCTCAGTACGACGCGTGTCTGGTACTCGGCCTGGCGTGCGACCGGGATCCAGCGGGCCCCGTACCGGTCGCCGTAGTCCGCGCACCAGGTGTCGAGGAGCCGGTCGAGGTCGGGCAGCGCGCCCGCCGGGTCGTGCCCGGTGCCGCGCACCACCCGGTGCAGCAGCCCCGCCGTCCTGAGGGCCAGGCGCCGTCCGGCGATGCGCAGGGCCGCCAGATGGGCGGTGCTGAGCGGGGGCAGCCGGCCCGCGCCGCCGGTGTCGGGGTCCCAGGCGTCGGCGAGGCCGGGGCAGACCAGCAGGTAGTCGTCGACCGGGGCGAGCAGGCGCGCCGCGTCCGGGGCGGCGGCCAGCTGGGGCCGGATGCGGCACAGGATGCCCTCCAGGAGCCGGGTGTCCTGGCGCAGGGTGCGGCTGACCGCGCGCAGCGCCGCGTCGCGGTCGGCGGGCGGGGAGGGGTCCTCCACGGCTCGTACGCCCCACATGGGCGCCTCGACGACCGCGGTCACCGTGCCGTACCGGTGCGGGTGGAACCAGGTCGACTCGACGGCCGCCTCGGTGATGGCCGCGGCCAGGCCGGCGCGGCGCGGCGGCGGGATCCGGTAGACGGCGGGTCCGACGTTCGGCCAGAACAGGGTGTCGTACGCGCCGAGTTCGCGCGGGATGCCGAGGCGGGCGGCGGTGTGGGCGACGCGCGGGGCGAGTCCGGGCAGGTCGCGGGTCAGTTCCACGAAGCCGCCGCCGACGTCGACGCCGTGCAGCGAGCACTGGAGGAAGGGCCGCAGTTCGTCCTGGAGATCGAGCAGGGCGCGGGTCTCCGGCAGTGCGACGGCGGCGGCGCCGTCGGGCAGCCATTCGGGCTGCTCCAGGAAGCCGGGCCGGAAGAAGCTCCGGAAGTAGTGCCGCAGGGTGTACGGCCCGGCCAGCCAGTCCTCGTTGCGCCGCGAGCCGTCCGGGTCGAGGCACAGCAGCAGGTTCCAGGTGGCGTCGGCGCCCTCGGTCAGCCGCGGGTCGGCGAGCGCCCGTTCGGCCAGGCGCAGGACGGTGGCGCCGCCCACCGGCTCGTTGGCGTGCGGTCCGGCGACGACCAGGACGTGCCGGCCGCCGTGGCCGACGGAGAGCAGCCACAAGGGTGTGCCCGCGCGGGAGGTCCCGACGCGGCGCAGCCGGGCGGCTCCGGGACTGCGGGCGACGAGCGCCGCCGCGCGGGCGCCCAGTTCGTCCACGGTCGGGTAGCTCAGGAGTGGGGGCAGGGGAGCACACCTCCACTGTGCGGTGCCGGCAGTTCACATCATGTGCATGATGTACGCACAGTCAGTCACGACTTCGGGGGGTACGTCAACACCGCGTGAGGCAGCCGGATTTCGGCCATCGGAGGGGTTTACGGCGGAGCCGGCCCCGGGCGGGCCGGGTTTCAGGCGGGTCCGGTCTCAGTGGACGGCGAGGCGGAAGGCCATCCGGCCGAAGGCGATCTGGTCGCCCTCGCGGACGACGGCGGCGCCGGTCACCCGCCGTCCGTTGACGGTGGTGCCGTTGGTGGAGCCGAGGTCCCTGAGGACCCACATGCCGCCCTGGCGGCGCAGCTCGGCGTGCACCCGGGAGACGGTCTCGTGATTGAGCCTGAGGCCGCTCGCGGGGTCGCGGCCTATGCGCAGCGGGTGGGTGCTGTCGGGGTGCGGCAGGAGCAGCTTGGGCAGCCGCTCGGCCTGCCAGGCCCGGCGCAGCCGTACGGTGAAGCCGGAGGCCGCCTCGACGGCGCCGAACAACGCGCGCGTGAGGCGGTTCTCCTGGGGCAGGTCGGCGGTGAGGACGGCGAGTTCGTCCGAGCGGCGGGCGGCGAGCGCCAGTTCCATGCGGCGCACGAACGTGTCGTGGGACAGCCGGCCCAGGGCGACGCCGTCGCGGAGCACCCGCAGTGCCTTGTCGCGCTCCGCGTCGGACAGCCGCGCCGGATACGTGGAGAACTCGAAAGACGACGTCACGCTCGTGATTGTCGGTCAGTGAACCCCGGGTGTCCAGAAAACGGGGAAACGGCCGCCGCGCGCGTACTTCCGGCGACACCCGCCCGGAAAGCGCGGACGGGAAGGCGGGCTGATCGCGTTTTGCAGCACGATGGACGGGCTACATCACGGTGAGCAGACGAAGGGGAACCGTCCCGTGCAGTTCGAGGTGTGGGCACCGCAGGCAGACCGTGTGACGCTCCATTGCGACGGCGCCACGCGCGCGTTGGAGCGCGATCCAGGGCGGGCCGGGTGGTGGACCGGTGAGGCGGAGGCGGCGGACGGGTCGCGGTACGGGTTCGCGGTGGACGACGGTCCCGTGCTGCCCGACCCGCGTTCGCGGCGGCAGCCCGAGGGCCCGGACGGCGCGAGCGCGGTCGTCGACCACGGGCGGTACGCGTGGCGCACCGGGGCGTGGGCGGGTCGCGGGCTGCCCGGTGCGGTGCTGTACGAGCTGCACGTGGGCACGTACACCCCCGAGGGCACCCTGGACGCGGCGGCCGGGCGGCTGGAGCACCTCGTGCGGCTGGGCGTCACGCACGTCGAGTTGATGCCGCTGTGCCCCTTCCCGGGGCGGCACGGCTGGGGGTACGAGGGGGTGTCGCTGTGGGCGGTGCACGAGCCGTACGGCGGGCCCGAGGCACTGAAGCGGTTCGTCGACCGGGCGCACGAACTCGGTCTGGGCGTGGTCCTCGACGTCGTGCACAACCACCTGGGCCCGTCCGGCAACCACCTGCCCGCGTTCGGGCCGTACTTCACCGAGACGCACCACACGCCGTGGGGCGCGGCGGTCAACCTGGACGCGCCCGGGTCGGACGAGGTGCGCGCGTACTTCCTCGGCAGCGCGCTGGCCTGGCTGCGCGACTACCGGATCGACGGGCTGCGCCTGGACGCGGTGCACGCGCTGCGCGACACGCGCGCGTGCCACTTCCTGGAGGAACTGTCGGCGGCCGTGGACTGTCTGGCCGCCGAGCTGGACCGGCCGCTGTTCCTGATCGGCGAGTCCGACCTCAACGACCCGCGGGTGATCACCCCGCGCGCGGAGCACGGCCTCGGCCTGCACGCGCAGTGGAACGACGACTTCCATCACGCCCTGCACACCGCGCTGACCGGCGAGTCCCAGGGCTACTACGCCGACTTCGCGCGCGACCCCTTCGCGGCCCTCGCCAAGACGCTCACGGGCGGCTGGTTCCACGACGGGTCCTACTCCGGTTTCCGGGGCCGGCACCACGGCCGCCCGCTGGACCGTGCGCGCACGGCCGGGCACCGGCTGCTCGGCTACAGCCAGACCCATGACCAGGTCGGCAACCGGGCCCAGGGCGACCGTCTCTCGGCCGCGCTCTCCCCCGGCCTGCTGGCCTGTGCCGCCACGCTCACCCTGACCGCGCCGTTCACGCCGATGCTGTTCATGGGCGAGGAGTGGGCGGCCGGTACGCCCTGGCAGTTCTTCACCGACCACACCGATCCGGAACTCGCCCAGGCGGTGCGGCAGGGCAGGCGGCGGGAGTTCGCGGCGCACGGCTGGGCCGAGGAGGACGTGCCCGACCCGCAGGACCCGGCGACCCGGGACCGCTCGTGCCTGGACTGGTCGGAGCCCGAGCGGGAGCCCCACGCGCGCGTGCTGGCCTGGTACCGCCGGCTCGTCGCCCTGCGCCACGAGCAGCCGGACCTCACCGACCCCGATCTCGCGGACACCAAGGTGGCGTACGACGCCCGGGCCCGCTGGCTGGCCTTCCGGCGCGGGGACGTCCGGGTGATCGTCAACCTGGGCAAGGATCGGGCAGCGGTCCCGCTCGGCACCCGCCCGGCCGAGGTCCTCGCCGCGTGGGACCCGGTCGAGGCACCCGGCCGGGACGGGCTGCTCCAGGTGCCCGGGGAGTCGTGCGTGGTGCTGGCACAGGAGTGACGCGGTGCTTCACCTGCCGCCGCTGGTTTCGAGGAGGGATCTGCTCAGCGCCCACACGATGAGGAGGTCGAGGGTCATCACGATGATGGACCACACCGGGTAGTACGGAATGAACATGAACTGGGTGATCAGGCTGAGCGCCCCCATCGTGATGCCGGCCCCGTGCCCCCAGCCCCTGCCGAGCAGCACCCCCATGCCGGCGACGACGAGGCCCAGTCCGATGGCGAGGTGGAGCCAGCCCCAGGCGGTCAGGTCGAACCGGTAGACGTACCGGGGCGAGGAGAACAGGGTGTCCTGTGCGATGCCGGTCACGCCCAGCAGGATGCTGAGCGGGCCGCTCAGCATCAGCGTCGCTCCGGCGAACAGGGGCAGCCCGGTGATCATCGCGCCGCTGTCGTACCGGTCCCGCCCCTGCCGCACCTTGTCTGGCGTCGCTGCCATGGCCTTCGCCTTTCTGTCCGGCGCGGTCGCCGACGCACACCGCCCGTGCGGGGCCGGCCACGCTCCCTGCCAGCCTCACCCGAATCCGCCGGCGTCGCGACCGCAGCCCGGCACGCGCGGGCGGACCACGGACTTCTACGCCCCCTCTTCCTCCCCGTCCTCCCTGAACTCCGTCACCCGCTCCAGCAGGATCGCCTCCCAGGCGCGCCGCAGCTGGGTCCTCAGGAGCGGGAGGGGGGCGGTGTCGCGGGCCTCGACGCGGTCGGTGAGGCGGATGACGGTGTCGCAGCGGGCGAGCCACAGGCCGCGCAGGCAGGGGCGGGCGCTGTATCCGGCGAGGGTGGCGGCGCGGACGGCGGCGGGCGAGCCGACGGCGAGGGCGAGGGAGGCGATGTCCTCGGCCGGGTCGCCGACGACGGCGCCGGTCCAGTCGAGGATGCCGCGCACCCGCCCGTCCGCGCTGATCACGAGGTGCTCACCCCTGAGGTCGTGGTGGACCAGGACCGCCGTACCGGGCTGCGCGGCGAGCTGGGCCGCGGCGGGCGGGGCCAGCTGGGCCATCCGGGCCGGATCGAACTCGTCGGCGGCGCCGAGGCGTTCGGCCGCGTGCGCGGCCATCCGGCGCAGTGCCTCCAGGGAGCGCGGGGCGGTGCGCGGGACGCCGAGTGTCTCGGCCTGCCGTACGGGCACCTCGCGCAGCCCGGTGAGCAGCCCGGCCAGGTCGGCCTCGCCGACGGCGGAGACGTCGTGCTCCTCCCCCGTGCCGCCGGGCACCTTGGTGTCGAGCGTGTAGGTGAGGCCGGGCGCCCACTCGCCGTGGGCGACGCTGGTGGGGACGGCGACGGGCAGATGCGGGCGTACGAGGTCGCGCAGGCGCAGCTCGCGGCGCTGGCGGACGGCGGCCTCGCGGTCGGGGGCGAGGCGCAGCACGTGGCGGGCACCGACCCACCAGGTGGAGTGCTCACCGCCCTCGGCGACGGGCCGCACGTCGGGCCCGGAGGCTCCCTCCGCGCTCTCCTTGAGCAGCGAACGGACCAGTCGGCGGACGGTGTCCGCGGTGGGTGTCGGTGCCTGGGTCATGGTCGCGCCGTCGTCGTCCCGGGATCTGTCGATGGGTACCCGCTGTGTTCTCTCGGTCCACGTTCTCTCAGTCCACCATGACCATCTCGCGGGTGGTGTTGTTGAGGCGGCGGCCACCGTCCTCGGTGACCGTGACGATGTCCTCGATCCGCACCCCGAAGCGGCCGGGCAGATAGATGCCGGGTTCCACGGAGAAGCACATGCCGGGCACGAGGGGCTGTTCCTCGCCCTCGATCATGTAGGGCGGCTCGTGCGTGGTCACGCCGATGCCGTGGCCGGTGCGGTGGATGAAGTACTCGCCGTATCCCGCCTCGGTGATCACGGCGCGGGCGGCCCGGTCGACGTCCTGGCAGGGGATGCCGGGCCGCACCGCGCGGAAGCCGGCCTCCTGGGCGGCGCGCACGACGTCGTGGACCCTGCGTTCCTCGTCGGTGGGCTCGCCGACGTGGACGGTGCGGGTGGTGTCGGAGCCGTAGCCGTCCTTCAGGCCGCCGAAGTCGAGGACGACCATGTCGCCGCGCTGGATGACGCGGTCGCCGACCTCGTGGTGCGGGTTGGCGCCGTTCGGGCCGGAGCCGACGATGGTGAAGTCGACCTGGGAGTGTCCGTGCCGGCGCAGCAGGCCGGCGAGGTCGTGGCCGACGTCGGACTCCCGGCGGCCGGCGAAGGGCACCTGGCGGATCTCCTCGAACGTCGCGTCGGCGGCCGCCCCGGCCGCCGCCAGCAGTTCCAGTTCGGCCGTGTCCTTGACGGCGCGGAGCATGGGCAGGGCGTCGGTGAGGGCGGCGCAGGAGGTGCCGGGCAGTGTCCTCTGCAGGCCGAGCAGGTGCAGGGCCCAGGTGTTGTCGCTGATGCCGAAGCGGCCGCCGTTCGGGAGGAGGCCCGCGGTGACGGCGTACGGGTCCTTGCCGTCGGTCCAGTCCCGCAGGGTCAGGGCGGCGGCGCCGGGTGCCTTCTGGGCGTCCGGGGCCTCCAGCGTGGGCACGACGAGCACGGGGTCCCGGCCGGGGGCGAGGACGAGCACGGTGAGCCGTTCGGTGACCGCGGTGGGCGCGTAGCCGGTGAGCCACACCAGGTCCGGGCCGGGCGCCACGAGCAGCGCGGCCAGCCCGGCGTCGGCGGCGGCGCGCGCGGCGCGCTCCATGCGGGCCCTGTAGTCGTCGGCGGTGAAGGGCGCGGGCGTACTACCGGTCATCCGGGCCTCCGTGAACGCGGGAACCTGCTGGGCATGGGACCACGGGAGCATCCTGCCCGGACCCGGAGGGCGACGCGAGCCGGTTACGGGGTCCCGCGGGCGAAGCGGCGTGCCCTTCCGCGCCGAATTCGAACGAGCGCTCGCTCCTCGCCCGTCAGTCGTGGTGCGCCGCCGGGGCGGCCACCTCGCCGGAAGGGGGCCGACTGCGCTGTCCGCCTGGCCGCCGTCGGCCGCCGGAGCATGCCGCTGGGGCCCGTACGGGCGCTCACGTGACCACTCCCGGTACGGCGGTCAGCTGCTGAGAGCCGCCGCCGCGGTGGCGCACCGTGAGGGTGACCCGGGCGCCGGGCCGCATCACGGCGACGGCCCGGACGAGATCGGCGGCCGTGCCGACACGGGTCTTGCCGACCTGGAGGAGTACGTCGCCGCGCACCAGGCCGGCCGCGTACCCCGGGCCGGGGACGTGGACGCCGACGACCAGCGCGCCCGCCTTCCCGGCGTCCATGACCTCCAGGCCGAGGGTGGCGGCGGGCACCGCCCGGGCGGGGCCCTGGGCGGCCGAACTCGCGGCCGGGGCCGGGTGGCCGGGCGGTGGTGCCTGGCGCCGCGGTTCGGCGAGCCTGCCCATGCCGATCGCGGTGGTGCCGGCCGTGCCGAGCCCGACGCCGGACAGCACCAGGACGGCGCCGGTGAACAGGCCCAACAGCACGGTCCGCGGTGGCCGGCCGCGCCGGCGCGTGGCGTGCGGGCGCCGCGTGGGCTCGCTGGGGCCGCCGTCCCGCCGTTCCTGGCCCGGTTCCTGGCCCCAGTTCTGGCCCGGGATCGGCTTGGGACGCAGCGCAGTCTGTTCCATGGATCGCCTCCGGCTGGTGTGCTCCCAGGCGCACTACCCGGCGCACCCGGGCGCGACGAGCCACGATCGAGTGAGACTGAACAGGGGGCGACGACGGGAAGTCATAGCCGTCGCGGTGCGTCAACCCTTCCCGTCAGCCCCTTCCGGTCAGCCGCTCCACCAGCACGGCCGCCGCTCCCCGCGGCGCCCCGGCGTACAGGAGTTCCGTGCGGTGCACGAACCGTGGCTCGGTCAGCGGACGGCCACCGCGCCCGGCACTCCGTCGGCCGCCGCGCGCGGCAGCAGCATCAGTCCGTGATCGGTTCCGGGCGCACGGTCGAGCGGTACTTCTGCGCGTACGGCCCCTCCCGTCACCTCGACACGCTGCGCGCGCACGGTCTGCGCTTCGCCGGCCGGGACGAGGACGGCCACGTCCGGATGGCCGAACTCCCGGCACAGGAACACCCGTTCTTCCTGGCGACGCTCTTCCAGCCGGAGCTGTCCGGCGACGGCTCGCACCCGCACCCGGTGATCCGGGCGCTGGCACGGGCCGCCACCGAGCACGCGGCGGACCGTGTGCGGCAGTTCAGCTGACGGGCGGCTCAGCTGACGGGCAGGGCGGGCGCCGGGGGCCGGTCCGGGAGGAAGCCGTGGGCGCGGCGGGCCAGGTAGCCGGCCTTGTACCGGTCGACGGCCCGATGCCAGTTCAGGATCCCGGCCAGCCAGTTGCGCAGGTCGGCGACATAGCCGTCCATGACCTCACGCGCCTCGGCCGTGAGCCGGAAGTCCTCGTACACGATGGGCAGTTCATGCGCCACGACGTGTTCGAACTGCTGCATCCGCTGGGTCATCAGGTCGTGCACGACCCCGAGCGCGGCCGGGTAGTCGGCGCCGAAGAAGTTCTGCACGACGAGGACGGCGTTGTGGATCTCGCCCTCGTACTCGATCTCCTTCTGGTACGAGAAGACGTCGTTGACGAGGCAGGCGTAGTCGATGGCGGCGTTCTCCAGCGAGCGGACCGGGCCGCTGCGGTACACCTCCGGCGGGATCGCCGGGCCGTGTCCCCTGCGGCACAGGCTCAGGGTGAGGTCGGAACCGAAGGTGGCCCGCCGCATCTCCAGGTAGTCGACCGGGTCGGGGACGCGGTTCTGGAGCTGGTTGGACAGTTCCCACAGCCAGCTCTCGGTCATCGTGTCGACGGCCCTCTTCAGGGCGCGCCGCTCATCGGGGGACATCTCCGCGGTCGTGCGCGCCCACAGGTCCATCAGCCCGCGCTCCAGGGCGCCGGCCGGGACGGGGACCGGCTCGCCCGCGACGGGCATGCAGGCCGACAGCCGGGCCGTGGTGAGCCGGGCGGTGGCCAGGTCCCGGCGGTTGCCGTACACCAGCGGGTAGTAGTCGTCGCCGTACGTCCCCCAGGCGAGCCACTGGGAGCTGAGGTCGAGCGCCTCGGGGGTGGCGTCGGGGTCCAGGCCGGCCGCGCAGAGCGGCAGGTCACAGGCGGCGAGCTTGTCCTCGTCCCAGACGCCCTCCTCGAGGATGCCCATCCGGTGCGCCCAGGCGGTCAGTCCGGTGCGGGCCCCTTCCAGGTGCGGGCTCAGCTCCAGCGGGAAGGGCATGTGGAAGTCGGGCAGCAGGGACGGGCCGACCTTCTGGAACGGCACATGCGCGTACGCGCGCAGGCGTTCTGACGCCGCCGCGGCGAGCAGGGCGCCGACGTCGGCGGCCGAGGTGCCCGGTCCGGTCAGGCCGTGCCAGGGCGCGGCGGAGGTGGCGCCCGCGTTCATGTACCGGCTGGAGCGCAGGTGCCATTCGTGGCCGCCGGACTGCCAGTCCTGGAGTCCCTTGGTGTAGGCCGCCACCGCCGCGACCTCGCCCGGGGTGAGGCCCTTGTCCAGGGCGAGGGCGGGCACTTCGGTGAGCGCGGTGTGCTCGAACTGGTGGAGCCGGGAGGTGAGGATGTCGTTGACGGTGTCGGCGGCCTCCTGGGTGGTGCAGCCGAAGAAGGTCTCCAGGACCAGCACGCCGTTGCTGTTCTCCCCTTCGTCCTCGACCTCCCGCTGGTAGGAGAACAGGTCGTTGCGCAGGTGGACGGCGTCGGCGAAGGTCTCCATGAGCACCCGCAGCGGCCTCGACCCGGCGGCGGACGCGGGCACTTCGGCGGTCGCGTACTCGACGAGCCCAGCCGACCAGGGGGCGCCGCCGACCTTGCGGCGCATCTCGATGTACTCGACGGGGTTGGCGATCCGCCCCTCGTCGATGTTGGACAGCTCCCACAGGGACTCGTTCAGCAGATGCTCGGTGGCCACGGCGAACCGCCTGCGCCAGGCTGCCGACATCGAGGGCACCGTGCGCGCCCAGAGGTCGGCGAGGCCCGCCTCGACCGGGTTCTCCGGCTCGGGTACGGCGGCCCCGGGGTCCGGCGGCATGAACAGCGGCAGGCGGTCGAGGTGCGCCTTGCCGGCGGCGCGGTCCGGGGTGCGCTTGTACATGTCCAGGAAGTGGTCGTCGAAGAAGAACACCCACACGTACCAGTCGGTGATCAGTGAGAGCGCCGGGCCGTCGCAGTCGGGGTGGGTGTAGGCGCACAGGAGCCCGTAGTTGTGCGCCTCGAGGTCGGCCTGCTCCCAGATCCCGGACCCCTCCAGCATGCCCATCTCGCGCGCCCACGCGGTCGAGTGGGCGCGCGCCTCGTCGACGTGCGGGTTCAGCCGCGCGGGGTACGGCATGTAGAAGTGCGGGAGTTCGAACGGCTGCGTCATGGCCGGGGCCTACCCGGGGGCCCCAACGGGCATCCGGGAGGCGGCACATGATCACACCATCGCGTGAAGGACGGGGGAACCGGGAACTTGGCCGACCTGGATCAGCGCGTGCGTGCCCCCGGTGCGCCAGCGCTGTTCCTCCGCGGCGACCAGGGCGGCCTCGGTGTCCGCGTCCAGGCCGGTGATCACGTCGGACTTCAGCGTGCGCAGGGCGGCGACCGGGCCCGGGAAGTACGCGGTGACGTCCTGGAAGGGCGTGGTCGGCGGCCACCGCCGGTCGCCGACCAGGCGCCGGTAGTTGAGGTCGCCCTTGACGACGGTCAGGGTCGCGGCGGCGAACTCGGCACGCAGGTCGTCCGGCATGTCCGCGTACGGCAGCGGGGCGCAGGAGAAGGGGTGGGCGCGCACCGAGAGCCGCCCGTCGGCCATGGCCGCCCACAGCCGCCGCCCGTGTACGGCCGCCGCGCCCGGCGCCGAGGTGAGCCGGCGCAGGGCGTCCACCACGTCGGCGGTCGTGGCGTCGGAAACGTAGTACGGGTAGGGCTTGACGTGCAGGACGGCCCGTGTGACATCGCCTTCGGCGAGGAGGTGGGCGATCAGGAGCAGGTCGGGGACGAGTTCCCGGCCGGCGTTGTCCGCGACCAGGCAGAGCGTGCCCGTACCGGAGGAGGGCAGCAGGGACCACAGGGCTTCGCTGTCGTCGGCCACCAGGGCGGGGACGGCTTCCTGGGTCCCGGCGCCCGCGGCGGAGAGGCGGAAGCCGAGGTCGGCGCGGTTGCCCCAGAGCGAGCCGTGCAGCAGGGCGCGGGCCCGTTCACCGGCCGGCAGGTCTTCGAGGGCATCGAGCGCGGCCAGTTCCTCGGCCGTCTCCCCGGAGTCGAGTTCGGCGCGCTTGAAGGGCCGGAAGGGGTCGATGCCCGCCCAGGGTCCGGAGCCGAAGTAGCCGACGGCGTCGAGGAGCCGGCGGTAGAAGTGGCTCTCCGACCACAGCCAGGGCACGTCGAACCAGGAACGGCCGGTCCAGGTGTCCGCGCCCCAGGCACGCCACCGGTCGCGGTCGGGCGCGTCGGCGGGCAGCGGTTCGATGACGCCCTCGGCGCAGCTCTTCAGCAGCGCGTCCAGCGCGCGGTGCTGCTCGGGGCCGTACGGGAAGGCCTCGCGTACCTGTCGGATGATCGCGGGATGCCGCTCGGCCAGCACGCTCCGCGGGAAGGAGCCGGGTTCGTCACCGAGAATCACGGGGGCGGCGGGGGTGTCGGGCATGGGCGCCACCGTACCCCGCGGATCAGGCGGTCCTGGTTTCCCGTTCCAGCTGTGTGGCGAGGGTCAGATAGCGGGCGCGCCTGGGTACCGGCACCATTCCCCGGATCATCAGGTGCCACATCTCGGCGACCCTGCGGGGCAGCCGTCCGTCGGGGTCGAGGGAGCGGCCGGCGACCCGGGTGCCGACGAAGAAGTACACCAGGGAGTGGGCGGCGGCGTCCACGTCGATGTCCGGGTGCAGATCGGATTCCCTGACCGCGCCGAGGAGTTTGCGGGTGGAGAGGTCCAGCCACTCCGAGAACGGGTGCTTCAGCGGCGGCCGGACGGCCACGTCCGCGGTGGCCAGGCGGAGTCCCGCGCGGGGAATCGGGTCCTCGACCGCGAGCCGGGCGACCCCGAACGTGGCGCGGATCAGGAACTCCAGCGAGGAGCAGCCGCGGCTCTCCACCTCCCTCGCCACCTGCCGCGACGCCTGGGCCTGCAACTCCATGATGGCGCGCGCCAGATCCTCCTTGGCGGCGAAGTGGAAGTAGAGGGCGCCCTTGGTGACCCGGGCGTGCTCGACGATGTCGCTCAGACTGGTCGATTCGTAGCCGTGACGGTCGAACAGGTCGGCCGCGGCGGTGATGATCGTCGCCCGGGTTTGCTCGGCGCGTAACTGCCTCGCCATCTACGGGACACTCCTTGAAGTCAGAAACGTACGGGGCGTGCCGTTTGTTTTTTACCCCCCGCACACGATAACTCACCCTGCGGCAGCAGAGCAGATATGTGCAGACTCGGTGACCGGCCCGTGCAAGCCCTGAAAGCGGCCATCCGGCGCCTGTGAAGGTCAATAACCGGACGATGTCAATTGCGGCCCCTCCCTAGGCTTTTGCCGTCATCCGGAGGACTGGGCGAACGACCGGGCCCCCGCGCCCGTGATCTCCACGATACGAGGAGGTCGGGCGGTTCTCAATGGGACCTCAAACGGACGGGCCGGTCGGTGCGTGCACACACCGACCGGCCCTGTAGGGCGGCGGATCGTTACCCGACGGGGCGAACTGAACGCCGGCGGCCCGTTTCCCGTACTGCACGGGACATACCCGTTGCCGCGCCGGCCGAGGAGACGTCCTGCGATGAGTCGGATGACCGCACACCTGAGGGTCACGGGAGCCGCCGTGGCGGCCTCTGCCCTGCTGTCGCTGTGCGCGGCGGGGCCGGCCCTGGCGCACGGCGCGCCGACGGATCCGGTCAGCCGGGTCTACGCCTGCTCCCCCGACGGCGGCGCGGCCCGCTCGGCGGCGTGCCGGGCGGCTGTCAACGCCAACGGGGCGCCCTTCACGATGTGGGACAACCTGCGGGTGGCGGGCGTGGGCGGCCGGGACCGGCAGGTGATCGCGGACGGGAAGCTGTGCAGCGGCGGCCTGGCCGCCTACAAGGGCCTCGACCTGGCCCGTACGGACTGGCCGTCGACCCGGCTGACCCCGGGCGCCGGGCTGACGACGACGTACGCCTCGACGATCCCGCACGCCGGCACGTTCAAGCTCTATCTGACCAAGCCCGGCTACGACCCGTCCAAGCCGCTGACCTGGTCCGACCTGCCCTCGAAGCCCTTCGCCCAGGTCACGGACCCGGCGCTGACCAACGGCGCGTACCACATCGGGGCCAAGCTGCCGTCGGACCGGACGGGGCGGCACGTGCTCTTCACGATCTGGCAGAACACCAGTACGCCGGACACCTATTACTCGTGCTCCGACGTGGTGTTCCCGAAGGCGAAGGCGGGCAAGGCCGCCACCTCGCCGCCCTCGGCTCCGGCTTCGGCCGGCGCGCCGACCGGGAAGGCGACCCGGTCGCCGGCCGGCGCTTCCGGCCGGCCGACGGCCACGAGGACGGCCGGAGAGACGGCCGCGGCGGCATCCGGCAAGGAGACGAGCGCCTCCCGGACCGAGGGCACCGCCGCCGACAGCACCCCGGTGGCCTCCACCACCGACGCCGGCTCCGGGCCCTCCGCGCCGCTACTGGCGGGCGGCGCCGCCGCGGTGTTGGTGCTCACCGGGGGCGCCGCCTTGGTTGTGCGTCTGCGTCGGCGCTGAACGCCTCGGCTGTCTGAGCTCAGTTGACGAAGACCGGGGCACCCGCGTCGGTGACGGCGGCGTACTTCGCGGTGAAGTAGCCGCTGGAGAAGCAGAGCGAGGAACCGGAGGTCTTCGTGAACTGCTGGTTGGTGAAGTTGATGCTGTTGTCGCTGTTGTCGGAGGTACCGGTCAGGCTGGGCGCCTGGTAGACGCAGGTGATGGAGCCCAGCAGCGTCTTCAGCTTGACGGTGGTCTGGATGGTCGAGCCGCTCGCCGGGGTCACGGTGAGCGAGCCGCCGGAGGCCACGGTGGTGGTGTAGGGCAGGTTGTCGACCGTGATGCTGCTGACGCCGGTGACGCCGAGGACGTTGCTGGTGCAGCTGCTGGCGTCGAAGGTCTGCGCGCCGGCCGACTCGGTGGCCGTGCCGGGCGCGGCCGGGTTGTCCTTGACGGTGGCCGTGAACTGCGACGACGTGCACTTGACGCCGCTGGTGCCGGTCGCGCTGGAGTAGAGCGTGGCGGAGGTGCCGCTCGCCAGCGGTGCGGTGAGGACGTCACCGACCGCGACCGCCGTGCCGCCGGCGCTGCCGGTGGTGAGCACGGCGGTGCCGTCCGCGGAGGCGGGGACGGCGGCCAGCGGGAGCGCGAGGGCGGCGACGGCTCCGGCGAGGGTGACGAGGGTACGGGTGCGCATGAGGGTGCCTCTTTTCCGAGTGGGGGGCTGGTGAGGGTGAGGTGGGGGGTTGGGGGGCGCCTTGGGGCGCCGGCCGCTGCCGGTCCGTGCACGCCTTCTCCGTACGTGACGGACCGGCAGCGGCGGCTGGACACCGGCCGAGAGCCTCGGGGGGAGGCTTCCGGCCGGGCCGAATGAGGGCGGCCGGGCACGAGCCGTATGCCCCTGGGGCGGGGAAAGGCCTGTGCCGGGACCGCGCTTGCGCGGGGCGGTCTGTGTGGAGTCCCGTGCCGGGAGCACCCCTGGAGAGGACCGATGGTGCCGCACGGTGGATCCGGCGCCACGGATCCGGTTGAGCCAGGGGCAGTTGTAGACCTGAGGATCAGTCAACGTCAAGGTCGATCAAGGGAGTTACCGCTCTTGAAAGGAGACGACGCATAATCGACACTCTTTTTTCACAACTCCCTTGACCCCTCATGTAACCCCCGGTAACTTCCTGGGCGGCTACTGCTGCGTAACGTGAAAGCCCTTGCAATCGCCGGGAGTGCGAGGAGGCGTGCGCGGCAGTCGATGTCCGCGCCAGGACAACGCGCCACAAGCCCGACCCGCATGACTATGCCCATGGGAGCAGACATGGCCTCGTCCCCGGACCTCTCGTCCGACGACAACACCCCCGAGAACCCCGAAAGCGGTTCCGCGACCAGACGCGGGCGGGTCCGGCTGCGCCGGGCCGCGGTGATGGCGGTCCCCGCCGCCGCGGTCACCGCGGGACTCGCGATCCTCACCGCGCAGGGCGCACTGGGCGTCCAGTTCGCCATCTCCGGCATGCCGTTCGTGGTCAAGGCCGACCGGCTCGACGGCACGGGGTTCGCCCAGTACGGCGGCCTGGACAACATGATCGAGAACAGCCCCAACGCCGGCGACACCGGCGGTCAGGAGCTGGTCGTCACCTCGGTGGTGAAGAACGGCACGCTCACCAACATGTGCCAGAGCGTCGACCTCGGCGGCATCCAGCTCGTCCTCACGGCGGGCACCGGGTCCAAGCCGGTGAAGGTGTCGAACCTGTCGATCGACTCCGACGACATCACGGGCAACGCCTCCTTCAAGAACATCGAGATCGGCCGCGACGCCAGCACCCTCGACAAGGTCGACCAGAAGGGCCCCGCGGGCGTCTACAGCCAGCAGGCCGACAAGGTCACCATCACGCACCTGTACCAGCGCAACTACGCGGCCACCGCGGCCGTCTTCAAGCTGCCCAACCTGCACATGAAGTTCTCCAGCGACGGCTGCCCGTGATGGACCGGGACCGCTTCAGGGCGTGGAGAGGAGGCCGTCCGTTCGTGGGCGGCCTGCTGCTCGTGCTGGGTGGCGCCGAGATCCTGGTGACCATGAAGGCACCGCTTCCGGTGATCCTGCACGTCGGCATGCAGGGCCTGGCGGGGTATCTCCTGCCCACTCTGATGCTGATCCTCGGCCTGCTGATCCTCTTCAGCCCCGCCCAGCGCATCTTCTACTCCATCACCGGCGTCCTGCTCTCCCTGGGCAGCTGGATGACCTCCAACCTCGGCGGCTTCATCGTCGGCCTCGTCCTCGGCGTCACCGGCAGCTGCGTGACCTTCGGCTGGCTCCCGGACCAGGAACCCCGCGTGAAGCGCCGCGAGCGGAAGCAGAAGG
This sequence comes from Streptomyces sp. NPDC020299, assembly GCF_044387825.1. Classification (NCBI taxonomy): domain Bacteria; kingdom Bacillati; phylum Actinomycetota; class Actinomycetes; order Kitasatosporales; family Streptomycetaceae; genus Streptomyces; species Streptomyces sp. NPDC020299. Next base: position 383,506 of record NZ_JBIRWL010000009.1, read on the forward strand.
AGCGGCAGACGCCGGCCGAGGTCGCCTGACCCCGGGGGCGGCAACGGCACAGGGACCCGGATCCTCTCGCCGGAACCTCACCGGAACTTTTCGGCCGACGCACGAGTTTCTGCGGTGTTGTAGAAGCAGTCGATTCGTACGTGCCGATCAGTCCGAGGAGTTCGCATGGCCCTGTGGGACCGCGTCAAGGAGTCCGCGTCGACGATGCAGACCCAGCTGGTGGCGAAGAAGAACGATCTGAAGAGCGGTGCCTTCCGCGACGCGAGCATGGCCATGTGCGCGCTCGTGGCGGCCGCCGACGGGACGATCGACCCGGCCGAGCGGCAGCGCGTGGCCCAGCTCATCGCCACCAACGAGGTGTTGCAGAACTTCCCCGCGGACGACCTGCGGCGCCGTTTCGAGGAGAATCTGAACAAGCTGACCACCGACTTCGCCTTCGGCAAGGTCAGCGTGCTCCAGGAGATCGCCAAGGCGAAGAAGAAGCCCGCGGAGGCGCGTGCCGTCATCCAGATCGGCATCGTCATCGGCGGTGCGGACGGGGACTTCGACAAGACCGAGCAGGCGGTGGTCCGCGAGGCGTGCTTCACCCTGGAGCTGCCGCCGCACGAGTTCGATCTCTGAGCCCTGCAAGGCGCCCCACCCGGGGGGCCGTCCGCGAGGATGGGGGCATGCTCGACGACCTCGACCGTGCCCTCGTCCACGCCCTGCACGTCGACGGGCGCGCGCCGTTCAGCCGTATCGCCACAGTGCTCGGCGTCTCCGCGCAGACGGTCGCCCGACGGTACCGGCGGCTGCGGACCGAGGCCGGGCTGCGGGTCGTCGGGCTGGCCGACCCGCACCGGGCGGGGCGGACCCAGTGGCTGGTCCGGCTCACCGCGGCGGCCCGGTCCGCGCAGCCGATCGCTCAGGCACTGGTCCGGCGGCCTGACACCTCGTGGGTGAAGCTGACCTCCGGGGGGACCGAGATCACGGCGATCATCCACGCCCCCACGGACGACACCGCCGGCAGCTCGCTGCTGTTGCGGGACATTCCACGCACCGGTGGGATCACCGCGGTGGCCGCGCACTGTGTGCTGCACACCTATCTCGGCGGGCCCGTGAACTGGCGGCCCGGCGCGCAGACGCTGGACGCCGATCAGCAGCGGGCGTTGCTCGACGGCGCGGAGGGCCGGGAGCACGGCGAAGGCGCCGAGAACGCCGATGTCGGCGATGCCCGCCGACCCGGCCCCGGGGACACGGAATTGCTGGCCGCCCTGGAGGAGGACGGGCGGGCCGCTATCGGTGAACTGGCCCGCCGTACCGGGTGGTCGCCGGCCACGGTGGCGCGGCGGCTGGCCGAACTGCGCGCCGGGGGCGGCCTGTTCTTCGACGTGGAGCTGGATGCCGGGCTCTTCGGGGTACGGACACGGGCGCTGCTGTGGATGTCGGTGCGGCCCGCGGACCTGGAGGCGGTGGCAGAGGAACTGGCGGCCCACGACGAGCTGGCCTTCGTGGCGGCCACCACCGGGCCGACGAATCTGGTGGCGCAGGCGCTGTGCCGGGACCCGGCGGACCTGCACCGGTATCTGACGCGGCGGCTGGGGGCCTTGCGGCAGATCCGTGCGCTGGAGACGAGTCCCGTGCTGCGGACGCTGAAGGCCGGCAGCCCCGCGGCTATGCCTGTGCTGTCACCCGCCGGCTCGCCACCCAGCTCACGCCCACCAGTCCCACCGCCACCCAGCACGCCGCCTCGGCCGCGTGCGGCGCCGGGGCGGCGTTGAGGTAGACACTGCCCAGGACGGCGACGCCGAGGGTCGCCCCGAGTTGCTGCACCGCGTTGAGCAGGCCCGCGGCCGAACCGATCTCCTGGGGCGCGAGCGGCTTCAGGGCGAGGGTGAAGAACGCCGGGGTGAACAGGCCCGCGCCCACGCCGATGAGCGCCAGGGCGGGGAGCAGGGCTTCGGGATACGCGCCCGGCTCCGCCGCCTGGTATCCGGCGCAGGCGGCGAGCAGGCCGGTCAGCAGGACGCCGAGCCCGTACGGCATCACGCGCCGCCCGTACCGTCGTACCAGCCGCGCGCCCGCCAGCCACGACGCGACCGCCAGGCCGGCCGACCAGGGGGCCAGGCTCAGACCGGAGGCCAGCACGCCTGCGTGGGCGCCCAGCTGGAGTTGCAGGACGACCACCGTCATCAGCCCGTTCGTCACCGCGAAGAAGGACGCCGACGTGACGAGGGCGGCCGGGAAGCCCCGGCGGGCGAACAGGGTCGGCTCCAGCAGGGGACTGCGGCCGGCCGCCGCCACCCGGCGCTGGTGCAGGGCGAGGACGGCGACGAGGAGCAGGCCCGCGGACAGCATCGCCCAGCTCCGTCCCGCGAGGCGCGTGACGTCCGCGCCGATCAGCGGCTGGACGATCAGACCGGTGCCGGCCGCCGCCAGCGCCGTGCCGGCCGGGTCGAGGGCGGGGCGGCGCGGGGCACGGTTCTCCGGCAGCCGGGAGGCCAGGGCCAGCACCACCAGGGACACGGGGACGTTGACGAGGAAGGCGGCGCGCCAGGAGGACCCGAACAGGTCCGCGTGGGTCAGTACGCCGCCGAGGACGGGCCCGCAGACGGCGGCGAGGCCCATCACCGGGCCGATGCTGCCCAGGGCTCGAGAGAGCTCCTCCCCCACGAACATCGCCTTGATCAGCCCGATGGTCTGGGGAATGATCATCGCCGCCGCCGCGCCCTGCACCGCGCGGAAGGCGATCAGCACGCCCGCCGTGGGCGCCAGCGCGCAGGCCAGTGAGGCGAGCGTGAACGCCGTGACGCCGAGGACGAACAGGCGGCGCCGGCCCGCGATGTCGCCGAGCCGGCCGCCGGTGATCAGCAGCACCGCGAACGGCAGGGTGTAGGCGGCGGAGAACCACTGGATGTCCGACACCGATCCGCCCAGACCGGCGTGCACGGCGGGGGCGGCGACCTGCACGACGGTCGCGTCCAGCAGGTTCATCGCCTCGGCGAGGAGCAGGGCGGTCAGCGCGGACCAACGCCGCCGGCAGGGCGGTGGCGGCGCGACGGGGGTCTGTATGCGTTCGGTGGTCATGGAACGAGCGTCGGCGCCGGGGCGGGAGGGCTCCAGCGAGAGGCCGCGGCTGGTGGATTTCTTCCATGAGGGCCGCCCGGCACGGCGAAAACTCACAACCAGCCACAGCCGTCGAGCACGACGCGGGTGCGCCCGGCGTCCGGGGGCACCCGCGTCGCTCGGTCGGCGGGGGGGTGCCCCTATGTGTTTGGTCAAGGTCGAAGGCCAGTAGGTTCGTGTGGTCGAGGGCGGGCTGAGCCGTAGGGGTGGGCATGAGTGAT
>NZ_JBIRWL010000010.1:0-47135 GCF_044387825.1 Streptomyces sp. NPDC020299
CCCTGCGCCGGATCAACCTCTCCGACCTCGAAGCCGCCGAGCAGGTCTTCGATCTGCTGATGGGCAACGAGGTCGCACCCCGCAAGGAGTTCATCTCCAGCTCGGCGGCGACGCTGGACCGCTCCCGGATCGACACGTAGGCGCTGCGCTCGGCCTTGGCGGGGTGGGTGTCGCGCCCCCGGCGGGTTGAACGGAGTGCCGGTGGCGTCGCCGGGACGTTGAGCGGCGGGCACGGCAGGACGCGGTGCCCGCTGAGCCGGTGCGGTGCGGTGCGGTGCGGCACGCTGGGCTCTGCGGCGGCCCGACCGCGGCTCGAGGCCCAGCTGCGGCGCTCGCGGCCTCGCCCGCCGTCGTCGTCGTTGTCGTTGTCCGTGGCTCACAGTGCTGGGCACGGGCACCCCACCGGTCGGCCGGGCCCCGCGGCGTCGGCGTCCGAGCGCCGTCGTCCGTCGCCCGGCGACTGTCCGTGGGCGGCGACCGCTCGGTGGTTCTCCACCCGTAGGTGGAGGCTGCGCGGGGTGCGGGTCCACCCACGATCCACCCCTGCTCCGATCTGCTGACCTGCGAATTTCCGTAGCGTCGAAGGCGTCGGCAGCGCTCGCTGCAGGCACTACCTTCCGCTCACGGAGGCTCTGATGCCAGGGCTCGTCAACGCGTTGCTGATCGTGGCCGTCGTCGTGCTGGTGATCGTGCGCCAGTTCCGCGCCCAGGCCGTCAGCACCGACCGACGGTGGTGGCTCGTGCCCGTCGTCCTCGCGGTCCTGGCGCTGCGCGAGCCCGGGACGCTCGATGTCCACCACCGCACCGTATCCGTCCTGCTGCTCGCCGCCGAGCTGCTCATAGGCCTGGCCATGGGTGCCGGCTGGGCGTGGACGAGCCGCATGTGGCGGGAGCCGGACGGGGTCGTGTGGAGCAAGAGCACCACGGCGAGCGTGGCCGTCTGGGTCCTCGGTATCGCCCTGCGCGCGGGTCTTTTCGGCCTCGGCGTGCTGCTCGGCGTCCACCAGGACAGCTCCGCCCTGCTCCTCGCGCTCGCCGCAACCCTGCTCGTCCGCTCCGGAATCCTGCTCTGGCGTGCCCAGTCCCTCCCGGCCGTGGTCGCTGCGGCCACGGCGTACGGTGACGCCATGCCGCGGCCCGCGTGGAAGGAACGTGTGTGACGGACAACGCCTGGACACGCTGGCCCTCCCGCGAGGCGCTCGGCCGAGAGGGTATCTCCCGAGCGAGACGCATGATCGCCTGGGCCGTGCGGCTGCTCGTCCTCGGCCTGCTGCTGTGGAGCGCCTTCGACGACCGCCACGTGCACGGCTGGGGCACGGCCGTGGCAGTGGGCGGCATCATCCTGGCCGGAGCCCTCGCCTGGGCCTTCTACCGGACCACCTACCAGCACCGTCTGCTCACGTCGGTGGTGGTCGTCACGCTGCTGCTGGGCTTGGCGACGGTGGCCCAGTCGACGGGGTTCCGCGGGCCGGCCCTCGTCATGTGGTGCGGCTGCGCGATCGCCGCGCTGGAGCGGATGCCGCTCGGCGCGGCCCTCCCCGTCGCCGCTCTCGCCCTCGCCGCCTTCTCCGCGGTCAACAACGACGTATGGCTGACCACCGCCGCCACGGTCACGGGCATGGCCCTCGCCGGCTATGTCCTGCGGCTCGACGCGGAAGCCCGGGGCAGCGCCCAGCGGCTGCTCGCCCAGGAGCGGGCTGCCCGGTCCGCCGAAGCGGAGTCCGCGGCGCTGGCGGAACGGGCCAGGATCGCGCGGGAGATCCACGACGTCCTGGCCCACAGCCTCTCCGCCCAGCTCGTGCACCTGGAAGCCGCCCGGCTGCTGATAGAGCGGGGCGCGGACCGGGAGCAGGTCCTGGAGCGGGTGGTGGCGGCACGCGGAATGGCTCGCGACGGTCTGGCCGAGACCCGGCAGGCTCTCTCGGCGCTGCGAGGCGAGCTGACGCCGCTGGAGGAGTTCCTGGCCGAGCTCGTCAGCGAGGCGATGGGAGCCGAGGTCACCGTCACGGGTGATCGCAGACCGCTGTCCGCCGAGGCGTCACAGGCCGTGCGCAGGGTCGCGCAGGAGGCGCTGACGAACGTGCGCAAGCACGCCCACGGTGCCAAGGTCCGGATACGGCTCGAGTACGGCGAGCACGAAGTGACGCTGGACGTGCGGGACTCGGGCGGAACGCAGGGGGAACTGACCGGTGCGGGCGCTGGATACGGTCTGCTGGGCATGCGGGAGCGTGCCGAACTACTGGGTGGTTCGCTCGAGGCGGGGCCGGAGGAGGAAGGGTTCGTGGTGACGTTGAAGGTGCCCGTATGACGGAGGAGGCCGAGAAGAAGCCCGCGCGGGTGATCGTCGTGGACGACCAGACCGTGGTCCGGGAGGGCATCGTGATGCTGCTCGGGCTGCTGCCGGGCATCGAGGTCGTCGGGGCCGCGGGCGACGGGGAGGAGGCGGTGCGGCTCGTCGCCGAACTCGCACCCGATGTCGCCCTGATGGACCTGCGGATGCCGCGCTGCGACGGTGTGGAGGCGACCCGGCGGATCCGGGCCGAACATCCCGGGACCCAGGTCGTGGTGCTCACCACCTTCGCGGACGATGATTCGCTGTTCCCGGCGCTGCGAGCGGGAGCGCGTGGTTACCTCACCAAGGACGCCGGCGGCGACGAGATCGTCCGGGCCGTGCAGAGCGTGCTGTCGGGACACGCGGGGCTGTCGCCGAGCGTGCAACGGCGGCTGCTGGAACGGCTGTCGCAGCCCGAGCCGCCCTCGGCGCCCGAGGAGGCGCCGGACGGACTGACCGCCCGGGAGACCGAGGTACTGGTGCTGATCGCCGAGGGGCTCAGCAACCAGGAGATCGCCCGCAAGCTGCACGTCTCCACGGCGACCGTGAAGACGCACATCAACAACCTCTTCGCCAAGACAGGTCTCAAGGACCGTGCCCAGGCCGTGCGTTACGCGTACGCGAAGGGACTGGCGCGGCCACCAGTGGCTTGAGTCACCTGATGGGGTGAAGAGCCTGGCGAAGCAGAGCCGAGGATCTCCCCGGTCTGTCCATCCTTGGGCATGCAGTCAAACAACGGTGGTTACCGCCCAGACGGGGGCGGTCCGGACAACACGGCCGAGAACCAGGACGGCCACGGCCCGGCTCCCCACCACGTGAGGTACGAGGACCCTTGGCACGACACAGTCCCCTCGGGCTGGGGCGAACCGGACGGTGCGGGTGTCCCCGCTCCCGTCGCCGTGCCGGCGGCGCGGGCCGGCCGGCAGGGGCCGGAGGGCCATGCGCGTGATGTGTACGTCGAGGTGCAGCGGAGTGCGGCCTTCCAGGAGGTGCGCAGCCGGTACCGGAGGTTCGTGGTGCCCGGGGTCGTCCTTTTTCTCAGCTGGTACGCGGGGTATGTGGTGACTGCGACGGTCGCGCCCGGTCTGATGGCGAGGCCGGTGGCGGGCGCGGTGAACGTGGCGATGCTCGCGGGGCTCGGACAGTTCCTCACCACCTTCCTCTTCACCTGGGCCTACTCCCGGCACGCGCGTCTGCGCAGGGACAGGGCGGCTCTGGACCTGCGCTGGGACACGCAGGAGCTGGCGCGCGGCGGCAGGGGCGGTGTGCTGTGACGGGTCAGCATCAGACACTGGCCTTCGGGCTGTTCAGCGTGTTCGTCACGGTCACTCTGGCGATCACGGCCTGGGTGGGTCGCCACCGGCGTGGCTCGGCGGAGGAGTTCTACGCGGGCGGGCGGCTCTTCTCCCCGATGGAAAATGGTTTTGCCGTCGCGGGTGACTACCTGTCGGCCGCCTCGTTCCTGGGTGTGAGCGGGCTGATCGCGCTGTTCGGCTACGACGGGCTGCTGTACGGGGTGGGCTTCCTCGTCGCCTGGCTCGTGGTGCTGTACCTGGTCGCCGAACTGGTGCGCAACTGCGGGCGCTTCACTCTCGCCGACGTGATCGCCGCGCGGATGAGTGAGCGGCCGGTCCGGCTCGCCGCGGGAACTTCCTCGGTCACCGTCTCCGTTCTGTATTTGGTGGCGCAAATGGTGGGCGCGGGCAGCCTGGTGGCACTGCTGCTCGGGCGGACCAGCGAGGCGGCGCAGGCCTGGACCGTCATCGGTGTCGGCGCGCTCATGGTGATCTATGTGTCGTTGGGAGGGATGCGGGCCACCACGTGGATTCAGATCGTGAAAGCGGTCCTGATGCTCAGCGGCACCGTCGTGCTGACCGTGCTCGTCCTGTTGAGGTTCCACGGCGACGTCGACCGGTTGCTGCTCACGGCCGCCGAGCGCAGCGGCCACGGGCGCGCCTTCCTGGCGCCGGGCCTGAAGTACGGCGGGGACTGGACGGCGCGCCTGGACTTCATCAGCCTGGGCCTCGCGCTGGTGCTCGGTACGGCGGGCCTGCCGCACATCCTGTCGCGCTTCTACACGGTGCCGACCGCACCGGCCGCGCGTCGTTCGGTGGTCTGGTCGATCGGGCTGATCGGTGGGTTCTACCTGATGGCGATCGTCCTCGGGTTCGGCGCGGCCGCGATCGTCGGACCGGAGGAAGTACGCAGGTCGAACGCGGCCGGGAACACGGCGGTTCCGTTGCTCGCGCTCGATCTGGGGGGCGGGCCGGACTCCACGGGCGGAACGGTTTTGTTCGCGGTCGTGGCAGCCGTGGCCTTCGCCACCATCCTCGCGGTGGTCGCCGGGATCACACTCGCCTCCTCGGCGTCCGTGGCCCACGACCTGTACACGTCCTTGCGGCGCGGGCGGGGGGCGCCGCGCAGCGAGGTGGCCGTGGCGCGGATCGCGGCGGTGGGCATCGGGGTGGTCGCGATCGCGCTCGGTCTGCTGGCCCGGGATCTCAACGTCGCCTTCCTGGTGGGACTCGCCTTCGCCGTGGCCGCGTCGGCCAACCTGCCCGTGCTGCTCTACTCGCTGTTCTGGCGCGGCTTCACGACGCGCGGCGCGGTATGGGCCGTATACGGCGGGCTGCTTCCGGCCCTGGGGCTCGTGGTGCTCTCCCCGGTGGTGTCGGGCAGTCCGGGTGCGCTGTTCCCGGACGTCGACTTCCAGTACTTCCCGCTGCAGAACCCGGGCATCGTCTCGATCCCGCTGGGCTTCCTGGCGGGCTGGCTGGGCACGGTCACCTCGGACGAGCCCCCGGACGAGGCCGCATACGCGGAGACCGAGGTGCGGTCGCTGACCGGTGCGGGGGCCGTGTAGCGGGGAAGTGGGCAGGGTGGAGCCCGATTCCGGACGGTGAACTGTTACGGCGCCACCCACGCATACCGGTGCTCCGGTCGGCCGGTGTCGCCGTACTTCAGGGAGAGTCGGAGCCGGCCGGCCTGTTCCAGGTGGCGCAGATAGCGCTGGGCGGTGGAGCGGCTCAGGCCGGTCTCGGCGGCGACCTCGTGGGCGGAGAGTGGGTGGTCGGCGCGGTGCAGGACCCCGCAGATGAGATCCGTGGTGGGCTCCGACTGGCCGCTGGGCAGACCGGGGGAGGCGGAGGGCGCGGGCGCGGTTCGCAGGGCGCCGAAGATCCGGTCGACCTGTTCCTGGCCCGCCAGGCCCCGGCCGCCGACCCGGTCGACGGTGCGGCGCAGCGCGGCGTACGAGTCCAGGCGAGTGCGCAGCGCCGCGAAGGTGAACGGCTTGACCAGATAGTGCAGGGCACCCAGGCGCATGGCCCGCTGCACCGTCGTCACATCGCTGGCCGCCGTGATCATGATGACGTCGGTGCCGTGCCCCTGTTCCCGCATGCGGTGTACCAGTTCGAGGCCGGTCTGATCCGGCAGGTAGTGGTCGAGCAGCACCAGGTCGATGGCTCCGCGTTCCACGGCGGCCAGCGCCTGGGCGGCGGAGTGCGCGCGGGCGGCCACCCGGAAGCCGGGAACCTTTCCCACGTACTTGGCGTTGATCTCGGCGACGCGGAAGTCGTCGTCCACGACCAGGACGTCAATCATCGGGCCTCTCCTTCAAGGCCGGCGAGCGTTAAGCCCGTGTTTCGTGCTCCGCAGTTGTAACGCGAGCAAAATGAGCACAACAGGCTCTTGCGAGCAAAAGAATGGCTTGCGCTCAGAAGACTGATGCTGTGGCCCGGGCCACACCTACCGTCCCGGGCCATGAGCGCAGACACCAGCCCCGCCATCGAGCTACGGGGCGCGAGCAAGATCTTCAGAACCCCGTCGGGGGGTCTGCACACGGCTGTCCGGGACCTGGACCTGACCGTCGGGCGCGGCGAGTTCGTGGCCGTCGTCGGCCCCACCGGCTGCGGCAAGTCCACCACGCTGACCCTGGTCAGCGGTCTGGAGGAGCCCACCGAGGGCGATGTGCTGGTGGCCGGCGAGCCGGTGAAGGGAGTCGGCGACAAGGTCGGCTTCGTCTTCCAGCAGGACGCCACCTTCCCCTGGCGGACGGTCCTGTCCAACGTCATGGCGGGCCCCCGCTTCCGTGGCGTACCGAAGCCCGAGGCCAAGCAGAAGGCCCGTGAGTGGCTGGCCCGGGTGGGGCTCGCCGCCTTCGAGGACCGCTACCCGCACCAGCTCTCCGGCGGTCAGCGCAAGCGTGTCGCCCTCGCCGCCACCTTCGTCAACGACCCCGAGATCCTGCTGATGGACGAGCCCTTCTCGGCGCTCGACGTGCAGACCCGGGCGCTGATGTCGGACGAGCTGCTGGAGCTGTGGGAGGGCACCGGCGCCTCCGTCGTCTTCGTCACCCACGACCTGGAGGAGTCCATCGCGCTGGCCGACAAGGTCGTCGTGATGACCGCCGGGCCCGCGACCGTCAAGCAGGTCTTCGACATCGACCTGCCGCGGCCGCGCAAGGTCGAGCAGGTACGTCTGGAGCCGCGGTTCATCGAGATCTACCGCGAGATCTGGGAGTCCCTCGGTGAAGAGGTCCGCATCACCCGTGAGAGGGGTGCCGCCAATGTCGCCTGAGGTCATCAGCACGCCGGTCGTCGACACGGTGAAGACGCCGGGCCGCGCCCAGACGCGCGCCGCGGCCGCCCGCAGACGCAAGGTGCTCGTCGCCGCCGCTCGGGTGCTCCTCCTGGTGGTCGTGCTCGGCCTGTGGGAAGGGCTGTCCCGGGCCAAGGTCATCGATCCGTTCAACTTCTCGATGCCCTCGCAGATCTGGGACCAGATCAGCACCTGGGTGATGCACGGAACGGCACAGGGCTCGCTGGGCGAGCAGATCTGGGCCACGTTGCAGGAGGCGCTGCTCGGCTGGGGCATCGGTGTCGTCGCCGGTGTGATCTTCGGTATCGCGCTGGGGCGGATCGCCTTCCTCGCCGATGTCCTCGGTCCGTACATCAAGGTGCTCAATTCCATCCCCAGGATCGTCCTGGCCCCGATCTTCCTGATCTGGTTCGGACTGGGCCCCGCCTCCAAGGTCGCGTCGGCCGTGGTGCTGGTGTTCTTCCCGGTGTTCTTCAACGCCTTCCAGGGCGCCCGCGAGGTCGACCGCAACCTGGTGGCCAACGCCCGGATCCTCGGCGCGAGTGATCGCCGGGTGACGCTTCAGGTGGTCATCCCGTCGGCGACCTCCTGGATCTTCACCAGCCTGCACGTCAGTTTCGGCTTCGCCCTCATCGGCGCCATCGTCGGCGAGTACATCGGCGCCACCAAGGGCATCGGCCTGCTCGTCGCCGCGTCCCAGGGCACCTTCAACGCCGCCGGCGTCTACGCGGCGATGGTCATCCTCGCGGCCGTGGCACTCGTGGCCGAGGGCCTGCTGACCTTCGCCGAGCACCGCATCTTCCGGTGGAAGCCGGCGGACTCCGGCCACTGAGCCCGGCCCGCCCGGCACCGCCCCGGAGCCGAGCACCCCAAGACACCCCCCCTTCTCCCGCACCGCCCTCTCACAAGGACGTGAACCGCCATGCGCAAGACCGCCAGATACGCCTCGCTCGCCGCCTCCGGCCTGCTCGCCCTCTCCTCGCTCACCGCCTGCGCCAATGACGCGGCGAGCAGCACCTCCGCCGACGCCGGCAGCAAGGGCGACGGCAAGGGCACGAAGGTCAAGATCATGGTCGGCGGCCTGGACAAGGTCATCTATCTGCCGGCGATGCTGACCCAGCGGCTCGGCTACTTCGACTCCGAGGGCCTCGACGTGGAACTCCTCAGTGAGCCCGCCGGTGTCCAGGCCGAGACCGCGCTCGTCTCGGGCCAGGTCCAGGGCGCCGTCGGCTTCTACGACCACACCCTCGACCTGCAGACGAAGGGCAAGTCCGTCGAGTCCGTCGTGCAGTTCTCGCACGCCCCCGGCGAGGTGGAGGTCGTCTCCACCAAGAAGGCGGGCGACATCACCTCGCCGAAGGACTTCAAGGGCAAGAAGCTCGGCATCACCGGCCTCGGCTCCTCGACCGACTTCCTCACCAAGTACCTCGCGGTCAAGAACGGCGTGAAGGTCAGCGACTTCACCCCGGTCGCCGTGGGGGCGGGCCCGACGTTCATCTCGGCGCTGCAGCAGGGCTCGATCGACGGCGGTATGACGACCGACCCGACCGTCGCCACGATCCTGGACAAGAAGGCGGGCAAGGTCCTCCTGGACATGCGGACGCCGGAAGGCTCCAAGCAGGCGCTCGGCGGCCCGTACCCGTCGTCCAGTCTGTACATGACGACGGACTGGGTGAACAGCCACAAGGACACCGTCCAGAAGCTGGCCAACGCGTTCGTCAAGACGCTCAAGTGGATGTCGACCCACAGCGCCTCCGAGATCGCGGCCAAGATGCCCGCCGACTACTCCCAGGGCAACAAGACGCTGTACGCCGAGGCCATCAAGAGCACCCTGCCGATGTTCACCGACGACGGAGTGATGCCCGCGAACGGCCCCGAGACCGTCGAGAAGGTCCTCAAGGCGTTCAACCCCAACATCAAGAACGCCAAGGTGGACCTGAGCAAGACCTACACGACCGAATTCGTCGACAAGGCCGCGAAGTAGGCGGGCTGAGGCCCCCGTCGGCCTTACGTCTCCGTCGGTCTTACGTCTCTGTCGGCAGCGCTCAGATGCGGGTCGCCCACACGTAACGGTGTTCCGGGCGGCCCGCATCGCCGTACTTGAGGGTCAGCCGCGCCCGGCCGGTGCGCTCCAGCAGCTTCAGATAGCGCTGTGCGGTCTGCCGGCTCACCCCGGTCCGCTCGGCGATCTCCTGCGCCGACAGCGGGCCTTCGGCGTTCATCAGGGACTGGCGCACCAGCTCGGCGGTGGTGGGGGAGTGCCCCTTCGGCAGCCCGGGCTCCGACGGCGCGGACAGCGCGCCGAAGATACGGTCCACCTCCGCCTGTTCGGCCTCGCCGCCGCCGTCGAGGGTGCGGCGCAGCTGCGCGTACGCCTCGAGCTTCGCCCGCAGACCGGCGAACGCGAACGGCTTGACCAGGTACTGCAGGGCGCCCTGCCGCATGGCGGCCTGGACCGTCGACACGTCCCGGGCCGCCGTCACCATGATCACGTCGGTCTGGTGGCCCCGGCGGCGCATCTCCTGCACGACCTCCAGGCCCGTCTCGTCGGGCAGGTAATGATCCATCAGGACCAGGTCGAGGCGTGGCAGCGTCTCCAGCCGGTGCAGTGCCTCCGCCGCGGTGTGCGCCTCCGCGGCCACATGGAAGCCCGGCACCTTCTCCACGTAGGCGGCGTTGACCCGGGCCACCCGGACGTCGTCGTCCACGACCAGGACCTCGATCATCGGGCCTCCTCCTCGTCGGCGACCGCGGCGGATGCGGTGAGGGCCGGGTGCAGGCCCGCCTCCAGGTCCGGCTCGGTCAGTGCCTCCGGCAGTACGACCGTGAACCGGGCGCCCCCGCCCTCGGCTTCGGTCACCGTCGCGCTCCCGCCCTGCCGCTCGGCGAAGCGGCGCACCAGGGAGAGCCCGAGGCCGCGCTTGCCGTGCGCGGGCGGCTTCTTCGTGGACCAGCCGTCCGTGAAGATCAACTCCCGCTGCTCCACCGGGATCCCGGGCCCCGTGTCGCGCACGCTGAGGACGACCGTACGCGCCTCGGCGCGCAACTCGACCTCCACGCGCGCGTGCGGGGCGCCCGCGACGGCGTCGAGCGCGTTGTCGACCAGGTTGCCCACGACGGTCACCAGCCCCCTGGGGTCGATCAGCCGGTCCGGCAGCCGGGTCCCGTCGGAGACCCACAGGGCCACCCCGCGCTCGGCCGCGACGGTCGCCTTGCCGACCAGCAGGGCGGCCAGCAGCGGGTCGTGGATCTTCTCGGTGACCTGCTCCGCGGTGGCCCGGTGGTCGCCGACCACCTCTCCGACGAACTCCACGGCGTCGTCGTACATCTCCAGTTCGAGCAGACCCAGTAGCGTGTGCATGCGGTTGGCGTGCTCGTGGTCCTGGGCGCGCAGGGCGTCGATCAGGCCGCGCGTGGAGTCGAGTTCGCGCCCGAGCTGCTCCAGCTCGGTACGGTCGCGCAGGGTGGCCACCGCCCCGCCGTCGTCGGTGGGCATGCGGTTGGTGACCAGGACCCGCTGGCCGCGCACGGTGAGCAGGTCGGTGCCGGTGACCCGGCCTGCCAGGACGTCGGTCGTGCGGCCCGCGCCGAGCGCCTCGTCCGGAGACTGGCCGACGGCCTCGTCACCGATGCCCAGCAGCCGCCGGGCCTCGTCGTTGAGCAGGCGGACACGGCCCGCGCGGTCGAGGGCGACGACGCCTTCCCGGATCCCGTGCAGCATCGCCTCACGCTCGGCCAGCAGTGCCGCTATGTCGGAGAAGGCCAGGTCCCGGGTCTGCCGCTGCACTCTGCGGGAGATCAGCCAGGCGGCCAGGGCGCCGACCGCGAGGGCGCCGCCCGCGTACGCGAACAGCCCCGGGATGGCGCCGATCAGCCGTGCCCGCACGCTGTCGTACGCGATGCCGACCGAGACCGCGCCGATGATCCGGTCATGGGCGTCACGCAGCGGCACCTTGCCCCGGGCGGAGCGGCCGAGGGTGCCGGTGTCGATCTCCATGACCTCCTTGCCCTCCAGGGCCTCCTTGGGGCTGGTCGAGACGTGTCCGCCTATCTGCTTCGGGTCGGTGTGCGACCAGCGGAACCCCCGCCGGTCCATCACCACGATGTACTCGGCGTGCGTGATGCGGCGGATCCGCTCCGCCTCCTTCTGCACCGGACCGTCGACGCTGGGCGGGGTGGTCAGGACATCATCGGCGATCTTCGGGTTCTGCGCGGTGGTCTGCGCGATCGCGAGCGCGCGGCGCATCGCCTCCTGGTCGAGCTGCTTGCTCAGCGGCGCCAGGAACAACCCGGTCGCGAGCACCACGACTCCCGCGGCGATCGCCAGCTGCATCAGCAGGACCTGCGAGAACATCCGTCGTGGCAGGCCCAGGCGCCTACGGCGTGCGGGGGAGGTGGGGCTCATACCCAAGACGGTACGTGGGACGCCGGGCGCTGCCGAAGGGGTGTGGCGTGGATCTCTTGACCAATTCTTGGGAAAACGGTGTGCGGGCTCAGCCCGCCAGTCCCGCTCCCGCCTCGGTCAGTTCCCGCACCGCCACCACGTCCATCCGGGCCGGCGCACCGAGCACGGCGGCCCCGCAGCTCTCCGGGCGGGGCGGCAGCGAGGCGGTCTGGGCCACGGTCACCCGCCAGTGACGGCCGTCGGCGTGGGCGACGGTCACCTCCCAGTGCGGGTCCGGGCCGTCCGTCCGTACGACGCTGAGCGCCTCCGCCGCGTACTCGCCCGTCGCGGAGCGCACAGCCAGCTCCGCCGCCTGTCCGGGCCGTGCCCAGGCGGACCGTCCGCGGCACCCCTCGACGACGACACGGCCCTCCTGGACGCCGTGCAGGACCTCCTTGACGGAGTGGGCCTCAGCCCGGCCGTACGCGTATCCGTACGGCAGCACGAGCACCGTCGGAGAGAAGCGATGACCACCCAGATGAGTGACCTCCCACACGCCCGGCACGCCGGACGCGCCGAGTTCGGCCGCGAGGGGACGGCCGAGGAGGGCGCAGCAGCGGTCGCGCTTGCCGTTGGTGCAGACGAGGGCGAGCGGGCCGCCCTCGTAAGGCCGCCCGCCGAGCGCCGAACCGAAGCCGCGGTGGTCACCGGCGCCCAGGGCGGCGAAGTCGAGGCCGAGCAGCTGTCGCGGATCGCGGGTGGTGGCGTGATGCAGCCAGCTCTTTCCGGGGACGGTGTGCGCCACGTACACCTGGCGCACGGCGGGGGTACCGGGATCGGCGTGCCGGCCGGGGCGGCGGATGAGCGCGATCCGCACGCCGGTGCCTTCGGCGGCGGCATCCAGGGCGCGGCCCAGGGTCCGGTCCAGGTGGCTCGAAGTGAGCGCCTTGGCGCCCCACGGCCCGGGCTGTTCCAGCAGCAGCCACGTCGTCGCCGTGGCCGCGGTACCGGAAACGGGCTCGTCGAGGCTCCGGGATACGGTCGCGCACCTACTCACACAGGTAAGCCTAACCTGCCTTTCCTTGAAGCGACTTCCAGCCGTCCTCGTGTTCTACTCGGGCAGGGGCTGAGGGGGCCGTGGGCCGACGTAGTGCCCGCTGGGGCGCATGCGCAGCGGGCGCTCCCCGTACTCCTCCAGGGCGTGGGCGATCCAGCCCGCGGTGCGGGCGACGGCAAAGATCGTCTCGCCCGCGGTGGCGGGCATGCCGGTGGAGACGGTGAACACGGCGAGGGCCAGGTCCACGTTGGCGTGCAGCGGGGCGTGCCGGGCGGTCGTGGTGACGATGTCCCGGGCCGCGAGGAGGGCGGGTTCGGCGCGCGGGATCTGCTCCAGGAGGCCGAACAGAACGCGCGCGCGGGGGTCCTCGCCGGTGTAGAGCCGGTGGCCGAGGCCGGGGATGCGGCGGCCGGCGCGGAGTTCGTCCGCGACCACGGGCGCGGCGGTGCCCTGGTCCAGTACGTCGAGCAGCAGTCGGTGGGCGAGGCCGCTGGCCGCGCCGTGCAACGGGCCCTCGATCACCCCGAGTCCGGCCGAGACGGCCGCGTAGGCGTGCGCACGGGCCGAGGCGGCCACGCGTACGGCGAGCGTCGAGGCGGCAAGGTCGTGGTCGGCGAGCAGGGCGAGCGCCGTGTCCAGGATGCGCAGGGCGGCCTCGTCGGCCTCGTGCCCGGTCAGCCGGCCCCACAGCCGGTGGGCGAGCGGGCCGTCGTTGAGGTGGGCGAACGGCTGCGGCGGCAGCGCGGCGACGAGCGTCGGGATGAGGGCGCGCGCCGTGTTGAGCACGGCCTCATCCGACAGGTCGAAACGCAGCGGGTCCTCCGCGGCGGCGGCGATGGCCGCGACCCGCAGACGGTCGGTGGGGGAGGTGTGCTCGGGCAGGGCCTCCACCGCGCGGCGGACGACGGCGACGGTCGGCTCGGGTGCGGTGAACGTGACGCCCGGGCGCATCCGGCCCGTCCACAGCCACTCGGCGACCTCCTCGTAGCAGTGGCGCGCGGCGAGTTCGGTGGCGTCGACACCGCGGAAGAAGTACCGGTCGTCGTCGATGAGCGTGATGCGGGTCCGGACGGACAGCTCGCCGCCGGCGCCCCGACTCGCGTCGGCCTCCCGCCTGTTGCGCCGGGCGAGGGTCGCCACCTCCTCGGCGTCGAAGGTGCTGCCGCGGCCACTCGGCGCCCGCCTGCTGCTGAGCTGACCGCGGCTGACATACGCGTACACGGTCTCGGGCTTCACCCCGAGCAGCTCGGCGGTCTCCTTGGTGCTCAGCCTGCGCCCCGGACGGCCGGAAGCGGGGTCTTGATCGCGCATGAGGGCCACGGTATCCACCTCCCTGTGCATGGATGATGCATTGATTGAATCAACATTATGGATCAATGGGCGCGACCGCGTCATGCCCCGCTCGTATCCTGGGCCGGCATTCCATCCTCGTCCGTGCGCCGGGCCGTGAACCGGTGCGCGCGTCCGCGTGAGAGAGGTCGCACGTTGGGGCACAGCCGCAGTCCGCAGCAGATCCCGGTCGTCGTACTCGCCGGCTTCCTCGGCTCCGGGAAGACCACGCTCCTCAACCACCTGCTGCACCGCAGCGGGGGCAGCCGCATCGGGGCGATCGTCAACGACTTCGGGGCCATCGAGATCGACGCCATGGCGGTCGCGGGGGCGCTCGGCGACTCCACCGTCTCGCTCGGCAACGGATGCCTGTGCTGCGCCGTCGACGCGAGCGAACTCGACCTCTACCTGGAGCGGCTCGCCGACCCCACCACCGGCATCGACGTCATCGTCATCGAGGCCAGCGGCCTCGCCGAGCCGCAGGAACTCGTCCGCATGGTGCTGGCCAGCGAGCATCCCGGGATCGTCTACGGCGGGCTGGTCGAGGTCGTCGACGCCGCCGAGTTCGACGACACGCGCACGAAGCACCCGGAGATCGACCGGCATCTCGCCCTCGCCGACCTGGTGGTGGTCAACAAACTCGACCGGGCGGCGGACGGCGAACGGGTGCTGGGCCTGGTCCGGTCCCTCACCGACCGCGCCGCGGTGGTCCCCGCCACCTACGGCCGCATCGACCCCGAGTTCCTCTTCGACTGCCGGCCGAGCGAGGAGCGGATCGGCCAGCTGTCCTTCGACGACCTGCACGAGCACGACCCGCACGAGGACGACCCGAACGAGCCCGGCGCCGGCCACGCCGGGCATCTGCACACCGCGTACGACAGCCTGTCCTTCGTCTCCGAGGTCCCGTTCGAGCCGCGCCGCCTGATGACCTTCCTCGACGGCCGTGCCGAGGGGCTCTACCGGATCAAGGGGTACGTCGACTTCGGCCCGTACGACCCCCGGAACCGGTACGCCGTGCACGCCGTCGGCCGGTTCCTGCGTTTCTACCCGGAGCCCTGGGGCCCCGCCGACACCCGTCTGACCCAGCTCGTCCTCATCGGCACCGGCATCGACGCGCCCGTACTCGGCAAGGAACTCGAGGCGTGCAAGGACGACGCCCCACACGCCGACGAGCACGGCATGTGGGGCGTCCTGCGCTACGTACGCGGTCCAGGGGCCCCGAGGAGTACGACCCCGAGGACCCGCCGGTCTAGAGCAGGCCCCGAGCAGGCCTAGAGCACCGGCCCCGCCACCACCCACACCGTCTTCGGCAGCGAGGTGCCCGAACCGTCCCGGCGCGGGTCCGGCTCCGGAAGCTCGACCGGGGTGCCGTCCTTCTGCGCCGCGCGCGCGGGTGCCGGACCCGCCCACGCGAAGGACAGGCAGTCCTCACCCTTCAGGAACCGCTGGCAGCGCACACCGCCGGTGGCCCGGCCCTTGCGCGGGAACGGGTCGAACGGGGTCAGCTTGGCCGTCGTCTGCACGGAGTCGTCCAGCGTCCCGCGCGAGCCCGCCACCGTGAAGACCACCGCGTCCACCGCCGGGTCGACGGCGGTGAAGGAGATCACCTTCGCGCCCTCGGTCGGCTTGATGCCCGCCATGCCGCCCGCCGGACGGCCCTGCGGGCGGACGATGGACGCCTGGAAGCGCAGCAACTGGGCGTCGTCGGTGATGAACACCAGGTCCTCGTCGCCGGTGCGCAACTCCACCGCGCCGACGATCCGGTCGCCCTCCTTGAGCGTGATGACCTCCAGCTCGCCCTTGTTGGACGGGTAGTCGGGGACCACGCGCTTGACCACGCCCTGCTCCGTGCCCAGCGCCAGACCCGGGGACGACTCGTCCAGTGTGGTCAGGCAGACCACCGTCTCGTCGTCCTCCAGGGAGACGAACTCCGCCAGCGGCGCGCCACCGGCCAGGTTCGGCGCCGTCGCCGTGTCGGGCAGATGCGGCAGGTCGACCACATTGATCCGCAGCAGCCGGCCGGCCGACGTCACCGCACCCACCTCGCCACGCGCGGTCGCCGGAACGGACGAGACGATCACGTCGTGCTTGACGCGCCGGGCGTCGGCGTCCTCCGCGAACGGCTCGCCGTTCGCCGTACGGGCCAGCAGCCCCGTCGACGACAGCAGCACCCGGCACGGATCGTCCGCCACCTGCAGCGGGACCGCCGCCACCGGGGCGCCCCCCGACTCCAGCAGCACCGTACGCCGGTCGCTGCCGAACTTCTTCGCCACCGCGGCCAGTTCGGCCGAGACCAGCTTGCGCAGCTCGGTGTCCGACTCCAGGATCCGGGTCAGCTCCTCGATCTCCGCGTTCAGCCGGTCCTTCTCCGCCTCCAGCTCGATGCGGTCGAACCTGGTCAGGCGCCGCAGCGGCGTGTCGAGGATGTACTGCGTCTGGATCTCGCTCAGCGAGAAGCGCTCGATCAGGCGCTGCTTGGCCTCCGCGGAGTTCTCGCTGGACCGGATCAGCCGGATGACCTCGTCGATGTCCACCAGGGCCGTGAGCAGGCCCTCGACCAGGTGCAGGCGGTCGCGGCGCTTGCCGCGGCGGAACTCGCTGCGGCGCCGGACGACGTCGAAGCGGTGGTCGAGGTAGACCTCGAGCAGCTCCTTCAGACCCAGGGTGAGCGGCTGGCCGTCGACCAGGCAGACGTTGTTGATGCCGAAGGACTCCTCCATCGGCGTCAGCTTGTAGAGCTGCTCCAGGACGGCCTCCGGGACGAAGCCGTTCTTGATCTCGATGACCAGGCGCAGCCCGTGCTCGCGGTCGGTGAGGTCCTTGACGTCGGCGATGCCCTGCAGCCTCTTCGAGCCGACCAGGTCCTTGATCTTGGCGATCACCTTCTCCGGGCCGACGGTGAAGGGCAGCTCCGTGACGACCAGGCCCTTGCGGCGCGCGGTGACGGTCTCCACGGCGACCGTGGCGCGGATCTTGAAGGTGCCGCGGCCCGACTCGTAGGCGTCGCGGATGCCGGAGAGGCCGACGATCCGGCCGCCGGTGGGCAGGTCGGGGCCCGGGACGTGCCGCATCAGGGCGTCGAGGTCGGCGTTCGGATGCCTGATCAGGTGGCGGGCTGCCGCGACGACCTCGCGCAGGTTGTGCGGCGGCATGTTGGTTGCCATGCCGACCGCGATCCCGGAAGCGCCGTTGACCAGCAGGTTCGGGAAGGCGGCGGGCAGGGCGAGCGGCTCCCGCTCCTGGCCGTCGTAGTTGGGGACGAAGTCGACCGTGTCCTCGTCGATCGACTCGGTCATCAGGCTCGTCGCCTCGGCCATCCGGCACTCGGTGTACCGCATGGCGGCCGGCGGGTCGTCGTTGCCCAGCGAGCCGAAGTTGCCGTGGCCGTCCACCAGGGGCACGCGCATCGAGAAGGGCTGCGCCATGCGCACCAGCGCGTCGTAGATCGACGCGTCGCCGTGCGGGTGCAGCTTGCCCATGACGTCGCCGACGACGCGGGCGCACTTCACGTAGCCCCGCTCCGGGCGCAGGCCCATCTCGTTCATCTGGTAGACGATGCGGCGGTGCACGGGCTTGAGGCCGTCGCGGGCGTCCGGCAGGGCGCGCGAGTAGATGACCGAGTACGCGTACTCGAGGTAGGAGCCACGCATCTCGTCCACGACGTCGATGTCGAGGATCCTCTCCTCGTACGAGTCGTCGGGCGGCGGGGTCTTCGTGCTGCGGCGGGCCATCGCTGCCGGCTCCTTGCTGAAGCGATTGACGGATCTGACGCGGACCATTGTGGACCGCGGCACTGACAGCGCGGGCCAGGCCCCGGCACCGGCGCCCATGGGACGCCCACGGGACTCCTCGCGGACGACGCGAACGTGCCGGACGGGCCCCACCCGCTGCAGGGCTGCCCGCAGGCTACGCGATCCGCTGTGGGCGTACGTCGCGCGGGAACTTCGCCCGGGATGCGCACGCTTGCATACAGTGGCAGGACCGGCAGGAAGACCGCGGTTTTCACGACCGCATCCGCGATCGAAGGGACGTACATGCCCATGGGTCACACGACCACGGCCGAGGCAGGCTCCGGGGGCCTGACAGCGACCGAGCACCGACTGGCCAACGGTCTGCGCGTGGTGCTCTCCGAGGACCACCTGACCCCGGTCGCGGCGGTCTGCCTCTGGTACGACGTAGGCTCCCGCCACGAAGTCAAGGGACGCACCGGCCTGGCTCACCTCTTCGAGCACCTGATGTTCCAGGGCTCCGGGCAGGTGAAGGGCAACGGTCACTTCGAACTCGTGCAGGGTGCCGGCGGCTCGCTGAACGGCACCACCAGCTTCGAGCGCACCAACTACTTCGAGACCATGCCCGCCCACCAGCTGGAGCTCGCGCTCTGGCTGGAGGCCGACCGCATGGGGTCGCTGCTGACGGCCCTCGACGACGAGTCCATGGAGAACCAGCGGGACGTCGTCAAGAACGAGCGCCGGCAGCGTTACGACAACGTCCCCTACGGCACCGCCTTCGAGAAGCTGACCGCCCTGGCCTACCCGGACGGCCACCCCTACCACCACACGCCGATCGGCTCCATGGCCGACCTGGACGCGGCGACGCTGGAGGACGCGCGCGCGTTCTTCCGCACCTACTACGCGCCGAACAACGCCGTCCTCTCCGTCGTCGGCGACATCGACCCCCAGCAGACCCTCGCCTGGATCGAGAAGTACTTCGGTTCGATCCCCGGCCACGACGGCAAGCCCCAGCCGCGCGACGGCTCGCTGCCTGTGACCATCGGCGAGCAACTGCGCGAGGTCGTCGTGGAGGAGGTCCCCGCGCGCGCCCTGATGGCCGCGTACCGGCTCCCGCACGACGGCACACGCGAGGCCGACGCGGCCGACCTGGCGCTCACCGTCCTCGGCGGCGGCGAGTCGTCCCGCCTCTACAACCGGCTGGTACGGCGGGACCGTACGGCGGTCACGGCCGGGTTCGGCCTGCTGCGGCTGGCCGGAGCGCCGTCCCTCGGCTGGCTGGACGTGAAGACCTCCGGCGACGTCGAGGTGCCGGTCATCGAGAGCGCGATCGACGAGGAGCTCGCCCGGTTCGCCGAGGAGGGCCCCACGCCCGAGGAGATGGAGCGCGCCCAGGCCCAGTTGGAGCGCGAGTGGCTGGACCGGCTCGGCACGGTCGCGGGCCGCGCCGACGAACTCTGCCGCTTCGCCGTCCTGTTCGGCGACCCGCAGCTCGCCCTCACCGCCGTCCAGCGCGTACTGGAGGTGACCCCCGAGGAGGTCCAGGAGGTCGCCAAGGCCCGGCTCCGCCCCGACAACCGCGCGGTGCTCGTCTACGAGCCGGTCTCCGCCGAGGCCGCCGAGCAGACCGAGGACGTGGACGTTCCCGAGGACCCGGAGGCCGAGGCCACCGTGGAGACGCGCACCGGCCAGAACGAGAACGAGGAGGCGGCCAAGTGAGCGAGCTCGCCGCGATGGAGTTCCACCCGCAGCCCCAGGCGGGCGAGGCCAGGCCGTGGGCGTTCCCGGCCCCGGAGCGCGGTGCGCTCGACAACGGCCTGACCGTCCTGCGCTGCCACCGCCCCGGCCAGCAGGTCGTCGCCGTCGAGGTGCTCCTCGACGCGCCCCTGGACGCTGAGCCGGCCGGCCTGGACGGCGTCGCCACGATCATGGCGCGGGCCTTCTCCGAGGGCACCGACAAGCACTCGGCCGAGGAGTTCGCCGCCGAGCTGGAGCGTGCGGGCGCCACGTTCGACATGCACGCCGACCACCCCGGCGTCCGCCTCAGCCTGGAGGTCCCGGCCTCCCGCCTGGCCAAGGGGCTCGCGCTGCTGGCCGACGCCCTCAGAGCGCCCGCGTTCGCCGACGGCGAGGTCGAGCGGCTGGTGCGCAACCGCCTCGACGAGATCCCGCACGAGCTGGCCAACCCCTCCCGCCGCGCCGCCAAGGAACTGTCCCGGCAGCTCTTCCCGGCGACCGCCCGCATGTCCCGGCCCCGCCAGGGCACCGAGGACACCGTCGCCAAGATCGACTCGGCGGCCGTCCGCGCCTTCTACGAGCGGCACGTGCGGCCCGCCACCGCCACCGCCGTCGTGGTCGGCGACCTCACCGGCATCGACCTCGACGAGCTGCTCGGCGAGACCCTGGGCGCGTGGAGCGGCTCCGCGGCGCAGCCGCGCCCGGTGCCGCCGGTGACCGCCGACGACACCGGACGCGTCGTCATCGTCGACCGCCCCGGCGCCGTCCAGACCCAGCTGCTCATCGGCCGTGTGGGCGCCGACCGGCACGACCGGGTGTGGCCGGCCCAGGTGCTCGGCACCTACTGCCTCGGCGGCACCCTCACCTCCCGCCTGGACCGCGTCCTGCGCGAGGAGAAGGGCTACACCTACGGCGTCCGCGCGTTCGGTCAGGTCCTCAGGTCCGGCCCCGAGGGCAACGGCGCCTCGATGCTGGCCATCAGCGGCTCCGTGGACACCCCGAACACCGGTCCCGCCCTCCAGGACCTGTGGGCGGTGCTGCGCACGCTCGCCGCGGAGGGGCTCACCGACGCCGAGCGCGACGTGGCCGTGCAGAACCTCGTCGGGGTGGCGCCGCTGAAGTACGAGACGGCAGCGGCCGTGGCGAGCACGCTGGCCGACCAGGTGGAGCAGCACCTGCCCGACGACTTCCAGGCGACGCTGTACCGGCAGCTCGCCGCGAGCGGCACCGTGGAGGCCACCGCGGCGGTCGTCAACGCCTTCCCGGTGGACCGTCTGGTGACGATCCTGGTCGGGGACGCGGCACAGATCAAGGAGCCGGTCGAGGCCCTCGGCATCGGCGAGGTCTCCGTCGTGCCGGCCGAGTAGCCGGAGCGACAGCCGAGCGACAGCGGCACGCGCGCGTGGGGCCCAGGTGACGATGTGTCACCTGGGCCCCACGCCGTTCCCCGGTCCGCTCCCCATGCCTCTGGCCAGATGTCCGAATTGGGGCGGAGGTTGCCTGTCTGCCCTGTGGCGTGCGCTACAAAAACCCTGTTGCGTTTGAGGATTGAAAGTCGCGGCCCTTAGCGTCAAGCAGGCTGTTCGTCAGGCAGTGCGCCGCAACCGCGGCACCGGACAGCGATCGCCGAGTCCCCGTACGGCGCGAGCCAGGGGAGCCGGGGACCCATCGTCCCTTGGGGTGAATCGGACGCCCGCGCACACCGCGAGGGGGCCCGTAGGAGACCTTCCTGCTCCGAACCCGTCAGCTAACCCGGTAGGCGAGAAGGAAGGAAAGGACCAGCCACTTCATGGCGTTCACCCGCGCCACCGGGAAGCACCGCCGTCCCAGCCGGATGCACCGCACCACCGCCCGCGCGGCGGGCGTCGCCGCCCTCGCCACCACCGGTGCCGTCGGCAGCCTGGCCGCCCCGGCGCTCGCCGCCGAGCCCGCGCCGGCGCCCGAGCAGACCGCCCTCACCCCGGTCATCACCATCAGCGAATCGGTCCCCGAGCACATCGACGCCCAGGCCGCCGCCCAGCAGGAGGCCGCCGATCTGAAGGCGGCCGAGGAAGCGGCGCGGAAGAAGGCCGCCGAGCAGGCCCGCGCACAGGCGGAGAAGGCGCGCGAGGCCAAGGCGCGGGCGGCCCGCGCGGCCGAGCGCGAGCGGCTCAACGCGTTCGTGGCACCGATCACCGGGTCCTACGTCTCCACCGGCTACCAGGCCAGCAGCTCCCTGTGGTCCTCCGGCTCGCACACCGGCATCGACTTCCACGCCGCGAGCGGCACCGCGGTCCATGCGGTCGGCTCCGGCACCGTGGTGTCCACCGGCTGGGGCGGGGCGTACGGCAACCAGATCGTGATCAAGATGGCCGACGGCATGTACACCCAGTACGGCCATCTGTCGTCCATCGGCGTCTCGGTGGGCCAGAAGGTCACCCCGGGCCAGCAGATCGGCCTGTCCGGCTCGACCGGCAACACCACCGGGCCGCACCTCCACTTCGAGGCCCGCACCGGCCCCGAGTACGGCTCGGACGTCGACCCCGTCTCCTACCTCCGCAAGCACGGCGTGAACGTCTGACGAAGACCCACCCCCACCCGAAGCCCCGGCCCACGAGCCGGGGCTTTCGTGGTTTTCGAACGCCCAGCCGCCCCTCGCTGTCCAAAAAATATCCATGGATTCCGACCCGCCGTCGGAAATTCCCGCTCATTGCAATAGAGTCACGGAACGGGCGCCCATCGACGGCGTTTCACGGGGATTAAGGCGGAGGTCGGTCATGCGTATTCCGGCGCACTCGGTATGCACGGCGATCCGGGACGACATCGTGGCCGGAGTCCACGAGCGCGGCGGCCGCCTCACGGAGGAACTCCTCGCCCGCCGCTACGGCGTCTCGCGCGTCCCCGTCCGCGAGGCCCTGCGCACCCTGGAGGCCGAGGGGTTCGTGGTGACCCGGCGGCACGCGGGCGCGTGCGTCGCCGAGCCGACCGAGCAGGAGGCCGCGGACCTGCTGGAGATGCGCATGCTGATGGAGCCGCTCGGCGCCGCCCGGGCCGCCCAGCGGCGCACCGAGGCCCATCTCAAGGTGCTGCGCGGCCTGGTACGGCTGGGCCAGGAGCGGGCCCGCAGGGGCAGCAGCGACGACCTGCGCTCCCTGGGCGGCTGGTTCCACGAGACGCTCGCCCAGGCCTGTGGCAGCCACGCCCTGACCTCCGTACTGACCCAGCTGCGGCACAAGATCACCTGGATGTACACGGTGGAGGCGCCCGCCGACCCGGTGGAGTCCTGGACCGAGCACGGCGCCATCGTGGACGCGGTGGCGCGCGGCGACGGCGAGCGCGCCAGGGCGATCACGGCGCTGCACACCGAGCGCGCGACGGCCGCGCACCGGCTGCGTTTCACCGGCGGCACCGGCCGCCCGGAACGTGTGAGGACTTCGCAACAAGCCGTAAACATGCCGAGCCTGCGGCATTAACACGGGCACCGTATACAAAGAAGAGTAATTCGGCGGAGGGCTGTTTTCCCCTGCCTGAATTCATGGTGCCATCCATGGTGCCACCAGAATTCCCGGTAAAACAGCGGAGCCGCGCCGCCCGAAAGGGGCGACGCGGCTCCGCCGTTCTGTGCGGTGTGCGCTCAGACGGTCTCGGGCAGCTCCTCGAGTCCCTCGGAGACCAGCTTCGCCAGCCGGTCCAGGGCGGCGTCCGCGCCCTCGGCGTCGGAGGCGAGAACGATCTCCTCGCCGCCCTGGGCGCCGAGGCCGAGGACGGCCAGCATGGAGGCCGCGTTGACCGGAGTGCCGCCGGCCTTGGCGATCGTCACCGGCACGCCTGCGGCCGTGGCGGCTCGGACGAAGATGGATGCGGGGCGGGCGTGGAGGCCCTCGGCCCAGCCGACGTTGACGCGGCGCTCAGCCATGTGTTGCTGCCCTTCAGTTCTCAGGGTTGTCTAGACCAGTTTCCCATATCGTGAAGCACACCCGGACGGTCCTTCGTCCCGTCCGGGTGTGTGGTCGGATCGCGGCCTCGATCCGATGTCGTCCTCCACAGACTGCCTCGCGCCGTTGTCGGACGCGAGCCGTACTCTGGGGCCCATGCAGACCCCGGCGGACCGGCAGGACCGGCACGAGTACCCCGCCCACTGGGAGGCGGACGTGGTGCTGCGCGACGGCGGAACCGCGCGCATCCGGCCCATCACCGTTGATGACGCCGACCGGCTGGTCAGCTTCTACGAACAGGTGTCGGACGAGTCGAAGTACTACCGCTTCTTCGCGCCCTACCCGCGCCTGTCCGCCAAGGACGTCCACCGCTTCACGCACCACGACTTTGTGGACCGGGTGGGACTCGCGGCCACGGTCGGCGGCGAGTTCATCGCCACCGTACGCTATGACCGCATCGGCGCCGACGGTATGCCCGCCTCCGCGCCCTCCGACGAGGCCGAGGTCGCCTTCCTGGTGCAGGACGCCCACCAGGGCCGCGGGGTCGCCTCCGCCCTCCTCGAACACGTCGCGGCCGTCGCGCGCGAGCGGGGCATCCGCCGCTTCGCCGCCGAGGTCCTTCCCGCCAACACCAAGATGATCAAGGTGTTCACGGACGCCGGGTACACCCAGAAGCGCAGCTTCGAGGACGGCGTCGTACGCCTGGAGTTCGACCTCGAACCCACCGACCGCTCGCTCGCCGTCCAGCGCGCGCGGGAACAGCGCGCCGAGGCGCGGTCGGTCCAGCGGCTGCTGGCGCCGCGGTCGGTCGCCGTGGTCGGTGTCGGCCGCACGCCAGGCGGCGTGGGACGCGGCGTCCTCGGAAACATCAGGGACGCCGGCTTCACCGGACGCCTGTACGCCGTGAACAAGGCCTTCCCCGACGACCTCAAGGAGATCGACGGGGCGACCGCGCACCGCTCGGTGCGGGAGATCGACGACCCCGTGGACCTGGCCGTCGTCGCCGTGCCCGCCGATCACGTGCCCGAGGTGGTCGCCGAGTGCGGCGAGCACGGTGTGCAGGGGCTCGTCGTGCTCGCCGCCGGGTACGCGGAGGCCGGGCCCGACGGGCGCGAGCGCCAGCGCGCACTCGTCCGGCAGGCGCGCACGTACGGGATGCGGATCATCGGGCCGAACGCCTTCGGGGTCATCAACACCTCCGAGGAGGTGCGGCTCAACGCCTCCCTGGCACCCGAGATGCCCCGCCCCGGCCGCATCGGGCTGTTCGCCCAGTCCGGCGCCATCGGCATCGCGCTGCTGTCCCGGCTGCACCGGCGCGGGGGAGGGGTCACCGGCGTCACGGGTGTCTCCACCTTCGTCTCGTCCGGCAACAGGGCGGACGTCTCCGGCAACGACGTGCTGCAGTACTGGTACGACGATCCGGACACCGACGTCGTCCTCATGTACCTGGAGTCCATCGGCAACCCCCGCAAGTTCACCCGGCTCGCCCGGCGGACCGCCGCGGCGAAACCGCTGGTCGTGGTGCAGGGGGCCGGGTCCGCGCCACAGGGACACGCGGTACGGGCCACACGCCTGCCGCACGCCACCGTGTCCGCGCTGCTCAGGCAGGCCGGGGTGATCCGGGTGGACACGATCACCGAACTCGTCGACGCGGGACTGCTGCTCGCCCGGCAGCCGCTGCCCGCCGGGCCGCGGGTGGCGATCCTGGGGAACTCGGAGTCGCTGGGGCTGCTGACGTACGACCAGTGTCTCGCCGAGGGACTGCGGCCGATACGCCCCCTGGACCTCACGACGGGCGCCACGGCGGAGGACTTCCACGCGGCGCTGTCCCGGGCGCTGGCCGACGACACCTGTGACGCGGTGGTGGTGACCGCCATACCCGCGATCGGCGAGGCCTCGCCGGGGGACGCGGAGCTGGCGGAGGCGCTGCGGTCGGCTGCCGCCGGGGCGCCGGGGAAGCCGGTGCTCGTCGTGCACGTGGAGCTCGGGGGGCTCGCGGAGGCGTTGTCGGCCGCGGCGAGTACCGCGCCGGCTTCGCCCGAGGGCGGGGACCCGCACCGCCCCGTGGAACGGCTGCCCGGCATGGCGGCGGCCGCGGACAAGCCGGCCGGCGCCGCCCCCGCCGGCCCCGGCTCGCGGCTCATCCCCGCCTATCCCGCCGCCGAGCGGGCCGTACGGGCCCTGGGGGAAGCCGTGAAGTACGCGCAGTGGCGGAGGGAGGCCGCCGACCCGGGGAAGGTGCCCGAGTACGAGGACATCGACGAGAAGGGGGCCGCCCGGCTGATCGACGGGATGCTCGCGCGCGGGCAGGGCCTGACGCTCGGCACGGAGGAGACCTGCGAGCTGCTCGGGAAGTACGGCATCCAGGTGCACCGCGCGCTGCCCGCCCCCACCCCGGACGCCGCCGCCGAAGCCGCCCGCACCCTCGGCTACCCCGTGGCCCTCAAGGCGACCGCCCCGCACCTGCGGCACCGGGCCGACCTGGGGGGCGTACGCCTCGACCTCGCGGACGAGGAGCAACTGCGCCGGACGTACACCGAGTTGACCGAGCTGTTCGGCCCGCCCGAGGAGCTGCGGCCGGTGGTGCAGTCGATGGCGCCGCGCGGCGTCGACACCGTCGTACGGGCCGTGATCGACCCGGCGGCCGGGGCGGTGCTCTCCTTCGGACTCGCCGGAGCGGCCTCGCAGCTGCTCGGCGACATGGCGCACCGGCTGGTTCCGGTGACCGAGCGGGAGGCGACCTCCCTGGTGCGGTCGATCCGGACGGCGCCGCTGCTGTTCGGCTGGCGCGGCTCGACCCCCGTGGACACCCCGGCGCTGGAGGAGCTGCTGCTGCGTGTGTCCCGCCTGGTCGACGACCATCCCGAGGTCGTCGCGGTCACCCTGGAGCCCGTCGTGGTGGCCCCGCAGGGCCTGAGCGTCCTCAGCGCCTCCGTGCGCCTCGCGCCCCCGCCGGCCCGCGACGACCTCGGCCCGCGCACCCTGCCGGTCTACTGAGCCGGACGGGCGGTGGGCAGGCGGTGGACAGGCGGTGGGCAGGCACCCGCGTACGGCCGGTGGGCCCGGCCCGGCTGCCGCTGACTGGCCCGGACCGCCCCTGCCCACGGATTAGGATGGACGCCATGGCCAAGACCAGTACGACGACCCAGGGGCTGCGCTCGGCGATCGAGCGCAGCGGCTACTACCCGGCCCTCGTGGCCGAGGCGGTGGAGGCCGCCGTGGGCGGCGAGCCCATCCGGTCGTACCTGGTCCATCAGGAGACCACGTTCGACCAGAACGAAGTGCGGCGGCACGTCACCGTACTGGTCCTCACCGGCAACCGGTTCATCGTCAGCCACACCGACGAGCAGGCCGCCGACAGCACCTCCCCGACGCCGTACGCCACGACGTCCACCGAGTCGGTGAAGCTCGGCCGGATCTCGTCGGTCGTCGTCAGCCGCGTGGTCGCCAACCCGGAGCAGTACAAGCCGGGCACCCTGCCCCGCGAGGTCGTGCTGACCATCGGCTGGGGCGCCGTCTCCCGCCTCGACCTGGAGCCCGCCGCCTGCGGCGACCCCAACTGCGAGGCGGACCACGGCTACACGGGCAGCTCGACGGCCGACGACCTCAGCCTGCGCGTCAGCGAGGCCGGGGACGGCCCGGAGACGGTGCGCCAGGCGCTCGCCTTCGCGCAGGCCATCTCCGAGGCGACCGCGGACGTCACACGCTGATGTCCCAGTCCGCAGCCGCAGCCTGGGACCACCCGGAACCGCTCTCCCCCGACTCGGCACCGCTGCCCGAGTACGGCACCGGATCGCTCGCCGACCTGCTGCCCACCCTGGCCGCCGGAATGGCCGTACCCGGCATGACCGCCGCGATCACGGAGCTGACCCCGGCGGACCGCAACTGCGTCTTCCTGATCGACGGCCTCGGCTGGGAGCAGATCAAGGCCCATCCCGACGAGGCCCCCTTCCTGACCTCGCTGCTCGGCGGCTCGCGCGGGGGCACCGGCCGGCCGCTCACCGCCGGGTACCCGGCGACCACTGCGACCTCCCTGGCCTCCGTCGGCACCGGCCTGCCGCCGGGCGCGCACGGACTGCCCGGTTACACGGTCCGCAATCCGGCGACCGGCGAGCTGATGAACCAGCTCCGCTGGAACCCGTGGACGCCGCCCGGCCCGTGGCAGCCGTACCCCACCGTCTTCCAGCTGGCCCAGAAGGCGGGTGTGCACGCCGCCCAGGTGTCCTCCCCGACCTTCGCCAACACCCCGCTGACCAAGGTCGCGCTCAGCGGCGGGACGTTCCTCGGGCGGCTGACCGGCGAGGAGCGCATGGACCTCGCGGCCGAGCAACTGGCGGCCTCGGACCGCTCCCTGGTCTACACGTACTACGCCGAACTGGACGGCGCCGGGCACCGCTACGGCATCGCGTCCGACACCTGGCGCGGCCAGCTGATGTACGTCGACCGGCTGGCCCAGCGTCTGGCCGAGCAACTGCCCCCGCGCAGCGCGCTCTACATCACCGCCGACCACGGCATGGTCGACATCCCGTTCGACGAGCAGCACCGCATCGACTTCGACGAGGACTGGGAACTGCGCGCCGGCGTCGCCCTGCTGGGCGGCGAGGGACGCGCCCGCCACGTGTACGCGGTGCCTGGGGCCGAGAACGACGTCCTGACCGTCTGGCGCGAGGTGCTCGGCGAGCAGTTCTGGGTGGCCTCGCGGGACGAGGCGATCGCGGCGGGCTGGTTCGGGCCGCGGATCGACGACCGCGTGTACCCGCGCATCGGTGACGTGGTCGCGGCCGCGTACGACGACGTGCTGCTCATCGCCTCCGAGCGCGAGCCGAAGGAGTCGTCGATGGTCGGCAACCACGGTTCCATGACCCCTGCCGAGCAGTTCGTTCCCCTGCTCGAAGTACGCTCCTGACGTCCCGCCCGTTGCCTCTTGCCGAAAGGTGTTCAACTCACCATGCCCGAGCTGGTGTTCTTCTCCGGAACCATGGACTGCGGGAAGTCGACGCTGGCTCTGCAGATCGAGCACAACCGCTCCGCGCGCGGCCTGCAGGGCATGATCTTCACCCGCGACGACCGCGCGGGCGAGGGCAAGCTGTCCAGCCGCCTCGGCCTGGTCACCGACGCCGTCGAGGTCGAGGACGGACAGGACCTGTACGCGTACCTCGTCGACCACCTCTCCCAGGGCCGCCGCGCCGACTACGTCATCGCGGACGAGGCGCAGTTCTTCGCCGAGGAGCAGATAGACCAGCTCGCGCGCGTCGTCGACGACCTCGGCATGGACGTCTACGCCTTCGGCATCACGACCGACTTCCGCTCCAAGCTGTTCCCCGGCTCCCAGCGGCTGGTCGAACTCGCCGACCGCGTCGAGGTCCTCCAGGTCGAGGCGCTGTGCTGGTGCGGCGCCCGCGCCACGCACAACGCCCGCACGGTGGGCGGCGTCATGGTCGTCGAGGGTGCCCAGGTCGTCATCGGCGATGTCACCGGCTCCGCGGACGAGATCGGCTACGAGGTCCTCTGCCGCCGCCACCACCGCCGCCGCATGACGGCCCAGACGGCCCGCGCGACGGCCCTGTCCCCGGACGTCCTGCCCGTCTCCTCCCCCTGACCAGACCGCTGAACGGGCCGCTGACCAGACCGCTGAACGGGCCGCGTCAGCGCGGGTCCTGGACCACCGAGAAGCGCGCGCCCTCCGGGTCCGTCACCGTCGCGACCCGGCCGTGCGCGGTGTCGTGGGCCGGTTCGAGGACCCGGCCGCCCAGCTCGGCCACCTGCCGCAGCGTTTCCTCCGCGTCGTCGACCTGGAAGTACGTCAGCCAGTGTGGGCCCCGGCCCCGGGGCAGGGCGTGGCCGACCCCGTGGATGCCGGCGACCGGGCCCTCCGCCAGGCGCAGGGTCACGTAGTCGGAGTCGGCGGCGGCCCCGGGCTCCTCCGGTTCCTCCGCGTAGCCGAACACCGTCTTGTAGAACTTGCTGACGCTCGAGGTCTCGAAGGTCAGCAGCTCGTTCCAGGCCGGTGTGCCGTGGACGCCGGTGATGGCCGTGCCGGGGTACCCGGGCGCGCCCTGCCAGACACCGAACACGGCCCCCGAGGTGTCGGAGCCGAGGACGAGCCGCCCTTCGTCGGGCGCGTCCAGGGGACCCACGCCCACGGTGCCGCCGCACAGCCGTACCGTCTCGGCCGTCAGGCCCACGTCGTCCGAGGCGAAGTACGGCGTCCAGGCGATGGGCAGTTCGAGGTCCGGCGCCAGCTCGCCGAT
The DNA here is from genome assembly GCF_044387825.1 of Streptomyces sp. NPDC020299. Lineage (NCBI taxonomy): Bacteria > Bacillati > Actinomycetota > Actinomycetes > Kitasatosporales > Streptomycetaceae > Streptomyces > Streptomyces sp. NPDC020299. Next base: position 29,332 of record NZ_JBIRWL010000010.1, read on the forward strand.
GCCCGCCACCCGACGCCCGTCGAGCAGGGCCCGCACATACGGGCCGAGCTGCTGGGGGCCGGGCTCGAACTCCCAGCCGAAGAGCTCCCCGTAGAACTCCTCGGTCGTGGTCAGCCCGTGCACCATGAGACTCACCCAGCAGGGTGTGCCGGGCGCGCGCCGAGTATGCGCGCCGCCGTTCGGGCCGGCCGACCCCCGTGCCTCGGTCATCGTCACTCTCTCCCCGGCCCCTCGCGGTGGCCGTGTCGCTTCCGCTGCCCGCTTCCACGTGCACAGACCGCGCGCACGCCCCGTGCCGATGCCCGCCCCCTGCATGGCCCCCCGGTGCCACGGCAGCGCCGCCAGGTGTTCATCGCATGTACAGCATGTGCCCGATCCCGTACGCCTGGTGATCGAGCCTGTCCGGCGGGCAGAGTAGTCGGACCTGGACGACGCGGCCACCCCTGACGTATGGATGGACGCCATGAAAGCCATCATCACCGCAACGGAACTCGCGCACGACTTGACCGGGGCCAATCCGCCCGTGCTGCTGGACGTCCGCTGGCAGCTCAGTGTGGCCAAGGCGGCCGGGGCGCCGGCCTTCGACGGGCGGGCCGAGTACGCGTCCGGGCATCTGCCCGGTGCCGTGTTCGTCGACCTGGACGCGGAACTCGCCTCGGCGCCGGGGGAGCGCGGCCGTCATCCGCTGCCCGGCCTCGCGGAGTTCGGCGCCGCGATGCGCCGGGCGGGTGTGTCGCCGGGCCGGCCGGTGGTCGTGTACGACGGCGGGCAGGGGTGGGCGGCCGCGCGCGCGTGGTGGCTGCTGCGCTGGACGGGTCACCCGGACGTGCGGGTCCTCGACGGCGGGTTGCCGGCCTGGGAGGGCCCCCTGTCGACGGACGTACCCGCCCCGGCCCAGGGCGACTTCGAGCCGCTGCCGGGCACCGTGGGGCTCCTCGACGCGGACGCCGCCGCCGCGCTGGCCCGCTCCGGCGTGCTGCTCGACGCCCGGGCGGCGGAGCGGTACCGGGGGGACGTGGAGCCCATCGACCGGGTCGGCGGGCACATCCCGGGTGCCGTGTCCGCGCCGACGGCCGAGAACGTGGCGGCGGACGGCCGGTTCCTGCCCGCCGAGGAACTGCGGGCCCGGTTCAAGAACCTCGGGGTGTCGCAGGATGCCGAGGTCGGCGTCTACTGCGGCTCCGGTGTCTCCGCGGCCCACGAGGCACTGGCCCTCGCGGTCGCGGGCATCCCGGCGGCGCTGTACGTGGGCTCCTGGTCGGAGTGGTCCTCGGATCCGTCCCGGCCGGTGGCGACGGGGCCCGACCCGCGGTAACGGCGAACGGAGGGGGCTTCCGGTGCGGAAGTCCCCTCCCCGTACGGCCGTACGGTCCGCCGCTGCTGCTTCTTGCGCGCTACTCCTGCTTCTTGCGCCGGGTCCCGAACACGATCTCGTCCCAGCTGGGAACGGCGGCCCGGCGTCCGGGGCGGACCCCGTCGGCCTCGGCCTGGCGGTCGGTGGCGCCGACCAGGCGGTCCCGGTGGCTGGCGACCGAGCGGGGCATGAGGACGTCCGCGTAGGCGGAACCGGCCGACGCCGCCGGGGCGGGCGGTTCCTCCGCCTCCGGTTCGGTCTCCGGCGGCTCCTCGGTGGACTCCGCGGGCCGCTCCGGGACCACCAGGTCGCCCCGGAAGCTGGGCACGGCCTCCAACAGGCTGGTCAGCGAGTCGCGTTCGCCCGTGCTCTCCTCGGCCGGCTCGAGCGCCTGCGACGGCAGGCTGGGTCCCCGCTCCAGGGCGCGGTCCAGCGGGCGGTCGCGCGGCAGCCTGGCGATGCGCGGTACGAAGGGGAAGCTCGGCTCCGGCGAGCCGAGGTCGTCGGACTCCCCGATCAGGGAGCGCGCCTCGTCGTCGAAGGCCTGGACGAGCCGCCGGGGCGGGTCGTACGTCCAGCTGGCCGAGTGCGGCTCGCCCGCGACCCGGTAGACCAGCAGGACCTCCCAGGTGCCGTCGTCGCGGCGCCAGGAGTCCCACTGCACGGTGTCCTTCTCGGCACCGCGCAGCACCAGCCGCTCCTGGACGGTTTCGCCGAGCAGCGGACCGGAGTTCTCGCCGGGCCGGCGGACCGGGGTCTTGCGGGCCCGTTCGGCCATGAAGGCGCGCTCGGCCAGTACCGGACCCTCGAAGCGCCGCACCCGGTCGACGGGGATACCCGCGAGCTGCGCGACCTCTTCCGCGGTCGCGCCGGCCCGTATCCGCGCCTGGATGTCACGGGGGCGGAGATGGCTCTCCACCTCGATCTCGATCTGGCCCAGGCGGGGCCGGTCGCCGCGCACGGCGGCGCGCAGGCGTTCGTCGATCGGAAGCGTGTACTCCGTAGAGTCGGCAGCCTTCAGCACCAGCCGTGTGCCGTCATTCGAGACGGCCACGACACGCAGTTCGGGCATGGGGACCTCCCGGGTGGTGCCTGCCGACGTCACGTGCGTCGCTGCTTCCGCTAGTCGAGTGTGGCCTGCCCGGGTGCAGCCTGCCACAACCTTGCCGAGTTGCCCGGCGTGTCGGGCACGGGCCCTCGCACGCCGTTATGGCACGGTTACCTGTTCGCAACGCTAAGTGACCAACTCCGTCACCCTGTGCAACTAGCCCCCCTCCCGGCGGTCCTGCAAGGCCCCGGACACCCTGGCGGGAGACCGGTCCCAGGGCTCGCAACAGTACTCCATTTGGACCATGTGCGTGGATGGGCGCGCCGCCCAACTTCTGGCAAGAGACAGGAGCGCGCCGTCCGCAAGCGCTTTCCGTGATCACGAACGTGGCATGCTTCACATGATCACCGGAAGCGGAACCCGTGGTTTCGCGGTGCCGCCGCGGCTATGCCCCCAGCACCCGCCGCAAATAGTCGTTCTGGAACAGCCGGTCCGGGTCCAGCCGGTCCCGCAGGGCCGTGAACTCGCCGAAGCGGGGGTAGACCTCGCCGAAGTACGCGGCGTCCCGCGTGTGCACCTTGCCCCAGTGCGGCCGTCCCTCGTGCGCGGTGAAGATGCGCTCGGCGGCGGTGAAGTACGCCTGATAGGGGGTGCCCTTGAACATGTGGACGGCGACATAGGCGCTGTCCCGTCCGGAGGCGGTGGACAGGGTGATGTCGTCGGCCGGGGCGGTGCGCACCTCGACCGGGAAGCTGATCCTGAGGTTCGAACGGTCGACCATCGCCTTGAGTTCCCGCAGCGTGTCCACCAGGGCCGCGCGCGGGACGGCGTACTCCATCTCGACGAACCGCACCCGGCGGGGCGAGGTGTAGACCTTGTAGGGAATGTCCGTGTACGTCCGCGCGGACAGCGCCCGGCTGGATATCCGGGCGATGGCCGGGATGGTCGCGGGCACCGCGCGGCCGACCCAGTTGGCCGCCTGGAAGACGCCGTTGGAGAGGAACTCGTCCTCGAACCAGCCGGACAACTGCCCGATCGGCTTCTCCGGTCCGGCGCTGCGGTTGTTGCGCTTGGTGTTGGTGTTCCCGGTGTGCGGGAACCAGTAGAACTCGAAGTGTTCGTTCTCCGCCCAGTGTTGGTCGAACTCGGCCAACACCCGGTCGAAGGACATCGGTTCCTCGCGGGCCGTGAGCAGGAAGACCGGCTCCACGGCGAAGGTGATCGCGGTGACGATGCCCAGGGCGCCCAGACCGATGCGGGCGGCCGCGAACACCTCGGGATTCTCCTTCTCGGAGCAGGTGAGCACCGACCCGTCCGCCGTGACCAGCTCGAGGCCCTTGACCTGCGCGGCTATGGAGGCCGATTCCCGGCCGGTGCCGTGCGTGCCGGTGCTGGTGGCGCCCGAGACCGTCTGCTCCATGATGTCGCCCATGTTGGTCAGCGACAGGCCCTCGCGGGCCAGGGCGAGGTTGAGTCTCTTGAGCGGGGTGCCCGCCTCGACGGTGACCGTCATGGCCTCGCGGTCGATGTCGCGGATACCGGTCAACAGTTGAGGGCGGATCAACACACCGTCGGTGGCCGCGATGGCGGTGAAGGAATGCCCGGTACCGACCGCCTTCACCTTCAGGCCGTCCTCGGCGGCCCGGCGCACCGCCGCGGCCAGCTCCTCCACCGAGGCGGGGGTCACCTCCCGCGCGGGACGGGCGACGACGTTGCCTCCCCAGTTACGCCACGTGCCGTTCTTCCCGCTCGCTGTGGTGCTCAAGGGTGCCTCCCCGACCCGGAGCCGGCCTGCTGAGCCGGCGGTACCCGAGGAAACCGACCGCGACCGCGACGGCCCCGGACACCGCCGGAACCCCGTACCCGGCGTGCGCTCCGGCTGCGTCGATCACCCAGCCGGCCGCGGACGAGCCGAGCGCGACCCCGACCGCCAGGCCGGTGCTCACCCAGGTCATCCCCTCGGTGAGCTGCGCGCGAGGTACGTGCTCTTCGATGAGGGACATCGTCGTGATCATCGTCGGCGCGATGGACAGACCCGCAACGAACAGCGCCACGGCCAGAAGCGACAAGTTTCCGACCAGTAGGAGGGGGATCATACTCACGGCCATCGCGCATATGCCCAGCAGCCACCTGCGTTCGGGCGCCCCCGCGAAGCGCAGCAGCCCGAACACCACTCCGGCCGCGCAGGAACCCGCCGCGTACAGCGCCAGGACCACGCTGGCCGCGGCCTTGTGGCCGCGCTCGTCGGCGAAGGCGACGGTGACCACGTCGACCGCCCCGAAGATCGCTCCCGTGGCGACGAAGGTGGCCACCAGCACCCGCAGGCCGGGGGAGCGCAGGGCGCTGCCGCCGCCGTGGTCCGCGCGCGGGTGCGGCTCGGGCTCGGTGGCGCGCTGGGCGGTCAGCCAGAAGACCCCGGCCGCCAGGAAACAGCCGGCCAGCAGCGGGCCCGCCTCCGGGAACCACGCCGTGGACAGGCCGATGGAGATGATCGGCCCGAAGATGAAGCAGACCTCGTCCACCACGGACTCGAACGAGTAAGCCGTGTGCAGCTTGGGGGTGCCCCGGTACAGCGCGGCCCAGCGGGCCCGGACCATCGCGCCCAGGCTCGGCACACAGCCGATGCCGGCGGCGCAGACGAACAGCACCGGGTCCGGCCACCCCAGGTGCGCCGCCAGCAGCAGCCCGGCCGTCGAGGCGAGCGCTCCCAGCGTCGCCGGGCGCAGCACCCTGCGCTGGCCGTACTGGTCCACCAGCCGGGATATCTGCGGCCCGATCGCGGCGGCGGACAGTGCGATGGCGGCGGACAGGGCACCCGCGAGCCCGTACCGCCCGGTGAGCTGCGAGATCATGGTGACCACGCCGATGCCCATCATCGACAGCGGCATCCGGCCGAGGAAGCCCGCGGCGGAGAAGCCCTTGGCGCCGGGGGCGGCGAACAGAGCGCGGTAGGGGCTGGGCACGCGGGTCTCCGGTCTTCGGACGTAAGGCGCGAATGCGGCTGATACAGCTTACGAGTTAGGTGACCCTAATGCACCCGGAAATATGATGAGGTGAAACCGGACGAAAACCGGCCGGAACCCGACTCTTCATTCCGTTGTTTCCGGGCTGTCGGTGCCGGGTGGCAGGATCGAGCCATGCCAGACGTGCGCGATGCCACCCCCTACGACGCCCTGCTCCTGCTCTCGTTCGGCGGCCCCGAGGGCCCGGACGACGTGGTGCCCTTCCTGGAGAACGTGACCCGCGGGCGAGGCATCCCCAAGGAACGCCTCAAGGAAGTCGGGCAGCACTACTTCCGGTTCGGCGGGGTCAGCCCCATCAACGGCCAGAACCGCGCCCTCCTGGACGCCCTGCGCAAGGACTTCGCCGAGCACGGCCTGGACCTGCCGGTCTACTGGGGCAACCGCAACTGGGCCCCGTACCTGACGGACACCCTGCGCGAGATGGTCGCCGACGGCCGCCGCCGCATCCTGGTGCTCGCCACCAGCGCCTACGCCTCGTACTCGGGCTGCCGCCAGTACCGCGAGAACCTCGCCGACTCGCTGGCCGCGCTGGAGGCCGAGGGCCTGGAGCTGCCGAAGATCGACAAGCTGCGCCACTACTTCAACCATCCGGGCTTCCTCCAGCCCATGATCGACGGGGTGCTCGAGTCCCTCGCCGATCTCCCGGAGGACGTCCGGGCCGGCGCCCACCTCGCCTTCACCACCCACTCCATCCCGACCGCCTCCGCCGACACCTCAGGCCCCGTCGAAGCCCACGGCGAGGGCGGCGCGTACGTCGAGCAGCATCTGGACGTGGCCCAGCTGATCGCCGACGCGGTCCGCGAGCGCACCGGCGTCGACCACCCCTGGCGGCTCGTCTACCAGTCCCGTTCCGGTGCCCCGCAGATCCCCTGGCTGGAGCCGGACATCTGCGACCACCTCGAGGAACTGCACGGGTCGGGAGTCCCGGCCGTCGTCATGGCGCCCATCGGCTTCGTCTCCGACCACATGGAGGTCCTCTACGACCTCGACACGGAGGCCAGGGCCAAGGCCGGGGAGCTGGGCCTGCCGGTGCGCCGCTCGGCCACCGTCGGCGCCGACCCGCGGTTCGCCGCCGCGGTCCGTGACCTGATCGTGGAGCGCGCCGCCGCCGAGCGGGGCCAGGAGGTCGCGCCCTGCGCCCTGGGTGCCCTCGGGGCGAGCCACGACGTCTGCCCGGCCGGCTGCTGCCCGGCCCGCGCCGCCCGCCCGGCCGCCGCGGGCGCCGACAGCCCCTACGCATGAGGAGCCCCGTGACCGACAGCCTGCACACGGACCTGCTGGGGCTCGCCCAGGAGGCCGCCCGCCGGGCGGGGGAGCTGCTGCGGGACGGCCGCCCCGCCGACCTCGCGGTCGCCGCGACCAAGTCGAGCCCGATCGACGTCGTCACCGAGATGGACATCGCGGCGGAGAAGCTGATCACCGACCTGATCTCGGACCACCGCCCCGACGACGGCTTCCTGGGCGAGGAGGGTGCCGCCACCGAGGGCACGAGCGGCATCCGCTGGGTGATCGACCCGCTCGACGGCACGGTGAACTACCTGTACGGGCTGCCCACCTGGTCGGTGTCCATCGCGGCCGAACAGGACGGCGAGACCGTGGCCGGCGTCGTGGCCGCCCCGATGCGCGGCGAGACGTTCCACGCGGTACGCGGCGGCGGGGCCTGGGCCACCGGCGCCTGGGACGGTGAGCGCCGGCTGGCCTGCCGGCCCGCGCCGCCCCTGGACCACGCGCTGGTCTCCACCGGCTTCAACTACGTCTGGGAGGTCCGCGCCCACCAGGCCGAGGTGGCCGCGAGGCTGATCCCGCGGCTGCGCGACATCCGGCGCGGCGGCTCGGCGGCGGTCGACCTGTGCGACCTGGCCTGCGGCCGGCTGGACGGGTACTACGAGCGCGGCCTCAACGCCTGGGACGTCGCCGCGGGTGACCTGATCGCCCGGGAGGCGGGCGCCCTGACCGGTGGACGGCCCGGAGAGCGCCCCTCACGCGACCTGACCGTCGCCGGCACCCCGGGGGTCTTCGAGCCCCTCCAGCGGCTGCTGGAGGACTTCGGGGCCTGGCACGACTGACGACCGCCGGACCGGCCGCCGGACCGGCCGCCGGATCGGCCGCCGGATCGAACGGCAGACGCAGCAGGGCCCCGGCGCTGGATTCGCCGGGGCCCTGCTGTCGTACGGGTCGTACGAGGCCGTACGGGTGGCACAGGCCGATCAGACGCTGGGCGCGCCGACCTCCACACCGTGTTCGGCGGCGAGGCGGCGCAGATCGTCGAGCTCTGCCAGTTCCACCTCGACGAGGAAGTCGTCGCCCTCGTCGCGAGCCCGCGTGAGGTCGGACTCGGTCGTCCTTATGCGCTGCAGAAGTCCTGTGGTGAAAGCGTCCATGCTGCGGCCCCCTCGTCCTGGGTCGTGGGTCGGTGGCACGGGGGTGTGCCGTTCGGGAAGGGGCGATCACGTCTCCTGTAGGTGCCCAGCGCTGCCCGGGCTGCCCGGGCTGGGCGGCGACGGTGCCGGACACCCACGCCCACTCTGCTGATAAGCGGACCGCGGAGTACCACATGGTGCTGCGGCACATGCAGAGCGTGATCGCGGGGTGTAAAGCCGTCCTCCCCCCGCTCCCTTCCGCGGAAACCTCAACCGGAGGAGAAAATCTCGCATTCCCTTCCGGAGCGCGTGATCCACCGGGGCCACCGCTGTCTTACAGCCGACTTATGGCGGAAAAGGGCAGGATGGAGGTCACACAATCCCGTCAAGAACCCCTGCCCGCGCGCCCTCGGGCGCGCTACGCGGGTGGACACAGGAAGGACAAGCGACGTGCGCGTACTCGTCGTCGAGGACGAGCAACTGCTCGCCGATGCGGTGGCCACCGGACTGCGCCGGGAGGCCATGGCCGTCGACGTCGTGTACGACGGTGCGGCCGCCCTGGAACGCATCGGCGTCAACGACTACGACGTGGTCGTCCTCGACCGCGACCTTCCGCTGGTGCACGGCGACGACGTCTGCCGCAAGATCGTCGAGCTCGGCATGCCCACGCGCGTGCTGATGCTCACGGCCTCCGGTGACGTCAGCGACCGCGTCGAGGGCCTGGAGATCGGCGCCGACGACTACCTGCCCAAGCCGTTCGCTTTCAGCGAGCTCATCGCGCGCGTGCGCGCCCTCGGCCGGCGCACCAGCGTGCCGCTGCCGCCGGTCCTGGAGCGTGCCGGCATCAAGCTGGATCCCAACCGCCGCGAGGTCTTCCGCGACGGCAAGGAGGTCCAGCTCGCGCCGAAGGAGTTCGCCGTCCTGGAGGTGCTGATGCGCAGCGAGGGTGCCGTCGTCTCCGCCGAGCAGCTGCTGGAGAAGGCCTGGGACGAGAACACCGACCCGTTCACCAACGTGGTGCGGGTGACCGTGATGACGCTGCGCCGCAAGCTGGGCGAGCCGCCCGTCATCGTCACCGTCCCCGGCTCCGGCTACCGGATCTGATGGCCGTGGCCACCACGCCCGCGCCCACACAGGCGCCCCCGAAGCCCACCTGGGACCCCAGAAGGCCGGAGCCGCCGTTCCCCTGGCTGCGCCCGACCATCCGGATACGGCTGACACTGCTGTACGGCGGCATGTTCCTGATCGCCGGCATCCTGCTGCTGTCGATCATCTACCTGCTTGCCGCGAACGCGCTGAACGTGGGCAGCGACCTGCCCTTCAAGATCATTTCCGGCCAGGTCGCCAGCGACACCTGCAACTTCCCGTCCCGGCCGAGCGCGACCGAGCTCAACCACGCGATGAACGAGTGCGTGAACCTGCAGCGCCGGCACGCCCTGGACGACCTGCTCAGCCGCTCCCTGCTGGCCCTGCTGGGCCTCGCCGTGATCGCCTTCGCGTTCGGTTACGCCATGTCCGGCCGCGTGCTGTCGCCGCTCGGCCGGATCACCCGCACCGCGCGCGCGGTGGCCGGTTCCGACCTGTCCCGCCGGATCGAGCTGGACGGCCCGGACGACGAGCTCAAGGAGCTCGCGGACACCTTCGACGACATGCTGGAGCGGCTGCAGCGGGCCTTCACGGCGCAACAGCGCTTCGTCGGCAACGCCTCGCACGAGCTGCGCACGCCCCTGGCGATCAACCGCACGCTCCTGGAAGTGCACCTATCGGACCCGGGCGCGCCCGTGGAGCTGCAACAGCTCGGCAAGACGCTGCTGGCCACCAACGAGCGCAGTGAGCAGCTCGTGGAGGGCCTGCTGCTGCTCGCCCGCAGCGACAACCAGATCGTCGAGCGCAAGCCCGTGGACCTGGCCGAGGTCGCCTCGCAGGCCATCGACCAGGTGCACGCCGAGGCCGAGGCCAAGGGTGTCGGGATCCGGGGCGAGCGCAAACCGGCCGTCGTCCAGGGCAACGGGGTCCTGCTGGAGCGGATCGCGCTGAACCTGGTGCAGAACGCCGTGCGGTACAACGTCTCCGAGAATGGTTGGGTCGACGTGGTCACGGCGGTGGAGCACGGGCAGGCGGTGCTGATCGTGTCGAACACCGGTCCGGTCGTGCCCGCGTACGAGATCGACAACCTCTTCGAGCCCTTCAGGCGGCTGCGTACGGAGCGCACGGGCAGCGACAAGGGTGTGGGCCTCGGCCTGTCGATCGCCCGGTCCGTGGCCCGCGCGCACGGCGGCCACATCGCGGCGACGCCGAGAGAGGGCGGCGGTCTCGTGATGCGGGTCACGCTGCCGATCTGACCGGCCTCTGACACACCCGGGGATGTTCGCTTTGCGCGGAATTTTCCGACAGCCCGGCGCACATCACTGTGTGTGATCGATCACATGGGCAACATTCCGGCCATCCACTCTCTGTGATCAATAGCCTTGGCGGAAAGCCGGGAAAATCCGGGTTTTCGGGGGTCCTGATCACGGGAAGTACACGGTGAGATGCCTTTGAGGTGCGGTACCCGGACCGTGTACGGTCCCCATCGCCATCCCAGCCGATCACTCTTGAGGGGTCCGGTTGGGTGTCGATTGAGTAACAGACCTTGATGTGAGGCAAAATCTCCGCCTCAGGTCGGGCACAAGTCCGGCCTCTCACGCGTTACGTGCGCTGGAGACACCGCAGACACCCAGAGGGGGAGAGCGACATGGCAACCGACTACGACACCCCACGCAAGACCGACGACGACGTCGATTCCGACAGCCTGGAAGAGCTGAAGGCCCGACGCAACGACAAGAGCGCGTCGGCCGTGGACGTCGACGAGTTCGAGGCCGCGGAAGGCCTCGAACTGCCCGGCGCGGACCTGTCCAACGAGGAACTGGCCGTCCGGGTCCTGCCCAAGCAGCAGGACGAGTTCACGTGCATGAGCTGCTTCCTGGTCCATCACCGCAGCCAGCTGGCCCGCGAGAAGAACGGTCAGCCGATCTGCCGCGACTGCGACTGAGGACGGGTCGGCCGTGACTGGCTCGACCCCACCTCGGAAGCGCCGTTTCCGCCTGCCGGGAGCGGACCAGGGGCCGTCCGACGGCCCGCACGACGCGCGTGACGACGAGCGGGGCTCACCGGGTACGGGAGCCTCGCTCGAACCGGCGGCCGACCGGAGTGACCTCCCGGCGTCCGCACGGCGAACCGCGGCCGTCGCCCTGCGGCGGGCCGCGGAGATCCGGGAGAAGGCCCGGGAAAGGGCCCGGGAAGGCACCCGCAAGGGCGGCATCCGCGCCAGGGCGGGGCTGTCCTACGTCACCGACCGGATCATCGAGATCGCCCCGCGGATCCCCGTACGGGACCTCGCGACGTTGCGCCGGCAGTTCCCGGGCCTCGGGCCCGAACAGCTCGCCGACAAGCTCGTGGCGGGCGCCGCGAACGCGACCTCCACGGTCGGGGCCGGGATCGGTGCGGCGGCGATGCTGCCCGTGCCGCCCGCGATGCCCACCGAACTGGCCGCGGAGATCACCGGCGTCGCGGCGATCGAACTCAAGCTCATCGCCGAACTCCACGAGGTCTACGGCGTACGGCCACCGGGCAGACTCAAGGCCCGCAGCACCGCGTATCTGTCCTCCTGGTCGGAGGAGCGCGGCATCGACGTGATGAAGCCGTCGACGATCAACACGGCCCTCGGGGGCCCGATGAAGCGCCGGCTGCGTCAGCAGGTCATGAAGCGGACGGTGCGCGACCTGCCCAACCTGATGCCCTTCATGGTCGGCGCCGCCGTCGGGGCGGTCATGAACCGCCGCGACACCAGGAGACTGGCGGCACGGATCCGGACCGACCTGCGCAAGATCCAGGTGCCGTGGGACGAGCTGACCGCGCTGCCCCCGCTCGAGCCCCCCGAGGAGCCGCTGGCGATCGGGGACATCGCCAAGGAGCTCGGTGACTGACCGGGCCTGACCGGGGCCCTACGCCACGGCCTCCCGCGCCGCCGCGATCGCGGCCGCGAGCCCCTCCGGGTCCCGGGTCGACAGGTACAGGTACGGCGTCGGGTCCGCCGGATCGGTGACCTCGACGCGCAGGGCCGTGGGGATGTAGGCGCGCAGCAGCAGGAAGGCGCGGGTGTCGGCCTTGTAGGTGCGCCAGGCCCGGGCCTCCTCCGCGTCCAGGAACTCCGCGTCGCCCAGCGCCGTCACCGGGATCTTCGCCTCGCCCGCGATCAGCGAGTCACCCACGACACGGATCCGGACCGAGCCGTAGGAGCTCGCGACGACGGCCGCCGCGGCCGTGCCGCCGACCAGGCCGCCGAGCAGCGGCAGGGGGCCGAAGGGCAGCAGGACCAGGGCGAAGGCGACCCCCACCAGGAAGCTGATCAGCCACCAGGAGCGGGGGGCGGTGAGGCGTTCGTCGTACGGGGCGGCGGAGAGCTGCATGGAGCCAAGCTTGGCACGGTGAACGGACACCCCCGACGCGCGGGTAAGGTCTGCGGCTGTGAGTGGTGGTTCCGCAGTCCTTCAGCCCCCGGCCGACGCCGTGAAACCCGTTCGGCATCCCGATGCTCCCGCACCCGGTGAGCTCCTCGGCGCCCACTACGGCCAGTGCTTCGGCTGCGGCGGCGAGCAGCCGCACGGGCTGCGTCTGGCGGCCCGCGCCGGCGAGGGCGTGTCCCTGACCGCCGAGTTCACCGTGCAGCCCGCCCACCAGGGCGCCCCGGGCCTCGCGCACGGCGGGGTGCTCGCCTCCGCCCTCGACGAGACCCTCGGCTCGCTGAACTGGCTGCTGCGGACCATCGCCGTGACCGGACGGCTGGAGACGGACTTCGTACGGCCCGTGCCCGTGGGGACCACGCTCCACCTGGAGGCCGAGGTGACCGCCGTCGCCGGACGGAAGATCTACTCCACCGCCACCGGCCGGATCGGCGGCCCCGACGGCCCCGTCGCCGTCCGCGCCGACGCGCTCTTCATCGAGGTCGAGGTCCAGCACTTCGTCGACAACGGCCGCCCCGAGGAGATCCGGGCCGCCATGGACGACCCCGACCGGATCCGGCGCGCCCGCGCCTTCGAGGTGAACCCGTGAACGCCGTGCCCCCCGCGAGCCCCGAGCCCCCCGCAGGCCGCGGCCCCGTCCACGTGCTGATCCGCCGCGTCGACCCCGAAGTACCGCTCCCGGCGTACGCGCACCCCGGTGACGCGGGAGCCGATCTGCGCACCACCGAGGCGTGCGAACTGGCGCCCGGCGAGCGCGCCGTCCTCCCCACGGGAGTGTCCATCGCCCTCCCGGAGGGGTACGCGGCCTTCGTGCACCCGCGATCCGGTCTCGCCGCCCGCTGCGGTGTCGCCCTCGTGAATGCCCCAGGGACCGTTGATGCCGGGTACCGTGGGGAGATCAAGGTGATCGTGGTGAATCTCGACCCGCGCGAGAGCGTGCGGTTCGAGCGCTTCGACCGGATCGCCCAACTGGTCGTTCAGCAGGTCGAGAGGGTCCGCTTCCAGGAGGTGGCGGAGCTTCCCGACTCGGCGCGGGCCGAGGGGGGCTTCGGGTCCACCGGCGGTCATGCCGCGGTGGGCGACGTGAGCGGCACAAACGGTCGGGCCGCCGAGGGCGGCCGGACGGGTGGGAATCGATACGCTTCGGTCGTATCCGACCGGGAAGGACAGTGACGTGTTCGGACGTCGCAAGAAGAAGGGTGCCGCCGAGGACGCGGCCGGCGAGACCGAGCAGGTCGTCGACAGCGTCGACACCGAGGCGGACGAGGAAGTGGAAGAGGCCGAGCGCGAGCGCGTCCGGCTCGAGCCGGAGCCGCGGCCCGACGGGCCCTGGGACAGCTCGGAGGTACGCGACGCGGCCGAGGGCCGGGTGGACCTGGGCGGTCTGTTCGTGCCGGGCGTCGACGGCATGGAACTCAGGGTCGAGGTCGCGGGCGACGCGATCGTCGCGGCGACCGTCGTACTGCGCGACAGCGCCATCCAGTTGCAGGCCTTCGCCGCGCCCAAGCGCGAGGGCATCTGGGGCGAGGTACGCGAGGAGATCGGGACCGGTATCACCCAGCAGGGTGGCATCGTCGACGAGGTCGAGGGGCCGCTCGGCTGGGAGCTGCGCGCCCAGGTGCCGGTGCAGCTGCCGGACGGCACGGGCGGCTTCCAGGTCGTCCGGTTCGTCGGCGTGGACGGACCCCGCTGGTTCCTGCGCGGCGTGATCTCGGGCCAGGGCGCGGTGCAGCCGCAGGCGGCCGGGCTGCTCGAGCAGATCTTCCGGGACACGGTCGTGGTCCGCGGCGAGGGCCCGATGGCGCCTCGCGACCCGATCGTCCTGGAGCTGCCGAACGACGCCCAGATGGTGCCCGAGGGCCTCCAGCAGGACGAGGGCGGCTCCCGCTTCTCCGGCGGCATGGGACAGCTGCAGCGCGGGCCGGAGATCACTGAGGTCCGCTAGGGCCTGCCCGGCGGATCAGCGGGAAAAGGGGCAGGGCGTGCCCCGCGTCCGCGGCGTCCCCGTACAGACACGCGAGGGGCCGCACCCCGGTTCGGGGTGCGGCCCCTCGCGCGTCCCGGTGCGCCGGGCATGCGCCGGGCGCGGCGAACGCGCCGGTTCACCCATCAGGGTTACGTCAAAGATGCACCCCGTACCGGTTCTTCTCCCGTTCGACGGCATCGGTGGCCGTAGGGTCGACGCTGCGTAGGCGGTAGTGACCGGAAGACAATGGGGCCATGGCACGCGGCAAGCTTCGGATCTATCTCGGCGCGGCGCCGGGCGTGGGCAAGACGTACGCCATGCTGTCCGAGGCGCACCGCCGGATCGAGCGGGGCACCGACTGCGTGGTGGGCTTCGTCGAGCACCACGAGCGGCCGCGCACCGAGGTGATGCTGCACGGGCTCGAACGGGTGCCGCGCAGGGAGCTGGAGTACCGGGGCGGCCGCTTCACCGAGATGGACGTGGACGCCGTCCTGCGCCGGGCCCCCGCCGTCGCCCTGGTCGACGAGCTCGCCCACACGAACGTCCCCGGTTCCCGCAACGCCAAGCGGTGGCAGGACGTCGAGGAACTGCTCGCCGCCGGGATCGACGTGGTCTCGACGGTCAACATCCAGCACCTGGAGTCGCTCGGCGACGTCGTGGAGTCCATAACGGGCGTACGGCAGCAGGAGACCGTACCGGACGAGGTGGTACGGCGGGCGGCCCAGATCGAGCTGGTCGACATGTCCCCGGAGGCGCTGCGCCGGCGCATGGCACACGGCAACATCTACAAGTCCGACAAGGTGGACGCCGCACTCTCCAACTACTTCCGGCCGGGGAACCTGACCGCCCTGCGCGAGCTGGCGCTGCTGTGGGTGGCCGACCGGGTGGACGAGTACCTGAAGCAGTACCGCAGCGAGCACCGGGTCTCGGCGATATGGGGCTCACGGGAGCGGATCGTGGTGGGCCTGACCGGCGGTCCGGAGGGCCGGACCCTGATCCGGCGCGCCGCGCGGCTTGCCGAGAAGGGCGCCGGCGGCGAGGTGCTCGCCGTCTACATCTCCCGCAGCGACGGGCTCACCTCCGCCTCCCCCAAGGAGCTGGCCGTCCAGCGCACCCTGGTCGAGGACCTCGGCGGCACCTTCCACCAGGTCGTCGGCGACGACATCCCCGCCGCCCTGCTGGACTTCGCGCGCGGGGTCAACGCCACCCAGATCGTGCTGGGCTCCTCCCGGCGCAAGACCTGGCAGTACGTCTTCGGACCCGGCGTCGGCGCCACGGTCGCCCGGGACTCCGGTGGCGACCTGGACGTGCACATCGTCACCCACGACGAGGTCGCCAGGGGACGAGGGCTGCCCGTGGCCCGCGGCGCCCGCCTCGGCCGCTCGCGGCTGGTGTGGGGCTGGCTGGTCGGCGTGATCGGCCCGGCGGTCCTGGCGGTGCTGCTCAACACCGTCGACCTCGGCCTCGCCAACGACATGCTGCTGTTCCTGACGGTGACGGTGGCCGCGGCCCTGCTCGGCGGCCTGTTCCCCGCCCTGGCCTCGGCGGCGGTGGGCTCCCTGCTGCTGAACTACTTCTACACACCGCCCCTGCACCGCTGGACGATCGCCGACCCGAAGAACATCGTCGCCATCGTGATCTTCGTGTCCGTCGGCGTCTCGGTGGCGTCCGTGGTGGACCTCGCGGCCCGGCGCACCCACCAGGCGGCGCGGCTGCGCGCCGAGTCGGAGATCCTCTCCTTCCTCGCGGGCAACGTGCTGCGCGGCGAGACCGGCCTGGAGGAGCTGCTGGAGCGGGTCCGGGAGACCTTCGGGATGGAGTCGGCGGCCCTGCTCGAACGGGCCGGCGACGTCGACCCGTGGACCTGTGCGGGGCGGGTGGGCGTCGGACGGCCCGTGGAGCGGCCGGACGAGGCGGACGTGGACATGCCGGTCGGGGACCACATGGCGCTCGCGCTGACCGGGCGGGTGCTGCCCGCCGAGGACCGCCGGGTGCTGGCCGCCTTCGCCGCGCAGGCCGCCGTCGTCCTGGACCGCAGGCGTCTGAAGGAGGAGGCCGACCAGGCCAAGGAACTGGCCGAGGGCAACCGCATCCGCACCGCGCTGCTGGCCGCCGTCAGCCACGACCTGCGCACCCCGCTGGCCGGGATCAAGGCGGCCGTCTCCTCGCTGCGGTCGGACGACGTGGCGTGGTCCGAGGAGGACCGTGCGGAGCTGCTGGAGGGCATCGAGGAGGGCGCCGACCGGCTCGACCATCTGGTGGGCAACCTGCTCGACATGTCCCGCCTGCAGACCGGCACGGTCACCCCGCTGATCCGCGAGATCGACCTCGACGAGGTGGTCCCGATGGCGCTGGGCGGTGTCCCGGAGGGCAGCGCCGAGCTGGACGTCCCCGAGACCCTGCCCATGGTCGCCGTCGATCCCGGGCTGCTGGAGCGGGCGGTGGCGAACCTGGTGGAGAACGCCGTCAAGTACAGCCCCCCGGAGCGGCCCGTCCTGGTCGCCGCCAGTGCCATCGCCGACCGGGTGGAGGTGCGGGTGGTGGACCGCGGCCCCGGCGTCCCGGACGAGGCCAAGGACCGCATCTTCGAGCCCTTCCAGCGATACGGGGACGCTCCGCGCGGCGCCGGTGTCGGCCTCGGCCTCGCGGTCGCGCGCGGCTTCGCCGAGGCGATGGGCGGCGTCCTGAACGCCGAGGACACGCCCGGCGGCGGCCTCACCATGGTCCTCACCCTCCGAGCGGCCGGAACGCGTCCCGAGCTCCTCCCCGCGGGGGAAGGCGCCGCACACCGTGAAAGGCGGATTTCATGACCCGTGTCCTGGTGGTCGACGACGAGCCGCAGATCACGCGCGCGCTCGTGATCAACCTCAAGGCGCGCAAGTACGAGGTCGACGCCGCCCCCGACGGCCGGACCGCGCTCGACCTCGCCGCCTCCCGCCACCCCGACGTGGTCGTCCTGGACCTCGGCCTGCCCGACATGGACGGCGTCGAGGTCATCAGGGGCCTGCGGGGCTGGACCCGGGTGCCCATCCTGGTGCTGTCCGCCCGGCACTCCTCGGACGAGAAGGTCGAGGCGCTGGACGCGGGCGCCGACGACTACGTCACCAAGCCCTTCGGCATGGACGAGCTGCTCGCCCGGCTGCGGGCCGCCGTCCGCCGGGCCGAGCCGGTCGGCTCCGGCGAGGACGACGTGACCACCGTGGAGACCGAGCAGTTCACCGTCGACCTCGCCGCGAAGAAGGTCAACCGGGGCGGCAAGGACGTCCGCCTGACGCCCACCGAGTGGCACCTGCTGGAGGTGCTGGTCCGCAACACCGGCCGACTGGTCGGCCAGAAGCAGCTGCTCCAGGAGGTGTGGGGCCCGTCCTACGGCACGGAGACGAACTACCTGCGCGTCTACATGGCCCAACTCCGCAGAAAACTCGAGGCGGACCCCTCCCACCCGCAGCACTTCATCACTGAGCCGGGGATGGGCTACCGGTTCGAGAAGTAGGCTTCGGTTCCAGAAATCAGGCGCGGCCGGGGTGGTCGTGGTGCTGCCGGGGCGTGGT
>NZ_JBIRWL010000010.1:47233-363016 GCF_044387825.1 Streptomyces sp. NPDC020299
GTGTCGTGGTGCCGGGTGGGCTGCGGCTGCGAGGTGAGTCGCTGCCGGGGGTCCGGGGGTGGTCCCCCGGGGGATGCAGTATCACGGAGCCGGGGATGGGCTACCGGTTCGAGAAGTAGGCTTCGGTTCCAGAAATCAGGCGCGGCCGGGGTGGTCGTGGTGCTGCCGGGGCGTGGTGTCGTGGTGCCGGGTGGGCTGCGGCTGCGAGGTGAGTCGCTGCCGGGGGTCCGGGGGTGGTCCCCCGGGGGATGCAGTATCACGGAGCCGGGGACGGGCTACCGGTTCGAGAAGTAGGCTTACCGGTTCCAGAAGTCAGGCCGTCGCCCCGCGCGGGTCGCTGCTCACCCGGGCCGCGCGGCCGGGGATTACGTGGGCGTCAGTGGGCCCCGGTACGCTTTCTGGCATGAGCGCTGTTCCTCGTTCCGAAAAGCCGGCCGGCCGGTTCCGGCGCATGCTCGACCGGCTTTCCTCGTCACAGGAGGACCTGGAGTCCGAGGAGCTCAGGGAGGACGCCGAGACCGCGGGCTGCACCCGGATCGGTGACTGCCAGGACCGGCAGATCGTCACCGTAACTGGTACGTTGCGCACGGTCACCCTGCGGCCGCGCGCCGGAGTCCCGGCCCTGGAGGCCGAACTGTTCGACGGCTCCGCCGCGCTGGACGTGGTGTGGCTGGGCAGGCGCTCCATCGTGGGCATAGAACCGGGGCGCAGGCTCATCGCATCGGGCCGGATCTCGATGAGCCGGGGCCGCCGCGTGCTGTTCAACCCGAAGTACGAACTGCGACCCCTCGGACGGGAGTAGCCGGTGACGTCACTCGACAAGCCGACCGAAGACACAGAGGCGGACGAGGCTCGGACGGACGACGCGCGGGCGGTGACCGAGGCCGCGCTGTTCGAGGCGTTCGGCGGTGTCCGGGGCATGGTCGAGACCGTCCTGCCCGGTCTCCTCTTCGTCACCATCTTCACGATCAACAAGGACCTGCACTGGTCCGCGATCGCCGCGCTGGCCGTGTCCGTGATCCTGGTCGTGGTCCGGCTGGCGATGAGGGACACCGTCAAGCACGCCTTCAGCGGTGTCTTCGGCGTCGCCTTCGGTGTCGTCTTCGCCATGTTCACGGGCAACGCCAAGGACTTCTACCTCCCCGGCATGCTGTACACGCTGGGCCTGGCCCTGGCGTACATCATCACGACCCTCGCCGGAGTGCCCCTGATCGGCCTGATCCTCGGCCCGGTCTTCAAGGAGAACCTCTCCTGGCGCACCCGCAATCCCGGCCGCAAGACGGCCTACGCCAAGGCCAGCTGGGCCTGGGGCCTGATCCTGCTGGCCAAGTGCGCGATCCTCTTCCCGCTGTACTGGTGGGCCAACACGGCGCAGCTCGGCTGGGTGCTGATCGCCCTGAAGATCCCGCCCTTCCTGCTGGCCGTCTGGCTCACCTGGGTCTTCCTCGCGAAGGCGCCCGCGCCGATCGACGTGTTCGCGGAGATGGAGGCCGAGGAGCAGGCCGAGAAGGAGCGCAAGGCAGCGGCGGCCACGGCGGCCACGGAGCGCGGCGAGGCACCGAGCGCGGGCCGGCACCGCCGAGAGGCCTAGGGCCTGTCTGACAATTCCCGCCTGCCCCGCGACGCCTGGCACGCACGCTCGCCGCGTTGCCGAACCACCCACGTGGCTCCGCCACGAGGGCGCTCCGGCGCCTTGCGATCGCACGCTCCCCCACGCTCGAACGCGCTCGCGCGGGGGGACCCCCATCGCCGCCGCGGGGCCCGCCCTTCGGGCGGACGACGGGAATTGTCAGACAGGCCCTAGCGGCGGCGCACCGAGCCGCGCACAGCTTCCGTACGAGGATGGGGGCGCCCAGAGATCCTTGGGCGCCCCCATCCTCGTATCGCTCGAGGTTCCCCTCGTCAGCCGTCAGCCGTCAACCGACAACCGTCAGCCGTCCTCCCGCCGCACCGACAGCAGGTCCTCCAGCTGCTCCTCCCGGGCCTGTGCGGCCACGAACAGCAGTTCGTCGCCCGGCTCCAGGGAGTCCTCCTTGGACGGGGTGAGGACGCGGTTGCCGCGGATGATGGTGACCAGGGAGGTGTCCTGCGGCCACTCGACATCGCCGACCTGGGTGCCGGCCAGGGCCGACTCCTCGGGCAGGGTGAGCTCGACGAGGTTGGCGTCGCCGTGGCTGAAGCGGAGCAGCCGGACCAGGTCGCCGACGCTCACCGCCTCCTCGACCAGGGCGGACATCAGGCGCGGGGTGGAGACGGCGACGTCGACACCCCAGGACTCGTTGAACAGCCACTCGTTCTTGGGGTTGTTCACCCGGGCCACGACGCGCGGAACGCCGTACTCCGTCTTCGCGAGCAGCGACACGACCAGGTTGACCTTGTCGTCGCCGGTCGCGGCGATGACGACGTTGCAGCGCTGGAGCGCCGCCTCGTCCAGGGACGTGATCTCACACGCGTCGGCGAGCAGCCACTCCGCCTGCGGGACCCGCTCCACCGAGATGGCGGTCGGGGCCTTGTCGATCAGCAGGACCTCGTGGCCGTTCTCCAGCAGCTCGCCCGCGATCGAGCGGCCGACCGCGCCGGCACCGGCAATGGCGACCCTCATCAGTGACCGCCCTCCTCTTCCGGGCCCTCGGCGAACGCCGCCTCGACCTTCTCGACGTCGTCCGAGCGCATCATCACGTGCACCAGGTCGCCCTCCTGCAGCACCGTCTGCGAGGTGGGCAGCATCGCCTCACCCAGGCGCGTCAGGAACGCCACGCGGACGCCCGTCTCCTCCTGCAACTTGCTGATCTTGTGCCCGACCCACTTCGCCGAGGCGTGCACCTCGGCGAGCTGCACCCCGCCGGTGGGGTCCCGCCACAGCGGCTCCGCGCCCGAGGGCAGCAGACGGCGCAGCATCTGGTCGGCGGTCCAGCGGACCGTGGCCACGGTGGGGATGCCCAGGCGCTGGTAGACCTCCGCGCGGCGGGGGTCGTAGATCCGGGCCGCCACGTTCTCCACGCCGAACATCTCGCGGGCCACCCGCGCGGAGATGATGTTCGAGTTGTCACCGCTGGAGACCGCGGCGAAGGCGCCGGCCTCCTCGATGCCCGCTTCGCGCAAAGTGTCCTGGTCGAATCCGACTCCGGTGACCCGGCGCCCGCCGAATCCCGGGCCGAGCCGGCGGAAGGCGGTGGGGTCCTGGTCGATCACGGCGACCGTATGGCCCTGTTGCTCCAGGGTCTGGGCAAGAGCGGAGCCCACTCTCCCGCAGCCCATGATGACGATGTGCACGGTTCTACTCCGCACTCCTCGCTAGGCCGCTGACTTGCGTGAACGTCGTGCTCATATCCTTCTCTCGGGCTCGCCGGGCAACGGGTGGGGGACCCGTTCCGGATCCGCCGGGCAACATCATGCCGGGGAAACCCGCCGGTGATCCCCCGCGGGTACCGATCGCGGCTCTCGAGTGCCCGAATCCACGGTAGCCGCAGGCACCGACAGCCGGCCCCTCGGCAAAGACAGCCCAAGGTTTGACCAAAGGAAGAGCCAAGGGCCCGCTCACCGTCGCGTGATGCTGCGCACGCTCCACAGCGTCAGGATTCCGAGGCCGACGAGGGCGGTCACAGCGCCGATCAGCTCTGCGGTCACGGGCATTGAACCTCCGAGGGGCGGCGACAGGCTGGGTTTGCCATCTAGGCACGGTGGGCAGCCGGACCACGGAATCCGCAGTTCCAACCGTCTGTGAGTTCACTCGTCGGGAATAACCGAGACGGCGGGTGGGCGACAGCCAGTTCGAAGGCATACGATCCTCTCTCGTGTCCAAACTGACCGACGTGCCCAAACGGATCCTGATCGGGCGCGCACTGCGCAGTGACCGGCTGGGCGAAACACTCCTGCCGAAGCGCATCGCACTCCCCGTCTTCGCCTCCGACCCGCTGTCCTCCGTGGCGTACGCCCCCGGCGAGGTGCTGCTGGTCCTCTCCATCGCGGGCGTGTCGGCGTACCACTTCAGCCCCTGGATCGCGGTCGCGGTCGTCGTGCTGATGTTCACCGTGGTCGCCTCCTACCGGCAGAACGTGCACGCCTACCCCAGCGGCGGCGGCGACTACGAGGTGGCCACCACCAACCTCGGGCCCAAGGCCGGCCTCACCGTCGCCAGCGCGCTGCTCGTCGACTACGTCCTCACCGTCGCCGTCTCCATCGCCTCCGGCATCGAGAACCTAGGCTCCGCGGTCCCCTTCGTCGTCGAGCACAAGGTGCTCTGCGCGACCGCGGTGATCGTGCTGCTGACCCTGATGAACCTGCGCGGCGTGAAGGAGTCCGGCAAACTCTTCGCGATCCCGACGTACGTTTTCGTCGGCGGCGTCTTCATCATGATCGCGTGGGGCGCCTTCCGCGGCCTGGTCCTCGGCGACACCATGCGCGCACCCACCGCCGACTACCACATCAAGGCCGAGCACCAGGGCCTGGCGGGCTTCGCCCTCGTCTTCCTGCTGCTGCGCGCCTTCTCCTCCGGCTGTGCCGCGCTCACCGGCGTCGAGGCGATCTCCAACGGCGTACCGGCCTTCCGCAAGCCCAAGTCGAAGAACGCGGCGACCACGCTGGCCATGATGGGCCTGCTGGCGGTCACCATGTTCTGCGGCATCATCGCCCTGGCCATGGCGACCAACGTCCGCATGGCGGAGAACCCGGCCACCGACCTGATCCACAACGGTGTCGCCCTCGGCTCCGGCTACGTCCAGAACCCGGTGATCTCCCAGGTCGCCGAGGCGGTGTTCGGCAAGGGCAGCTTCCTGTTCATCGTGCTCGCCGCCGCCACCGCCCTGGTGCTGTTCCTGGCCGCGAACACGGCGTACAACGGCTTCCCGCTCCTCGGCTCGATCCTCGCCCAGGACCGCTACCTCCCGCGCCAGCTGCACACCCGCGGCGACCGCCTGGCCTTCTCCAACGGCATCGTGCTGCTCGCCGGCGCGGCGGCCCTGCTCGTCGTCATCTACGGCGCCGACTCCACCCGCCTGATCCAGCTGTACATCGTCGGCGTGTTCGTGTCCTTCACGCTCAGCCAGACCGGCATGGTCCGGCACTGGAACCGCCACCTGGCCACCGAGCAGGACCCGAACAAGCGCCGCCACATGATGCGCTCCCGCGCGATCAACGCCTTCGGCGCCTTCTTCACCGGCCTGGTGCTGGTCGTCGTCCTCGTCACGAAGTTCACACACGGCGCCTGGGTGGCGCTGCTCGGCATGTGCATCTTCTACGTGACGATGACGGCGATCCGTAAGCACTACGACCGGGTGTCCGAGGAGCTCGCGGCTCCCGAGGGCCCGAGCGACGACAGCCTGAGGCCGTCCCGCGTCCACTCGGTCGTGCTGATCTCGAAGATCCACCGCCCGGCGCTGCGTGCCCTCGCCTACGCCAAGCTGATGCGCTCGGACTCCCTGGAGGCGCTCACCGTCAACGTCGACCCGGCGGAGACGAAGGCGCTGCGCGAGGAGTGGGAGCGGCGCGGCATCGACGTACCGCTGAAGGTGCTGGACTCGCCCTACCGCGAGATCACCCGCCCGATCATCGAGTACGTCAAGGGCCTGCGGAAGGAGTCGCCGCGCGACGCGGTCTCGGTGATCATCCCCGAGTACGTGGTCGGCCACTGGTACGAGCACCTGCTGCACAACCAGAGCGCGCTGCGCCTCAAGGGCCGCCTGCTGTTCACGCCGGGCATCATGGTGACCTCGGTGCCGTACCAGTTGCAGTCCTCCGAGGCGGCGAAGCTCCGGGCCCGCAGGCGGCAGGACTGGAGCGCGCCGGGTGCGGTGCGCCGCGGTCCGGCCGAGCAGCGGGCGCACTCGGAGAAGCAGCCCAGCGCGAGGGACTGACGCGGGCGCCGGGGACCGGACGGCGGCACGTAGACTGGTGGGCTGTTGTCAGGCCCCCGCCGCGGGCCGCCCCGTCCCTCCCCGATCTGGAGTCACCCCACCATGCAGGCAGAACCGAAGAAGTCGCTGGTGGGGGAGGAGTACGAGGTCGAGATCGGCCCCGTCGCCCACGGCGGTCACTGCATCGCCCGCACCGCCGAGGGTCAGGTCCTGTTCGTCCGGCACGCGCTGCCCGGCGAGCGTGTGGTGGCCCGGGTGACGGAGGGCGAGGAGGGCGCCCGCTTCCTGCGCGCGGACGCCGTCGAGGTCCTCGATGCCTCCAAAGACCGCATCGACGCCCCCTGCCCCTACGCCGGCCCCGGCCGCTGCGGCGGCTGCGACTGGCAGCACGCCAAGCCTGGCGCCCAGCGCCGCCTCAAGGGCGAGGTGATCGCCGAACAGCTCCAGCGGCTGGCCGGGCTCACGCCGGAGGAGGCCGGCTGGGACGGCACCGTCGTACCCGCCGAGGGCGACAAGCTGCCCGCCGGCGAGGTGCCCCAGTGGCGGACGCGGGTGCAGTACGCGGTGGCCCCCGACGGCCACGCCGGTCTGCGGCGCCACCGCTCGCACGAGGTCGAGCGGATCGACCACTGCATGATCGCCGCGGCGGGCGTCAGCGAGCTGGGCATCGAGAAGCGCGACTGGACCGGCATGGACGTGGTCGAGGCGATCGCGGCGACCGGCTCCCAGGACCGCCAGGTGGTCCTCACCCCGCGCCCCGGTGCCCGCCTCCCGCTGGTCGAACTCGACAAGCCCGTCTCGGTCCTCCGGGTCGACGAGAGGTCCGGCGGCGTCCACCGCGTCCACGGCCGCCCCTTCGTCCGCGAACGCGCGGACGGCCGCACCCACCGCGTCGGAGCCGGCGGCTTCTGGCAGGTCCACCCCAAGGCCGCGGACACCCTGGTCACCGCGGTCATGCAGGGCCTGCTGCCCCGCAAGGGCGAGATGGCCCTCGACCTCTACTGCGGCGTCGGCCTCTTCGCCGGCGCCCTCGCCGACCGCCTCGGCGAGACCGGCGCGGTCCTCGGCATCGAGTCCGGCAAGCGCGCGGTCGAGGACGCCCGCCACAACCTCGCCGACTTCCCCCGCGTCCGCATCGAACAGGGCAAGGTCGAGTCCGTCCTCCCCCGCACCGGCATCACCGAGGTCGACCTCATCGTCCTCGACCCCCCGCGAGCGGGCGCGGGCCGCACGACGGTCGCCCACCTCGCCTCCCTGGCCGCCCGCCGCATCGCCTACGTGGCCTGCGATCCCGCCGCGCTGGCCCGCGACATCGCGTACTTCCGCGAGGGCGGGTACCGGGTGCGGACGCTTCGGGCGTTCGATCTGTTTCCGATGACGTCGCATGTGGAGTGCGTGGCGATTTTGGAGCCTGCTGCAAAGGGGCTCTGACCTGCGACTTTCTTGGGTCTTCCAGATGTGGTCGGTGGTGCTCGACCTGTTTCCCGAAGTGCATCATGTGGACTGTGCCGCGGAAGCGAGGAGTACAGCTGACCTGCGGGTTCCTGGCACGGACCGTGGGATGACCGATGCGTCGCCCTGGCACCGCGAGGGCGGTCAGGAGTTGTCCCGACGCTCCTTTGACGCCCGTTTTGACGGAGCATCAGGTGTTTCCTTCGCGGGCCCGTCGACTGACGGACGCGGGAACGCCTGCCCAGGATGGGGAGAGGCTCGGCTTGCTCGATGCGGGGCAAGCCGAGCCGGTGAACCGCGGGCGGTCTAGCGCATGATGATCAGTCGCGGTCCTGGCTCTCAGAGAGTGATATTGGACAAGGGCGCGCCTGCGGTTGGGACGGTTCTGGAGAGCTACGGGCCCACGTGGACGTAGCAGGCCCAATTCAGGCGTGAGGCGTGTGCGGGGTCCTGGCGGAGTCGCTGGACGGCGTCGTGGAGAGCGCGGGCACTGCCGCCCGCTCCCTGGTCCGAGGTTTTCAGAGCCAGGTAGAACTCACGTGTGATTGCAGGCGCCGGACCGTCGGCGAGCCTCCAGAGGGTGCCGACGACGTGCTGGAAGCCCGCGAGTTGGAAAGCGGCGGCGAGATGGATCGCCTCGTCGGCGAGGGCGCTGGTGCCACGGGCGGTGTGGCACGCGGAGAGGAAGGCGAGTTCCGCGCCGGAGAGGTCCTGTTCGGCGATGCTCGTCACGGATAGGGGGCCGTCGTACAGGACCAGGTGACTGTTGGCGGGGTCGTCCGGGTCGTGTATGCCGTGGCAGGCGAAGTGGACCCATGGATGCGAGGGCAGAGCGGACAGGACGGCAGGCATGACAGCCTGCTCCTCGGCCCGGAGGGTGTGCCCGTCGCCGAAGAGCTCCCCCAGCACGGACAGTTCGCTCCGGACGCCGGCCAGGTCGGTCAGGGGCGTGGTGGTTTCGTCGTTTTTCGGTGCGTCGGCCACCCCTACTGCAAGCAGTTGCGGCCGCCGGGAAGGGCGGTGCGATCTGGCCCGGACGAGTGCGCCCAGGGTGGGGGTATAGGAGGAGATCACTCGGTCGATGACCCGCGGGCCGTTCCTGGGCCCGGCGGCGTGCAGGGGGAGGAGGGCCAGGGGACCGGTGGGGCACCACCACATGCGGGGCACCACCGCACCCGGCTGATCCAGGCCGAGTTCGGCGAGGACGGGCTCGGCGATGTCCTCCCAGAGCCGGTGCAGTGTGTCCGTGATCCGGGTTCCCAGAGCGTGGGCTTCGATGGGGCCGAGAGCGAGCCCGGGCTTGTTCAGTCGGCTGATGGCGTCGAGGAAGCCGGCGGCGCTGAGTTCGATGTCCTCGGCGGTGACGTGGGGCAGTTTGACCAGTCTGATCGGGTCTTTGCCCGGGGCGGAGGTGAGCAGGAGGGCGTCACAGCGGTGGCTGCTGATGTTGATGATCGCGACCGGGCCGTCGTCGGCAGCGCGGTGCAGGAATTCGAAGGACGGCGGCTCGAGGAAGTCGTCGAAGTTGGGGAGACTGCGGATGCGAGCCAGGATGTCGTCGAACTGTTCGCTGAGCCCCCAGCGCCGCGAACCGATCCCGGGTACCCCGGTGTGATTGCCGTCCAGACCGGGCCAGCTGCCTTCCAGATCGGCGCAGATCGCATCGAACTCCTCTGCCAGCGAGCGATGCTCGGCACGCAGCGCGTTCCGGTCGGTGCGGGTCTGCATCAGTTGGGACCAGATCACCGAGCGACCCTGCTCCAACAGCCGGACGGCACCGCGCGGGTCGTCGGCGGCGATCGCGGCCGCTGCGGCATCGCTGGCCAGCAAGGGCAGTTGTGCGATCTGCGCCAGCCGGGATGCCCGGGGGATGCCTCGGTCCGCCAGCCGGGGCAGCAGGTGTTCGATCGCCGTACGGTAGTCGGCGAGCGCGCCCCTGGGGTCGCCGGTCAGCATGCTCAGTTTGCCCGAGTGGAAGGCCGAGAACAGACGGGTTCGCGTCGAGGCAGTCACGTTGGCGGTGGAGGCTCGGAAGGATGCCAGGGCGTCGTACACATCCTCGGCCGGGCCGCCGCCCTCGAACCGTCGCCTCATGAGGGTCAGTCCGAGCTCTGACTCCAGGTGGGCGAGATTGGGGTCGTCGGGACTGCGGGTGGCGAGCTCCCGTGCCGTCTGGCGGAGGATGAGCACCGAGGCGTCGAGGTCATCCCGGTCGTCGCCGTCGCGAAGAGCCACGGCGAGTTTGAGCCGCATGATGGGGTAGTCCACGTGGGTGGACGGCGTGGCCGCGATCGCCGTGCGGAGGGTGGCCAGCGCACTGTCCAAGTCCTCCCGCTGCTCGAGGGCGTGGTAGCGGGCGTGCAGGGCGGCGGCCAGGTGGGTCAGCGCGCGACCAGTCTCTGGGCCGGGCGGCGCGGTCTCCACTGCCTTGTGGGCGGCCGCGATCGCTTGGTCGATATCCCCGCGGTGGCGCAAGGTGACGAATCGGGCGAGCAGGAGGCCGCTGAGGACGGCCGGCGCTGTGTGCTCGGTGGCACCCAGGCGGTCGGCAAGGCTGACAGCGGCGTCGGCCGCGTCGATTGCGGCGGTGAGGTCCTCCAGGTTGCCCACGGTCTCGAACCGGATACGCACGATGGACGCGAGGGCGGCCAGACGGTCGACACGGACGGGAGCGTCGTCGGGGGTGGCTGCGAGTGCCGCGGAGGCGGAGTCGAACGCTTCGGCGAGATCGGCTGGCTCGGCCATGAGACGAAAGCGGTGGAACAGTGCGGCGGACTTTGCGGACAGGGCGGGGGCATGTCCGGGGATCACGGCGAGCGCCTCCCGAGAAAGCCGCAGCGCCGCCTCCGCATCCTCCGAGTCGCCGAAGCGGATGAACTGGCTGAGCAGACTCTCGGCGAGAGTCACGAGGACGTCTGGTTCCGGCGGCTCGAGGTCTAACCCGGTATACGCAGGCTGGGGTTGACCGCTCAGGGCCAGCGCGTAGCGCTGCCGCAAGGCATGCGTGTTCCGGTGCAGCGCCGCGCGTTGCGGATGCTCCGGCTGCGCGAGCCGCTCGCCTGCGGCCGTGGCGGCCAGAGCGGCCTCCAGTTCGTCCAGGTCGCTGGTGGCGGCGTAGCGGGCAAGCAGCATGTTCCCGAGGCTGCCCAGCACTCCGGGCAGGACCGGGTGCTCGCTGGGCGTGATCCTGGTCTCGCGAGCGGCCGCGTCGATTGCCTCATTCAGATATCTCTCGACGCGGGTGTGCTGGTACCGCTTCCATAGGAGGACCCCGAGCTGGAACCACCAACCGGTCTCGGGGAGGATCTCGTTCACCATCGCTCGTCGGGCGCCGATCGCTTTGTCGAGGTCGGCGATGTCGTGGTTGTGGTCGAACAGGGCGTCCTGGACGTTCGCGAGGCTGTCCCACATCCGCGACCTTTCCGGATTGCCTTCGGCCGCGCTTGCCGCCTGGTCCATGTGGTGGGCGGCTACTTTGAGTCCTTCGGGTGTGCCGAGGACCTCGCTCAGTTCCATCCAGGAACTGCCCAGGTTGAACCGGATTGCAGGCTGCTCTTCCTCAGGCGCAGTCCGCGACGCGGCCTCCAGCAAGGAGATTGCGGTGCCGGGGACCTGCGCGTCCTTGGTCCGTCCGCATTCGCGGAGCAGGACCATGCCGATCGCGCTCAGCAGGGTGTGCGGTTCCGGCACAGGGGGAGGCGCGTCGGCGAACGCGTCGGCGAGGCCCTCGGGAACGACCTGCGGAGCGATCGCGTACAGGAGCCCGAACACGGACAGCCATGCGTGATAGTCGAAGGGGGTCTGTTCCTCGCCGAGAGCCTGGAGACGGATGTCGAGCAGGACGCCCACCAGGCGGGCGAGCGCCACGTCGTCCTCGGTTACGGAATCTTCGTACAGTCGCCCGCTGATCTCATGGATCAGCGAGCCTGCGGCGCACAACGGCGGTGCTGCGAGCGCGATTTGAGGGTCGTCCGTGCTGAAGTATGCGTGGATGTGGTGATGCACCAGTCCGGCGGATTCCACGGAATCGGCGTTCAGTAAACCCTCAGTGGGTTCCTCGTCCCTCTTCACCGGTAACCCCTGTCTCGCGTGGCCGCGTCGTCCGGCTCAGGCTAGGGGGTGGATAGGGGGTGAAAGGGTTTTCGTGGCAATTGCCCACTCTCGGAGAGGGCTTGGTGGGACCATGCTCCGGTGGAGGACGGGGAGGTCGGGTTGTCGGGCGGGGATGCGGCGGGACTGGCGTATGTGTGCGCTCATTTCGAGGAGTTGCGGGAGCTGCTCGGCGACGATGGTCTCGATCCGTCGACGCCATTGGCGCGGCTGCGTGCGGCCTGCGGTGTCGACGCGACGCAGGCCGCACGACTGTTGGCCGAGGTCGATGCGGCGCTCAGGGCCGCGACCGACGGTTTCGTGAGCATCCACGGTGCCGGTCAGGGCCGTGCTGGAGAGCTGAGCGGTCTGGAGCCGCTGGAGATCGTCTTCCGGTGTCCACTGCGGCAGTGCACTGGGCGGCACGGCAGCGAAGTGGCTGTCGCCCGGCCGGTCTGCTCGATCAACCGGCGGGAACTCATCCGGGAACGGCTGGTCTGAGGTGGGCGGGCTCTGGACTGAGCTGGGCAAGAAGCTCGCCGACCGGTGGCTGTCACTGCTGGTCCTGCCCGGGGTGCTCTACGTTGCCACGGCCGCTGCCGCGCACACCCTGGGTCAACGGCACGCCCTGGATGCCGCAATGCTGGTCCAGGAGGTGACGACTGTCGCCAAGCAGCCGGCCGTGACCGGGGTCGGCGGGCAGATCGTGCTGGTGGGGGCGATTCTGATCGCTTCGGCCGCGGCCGGGCTTTTCGCCGAGGCAGCTGGTGCGCTGGTCGAACGCCTGGTTCTGGCAGTCGGCTGGAAGGCGTGGCCGCTCGGGCTGCCGGTTCTGGCTGACTGGTGGGTACGGCGCAGGCAGCGTCGCTGGGACGACGCCCACCGCGTCTACCACGAGCAGCAGCGGCTCACCCTCGCGCCCGACCCTGATGACCGGCCCGATCCCGCGGTGGGGCGCGCAGCTCTCGCAAGGCGCACCCGAATCGCCCTGGAACGGCCCGAGCGGCCGACCTGGAGCGGGGACCGCGTCCAGGCCGTCGCCCTGCGCCTGGACCGTGACCACAGCCTGGACCTCGCCACCCTATGGCCCTACCTCGAACCTGTCCTTCCCGAGGCTCTGGGCACCCGGATCTCCGAGGCCCGAGCCGCGCTGGCCCGCGCCACGACCCTGGCCGGCTGGGCCGTGCTGTACGCACTGCCCGTTTGGTGGTGGTGGCCGGCCGCCCCGGTGACCTTGGTCCTGGCGGCGGCCGCCAGGCACCGCACCCGCAGTTGTGTGGACACCTACGCTCGTCTCCTCGACGTGGCCGCCCGCCTCCACATCCCTGACCTGGCTGCTCAGCTCGGGTTCGACCACGCCGACCCTCTCACCCCCGATCTCGGCGCCCGCCTCACCCACCACCTCCGGAGCGAGCCTTTGCCTCCTCCCGTCTCGACAGGCAGCTGACAAGGGTTGCCACGCCGGGACAGTCATCCGCTTGCTCTCGGCTCCCAACCGCCCTCGCCTCGGCCGCCGAGGCGAGGCGTAGCGGCCAACCTGGTGTGCTTCATCTGCTGGTCGGACCAGCCGCGGGCTTCCAGGCCGGCGCGGAGCGTGCCGCGATGTCGGCCATGGGCGCCGGGCTCTCGGTGGCGACATCGAGGTCCTGGCTGGGGCGGTTCACGAGGCGGTGCGCCCGCACGGCATCCGCCGGTGAGGACCAAGGGATGCTTCCGGCCCCCATCGGTGACGACGGAGCGCATGCCGGAGGAGTCTCACATCCGCTCCCGGGCCGCCCGGTCGCGGACGCCCAGGACGTCACCCGCACGGACTCGGCGCGACTCGTGCGCGGCCGTCCCGGGTGCTCCGATCCGCTTCAACCGCCGTTGGGCGTGACCCCTGAGGGAGCCGGGGCCAGTCGGTACCCGCCGTCCTCGCGTCGCACGTGTCCGGCGGTCGGCGGCGGGAAGTGGCTCCCCAGCACGAGAGTTGACGTACCGGCCAGTGAGCCGAGCATCTGGTTCCGGGTCCTGGCCGCGAGTTCGGGAGCGACGTCCACACAGCTGCAGAGCTCCGGATGCGCCATCTGGACCGGGTGGTGGATGCTGTCGCCGGTGACCAGTGCGGTCTCGCCACGGCTGCTCAGTTCCACCGCTACCTGCCCCGGTGTGTGGCCGGGGGTGGGCAGCAGACGGATGCCCGGCGCGACGTCCGTGCCCTCGTCCGCGACATCGATGAGGTCGAACAGACCTGCTTCCCGGACGGGATGGACCGAGTCCCGGAACATCTGTCGACGCGCCTCCTCCATGTCGACACCCGCCCAGTAGTCCCACTCGGTGCGTGAGGTGAGATGGCGCGCGTTCGGGAAGGTGGGCACCCAGGCGTCGCCCTCGGCACGCGTGTTCCACCCCACGTGGTCGGCGTGGAGGTGGGTCAGGATCACGACGTCGACGCTCTCCGGCGCGAAGCCCGCCGCCCGTAGCCGTGCTTCGTAGTCGCTGTTCAGGTTGTGCCAGGCGGGGTTGGAGCGCCGCTTCCCGTTTCCGATGCCGGTGTCCACCAGCACCCGCATGCCGTCCACCTCGACGGCGAAGCTGTGACTCGCCAGGCGCAGGACGCCTTGTTCGTCGGCGAATTCGGGGCTCAGCCAGGGAGTCCCGCTCACGAGGTCGGTGGTTGCCCCGGGCAGCAGCCACGGACCGGTCCGGGCGGGCAGGGCCACTTCGTCGATGCGTCGCACGGTGTGGTTGCCCACCGTCCAGGATGAGGCGGGGAGAGTAGTGGACCTGGTCGTTTGCGATGAGGTGAACACGAAGACCTTCCTTACCTGTTGTGGCTCGCGAGGACGGAAGACGGCTCCGAAGCCGAACCCGGCCAGCGCCGCCCCCGGTGAAGACAAGTACGGGGTCGGCGAGATGGAGGGCGCCCACGGCCGGGACGGCCGCCGGAATCACCGCGCAGCTGCCGACAAGAGCGGAGACGTCGGCACGCAGCCTGCGCGTGAAGTACACCGTCGGGGCGGCGACGGCCGTCAGCGTGAAGAAGACCAGGCCGCCGGCGTATTCGGGTCCGTCGGGAAGGGGGAGGTGCGGGGAGGCGCGAGGCCCGCGGGGACGCTCTGCATGAGGGTCCTTCCCGTGCTAAAAGCGATTCGTTTGCTTTAAGGCATCGTAGGTCCTACGATCGACTAAAGCAAACGATTCGCGTTTACGGTGGTCGGAGGTCCTGTGCCAGCCCCGGCCCGTCACGCCGCACAGATCCGGAAGGAAGCCATGACCGGCGAACTCACCCCACAGGAGGCAGCCCGAGGGGCGCTGCGGGCGGGGCTCCCCCTCGGGGACGGCCGACACGAAGGAGTGGCCATGACGGCCAACCACATCCACTCCGTGATCAGCACGTTGCGCGAGCTCGATTTCGGCGAGATCCCTCCCGCGTCCTCCTACCGAGCCGGAGAGTTGAACGCCGATGCAGCCGTTTGAGCTGTCGCTGAGCGAAGCCTCCCGTGCGGTGCGCGCACGGGAGCTGTCCCCCGTCGAACTCACCGAATCGGTGCTCGCCCGTATCGCCGCCGTCGAAGGACGGCTGGGCGCCTACGTCACCGTCGCCGCCGACGCGGCCCTGGCCGCAGCGGTCCGCGCCGAACGGGAGATCTCCGGAAGCGGACCGCGCGGGCCGCTGCACGGGATCCCCATGGCGCTCAAGGATCTGATCGACGCAGAGGGGATGCCCACCACGGCGAGCTCGCACGTCCGGGCAGGGCACGTGGCGGAACGCGACAGCCGGGTGGCCGAACGGCTCGGCGCCGCCGGGGCCGTCCTCCTGGGCAAGACGCACACGCACGAGTTCGCCTATGGCCTGACCACTCCGCAGACGAACAACGCCTGGGACCACGCCCGGGTTGCGGGTGGGTCGAGCGGTGGCTCGGCGGTAGCTGTCGCCGCCGGCGGGGCGACGTTCGCCATGGGCACGGACACGGGCGGTTCCATCCGGGTCCCCGCGGCCCTGAACGGCGTCGTGGGCCTCAAGCCGACCTACGGTCTGGTCCCACGCACAGGCGT
The DNA here is from genome assembly GCF_044387825.1 of Streptomyces sp. NPDC020299. NCBI lineage: Bacteria > Bacillati > Actinomycetota > Actinomycetes > Kitasatosporales > Streptomycetaceae > Streptomyces > Streptomyces sp. NPDC020299. Next base: position 62,665 of record NZ_JBIRWL010000010.1, read on the forward strand.
GACCTCGCTGTCCTGGTCCCTGGACCACGTGGGCCCTCTCACCCGCACCGTCCAGGACGTCGCGCTGGTGCTGTCGGCGACCGCCGGCCATGACCCGCGCGACCCGGCGAGTGTGTCCGGCCCGATGCCGGACCGCTTCCCGGGAGGGGACCTGCGAGGACTGAAGGTCGGCGTACCGCGGAACCACTACTTCGACCGGGTCACGCCCGAGGTCGAGGAGTCCGTACGCGGTGCGATCGAGCGGCTGGCGGAGCTGGGGGCGGAGCTCGTCGACGTCGAGATCCCGATGGCGCGTTACATTCAGGCCGTTCAGTGGGGGCTGATGGTTCCCGAGGCCACCGCGTACCACGAGCGGTCGCTGCGGGCCACCCCCGACCTGTACGCGGCGGACGTTCGCATCCTGCTGGAGGCCGGCGAACTCACCTCTGCGGGCGACTACCTCCGCGCTCAGCGGGCCCGCACCATGATGCGAGACACCTGGGCTCGCATGTTCGACGGAATCGACGTCCTCGCCGCGCCGACGGTGCCGATGACCGCCACCGAGGCGGGGCAGGAAGCCGTCGAGTGGGCCGATGGCACGACCGAGGCCGTGTCGGACAGCTACGTCCGCCTCTGCGCTCCCGCCAACATCACCGGCGTCCCGGCCCTCACCCTGCCGGTCGGTCACGACCGCGCCGGACTGCCGATCGGTATGCAGCTGATGGCGCGCCCCTTCCACGACGCGACGGTGCTCCGTGTGGGCCGGGTCTACGAGGAGTCGGTGGCCGGCGCGGGGCGGCTTGCTCCCCTCGCTGCCTGAGGGAGGGCGGACGTTCCAGCCGGCATGCGGTTGCGTCGCCGCAGGGGCGTCCGCCGTGCTCGGGCGCCCGGATGCGTAGCCCTGCGGGTCGCCGACGCCGGCCATCGGCTAGAAGCAACAAATTCGCATTAAGGTGGAGGTCATGAGTCCCAGGCCCATGGCCCGCCCCGGCGGGCGCAGCGCACGCGTACAGGAGTCCGTCCATGCGGCGGTACGTGAACTCGTAGAGGAGGTGGGCCGCGACGCGCTCACAGTCCCGATGGTGGCCACTCGGGCGGGCGTGACCCCCTCCACGATCTACCGTCGTTGGGGCGACCTGCAGGAACTCCTGTCCGACGTGGCCGTCGAACGACTGCGCCCGGAAACGGATCCGGCCGATCTCGGAAGCCTGCGGGCCGATCTCGACGCGTGGGCGGAACAGTTCCTCGACGAGATGGCCTCGCCGCCCGGGCGTGCCTACATCCGGGACGCCCTGCTCGGCGACCCCGACGGCGCCAATGCCGGTCAGTGTTCGGCGTATGCCGCAGAGCAGATCGACGCCGTGTTGGCCCGTGCGGTGCAGCGGGGGGAGCCGGTGCCCGAGACGGAACTGCTGATCGACCGTGTCGTGGCGCCGATCATGTACCGCATCCTCTTCCGCCCTGGCCGACTGGACGCCGCATACGCGCGTGAACTCGTGACGAACGCCGTGTAAGCCCTGCAGATCGAGGCGGGCGCTCGCCCCACCCAGGAGGTCGCCGGGGCGTCGACCGCCAACGGTGCCGCCCTGGACCAGGCAACGTGCGCCGCCGGCGCCGACCAGCAGTGGATGGTCGTCTGACGGGCAGAGAAACCGCCAACCGGCGGGAACTCCGGGCGGTCCTTGCACCAGGGCCTGTCCGGAGTCCCCATCTGTGCTGATCGGTTCCACCTGCGTGTGTGCCGCGGCCACGGCCCTTTGCCCGATGTCGCGGTCAGCCGGCGGGGGAGGAGGCCGGCAGGTCCTGGTCGGCGGCCCAGGAGGCCAGGATGCGCAGTCGTTCGTGGGTGGGGGAGCCGGGCTCGGCGGTCCAGACGGTCAGATTCTGGTCGGGGTCCGTGTTGGCGGTCAGGGTGTCCCAGTCAAGGACGAGTTCGCCGACGACGGGATGGTTGAGGGTCTTCGTGCCCACGGTGCGGGCGGCGACGTGGTGTTCGCCCCACCAGCGGGCGAACTGCTTGTCGCGCAGGGACAGTTCACCGACCAGCTCGATCAGGCGCGGGTCCTCGGGATACTTCGCGGCCTCCATGCGCAGTTGGGCGACGGCGATGTGCGCGGAGCTCTCCCAGTCGGCGTACAGGGTGCGCATGGCGGAGTCGGTGAAGATGATCCGCGGGTAGTTGCGGTGCTTTTCCGCGAGGCGGGAGAAGTCGGTGACCAGGGCGGCGGCCAGTGCGTTCCAGGCGAGGATGTCCCCGCGTCGGCCCTGCACGATGGCCGGAGTGGCGGTGAGGTCGTCCAGGACCCGCTGCAACTGTGGCTGGACCTTCTGCCGTCCGCGGCGCCGGGTGCGGGTGGTGGTCTTTCCGGCGAGCTGGAAGAGGTAGCCCCGCTCGTCGTCATCCAGATGGAGCACCCGGGCGAGGACATCCAGCACGGGCGCCGACGCCTGCATACGGCCCTGCTCCAGACGGGTGTAGTAGTCGGTGCTGATGCTGGCGAGCTGGGCGACCTCCTCGCGGCGCAGCCCCTCCACCCGGCGGGGCCTGTCGGTCTCGGGCAGTCCGACTGTGCGCGGGCTCAGCTCCGAGCGGCGCCTCTTGAGGAATTCTCCCAGCTCATTGAGGGGAGCGTTGGCGGTCATGCTTCCCAGGATGACATCGATCGCACCTGCGTAAGGGGGGAGAATTTCCTCCCAGGATGTTCCCATCCTGGGATATTTCTCTCCGCTTTTCGCGCCCGCCCTCGCGTGTGAGGCTCGGCCGTGAGCAGTCGTTCCTCGCGACGGCTGCGGCTCACCGATCCCCGCACCAAAGGAAGACCCCATGCGCGGAGCAGTCATTCACGCCCCCGGCGATGTGCGCTTCGAGACCCTGGACGACCCGAAGATCCTCCAGCCGACCGACGCCGTCATCCGTACGGTCGCCACCTGCGTCTGCGGCTCGGACCTGTGGCCCTACCGCGGCGCGGAGCCGGTGGACGAGCCCCACCCCATGGGGCACGAGTACGTGGGCATCGTCGAGGAGGTCGGCAGCGAGGTCGCCAACGTCGCGCCGGGCCAGTTCGTCGTCGGTTCCTTCGCCACCTCGGACAACACCTGCGTGAACTGCCGGGGCGGCTGGCAGTCCTCCTGTCTGAACCGCGAGTTCATGAGCACCTGCCAGGCCGACTACGTGCGCATCCCCAACGCCCACGGCACCCTGGTCGCCACCGACGAGCACCCGGACGCCGAGCTGGTACCGAGCCTGCTCGCCGTCTCGGACGTGATGGGCACCGGCTGGTACGCCGCCCTCGCCGCCGAGGTGAAGCCCGGCTCCACCGCCGTGGTCGTCGGTGACGGGGCGGTCGGCCTGTGCGGTGTCATCGCCGCGAAGGAACTGGGTGCGGAGCGGATCATCGCCATGTCCCGCCACGAGTCGCGGCAGAAGCTCGCCCTCGAGTTCGGCGCCACCGACATCATCAGCGAACGCGGCGACGAAGGCATCGCCCGCGTCAAGGACCTCACCGGCGGCATCGGCGCCGACTCCGTGCTGGAGTGCGTCGGCACCGCCGAGTCGATGCGGCAGGCCCTGCACTCCACCCGCCCCGGCGGCAACGTCGGTTTCGTCGGAGTCCCGCACGAGGTCTCGATCGACGGCCAGGAGCTGTTCTTCTCCCAGGTCGGCCTGCGCGGTGGTCCTGCCCCCGTGCGCCGCTACCTGCCCGACCTGGTCGACCGCGTCCTGACCGGCCGGATCAACCCGGGCAAGGTCTTCGACCTCACCCTGCCCCTGGACCAGGTCGCCGAGGGCTACAAGGCCATGGACGAGCGCCGCGCCATCAAGACCCTGCTCAAGCCCTGAGCGCAGACGCGTCCACACCCGGGGCCGCACCGACGCGGTGCGGCCACAGGACCGGCAACCACTCCCGCTCGCACAAGGACTGACATGACGACCTTCGCCCTCATCGGTGCCGGACCCGGTCTCGGGCTGGCCACCGCCCGCCGCTTCGGGGCCGTCGGCCACACCGTCGCCCTCATCGCCCGCGACGCGGAGAAGCTGGACGGTCTGACGGCCGCCCTCGCCCGTGACGACATCCAGGCCCGCGGCTACACGGCCGACGTCCTCGACATCGAGTCCCTCACCGCGGCCCTGTACGCGGCCGCGGCCGACCTGGGCAGCATCGAGATCCTCCAGTACAGCCCCGTGCCCCGCGCCGACTTCATGAAGCCGGTCCTCGACACGAGCGCCGACGACCTCGACGCCCCGCTCGCCTTCTCCGTCAAGGGCCCCGTCTCCGCGGTGAAAGCCGTTCTGCCCGGCATGCGTGAACTCGGCCGCGGCACGCTGCTGTTCGTCAACGGCTCCAGCGCCGTACGACCGAATCCGGAGGTCGCCGGCACTTCGATCGCCTTCGCCGCCGAGAGCGCCTACGCCCGCATGCTGCACGAGACGCTCGCCCCGGAGAACATCCACGCCGCGCAGCTGATCATCCCCGGAGCGATCAGGCCCGACGCCGAGCACAGCAGCCCCGACACGCTGGCCGAACGTCTGTACGACCTCCACGCCAAGCGGGACGGCTTCCGCCACTACGCCGAGCCGCTGCCCGACTGACGCCCGGACGACACCATGAACTCGGCCACCCTCCGCGCCGTCGCCCGTGCCGCCACGGCCACCACTGTCCTGCTGGCCGCGGCGGCCTGCAGCGACACCTCGCCGGCCTCCCCGCACAAGACACCCTCCGCGTCCTCCGCCCGAGAGCAGGCACCGACGGCCGAGGCGCGCACCACACCGCCCGACAGGAACACCACCATGGACATCCGGGTCACCCTCGACGGCCGCCCCGTCGACGCCGCCCTGAACGACAGTCCGGCTGCCCGTGACTTCGCCGAGCTACTCCCGCTCGTCCTGGATCTGGAGGACTTCCACCAGACGGAGCGGATCGCCGACCTGCCGCGCAAGCTGACCACCTCGGGCGCTCCCGAGCCGTGCGCGCCGAAGGCCGGCGACCTGACCTACTACGCACCCTGGGGCAACCTGGCCCTCTTCTACCGCGACGGCGACTCCGCCAACCCCGACCTGCTCATCCTCGGCCACATCGACGCCGACGCCGACCGGCTTGCCGGGGCCGACCGGATCACCATTGAAGCCGCGCCCTGACCCGCGCCACCGTTCGTCCCTGCACGAAGGGGGGAGGAGATCCTCCTCTTTTCGCCCGGTTCCCCGCATGGGACCGTCGAAGACGTGGCCGCGCTGTCCACCGTCCGCCGTGACGGTTGCAGCCGCCACCACGATCCCCCGATTTCCACGCAAGGAGAGACCACACGTATGCCTTCCGCGTCCGGGACCACCCCCGGCAAGCTCCCGCTCGTCGTCTGGGTGCTCGCCGCCGGCACGTTCCTGATGGGGACCACCGAGTTCGTCGTCGCGGGTCTGCTGCCGGAGCTGGCCGGTGACCTCGGAGTCAGCGTCTCCCACGCCGGCCTGCTGATCACCGCCTTCGCCATCGGCATGATCGTCGGCGCGCCGACCATGGCCATGGCGACCCTGCGCCTTCCCCAGCGCCGGACGCTGATCCTGGCCCTGTCCGTGTTCTGCCTCGGACATCTGGTCGCCGCCCTCAGCACGTCCTTCACGATCGTCCTCGCCGCCCGCGTCGTCACCGCCCTGGCCACCGGAGCGTTCTGGTCCGTGGGCTTCGTCGTCGCCACCACCGCCGCGGGACCGCACAACGCCACTCGCGCCACGGGCGTCATGATCGGCGGCCTGACCCTGGCCAACGTCGTCGGCGTGCCGGTCGGCTCCTTCGCCGGCCAGTTCACCGGCTGGCGCGGCCCCTTCTGGGCGCTGGCCGTCCTCTCCGGACTTGCCGCCGTCTTCATCGGCCGCTTCATCCCGGCCCAGGAGCAGCGCGTCGAGGTGTCCCTCCGGGCCGAGGTCCGGGCCCTGCGGCAGGGCCGGCTGTGGCTGGCGCTCGGCGCCGCGATGCTGATTATGGGCGGCGTCCTGGCGACATACACCTATGTCACGCCGCTGCTGACCGACCGTGCGGGCATCCCCCAAGGCGCCGTACCGCTCGTCCTCATCGCGTTCGGCGTCGGCGCGCTGGGTGGTACCACCACGGGCGGCCGCCTGGGTGACCGGCGTCCGATGGCCACCACCATCACGGCCGCCGCGGCCACCGCCCTGGTCCTGCTCCTGATGATCCCGCTGTCCGGCAACCCGGTGACCGCCACCCTCCTCGTCTTCCTCATGGGCCTGACCGGCTTCACCGTCAACCCGGTGGTCACCGCGCTCGCCATGCGCTTCGCGGGCGACGCGCCCACGCTCACCTCGGCGCTGACCACGTCCGCCTTCAACACCGGTATCGCCGCCGGTTCGCTGATCGCCGGTACGGCCCTGGACTCCTCCCTCGGCCTGACCGGCCCGCCCCTGGTCGGCACCGTCATAGCCGCCCTGACCCTCCTCCCGCTGATCGCCCTCGCCGTCCACGGCTCATCCGGCAAGGGCCGGATCGTGGCCCGGAGCAGCGCGCCCACGCACGCGCGACGCGACGAACCCGCGCAGGTGCCGTCGCAGCACTGAACTCGAGCCTGGATCCGCGTACTGCCGGCCCGAACACCCTCGTCTGCGACGGCAACGGCGATGACGACGTGCAGTCCGCGCTGGACGACACCGTCGAGGCGCAGTTCATCCAGGCACACCTGACATCAGTCGTCCCCCGCAACCCCCACCCGAAGGGACAACTCCAGTGAATCCCACGTACGACTTCACCGGCCAAGTCGCTTTTGTCACCGGGGCCGGCGCCGGTATGGGGCTGGCCACCGCCCGCGCGTTCGCCGCGTCCGGAGCCGCCGTCGCCCTCACCGACATCGACGAAGCGGCCCTGAACGCGGCCGCGAAGGAACTCACCGACGCCGGCCACCAGGTCCTCGCCCTCACGTGTGACGTCAGCGATGAGGACCAGGTCGCCGCCGCGGTCGACCGCACCGTGGAGAACTTCGGCCGCCTCGACATGGCCTACAACAACGCCGGCATCCAGATCCCGCCCAGCGACGCCGCCGACGAACCCGCCGAACGCTTCGACCGCGTCAACGCCATCAACCTCCGCGGTGTGTGGGCCTGCATGAAGCACGAGCTGCGGCACATGCGCGCCCAGGGCAGCGGCGCCATCGTCAACTGCTCCTCCCTCGGCGGCCTGGTCGGCCTCCCCGGCCGCGCCTCGTACCACGCCTCCAAGCACGGAGTCATCGGCCTGACGAGCAGCGCGGCACTCGAATACGCCCCCCGAGGCATCCGCGTCAACGCCATCTGCCCCGGCACCATCGACACCCCCATGGTCAGCGACATGATCGCCAAGGGAGAACTCGACCGCGCCGAGGCCGAGGCCGAGCAGCCCATCAACCGGCTCGGCACCGCCGAGGAGATCGCCCAGGCGGTCCTGTGGCTGTGCAGCCCCGGAGCCGGCTTCGTCGTCGGCGTCGCCCTCCCCGTGGACGGCGGCTACGTCGCCCGCTGAAGACAGCACACGTACCAAGGAGAGGCGAGACACCATGGAATTCATCGCGCCGCAGCCCAGCAGCAAGGCCCCGGCGGACTGGTTCACCGGCGACGTGTGGTGGGACGTCATCGTGGCCGGCCAGGAGCCGTCGAGGATGCGCGCCAACCTGGTCCGCTTCTCGCCGGGCGCACGCACCAACTGGCACTCCCACGCCCTGGGCCAGACCCTGCACGTCGTGTCCGGCGTCGCCCTGATCGGCACCCGGGACGGCACCGTCTTCGAGGCTCACCCCGGCGGGACCGTCGCCTGTCCGCCGGACGAGGAACACTGGCACGGCGCCGTCCCCGACCGGTTCATGGAGCACATCGCCCTGTGGGAGGGCACGGGCGACGACACTCCCGAGACCACGTGGGCCGAGCCGGTCACCGACCAGCAGTACAACGGCCGCCGCACCCGCGACCAGTAGCCCCGGCCCCTCCCACGCGCATCCGGGGCGCGCGCACGACCGTCACGGCGTCCCGGGGACTGCAGCGCTGCCCTGCAGCGCGCGCAAATGCCCCCGATGACGTCGGTCAGTCGCTTCTGACGAGCCTCAAGGGGGGAGGAAAGTCTCCCTGCCACGAGCGTTGCCGGTGATGCAAGACTCCCCAGGCGACCGGTAGCCGCCGCCAGAGCGCGCGGTTGCCGGCTTCCCCGCGGTGACGACGATCCACTCTCGCGTCCCGCTGATGTGTACGGCCGATCCGTCAGCGATACGAAGGCGTACGTATGTCAACTGAACTCCCCGAGCCTGCCGCTCCACCCCCCACCAGAGCCGGTGAGTCCTCCCCGGCGCCCACTCGGCGCTCGTTCATCGCCACCAGCACCGCGGTCGGTGGTGCCGTCGTCGCGGGCGGCGTGATCGGAGGCACGTTCCTCGGCGACCCGGAGGAAGCGACGGCCGCCGAGAGACCGCCGTCCAGCCGTGTCTCCCTGACGGTCAACGGCACCCGCCATACCGTGACGGTCGACAACCGCACCTCTCTGCTGGACCTGCTGCGCGAGCACCTCGGCCTCACCGGCTCGAAGAAGGGCTGCAACGCCGGGGCCTGCGGGGCGTGCACGGTCCTGGTCGACGGACAGCGGCACAACGCCTGCCTGACGCTCGCGGTGCGACTGGAGGGGTCCGACGTCACCACGATCGAGGGTCTGGCAGAGGGCGATCAACTCCACCCGCTGCAGCAGGCGTTCATCGACGAGGACGCCTTCCAGTGCGGTTACTGCACCCCGGGTCAGATCGTCTCCGGGGTGGGTTGCATCCAGGAGGGCCACACCGGTTCGCCGGAGGAGATCCGGGAGTGGATGAGCGGCAACATCTGCCGCTGCGGCTGCTACGTGAAGATCGTGCGGGCGGTCGAGCAGACCGCCGGCCGGAAGTGAGGGCCCGATGTATCCCTTTGCCTTCACCAAGGCGTCCGACACCCGTGAGGCTCTCAACGCGGGCTGCCGCGGCGGCCGTTACATCGCCGGCGGCACCACCCTCGTCGACCTGATGCGCGAGACCGTCGAGCGTCCCGGCAGCCTGGTCGACATCGGCGGCCTGCCCTTGCGCGAGGTCTTGGTGACCGAGCGCGGGGGCCTGCGGATCGGCGCCCTGGTGACCATGTCCGAGGCCGCCGCCCACGCCAAGGTGCGCGCGCTGTATCCCGTCGTCTCCGAGGCGCTGGAGCTGAGCGCGTCGGCCCAGCTGCGGAACATGGCGACCATCGGCGGCAACATCATGCAGCGCACCCGATGCACGTACTTCCGGGACGTGACCGCCGACTGCAACAAGCGCGAGCCCGGCTCGGGTTGTGCCGCCCTGCACGGCCACAACCGCACGCACGCCATCCTCGGGACCTCCGACGCCTGCGTGGCCACACACCCGTCCGATGCCGCCGTGGCCTTCGCCGCACTGGAAGCCCGGGTGCACCTGCTGAGCCCGGACGGGACACGCCAAGTTCCCTTCGCCGACTTCCTGTTGCGGCCCGGCAGCACTCCGCAACGCGAACAGTCCCTGCACAAGGGTGAGTTGATCACGGCGGTGGAGATCCCCGCTCTTCCGCGCCCGCTCAGATCCGGCTATCTGAAGGTGCGTGACCGGCAGTCGTACGAGTTCGCCCTGACGTCTGCGGCCGTCGCGCTGCACGTACGCGGCGGGGTGATCCGCGAGGCCAAGGTCGCCGCCGGGGGCGTGGGCACCGTGCCGTGGAAGCTGCCCGCCGTCGAGCAGCACCTCGTCGGGGAACGCCCCTCGGGGGCCCTGTGGTCGGCCGCTGCCGCGAAGGCGGCGGACGGCGCCCGTCCCCTGCAGCACAACCGGTTCAAGGTCGAGCTGCTCAAGCGCACTGTCGAACGCCAGTTGCGCGTCGTAGGAGGTACCAAGTGAGCCCCCAGCCGCAGGCAGCCGTGGGTGCGTCGCTGTCCCGGGTGGACGGCAGACTCAAGGTCACCGGACAGGCGCTGTACGCCGCCGAGCACGACGTCGAGGGGTCCGTTCACGCCGTCATCGTCGACGCGAGCATCGGCCGCGGTCGCATCACGTCGATCGACAGCGGCGCCGCCGAAGCCCTTCCGGGCGTACTGAAGGTGCTCCACCACCGCAACGCGCCGAAGCTGCCGTACCGCGACAACTCCGGGTCGAACAACCCGCCAGGCCGGCGACTGCGCGTCTTCCAGGACGAGCGCGTCCGTTTCCACGGCCAGCCCGTCGCCGTCGTGGTCGCCACCACCCTGGAGGCCGCGCAGCACGGCGCGAGCCTGGTCAAGGTCGGCTACGACGCCGAACAACCCTCGACCGACCTGACTCAGGCCGAGCCGGACGAGCCGACCACCTACGCGCGCGGCGATGCCGAAGCGGCCCTGCGCTCGGCGGCCGTACGACTGGACCTGACCTACCGCACGGCGCGCAACCACCACAACCCGATGGAGCCGCACGCCACCATCGCCCGCTGGAACGGCGACCAGCTCACCGTGTGGGACAAGACCCAGTGGGTGGTGGGCACACAGACCGAACTCGCCGCGGTGTTCGGCCTGGAGATGAACGCGGTGCGCGTCATCTCGCCGTTCGTCGGCGGCGGTTTCGGCACGGCGCTGCGCTGCTGGCCGCACGTCGTCGTCGCGGCACTGGCAGCCCGTGAGACGAAGCGCCCGGTCAAGCTGGTCCTCAGTCGCAAGCAGATGTACCTCGGGACCGGGTTCCGGCCCTCGTACGAGTACCGTCTGCGCCTCGGCAGTGACCGGCGGGGCCGGCTGTCCGCCGCGGTGCACGAGCTGGACGCCGAGACGTCGTCGTACGAGACGTTCACCGAGTCCATCCTGGCGGCCGGGCAGATGCTCTACAGCATGCCCAACGTGACCCAGAGGTACCGGACGGTGCCGCTGGATCTGCCCACGCCGCTGTACATGCGCGGCCCCGGCTTCCAGACGGCCTCCTTCGTCATCGAGTCGGCCATGGACGAACTCGCCCACAAGCTCGGCGTCGACCCGATCGAGCTGCGCCGGCGCAACGAGCCGAACGAGGACGAGTCGTCCGGACTGCCGTTCTCCACCCGTCGGCTGCGCGAGTGCTACACGGTCGGCGCGCGCGAGTTCGGCTGGCACCGCCGCAACCCCAGGCCCCGCTCGACACGTGAGGGAGACTGGCTGATCGGCAGGGGCATGGCCGCCGGCGTCTACGACACCGCCCGCATGCCCGCACAGGCCCGCGCCCGCCTCGACGCCGACGGCACCGCGCTGGTCGAGGCCGCCGCCACCGACATGGGCCCGGGCACGTACACCTCCCAGACCCAGGTCGCCGCCGACGCCCTCGGACTCACCGTGCGCACGGTCACCTTCCGGCTGGGGGACTCCCTCTACCCGCCGACCCCACCGCACGGCGGCTCGATGACCATGGCCAGCGTCGGCTCCGCCACCCTCGACGCCTGCAACAAAGCCCGCCGTCAGGCGATCGAACTGGCCGTCTCAGACCGCGAGTCACCGCTGTACGGGGTGGCCGCCGGCGATGTCGTGGTGCGGGGCGGCCGACTGCACGTGAAGAACGATCCCACGCGCGGGGAGACGTACCGGCGGTTGCTGGCCCGCAACGACCGCACCCACCTGGAAGCGGACGGCTCCTTCGCGCCGCCGTCGGGCCCGGAGCGGCACTCCTTCTACGGCTACAACGCGACGTTCGCCGAGGTGGCCGTCGACGCGACCCTGGGCCTGGTGCGGGTGCGGCGGGTGCTCGGCGTGTACGACGCGGGCCGCATCATCAGTCCCAAGCTCGCCGACAGCCAGGCCCTCGGCGGCATGGTCGGCGGCATCGGAACGGCCCTGCTGGAACACACGGTCACCGACCACCGCGACGGACGCATCGTCAACGCCAACCTCGCCGACTACCTCGTGCCCGTCAACGCCGACATCCCCGACCTCAAGGCGATCTTCCTGGACGGCGAGGACCGCGAGGCCGACCCGCTCGGCGTCAAGGGTCTCGGAGAGCTCGTGATGATCGGCGTCGCGCCCGCCATCGCCAACGCGGTCTTCAACGCCACCGGCCGCCGCGTCCGCGAACTGCCCATCACCGCCGAGGCATTGCTCTGACCCATGCCGTGGGGCCGGCGGGGTGCACACCGCTCGTCCGGCAGCCTGCCCCCGCCCGGCTGCCGGACTTCCCAGGGCCGCCGCCTGACGTTTCCCCGCGTCGCGGCGGCGGCCCGTTCACCTTCCGATCCTGGTCCCGCCATGGAGAACTGCCATGCTGAACATCGCTGACACACTGCAGCGCTGGTGCCGCGAGGCACGTCCCTTCGCCCTGGCCACCGTCGTCGGCGTGCACGGCAGCGCCCCTCTGCCGGTCGGTACGTCGGTCGCGGTGGACGAGGACGGCGACGTGGTGGGCAGCGTCTCCGGCGGCTGTGTCGAGGGAGCGGTCTACGAGCTGTGCCGACAGGTGCTCCACGACCGGGGCACTCCGCGGCGGGCCTGGTTCGGTTACTCCGACGACGACGCCTTCGCCGTCGGTCTGACCTGCGGCGGCGAACTCGACGTCTTCGTCCAGCGCATCGATCCCGCAGCCCAGCCGCACCTGTCCACGGCTCTCTCCGCGATCGCTCAAGGGCGACCGGTCGCCGTGGCACAGGTCGTGGACGGCCCGGAGCGCCTCCTCGGCTCCACGCTCAGCGTGCTCGGTGGCGGACGTGTCGCCTACGGGCGCGTGGACGGCGGCCCGGCGGACCGGGCAGTGGCCGACCGGGCCAGGGCCCTGCTGCGGGCGGGCCGCACCGTCCGCACCGACATCGGCGGGCAGGCAGACGAATGCCCCGAACGGCTGTCCGTCCTCGTCCACGTCCATGCGTCCCGGCCGCGTCTGCTGGTCTTCGGTGCCGTCGACTTCGCCGCGGCCCTCAGCCAGGCCGGCCGCTTCCTCGGCTACCACGTCACCGTCTGCGACGCCCGCCCCGTCTTCGCCACTCCCGCCCGCTTCCCGCACGCGGACGAAGTGGTGGTCGACTGGCCCCACCGCTACCTGGAACGCACCGAGGTGGACGACCGCACCGCCGTCTGCGTCCTTACCCACGACGCCAAGTTCGACGTCCCCCTGCTTCGCCTGGCACTCGACCTGCCCGTCGCCTACGTCGGGGCCATGGGCTCCCGGCGCACCCACGACGAGCGCATGCGCCGCCTGCGCGAGCAGGGTGTCACGGAGAACCGGTTGGCCCGGCTGCGTTGCCCCATCGGCCTCGATCTTGGAGCCTCCACACCCGAGGAGACGGCCGTCTCCATCACCGCGGAGATCATCGCCCAGGCCAACCACGGCACGGGCAGACCCCTGTCCCAGATCACCGGCCCGATCCACCGGCCGTCGGAGTTGGCGAGTCAGCGGTAGGCCGGCCTCACGAACCGACAAGGGCTCATCGTCCCTCTGAGGGCAGCCTGTACGTCATGACGCTCGTTTGACGCTCTGGCCTCCCGCAGGCGGGACAGCGGGCCGAGAAATGGCCTCTGACCTGGCCTTTTCCGAGACCCGCTCAAGCCGACATCTTTCCGATGACGTCACATGTGGAGTGCGTAGCGATTTTGGAACCGGCTACGAAGAGCCTCTGACCTGCAGTTTTCTCGGGTTCTTCGGGCGGGGCTGGATGTGCTCGACCTGTTTCCCCAAGTCCACCGCGTGGAGCACGCTGCAGGTTCCCGCCACGCGTCTTCACCTGCGGCTTCGCGGTCGGGGCGTGGGTCGAGAACGCTCTGTCTCAACGCCATCAGGGACGGGTTCGGGAAATATCTTGACGCTCGTTCGACGCTGTTTCTGACGGGGCCTGAGATGGTCGTTCTGGCGAAGTGCGAGGACGGATTTCCTGGTGCCGGTCTCGCTGAGTGCGGGGCAGGGGCCACGGACCTGTCCGGCGGCCGGCTACCGTTCCAGGAATTCGAGCGCCCGCGGGACGCATCTGTCGTGGTGCTGGAAGATCCCGCCGTGTCCGGCGTCGGGGTAGAGGGGTTCGAGTTCGCCCTGGGGCAGCCGGGCCGCCAGGTCGACCGTGTTGACGCTCGGGACCATGCGATCGCTCTCGCCGTTGGCCACCAGGACCGGTTGGTGGATGCGCGACAGGTCGGCCGGTGCCTGGCGGCCCCAGTGGTGAATGGCCTTGAGCTGGGCACGGAACGATGAGAGCGAGATGGCTTTGTCGCGGTCGTCCGTGCGTTCCTTCAGTCGGTCCAGGAAGGCGTGGGCCGCCCGGCGGCCATCCGCGGTGTCGGTGAAGAAGAGGTATTGCTTCGGGTCTTTGCGGGTCAGGACGGCCTTGACGGTGTCCTTGATGGTGAGGCTTGTGACCTTGTCGATGCCGGGTCCTCCGGCGGGGCCCGTGCCCGCGAGGATGAGCTTGCGTACGAGGTCGGGTTCTTGTGCCGCGATGACCTGGGCGATGAAGCCGCCCATCGACAGGCCGAGCAGGTCGACCCTGTCGTACCCGAGGGCCCGGATGAACAGTACGGCGTCGCGGGCCATCGCCTCGATCGTGTCGGGTGTGGAGCCGCCGGAGGCGCCGACGCCGCGGTTGTCGAAGGTGATCACCTGTCGTCGGGCGGCGAGTCCGTCGACGACGCGGGGATCCCAGTTGTCCAGAACTGCGGACAGGTGGTTGACAAGGACCAGGGGGAAGTCATACCGGACCCGAAGGCCGGAAGCCCCATTGCGGAGCCACGAAGACAGTAACGGGGGGGACTTGTTGCTGCCGAAGGTGACCGGCGCCTGGGACTTGTTTTCGCCCTTACGTCATCGCGACGACGACTTTGCCGGCCTTCGCCCGTCCCTTCTCGACGTATTCCATGGCCTGGAGGGTCTCTTCGAACGGGAAGACGCGGTCGACGACGGGGCGGATCTTCCCGGCGTCGATGAGGGGGGTGAGTTCGCGCAGTTGGTCGCCGCTGGCCTTCATGAACAGGAACGAGTACGTCACACCGTGGCGCCTGGCGTCGCGCCGGGTTCTGAAGCTGAGGGCTGTCATGGCCAGACGGAGGATCGGGTTCGCGCCCAGTTCGCGGGCGAAGGCCGGGTCGGGCGGGCCTGCGACGCTGATGGCCATGCCGCCGGGCTTGAGCACGCGCAGGGACTTGGCGAGGTTCTCGCCGCCGAGGCTGTCGAGGACGACGTCGTAGCCGTCGAGGACCTCTTCGAAGTCCTGGGTGCGGTAGTCGATGACGACGTCCGCGCCGAGGTCCCTGGCCAGGTCGACCTTGGTGGTGCTCACGGTGGTGGCCACGTGCGCGCCCAGCGCCTTGGCCAGTTGGACGGCGATGGAGCCGAGGCCGCCGGCGCCCGCGTGGACGAGGATCTTCTGGCCCGGCTGCACGTGGGCCCGCTCGACCAGTGCCTGCCATGCGGTGAGGGCGACCAGGGGGAAGGAGGCGGCCTCGGCCATGGTGAGGGTGGCCGGTTTGGGCGCCAGGTCGTCCTGGTGGACGGCGATGAGTTCGGCGAAGGTACCGATGCGGTCCTTGTCGGGCCGGGCGTAGACCTCGTCGCCCAGCGCGAAGCGGGTGACGGACGTGCCGACCCGGACGACCGTCCCGGCGAGGTCGTTGCCCAGAATGAGCGGGAGGCGGTAGGGCATGAACGCCTTGAAGTCTCCGTTGCGGATCCTGAGGTCCAGCGGGTTCACGCCCGCCGCGTGGATCTTGACCAGGACGTCCTCGGCACCTACCTGGGGGTCGGGTGCTTCGGCGGCGCGCATCCCGGCCTGGTCGCCGTACTTCGCGACCATGAAAGCCTTCATCGTCCTCTCCGTTCCGTGTCCCGTCCGTGAAAGGCCGGGGTCTTCGCTCGCCCCGGGCTTCTCCCAGTGCGAGACAGTTTGGGTTGCTTTCCTGGCTGCGGCGCGGGCTCACCTCGTCCTCAGCCGCGTTCACCCGTCAGGCCACCGGCGCGACCGGGGCGGTGACACGGTCGGCGGCGCCGCCCTGGAGGCGGTCCAGGCTGGCGGCGATCCCTTCGTGGGGCACGCCGAGCGGCACCGCGCTGACCTCGGCCAGGCGGGCGTACTGCTCGTCGGTCAGCTGGACGTCGAGGGCGCCGAGGTAGCTGTCGAGCTGGGAGAGACTGCGCGGGCCGATGATCGGGACGAGCGCGGCAACGGAGCGGGCGGCGCGCTCGCGCACCCAGGCCACTGCCACCTGGGCGGGCGTCACGCCGGTCTCCTCGGCGATCGCCAGGACGGTGTCGACGACGGCGGTCTTCTGGCCGGTGCTCTCGGTGTGGATGACCATGCCCAGGTCGCTCAGGCGCCCCTCGGCGGAGCTGCGGTACTTGCCGGTGAGCAGTCCGCCGCCGAGCGGGGACCACAGGGCTGCGCCGAGCCCGAGGCTCTCGGCCATGGGCAGGAGCTCACGGTCGGCGGTGCGCTCGACGAGGCTGTACTCGTGCTGGATGCCCACGATCGGGGCCCAGTTCTTCAGGTCCGCGAGGGTTACCGCGCGCGAGACGCGCCAGGCGGGGAAGTTGGACAGCGCGGCGTGGTGGATCTTGCCGGCGCTCACCAGGTCGTCGAGCCCGCGCAGGAGTTCCTCCATCGGAGTGAGCTCGTCGGGGAAGTGCACCCACAACAGGTCGATGTAGTCGGTCCCCAGGCGCTTCAGGCTGGCCTCGACCGAGGCGACCATGTTCTTGCGGCTGTTGCCGGTCTTGGAGATGTCCGGCTGCGGGGCGGCGCCGAGGGTGAACTTCGTGGCCAGGACGAAATGGTCGCGGTCGGCGGAGATCAGCTTTCCGGTCAGTTCCTCCGACTCGCCGAACTGGTAGCCGTCCGCGCTGTCGAGAAAGGTGCCGCCGGCCTAGGCGAACCGGTCGAAGATCCGCCGGGCCTCGTCGGGCTCGGCGCCCGCGCCCCAGCCGGTGCCGAAATTCGCGGTGCCGAGCGCGTACTCGGAGACGCGCAGTCCGGTCCGGTGGCCGAAGGTCGTGTAGCGCATGAGATGTCCTTGCATGAGGGGTGTGAGGGTGGTCGCGCCGGGGTGGAGGGGTGAGCGTCAGTCCGCGTTCGGCTGGGGTGCCGCGGACAGGCTCTGCTTGACGTACCGGCTGGTCTCGTCGGCGAGGATCTCGGGCAGGCCGGTCTCGATGCCGGACAGGGCCTGGGCCGCGACGTCGGCGGCGGCGACCTTCTGATCGGCGGGCACGCCGGCGGCCATGTCGGTGTCCATGTAGCCGACGTGCAGCGCCGAGACGGTGATCCCGCGCGGTGCCAGCTCCTCACGGGTCGCGTCGCTCAGCGCCCAAGCGGCGGCCTTGGACGCGGCGTAGGAGCCGAGTCCTGCCGGGTGGAACCAGGACAGGGCGGACAGGACGTTGAGCACGGCGCCGCCGCCGTTGCCCTCGATGACGGGGGCGAAGGCGCGGGTCGCGGCGAGCAGGCCGAAGAAGTTGGTCTCCATCTCCCGGCGCACCTCAGCCACGTCGCCTGCCATCAGCGTCGCGCCGGTGGAGATGCCCGCGTTGTTGATCAGCAGTGTCGCGTCGGACGCCACGCGCGCGGCCTCTCGTATCGACGCCTCGTCCGTGACGTCCAGCCGCAGCGGGATGACGCCCGGCACGTCGACCGTCTCGGGGCGTCGGGCCGCGCCGTACACCTTCGCGCCGCGCTCGACGAGCTGGGCGGCCAGGTGCCGCCCGAAGCCCCGATTGGCGCCGGTGACGACTGCGACCGCGTTCTTCAGTTCCATGTCCACTCCTGGTCGTGGCGGGCGACGTCGGCCACCCGCGACTGTTTAGATTATGAATGCAATCTAAACATGGGTCTATGATAGATGCCAGTCGACATCTAAATGGGAGGTGACCATGGGCCGTGTATCGCAGGCGCAGGCGGAGGAAAATCGCAGGCGGGTGGTGGACACCGCATCCCGGCTGTTCCGGGAGCAGGGCATGCAGGTCAGCGTTGCCGACCTGATGAAGGCGGCCGGTCTGACCCACGGCGCCTTCTACAAGCAGTTCGTCTCCAAGGAGGCACTCGTCGACGAGGCCACCGCGCACGCCTTCGCCGAGCTCGCCCAGCGCTACAGCGCCGGGCTCGAGCGGCACGACGGGCAGCGCGCCGCCCAGCAGGCGCTGATCGACGCCTACCTCTCCGTCGAGCACCGCGACGACCCGGCGGGCGGCTGCCCGGTCGCCGCGCTCGCCACCGACATCGCGCGCGAGGGCGGGGGGCGCGAGGCCCGTCGCGTCTACGCCGAAGGGGTGGCCGACTTCGCCGGTTTTCTGGCCAGTGACGACCAGGACGGCATCGTCCGCCTGTGCACCCTGTTCGGTGCGCTGGTCCTGTCCCGGGCCACCAAGGGCTCCCCGCTCTCCGGGGAGATCCTCGCCGCAGCGCACGCGGCCTTGACTGAAGCAGGCTGATTGGCCCAAAGGGTCAAGGAGAACTTGACCGCCTTCTTCCGCGCCGAGGCCGAACAGGGCGGGGCGAGCGGTCCCCTTCTGATGGCCTGGCGGCTGATCCTGGTCTTCGACGGCGCCAGCTCTGCGCTCGGCGAGTCGCGGCCGCCCTTTGGTGACCCGGGGACTCTCGGGGGTGACGGCCAAGAGTTGCTGAGCTGACGAGCATGCCGTGAGCCAGGAAGGGTCGTGGGCTCACTTACATCGGCCCTCAGCGGAGGCGAACGGCCTCACGGGCATCCGGCCGGCCCGGACGAACTCGCGAGGCGGGGCTCTTTTCGCCTGGCGATCGACGCCAACATCCGCGAGGAACGTGATCGACAGGCCGAAGGGAGCCTCGCCGCTTGGGCTTGCGTCTGGAAACCGATCGGTTTACGGTGGTGAAACTGTTCGGTTTCCCGCCGTGAAGGCGAGCCTCGAGCCCGAATCCCCAGGAGTACGGATGACTGCCGCGCGCGACGCCGAGGGGCAACAGACGGCCCCGGCCCCCAGGCTTCCGGCGAAGCTGGCCGCCCACCCCTCGGTACAGGCCGTACTCGCCCGGCGCAGAGCAGGTGACGCGGTGAACCCGCCGGCGGTGATCGACGCGGACTGGCTGCGCGAGTTGTGTCTGGCGGCCGGCGCGGACGACGCGGCCGCGGTCGGTCTGGACCACCCGGACCTGGTTGGCGAGCGTGAGTACGTGCAGTCCGCGCTGCCCGGTACCCGCACCCTGATCGCGATGGCGGTCCGGATGAACCGCGACAACTGCCGCTCTCCGGCCCGCAGCGTGGCCAACCAGGAGTTCCACCAGGCCGACGAGCAGGCCAACCACGCCGCCCGCACGGTCACCCAGGCGCTCCAGGACGCCGGCTACCGCGCGCTCAATCCGTCCGTCGGCTTCCCTCAGGAGATGGACCGCTTCCCCAGCGAGCGGATCTGGGTGGTGGCGCACAAGACGGTCGCGGTGGCCGCCGGGCTCGGCGTGATGGGTCTGCACCGCAACGTCATCCACCCGAAGTTCGGCAGCTTCGTCCTGCTGGTCACCGTCCTGGTGGACGCGGAGGTGAGCGCGTACGGGCAGGCGCTGGACTACAACCCCTGCATCGACTGCAAGTTGTGCGTCGCCGCCTGCCCGGTCGGCGCCATCGCCAAGGACGGCGCCTTCGACGCGCTGGCCTGCACCACGCACAACTACCGCGAGTTCATGAGCGGGTTCACCGACTGGGCGCAGACGGTGGCCGACAGCGAGGACGCCGCCGACTACCGCTCCCGCGTCACCGACTCCGAGAGTGCCTCCTTGTGGCAGAGCCTGAGCTCACCTCCCGGCTACAAGTCCGGCTACTGCCTGGCCGTCTGCCCCGCCGGCGAGGACGTCCTGGGCCCGTACCTGGACGACCGCAGGACGTTCATGGACACCGTGCTGCGACCGCTCCGGGACAAGAAGGAAACCCTCTACGTCCTGCCGGGCTCCCACGCACAGGAGTACGCCCTGCGCCGCTTCCCCCACAAGCCCGTCAAGGAAGTCACCGGCGGCTGGCAGCCCCCGGCGAAACGCTCCACGTCCCCCGACCGAGAGACACGTACGTCATGACTGGCATGCCCCCCTTCCGCGTCCTGCGCGCCAAGCCTCTGTGGATCGCGAACGGCGTCATCACGGGCGTACTCGCGCTGCTGTTCGCCGTGTTCTACGTCGGCGCCAACATCGATCCGGCCGACCACCTGACCAAGCTGCCCGTCGGCCTGGTCGACGCCGACAGGGGAGCCGCCGTCGGCGGCAAGCAGGTCGATCTCGGGGCGCACATCACCGAGTCGATCAAGAAGTCGACCGCGAGCGGGGACAAGATCGACTGGAAGGTGATGGACGAGAAGGAGATGAAGGAGGAGCTCGGCAAGGGCAAGCTGTTCGGCGCGCTCGTCGTGCCCGCCGACTTCACCTCCTCCGCCACCGCGCTGACCGCCACCGCGCCCACCGCAACCCCGGCCCGCCCGACGCTGACGGTGCTGACCAACCAGTCCGCCGGCAGCATCGGCTCCGGCCTGGCCCGGACGGCGACCACCCGGGCAGCCGAGAACGCCTCGCTCCAGCTGGGCAAGGAGCTGACCGCCCGGATCGGGACCGCGCAGGCGCAGCTGCCCGCAGCGGCACGCGTCCTGCTCGCCGACCCGGCCGCCGTCACGGTCGAGGACGGTCACCCCCTCGGCTCGCACAGCGGCCTGGGCCTGACGGCGTTCTACTACGCACTCACCCTCGTGGTCGTCGGCATGCTCTCCGCCAACGTCATCAGCGGCCAGGTCGACCACGCCCTCGGCTACACCCACAACGACATGGGCCCGCGGCGCCTGCACCGCCCGCTGATCCGGGCGACCCGGGTCCAGACCCTCGCCATCAGCAGCACCCTCATGGCGGCCCTGTCCCTGCTGACGGGCACCCTGGTCATGGCCGGCGCGGTCGGCATCATGGGCATGGACGCCTCCCACCTGCCCCTGCTGTGGCTGTACTCGGTGTGCGCCGTCGCCGTCACCGGGATCGGCGCCCTCACTCTCCTCGCCGTCTTCGGCACGCCCGGCATGCTGGTGGTCACGCTGGTCTTCATCGGGATGGCGGTGCCCACGGCCGGTGCCACCACCCCCATCGAGGCACTGCCCGGCTTCTACCGCTTCCTCGCGGAGTTCGAGCCGCTGCGGCAGATCACCGGCGGCATCAGGTCGATCCTCTACTACGACGCCCAGAGCGACGCGGGTCTGACGCGGGGCTGGGTGATGATGGCGGCCGGACTCGTGGCGGCCGTGCTGTTCGGCTTCGGCGTACTGGGGTGGTACGACCGCAAGGGGCTGCACCGCATCCCGGTGGAGACGACGCCCGGCCAGACCGCGGTCCCGGCGTAGCGGCAGGTCGCCCAGGACGGGTCCGTTACTCGGAGTGGCCCCGGCGCGTGTCGCCCTGCCAGGGACGACAGGCGTGCACACCGTCATGGCTCGGCGACGGCCCTTCTCCCAGGCCGTCGCCGAGCCTCTGTCCAGAGCCCTTGAAAACCGATCGGTCTTCATTTCGTCCGCTTCGGGTTAACCTCGCGGTATGACCACCGAAGTGAAGCTGAGCCCCAGGGAGCGGTTGCTGGGGGCGGCGGCCACGCTCACCTACCGGGACGGCGTCAGCATCGGCGTCGAGGCGCTGTGCAAGGCGGCGGGGGTGTCGAAGCGCTCCATGTACCAGCTGTTCGAGAGCAAGGACGAGCTGCTGGCGGCGAGCCTTGAGCAGCGTACTTCCGCCTACGTGGCGACGCTCCTGCCGGCGGCGGACGATGACCGTCCACCCCGCGAGCGGATCCTGCACGTCTTCGGGCAGGTGGAATCGCAGGCAAGCGCGCCCGAGTTCCACGGCTGCCCGTACCTGGCCGTGCAGATCGAACTCAAGGACCAGAGTCACCCCGCGAGCCGGGTCGCCCATCAGGTCAAGGCGAACCTGACCGCCTTCTTCCGCGCCGAGGCCGAACAGGGCGGGGCGAGCGATCCCGATCTGCTGGCCCGGCAGCTCAGCCTGGTCTTCGACGGCGCCAGCGCCCGCGCGGGAATCCAGGCCGACAGCCTGACCGGGCTCATCGCACCCACGGTGACCACCCTGCTCGACGCGGCAGGCGTGAGCTGACGCATCGCCCGTCCAGAACAACCCTCACCGCCTGGCACTCGCGGGAAGCCCGATAGCCGTAAGCGTGTTGCCGAGCATGCCGCAAGCGAAGAAGCTTGCCGTCTCGTCGGCATCGGCGCCCAGCGACAGGTGCACGGTTTCCCGGATCCTCATCCAGCCGGCCCGGACGACCTCGCCGATCAGGTCATCGCCCTGCGCCTCGGCGGCCGCCACGGCGGCGTATCCCTGCATCTGCATCAGGAGCGTTTCGGGGCGCGTCGAGATCAGCTGCGCGTAAGCCCTCGTCATTGCCTGCAGTGCCTGCTCGCCGCCCTCCACCCGGTCGGCCGCCCTCTCGAAAGCCAGGCGGGTGTCGTCCATGCTCCGCATCAGAGCGGCGACGAAGATCGCCTTCTTGTCCGGGAAGAGCCGGAAGAGATACGGCTGCGTGACGCCGACCCGCTTGGCGATCGCCGCGGTGGAGGTGCCGTGGTATCCCGTGCGCGCGAACTCGGCGATCGCCGCGCGGATGACGCTCTCACGCCTCTTCTGTGCACTCATCCTGCCCACGCCGTCACGCTCCCTGCTCGAGCTTGCACGCTGAAACCGATCGGTTTACTGTAGTGGAAACCGATTGGTTTCAAGTGAGTGAGGGAGTCCAGGATGACGACAGATCGGCCGGTCGCACTCGTGACGGGTGCGTCATCCGGCATCGGGAAGGAAACCGCGCTAGCCCTGGTCGCAGCCGGATTCACCGTGGTCGGCACCAGCCGTGACACCTCACGCGTCACCCCGCTCGACGGCGTGACGTTCCTCGGCCTCGACGTCGCCGGCGACGCCTCGGCCGCCGCAGCGGTCCAGGAGGTGAGCGAGCGGTTCGGACGGATCGACGTCCTGATCAACAACGCCGGCGTCGGCTCGATGGGGGCGGCCGAGGAGACCTCCGTCGAGCAAGCCCGTTCCGTCTTCGACACCAACGTCTTCGGGGTCATGCGCATGGTGAACGAGGTCCTGCCACACATGCGCGCCCAGCGACGCGGACGCATCATCAACATCTCGTCCGTGCTCGGGTTCCTGCCCCAGCCCTACATGGCCGCCTACGCCGCCTCCAAGCACGCGATCGAGGGCTACACCGAGTCCCTGGACCACGAGATCCGTGACCACGGCGTCCGGGCGCTCATCGTCCAACCCGCCTACACCAGGACCGGGTTCGAGACCAACAGCGCGAAGCCCGACACCCCACTGGACGCGTACGCGAAGCAGCGGCAGACCGTCGACCGCGTCATGGCGCAGGCCGTCAGGAACGGCGACGCCCCCGTCGTCGTCGCCCAGGCGATCGTCACGGCAGCGACCGACCCGAAGCCGAAGCCGCGCTACACCGCAGGCCCCCTGGCCGGACGCGCACGCGTACTGCGCCGTCTCGCTCCCGCCGGTGTCCTCGACAAGCAGATCCGCAAGATGAACCGGCTGGCCGGCTGACGCGCAGGCGCTGCCTGGGGTTCCCGAACAGCCACCCACCTCCACCAGACAGAGGACACCTTGATGCCAGAGCGCAGGGCACCCGGTACGGGCGTTCGTACGGCAGGACGACGAACGCGCGCACTCGCTCCCCAGGCCGGCGTCGAGGTCTGTCCTCACCCGGCGGGCGAAGCGGAGCGCCTCCGGCAGGCCGGCTGACCGCTGGATCCGGCGTACGGGTATCCGTCGGCGCACTGCGCGCTGACCTGTTCACGCTGGCTTCCCGACGCCCGAGGACATGGGGGCAGGCGTAGAGGGACCCACCAGGGGGTCGGCTCCAACTGATCACCGTGCCGATGGGGTCGCAGCCTGCCTGCAGACTGATTTCGCCCAGGGCCTGCCCGGTGTAATTGATGCGGGACAGGCCCACGACCTGCTGCTTTGCTACCTACCCATTTCTTGGTTCTTGCGCTGATCGATTGCAGATGTGATCTCATCCGGACGTGGTCAGCCGATGTCCAAATCCTCGGCCTCTTCCAGGCGACGGGCCGCGAGGTCATCTGCCCACCCCACCGCCCAAGCGCGAAGCGCGGTGATGGTGGCATCATCCAGCCCATAGGCGGCGAAGGCGTCGGTCCACTCGGCGCCCGTCAGATCCTCGCGCTCGAAGCGGCCACGCGCGTGACGGCGGCCAAACTCTTCGAGCTCGGCATTGGTCCAGCGGCGGGAGGCTGCGAACACGTCGATCAGGTCGCGGGGCGCTCCGCGGTCGCGCGGTCGGCGAGGGCGCGGACCTTGGGGGACGGGATCCGCCGGCCCTGCTCGAACGACGCGACCGTGGACGCCGAGTAGCCGATCCGCCGCCCGAACTCCTCGCGTTCCAGCCCCGCTCGCAGCCGCAGTGTCTTCATGGTCTGGCCGAACGCGACGACCACGCCCCGGCCCGAGGCGTCCGCCGCCTGGCCCGCGGTGCTCTCTTCTTCCGTAACCTCGGTCGTCACTACCGCCTCCTTGCCCCAACGCCCGCCTACGGGTTGCGCTTCACCTCCACACCGCGCGGCGCACGGCTCGCCCGCAGGCTGGCGGCGCACCGGCTGGACACCTGGGGGATCCCGTACGGCGGCGGCCCGCACGAGGCGATCGCGCTGGTCGTCGGCGAGCTGGCCGCCAACGCGGTGCGGCACGGTCACGTGTCCGGCCGGGACTTCCACCTGCGTCTGTACGTGACCGAGCCCGACCGTACGGTGGTCCGGATCGAGGTCACCGACACCCGCGCCGAACGCACACCGCCCCGCCCGGAGGCGTTGCGCGCACCGGGCCCCGAGGGCACCGGGGGCCGGGGGCTGGTCCTTGTCGCGGGGCTGGCGTCCCGCTGGGGCTGGCATGCGCGGTCCGACGGGCCGGGGAAGACGGTGTGGGCGGAGTGCGAGGTCACGCCCTCGGCGTGAGGCGAAATACGGACATCGTGCACGGGCAGGGGCGGCGGTCGGGAACAATGGACCCACGATGACCTCGCAGAACTACAGCCCGTTCGCGCACCTCACCGCGCCCAACTCCGCCCTCTACCGTCAGGTGATGCGGGCGTTCCTCGCCGCCAAGGAGCGGTTCGCGGTGCATCTGCGGCCGGAGGACGTGTATGCCGTCCTGGGCGGGGGGAGTGGGCCGGTGGACCTGGAGGCGGTGGTGAAGGCGTTGGACAGTCTGGTCGGCTGGGGGAATCTGCGGGCCGATCCGGACACCGCTCGGGTGACGGCGGTCGAGGACTTCTACCGCAGACGGTTCATCTACCAGCTCACCCGGGCCGGTGAGGCGGCCGAGGCGGCGCTCGGGGCGTACGACGCGGCGCTCGGGCGGCGCGGGGAGCTTCAGGCGGTCGCGCTGCACGACATCGTCACACAGTTGCGGGCGCTGCTGGTGATCGCCCAGGAGGACGAGCCGGATCCGGCCAAGGCACATATCGCGCTGTCCGTGCTGACGGCGCGCTTCACCGACCTCGCGGACAACGCGCGTGCCTTCATGGGGTCGTTGCAGCGCACCATCGACCTGCACGACATCGAGGTCGAGGCGTTCCTCGCGTACAAGGACCGGCTGATCCAGTACCTGGAGCGGTTCATCCAGGATCTGATCACGCTCGGCGGGCGGATCGCCCTGCTCATCGGCGAGCTGGAGGATCAGGGGAGGGTGGGGCCGCTGCTGGCCCTCGCCGCCGGGCGGGAGGCCGCCGACGCCGCTCCCGAGGAGGCCGAGCGGGCGGAGGCGCTGGCGTACGAGAAGTGGGCCGCGCGCTGGTCCGGGCTCGCCCAGTGGTTCGTGTCGGAGGAGGGGCGGGAGTCGCAGGCCCGGCTGCTGCGCGGGCGTGCCCTCGGGGCGATTCCGCAGCTGCTGGCTGTCGTACGGCAGTTGAACGAGCGGCGGGCCGGGCGCTCGGACCGTTCCGCGGACTTCCGTACGCTGGCACGCTGGTTCGCCCAGGCACCGGACGACGAGACGCGGCACCGGCTGTGGCGGGTGGCGTTCGGGCTGCACTCGTCCCGGCACCTCACCGTCGACGCCGACACCCTCGCCGAACGCGCCGCCGCCCCGGAGCCCGCCGCCACGCCCTGGGCGAAGGCGCGACCGCTGCGGATCAGCCCCCAACTGCGCCGTACCGGAAGCTACGAACGCCGGGGCAGGCCGCGCCGGGTGGCCGACCGGGGCGAGGCGAAACGGCGGCTCGCCGAACTCGCCGCCCGGCAGACGGCTCAGGCCAGGCAGGCCCGCGACCGGCTCGCGACGGGCGGGCCGGGACGGCTGTCCCGGCTCGGTGAACTCGACCCCCTCGCCTTCCAGTTGTTCCTGCGGCTGCTCGGCGACGCCCTCGCCACCTGGCGGCCGGGCATGACGACCACCACGGCGACCAGCTCGGACGGTTCGATGGAGATACGGCTGACCGCGCTGGACGACGGCTCGACGGCCGAAGTGCGGACGGTCGACGGGGTGTTCAGCGGTCCCGACCATCTGATCGACATCGTCGACCTCAGGATGGGAGAGCAACGGTGACTGGGAGAGCAACGGTGACCGGCTCACCCGGCCCCCTGGCGGAGGTCCTCGAAGGCCAGCGCGAGGCCGAATTCCAGCGCGCCGCACGTGCGTTGCTGAAGGAGCCGCTGCTGACCGCCGACGGGCCGTACGCCGACGAGTTCCGGCTGGTGCGCCGGCACGCCACCGCACTGCGCGACTGGTTCGAACGCAACGTCGGCTGGACGCTGCGCACCGACGCCGACGCCGCCCGGCTGCGCAAGACCCCCGGCACCCTCACCGACGCCACCCACCCCGCCCGCGAGGCGGCCCGCACCGCCCTGCCCTTCACCCGCCGCCGCTACGTCCTGCTCTGCCTGACCCTCGCCGCCCTGGAACGCGGCGAGGCCCAGGTCGCCCTCGGCCGCCTCGCCGAACAGGTCGTGCTGGCCGCCGCCGACCCCGAACTCCTCGCCGCTGGGATCGAGTTCACCCTGGAGCGGCGCGACGAACGCCTCGACCTCGCCGCCGTCGTACGCCTGCTGCTCCGGCTCGGGGTGCTGCGGCGGGTCGCCGGTGACGAGGAGGCGTACGTCAGCGGCTCGGGGGACGTGCTGTACGACGTACGCCGACGCGTCCTCGCCGGGATGCCGGCCTCCCTGCGCGGACCCTCCCTGATCGAGGCCGAGGACTTCGACGAGCGATTGACGGAGATGACGGCTCGGACCGCCCTCGACAGCGACGAGCTGCGCTTCCGCACCATCCGCTGGAAACTGACCCGCCGCCTCCTCGACGACCCCGTGCTCTACTACGACGACCTCACCGACGACGAACTCGGCTACCTCACCCGGCAGCGCGGCTTCATCACCGCCCGGATCACCGAACTGACCGGCCTGGTCGCCGAGGTTCGCGCCGAGGGCATCGCCATGGTCGATCCGCTGGACGACCTGACCGACGTACGCATGCCGGAACAGGGCACCCACGGCCACATCACCCTGCTGATCGCCCAGCACCTGGCGCGGGCCGACGGGCCCGTCACAGTCGCCGAACTGGCCGCGCACGTACGCGAACTCGCAGTAGAACACGGCAACTTCTGGTCCAAGAGCGCCCGCGAGCCGGGAGCCGAACCCGCGCTCGTGGCACAGGCCCTGACCAAGCTCCAGGCCCTCGGGCTCGCCGAGCACACCCCGCGAGGCGTCGTGCCCCGCCCCGCCCTCGCGCGGTACGCGGTCGGCGACGCCGTCATCAGAACGACCGGCGACGAAAGGTGACCCGCGCCGTGACCGCCCCGCCCGTGGAGACCGCACAGACCGCACAGACCGCGCGGACCGTACAGACCGCGCTCCCGGGCCTGGTACTCCCCGCCCCCGCGCCCGGCCGGTGGCGGCCCCTGCGGATCGGGCTCGTCGACCTGTTCCACTACGACGTCGAGGAGTTCTGGTTCCGCGACGGCCGGCTGCTGCTGCGCGGCAACAACGGCACCGGCAAGTCGAAGGTGCTCGCCCTCACCCTGCCGTTCCTGCTCGACGGCGACCTCTCCGCGCGCCGCGTCGAGCCCGACGGCGACCCCGGCAAGCGCATGGAGTGGAACCTGCTCCTGGGCGGCGAACACCCCCACCCGGAACGGCTCGGCTACACCTGGATCGAGTTCGGCCGGCTCGACGACACCACCGGCGAGGGCCACTACCGCACCCTGCTGTGCGGCCTGAAGGCCGTCGCCGGACGCGGCATCGCCCGCCACTGGTTCGCCGTCACCACCCAGCGGATCGCCGCCGGACTCGACCTGCTCGACGCCACCGGCACCGCCCTGTCCCGGGACCGGCTCGCCGAGGCCATCGGCGGCCACGGCATGGTGTACGACACCGCCAAGGCGTACCGGCGCGCGGTCGACGAGGCCCTGTTCGGGCTGGGGGAGCGGCGCTACGGCGCGCTCGTCGACCTGCTCATCCAGCTGCGCCAGCCCCAGCTGTCCAAGCGGCCCAACGAGGCAGCCCTGTCCCGGGCGCTGACGGAGGCGCTGCCGCCGATGGACCAGGCGGTCATCGCCGACGCGGCGGAGGCGTTCCGGTCGCTGGACGAGGAGAAGGAGGAACTGCGCGCGGCCCGCGAGGCAGAGCAGGCGTCGTCGGCGTTCCTCGACCACTACCGGCGCTACGCCCGCATCGCCGCCCGGCGCAGGGCCCGCCTGCCCCGCGCCGAACACGCCCGCTACGAACACCTCCAGCGGGAACTCGTCAGAGCGCAGGCCGACCACGACCAGGCCGTGACGGACCGGACCCAGGCGCAGGACCGCGCGGCGGCGCTCGCCGAGCGGGCGGCACGGCTGAGCGCCCAGGACACGGCACTGCGGTCCGGGCCCGAGATGCGCGACGCGCGCGCCCTCGACCAGGCGGCGGCCGACGCCTCCCGCACGGCCGGGGACGCCGTCCGCTTCGAGGCGGACCGGCAGAAGGCCGCCGAAGCGCACACCCGGGCCCTCGGCCGGCTCGCCACCGCCACGAACCGGCTGACCGCCGCCCGGGAAGCCCTGGGCGACATCGAAGGCCGGGTCGCCGACAGCGCGGCGGCGGCCCGCATCGACGTACCCCGCACCTCCGGAGCCCCCGCCCCGGCCCTGCGCCGCGCCGCCGACGAGGCCACGGCGAGCAGGCGGCGGGCCGTGGACCACGTGGAGACCCTCGTGGCAGCGGCCGAACGCTCCGAGGAGGCCCGCAAGGCCGCCCGGCTGCGCGCCGACGAGGCCGACGAGGAGGCCGGGCACAGCGCGGAACTGCTGGCCGAGGCCGAGGAGGCGGTCACGGAGGCGGGGCACGCCCTGGTCGCGGCCGTACGGGAGCACCTGTCGGGGTGCGTGGAACTGCGCGTCGACGGGCTGCCTGGGGTGCTCGACGCCGTGCAGGGCTGGACGGGCAGCCTGGACGGGCCCCACCCGGCCCGACTCGCCGCCACCGCCGCGCATCGCGGCCTCGGTGCCCAACTTGCTGATTGGGCAGCCGCGTTGGCCCAGCGGGAGACGGCGACGGCCGAACGCCTGCGCGAGCGGGCCGAGGAACTGGCCGCCCTCGAAACCGGCGGACAGCGCGGACCCACCGCTCCGCACACCCGCACCGCCGACGTCCGCACCCGCGCCCTCGGCGCCCCGCTCTGGCGTCTCGTCGACTTCCGCCCGCATGTGACGGAGGCCGAACGGGCGGGCCTGGAAGCCGCGTTGGAGGCTTCCGGGCTCCTCGACGCCTGGGTGAGGCCGGACGGCACCGCGGTGCCGGCGGGCGGCCACGACGTACTCCTCGACCCGCTCGACCTGCCCACCGGACACGGACTCGACCGCGCGCTGTGCCCGGCCGTCGACCACGCCGACGCCGGGGCCGCTGCCGTCGGCGAGCAGACCGTCCAGCGCCTGCTGGCCGCCATCGCGCTGGTGGACACGGACCGGGAGGGCGACAGCCGTACCTGGGTCTGCGCCGACGGCCGCTTCCGGGTCGGCGCGCTCACCGGCGGCTGGACCAAGGACAGCGCCCAGTACGTGGGGGAGGGGGCCCGGGAGCGGGACCGCCGCAACCGGATCAGGGAACTGCGCTTCGAACAGACGGCCTTGGAGATCGAGCGGGAGCGACTCGGCGCAGAACGCCGGGCGGTGTCCGAGCGGCGCACCGTACTCGACGCCGAACTCGCCGCCGTACCCGGCGAGGACGACCTGCGCCGCGCCCACGCCCGGCACGGCGCGGCGGCCGGCGCCGTGCACCGGGCCCGGACCCGGCAGCGGGAGCGGGCCGCCGAACTGGCCCGCGCGGCCACCGAAGCCGACCGTACGGCCGGCGAACTCGGCGACACGGCGGCCGACCTGAACCTCCCCGCCGGCCGGGACGGCCTGGCCGCCGTGCGGCAGGCGCTCGCCGACCACGCCGTCCACCTCGCCGCGCTCTGGCCCGCGTCGCGCGAGCGCGCGGACGCCGAGCAGGCGGTCGACGGGGAACGGGCCGAGACCGGCCGCGCCGAGCAGCTCGCCTCCGAGCTCGCCGGACGCGCCACGGAGGCGGCCCGCCTCGCCGCGGCCGCCGACGAACACCTGCGCACCCTCCGCTCCACCGCCGGAGCGGCCGTCGCCGAACTCCAGCGGCGGCTGGAGGAGACCGGGGAGGCCGCACGCGCCTGCGCGCTCGAACAGCAGCGCACCCAGGAGGACATCCAGGCCGCCGACCGGCGGGCCGGCCATGCGGAGGGGCGTATCGAGCGGCTCGCCGAGGATGTCACCGACGCCACCGCCGCACGTGAACGGGCCGTCGCCGCGCTCCAGCGGTTCACGGCGACCGGACTGCTCGCCGTGGCCCTCCCCGACCTGCCCGTACCGGACGAGGACGGCGGGCCGTGGGCGGCCACCCCCGCCGTGACCCTCGCCCGCGCCGTCGAGTCCCGCCTCGCCACGACCGACGACTCCGACGCGGCCTGGGAACGCATCCAGAAAC
Source organism: Streptomyces sp. NPDC020299 (assembly GCF_044387825.1). Lineage (NCBI taxonomy): Bacteria > Bacillati > Actinomycetota > Actinomycetes > Kitasatosporales > Streptomycetaceae > Streptomyces > Streptomyces sp. NPDC020299. The sequence goes on from NZ_JBIRWL010000010.1 coordinate 93,571, forward strand.
ATCTCAGCGAGGAACTCGGCCGGCTCCAGGACGCGTTGTCCCGGCACGGCCACACCGCCACGGCCCGCCCCGGCGAGGACGGCATGCGCGTCGACATCGTCTACCAGGGCCGAGAACGCGCCGTACCCGAACTCGCCGAAGCCCTCGCCACCGAGGTCACCGAACTCACCCGCATCCTGTCCGCGCACGAACGCGAGATCCTCCAGACCCACCTGATCACCGAGGTAGCCGGCACCCTCCAGGAACTGATCGGCGCGGCCGAACATCAAGTACGCGCCATGAACCGGGAGTTGGAGGAGCGACCGACGTCCACGGGCATGAAGCTGCGCCTGGTCTGGCGTGCCTCCCGCCGCGCCCCGCAGGGGCTGGCCCAGGCCCGGGACCGGCTGCGCCAGTCCGCCGACGCCTGGTCACCCGAGGACCGGGCCGCCGTCGGCGCCTTCCTCCAGGAGCAGATCGCCCGCCGGCAGGCCGACGACCGTACCGGCAGCTGGCAGGAGGACCTCACCGCCGCCCTCGACTACCGTGCCTGGCACGAGTTCGGCGTCGAACGCCACCAGCACGGCAAGTGGGTACCGGCCACCGGCCCCGCCTCCGGCGGCGAACGCGTCCTCGCCGCTTCCGTCCCCCTGTTCGCCGCCGCCTCCTCCCACTACGCGAGCGCGGGCGGCGCCCACGCCCCGCGCCTCGTCACCCTCGACGAGGCGTTCGCGGGCGTGGACGACGACTCCCGCGCCAAGTGCCTGGGTCTGCTGCGCGCCTTCGACCTCGACGTCGTCATGACCAGCGAACGCGAGTGGGCCTGCTACCCGCAGGTGCCCGGCATCGCCATCGCCCAGCTGTCCCGGGTCGACGACATCGACGCCGTCCTGGTGACCCGATGGGAGTGGAACGGCGGCGAACGCCGGCGCGGCCCCGAGCCCGGCACCACCGTGGGGCCGGCGGCGGTTCCCGCCCAGGTGCCCGCCCCCGCCCGCGACGTCACGGTCGATCCGGGGGCCCCGTGGACGTGAACCCCCTCGCGGCCGAAGCGAAGGTCGACGGCGAACGGCTCGGGCGGCTGCTCGGAGACCCGGGTCTGGCCTGGCTCCTGGAACGAGTCCGGCAGCGGATGGCGGCCGGGCGGCCGCTCACCGGGACGGTCGCCCTGGCGCACCCCGACGACCTCCAACGCCGGGCCGCCGAGCGGCTGCTGGGACGCCCCCCGAGCGCGGGCCGGTCCCTGACGGTGCGCCTCGACACGGTGGAAGAGGTCCTGCGCCGCTCCGGCGTCAGCCCCGGCGGCCTGGAGGCCGCCGTGGTCGCCCTCACCGGGCCCGTCGTACTGCGCGCGGAGACGCGGGACAGACACGTCGAGGCGTGGGAGGAGGCCCTGGCCCCGCTCGCCACCGTGAACGCCGAACTGGCCGACTGGGCCGGGCGGATCCGCGAGGACGGTCTCGTACGGCGGCTCGCCCGCAGCCCGGAAGCCGCCGGGCCCCTGGTCGCCGCCGCCGTGCGGGCGCTGTGCGCACTGCCTGCCGACCCCCCGGTGTCACGGGCGGCGTTCGCGGCACTGCGGCTGACCGGCGCCCACGCCCTGGACGAGGGGACCCCGCTCGCCACGCTCGTGCTGTCGGGGATCCGCGCGCTCACCGGCTTCCCCGACGGCGCCGGCGCCGAGTGGCGGCGGGAGGCCTGGGCGTCGGCCGGCCTGCTCAAGGACGACGTGTCGTCCACCGTGCTCACCCTCAACCTGCGCGGCACCCCCGCCCTCGACTGGATGGCCGACGAGGGCGAGCCCGCGGTCCTGACGCTGCGTTCCCTCACCCGCCGGGCCGCGAACCGGATCACGACGACGACGGGAGACGTCCGCGTGTGCGAGAACCCGGCCGTCCTGTCCGCCGCCGCCGACACGCTCGGCCCGGCGTGCCCGCCCATGGTGTGCCTCCAGGGGCAGCCCTCGGCGGCCGCGCTCACCCTGCTGCGCGGTCTGTCCGCACGCGGAGCGGTCCTCCTCCACCACGCGGACTTCGACTGGGGTGGGGTGCGCATCGCCACCGCGGTGGGGCGAGTGGCTCCGTGGCGCCCCTGGCGGTACGGCGTCGCCGACTACCGGGCGGCCGTGACCAGGGTGAGCGAGCCGCAGCACCTGACGGGCACGGCCGCCGCGACGCCGTGGGATCCGCCCTTGGCCGCCGCGATGACCGAGCACGGAGTACGTGTCGAAGAGGAGTCGGTCCTCGATGCTCTGCTCACGGACCTGCACAACGCGGCTCACTGAGCCACGTGGGACGTGGACGCTGCCCGCCGGCGCTTTCCGTGATCAGTTCGGCTCGGCTGCCGCGGCCGCGGCCTCGCTCTCCGTCCGGGCCTGTCCGGTGGTGAGTGTGCCGCCCGCACTCTCCAGGTGGGCCCGTACGAACCACTGGAACTGCTCCAGATCGCGCAGCTGCTCGATGAGCAGGTCCTCGGTGGCGGTGTCGATGTCGCCCGCCTCCTTGATCGCGGCGCGGACGCCCTCGATCACGCCCGTGTAGACGAGGTCGAGCGCGCCGAGATGGGCGATCGCGTCGGCCCGGCCGATGGAGTAGTCGTCCCAGGTGCGCTCGGCGACGAGCACTCCCGGCGTGCCCTGCGCGACGCCGCCGAGCGCGGCGATGCGCTCCGCCACGTCGTCGGCCATCTCCCTCACCCGGTCCACCTGCGGGTCGATCATTTCGTGGACGGCGATGAAGTGCGGTCCTGCCACGTTCCAGTGCACGTGCTTGAGCGTCAGGTGGAGATCGTTGAGCGCGTGCAGGCGCAGCCGGAGCAGACCGATGAGCCGGCCGGCCGCCTCGCGCTCGATGCCGGGGACCGTGTACTTGGGGGTCAGATCCTGCGTCATGGCTCACCTCGGTTTAGACGGAGTGTGTGGATTCACCAGCACCGGTGCCCCGGTTCACCCAGGTCAGGCATGTGGTCCGGGCGGCCACGGGGAGCCGAGCGGGACAGGGAGAGGTCCGAGGCATGCCGGCCCGCGATGGGGGTATGCGCGTGCTTGCCGGACGACGCACCGGCGAGGACGACGACCGGGAGGGGCCCATGATGGCGACGACGACCGTGCAGACCACCGAGCGGATGGTGGACGTTCCGGAGATCGCCGTCCCTTCGAAGGTCGCGCCGAAGGACGCCCGGGAGCTGTCGAAGGTGTTCTTCGACCAGCTGGCGGTGCTGGAGGAGGGCACGCCGGAGCATCAGTACGCGCGCAACACCCTCATCGAGATGAACATGTCCCTCGTCCGCTACGCGGCCGGCCGGTTCCGCAGCCGGGGGCCGGAGGAGATGGAGGACATCGTCCAGGTCGGCATGATCGGCCTGATCAAGGCCATCGACCGGTTCGAGCTGTCCCGCGAGGTCGAGTTCACCTCCTTCGCCGTCCCCTACATCGTCGGCGAGATCAAGCGGTTCTTCCGCGACACCTCCTGGGCCGTGCACGTCCCGCGCCGGCTCCAGGAAGCCCGCGTGCAACTCGCCCGCGCGGGCGAGGAACTGCGCAGCCGACTGGGCCGGACACCGACGACCAAGGAACTCTCCGAGCTGATGAGCCTTCCCGAGAACGAGGTCGTCGAGGCACAACTGGCCTCCAACGGCTACAAGTCGGCCTCCCTCGACGCCGCGATCAACGGCAGCGAGGACGGCGAGGCCGCACTGGCGGACTTCATCGGCAACGAGGACTCCGCCCTCGGCCTGGTCGAGGACTTCCACGCGCTCGCCCCGATGATCGCCGAACTCGACGAACGCGACCGCAAGATCATCCACTGGCGCTTCGTGGAGGAACTCACCCAGGCCGAGATCGGCGAACGTCTCGGCGTCTCCCAGATGCACGTCTCCCGGCTGATCTCCCGCCTCCTGACCCGCCTGCGCGAAGGCATGCTCAGCACCGCCTGACGACGGGGCAGCGCACGGTCGCCGTGTGTCAGCACCGTCGTCGTGTCGCGGAACGCCCCTGCTCCCGGCGCGCGCGGGTTGGCGAGGAAGGTGCGACCGTGGTTGCTGAGATCCGGCCGCACCTCGCGCCGGTCGACGGCGCTGACCGCGCGCTCGACGAAGCCGGCGGTCACCAGCCGGTCGAGCATCAGCAGCACGCCCAGCCGGGACGGCGAGGCCGGTGCGGTCGAGGCCCGGCCTCGCAGGCGGATAGCTCACCGGTGGCACCGAGCCCGGCAAAGGCGCCATCGTCACCTCTCGTCGCCTGGGCCATCCGGGTGTGTCCGTGGCCCGGTGACACGCGTCCGTGTCATCCCGGTGCACGACTCCACCCGTGTGCGGGACGTCCGGGCGGCGACCGAGGAGGCCGGCGCACCGCGGTCGCGGCCCGCTCCTCACCAGACCCCGATCGCGATAGCGTGGAGTTCGTAAGGGGAGAAGGTGGAGGCATGGTGAATCCCTCCGAACCGGGCCCGTCCGCGGAAGCCCAGTTGCGCGCGGCTCCGCCGCACGCTCTGGTGGCCACCGCCGTCCGCCTGCTGGCGGAGCGCTTCGATGCCCTGAACGTGACACTCCTCCTCGCCGACTACGGCCTGACGGTCCTGCAGCCGGTCACCCATCTGCCACACACCGGCGATCCGGTCTCCGCCCACGACGGCCCCGCCGGTACCGCCTTCACCACCCAGAAACCCGTGGTGGAAGTCACGGCCGACCCCGCCACGCAGATGGTTCACCTGCCCATCACCGTCCGCGGGGACCGCATCGGAGTGCTCTCGGTCCGCATGCCCGCCGGCTCGACCGACCCGGGCACGGTGCTGAGGCTCGACGACTTCGCCACCGCGTTGGGCCACGAGGTCGCCACGGCGGGCCGGGACACCGATCTGTATCTCCAGGCCCGCCGCACCCGTCGTCTCACCCTCGCCGCCGAGATGCAGTGGCAACTCCTCCCGGGCCGGGGGTGCGCCCGCGACGAATACGTCATCGGCGCTCACCTGGAGCCGGCCTACGCCATCGGCGGCGACAACTTCGACTGGTCGACCAGCGCCGACCACCTCACTCTCACCGTCACCGACGGCATGGGCGAGGGAATCGACGCGGCCCTGCTCACCAGTCTCACCGTCGGTGCGCTGCGCAACGCCCGCCGCGCCGGCATCGGCCTGGCCGACCAGGCATGCCTCGCCGACCAGGCCGTCTACTCCCAGTACGGAGGCAAGATGTACGCCTCCACCCTTCTCCTGGGCTTCGACCTGGCCACCGGCACGGTGCGCGCCGTGGACGCGGGTTCCCCCCAGCTCTACCGCCAGCGCGGTGCCACGATCGAACGCGTCGAACTCGAGGCGCAGATGCCTCTCGGCATGTTCGAGGAGACCCTCTACGAAGAACAGAGCTTCCAGGTCGAGGCCGGTGACCGCCTGGTCGCCATCAGCACCGGCGTCCACGGCACCCGGTCGGCGAGCGGGGAGGTGTTCGGCGAGGGCGTCCTGCGCCAGATCCTGGGCGCGACCCGGCAGGTCTCACCGCATGAGGCGGCCCGATCGGTCGTCGCCGGTCTTATCGAACACGTCGGCGGCGAGGGCCTCCTGTCCGACGCCGCCGTCGTCTGCCTCGACTGGGCCGGTCGCGATGCCGGGACGCCCCCGCGGTCCCGGCCGACCCGCTGACCTCATGGCGCCCGCGGTGGCTGGAAGGATGCCTCGCACTGAGTGGAGAAAAAGGCCTTCAGGCCGCGGATCAGCGCCGATCGCTCCGCGGGTGCCATGGTCGTCAGCACTCCGGCCAGGGCCTGGACGCGTCGACGGGCCACGTCCCGCAGGACGCGGCGCCCCTGACCGGTGAGCCTCAGCTGCAACTCGCGACGGTTGTGCGGGTGCAGCGCACGCTCCAGCATGCCCGCCGCCTCCAGCCGGTCACACAGGCGGCTGGCGGTGGGAACCCCTATGTCCATGCGCGCCGCCAGGCCCGTGAGATTCACCGTCGGTGTCGTCTCCAGCGCCCGAAGCGCCCGCAGCTGGTGCGGGGACAGCCGTACCGGTGCTTCCTGAGCGGCCAGGGCCCACAGGTTCGTCAGACGCTCCACGGCATCGGCGATCTCCCGCGCGTCGACGCTCGGATCGTCACCCGGGCTCTCGGCGCGGTCGTCGGCACCGCCGGGAAGTGTCACGAACCCATCACTTTCAGTGAGAAAGGGTGCTGCGGGAGCACCCGCGTATTCCATCGCTCTACCCGGGAAGCCGACGGGCAACCAGCGTCATTCGGGGCTCAGCTTCGTCAGCTCCGCGTTGAACTGAGCACCGACCAGAAGGGCCAGGTTGGCCAGCCACAGCCAGACCAGGAAGACCACGACCCCCGCCAGTGAACCGTACAGACGGTGATAGGTGCCGCCGTGGGAGGTGTAGACGGCGAATCCGAGCGAGACGGCCAGCATGAGCCCCACCGCCAGGGTGCCCCCGGGGGCCATCTTCCGCACCGGGCGGGAGGACGCGGGGCCCGAGCGGTACAGCACGAGCACCAGGATGACGGCGACGGCGGCCACGACCGGCCACCGCAGCGCGTCCCAGACGGCCTGCGGCGCGGTGCCCAGGTTCAGCGCCCGGCCCAGACGCCGGGCCAGGCCGCCGGTGAGGAACAGCGCCAGGGTGGTCGTGAGAAGGAGCGAGATCAGAACGAGGGCCGTAACGATGATGCGCGGAGCGGTGCGCCAGACCGGCCGATGCGCACTCGTGCCGTGCATGGCGTGCAGCGCACGGCGGAAGACGCTCAGATAGCTGGATCCCGACCACAGGGCTCCCGCTCCGCCGAGGAAGATCAGTGTCCATGCCGCCGACGACTGTTCGGCCAGCTGTCGCAGGGTGTCGCGCAGCAGAGCGCGGGACGCGACCGGGGCGGCCTGCGACATGCGGTCGATGACGTCCGGTGTGGCCGTCGGAATGGTCAGACCCACGATCGAGAGGATCACCAGCAGTACCGGGAACAGGGCCAGGACCGCGTAGTACGTCAGAGCGGCAGCCCAGTCGGTGACGTCGTCGTTCCAGACCGCCACCGGCGTGCGGCGCAGCGCCGCAGACCAGCGGGCCGCGCGACCGCCTGCATCGTTCATGAGGCGGATGCTCTCACCCCCGGCGTACGGCTTCCCAGAGCGGGTTGCCATACCGGGGTGGATGCGGGACTGTTGCCGTAAGACATCTATTTTCCCATGGCAGAAAGGTGGTGGGGCGCGCACGACGCGCCTCCGCTTGTGTCTGCTTCCCTCGATACCTCCGCCCGCCCACCCGACGCCGGCCACATGGTGGGCGCGACGTGGACCGCGGCCCCCTGCCCTGTCCTGGTCGTCGACCAGCACGGCGGCCTCGTCGACATCAACGAGGCCGCCCGGACACTCCTGCCCGGTGCGTCCAGCGGCGACCCGCTGCACGAGCGGGTCCCCTCCTGGCTCTCCGACGCGCACCAGCGCATCCGCGACGGGCGGCGCGACACGGGAGGCGGCCTGCCCAGCGGCCGCATCAACGGCCGTCACTTCGAGGCGCACCCGACCGCGGCCGGGAACGGTGACGTGGTGTGGTGGCTGGTCGACGACACCGACCGCCGACTGGCCGAGGTCGCGCTGAGCGACGCGCAGACGCGGACCGAGATCCTGTCGGAGGTGTCCAGCACCCTGCTGTCCACCCTGAACGTGCCGCGCTGCATGGAGGTGGCGGCCTCCCTGGCCGCGGCGCATCTCGCCGACGCCGCCGTCCTCGTCGCCCCACCGCACGGCAGGCGCCACTCGCTGACCTTCGCGAGCCGCGGCGGCCTCGTCACCCAGGTCACGCGGCAGGTCGACGTGGCCTCAGTGCCGGGCCTGGCCGAGGCACTCCAGGGCTTCCCGCCCGTACCGGCCCGTTGGATAGACCCCGCCGGCATTCCCGACTGGGTCACCCCGGACGGCTTCGCCGGACCGGTCGGCTCCGTGATCGTCACTCCGCTTCCCGGGCACGGCGTACCCGCCGGAGCCCTGATCCTGCTGCGGGCCAGCACCGAACAGAACTTCACGGAAGGCGAGGAGCTCTTCGCCCGCCTCTTCGCCGCCCGCGCCGGTGCCGCCCTCTCCGCCGCCCGCCTCTACGGGGAACAGGCCACGGTCACCGCCACCCTGATGCGCGAGTTGCTGCCCCCGACGCTGAGCAGCGTCCACGGCGTCGAGTACGCCGGCGGCTACCGCGCGGCCAGGGACCACGAGCGGGTCGGAGGGGACTTCTACGATGTCCACCCCGGCTCCGACCCCTCCCAGGACACCCTCGTCGTCCTCGGAGACGTCGCGGGCAAGGGACTGGACGCGGCCGTACTCACCGGCAAGATCCGTAACACGTTGCACGCGCTGCTGCCGCTGACCGACGACCATCAGACCGTGCTCGACCTGCTCAACGGCGCCCTGCTCACGTCCCACCACACTCGCTTCGCCACACTGGTGCTCGCCTCGGTCCGCCGCCGCGGCAGCCGGGCCCGCCTCCGGCTGACCAGCGCCGGACACCTGCCGCCGCTGATCGTCCGCGCCGACGGCACGGTGGAGGCAGTACCCACGCACGGCACCCTGGTCGGTGCCCTGCCGACCGTCACCGCGCACACGGTCCGGACGGAGCTGGGTCCCGGGGAGACCTGCCTGCTCTACACCGACGGCATCACCGAAGCGCGCGGCGGCCCACTGGGCGACGGCTTCTTCGGCGAGCACCGTCTGCGGCGGGCCCTGTCCGAATGCGCGGGCCTGCCGGCGGAGGCGGTCGTGGAACGGGTGCAGATGGTGGCCGCCCAGTGGCTGGGCGCGGGCCGCCACGACGACATGGCCGCCGTCGCCGTCAGCGTCCCCAGAGCCGGCCCGCTGACCGTTGTCGACGGGCGGGCAGGCACCTGGAACAGCAGGAGGAGTACGTGAGACACCCCACCGCGACGGCCGGTCTGCCGGACCGGCTGTGGCAGGCAGTGGTCGACGGCGACGAATACGAAGCCGTCGACATCGTCCACAAGGCGGTGGCCGACGGTGTGGATGAGGAAACGCTCCTGCTGGAGGTGATCGCGCCCGTCCAGGCGAAGGTCGGGGTCGAATGGGCCGCCGACCGCATCACGGTGGCCCAGGAACACGCCGCCACCGCCATCAACGAGCGGGTGATCGCCTCCCTCTCCCACCGCCGGCCGGCACGCGAACGCCGCACCCCGCGCCAGGGCCGGGTGACGGTCGGCTGCATCGACGGTGAATGGCACGCCTTCCCCGCCCGGCTCGTCGCCGAGGTACTCCACCTGCGCGGTTGGCAGGTCGACTACCTGGGCGCGCAGACCCCGACGCCGCACCTCGTGGCCCACCTGCACCAGACCAACCCCGACGCCGTCCTGCTGTCCGGATCGATCCCCACCCATCTGCCGGCCGCCCACGCCGCCATCACCGCCTGCCAGGCCGTCGGCGTCCTCGTCCTGGCCGGTGGCCGCGCCTTCGGCCCCGACGGCCGCTACGCCCGGGCGCTGGGCGCCGATGAGTGGGCGGCCGACGCCCGCGGCGCGGCCGCCGTGCTCGAAGCGGGCCTCGCCCGGCCCCGTCCGGCGGCGATCCGACAGATGACGGACGATCTGCCGCATCTGGCCGACCAGGAGTACACCATGGTCGTCCGGTCCCGCCTCCAGCTCGTCAAGCAGACCCTGGCCGGCCTCGAAACCCGCTTCCCGGCCGCAAGGAACTACGACGACGCACAGCGGGAGCGCACCGCGGAGGACATCGCACACATCGTCGACTTCCTGGCCACCGCCCTCTACGTCGACGACCCCGAACTGTTCACCTCGTTCCTGACCTGGACCGCCGACATCCTGGAGGCCAGGCACGTTCCCGCCCACTCCGTCCTGACCGGGCTGGACGTCCTGGCCGGCCAGCTACGTGAATTCCCCCGCACCGTCGACCTGATCGACGCGGGCAGGGCCGTACTGCGCGGCCGCCCCACCCGTCCTGTCCCCGACCCTGGCACCCGAACATGACCGACCCGCAGACCACCGAGTTCGCCGTCACCGTCCTCCACGAGCCCACCACGCTGACCGTGCGGGTGGCCGGCGACCTCGACTACGACACGAGCGACGACCTGATCGGCACGGTCGTCGAGCACCTGGCAGCCGGCGGCGCGCGGCCGCACGGGGTGCGTATGGACTTTCGCCACCTGACCTGGATCGACTCCACGGGCCTGTCCGCCCTGCTGATGATCCACCGCCGTACCGCCGCCGCCGGTGTCACTCTGCACCTGGACAACCGGCCGGACGTGCTGGAGCGCATGCTGCGCCTGACCAACGTGCTGGACCACCTCACCGCCCCGGCAAGCCGTGGAGAGCCATCGGAGTACCGGCAGGACGACGGCTTCACCGGGGCGAGCGCCACTTGAGAAACCGAAAGGGGCCTCACCGGGTCACGCCCGGTGAGGCCCCTTTCGGAAGGTCAGTGCTTGAATGCGTCCTTGGCCTTTTCCTTGGCCTCGCGGGCGTCACCCTCGCTCTTCTTCGCCTGCCCCTCGGCGACCATGCGGTCATTCCCGATGGCGCTTCCCGCGGCCTTCATGGCCTTGCCCTCGGCCTGCTCGGTCTTCGCCTTGGCCTTCTCGCCGGCAGTCATGAAACGGCGCCTCCTCGTCACTTGTTTGCCGCTGTGGCAGTAGCCCGCTACTGCCCCGGCTTTCCCTTCACAAACAAGGCACCGTTGCGGCATGTCGGTGAAATTGCAGGGCAGACGGAAGGAAGGAGGTTGATAAATATGGTTCCCCTGCTGCTTGTTCTGCTTCTCGCGTTGGTTCTCTTCGGCGCCGGCTTCGCCCTCAAGATCCTTTGGTGGGTCGCCGTCGCCGTGTTGGTGCTGTGGCTTCTCGGCTTCGTCATGCGCTCCACCAGTGCCGGTGGTGGCCGAGGGCGTTGGTATCGATGGTGACCTGACTCGCATACGCCTGCTTCACCGGGCCCGGCCGACGTGACGGCCGGGCCCGGCTCAGGGTGTTTCTCCCCGCAGGCTGAGTTCGGCCACGACCTGTTTGCCGTCGTCGAGGGGGACCGTATGGAACCGCTCGCAAAGCCGGGTGACCAGGTGCAGGCCGTGCCCCCCGACACGGCGGGGGACGGGGACACGCATGCGTGGCTGCCGCGATGAACGGTCGCGGACGGTGATCCGAAGCAGGCCGCTTTCACGGACGAGTTCCAGACGGAGCCGTCCGGGGCCAGGTGCGTGGCGCAGCGCGTTGGTGACGAGTTCGCCGACGACGATCTGGGCGTCCATACTCGGCTGGTGGTGGGAATGGTGTCCTGCCCGGGCGAGCAGCGTGCGAACGGCGTGCCGGGTGTGAGCGACGGATGTCCCTTCGCTGTCCCAGACGGCGTCATATCGCAACGGCGCTGCCGAGTGGCGCGCGTTCGTGACCTGATTCCTGAGCGGCATGACCATGGAATTTCCTGTGCGGTGCGTCCGGCTTTCTCGTAGTTGGTCGTTTTCGTTTCGCTCTTTCCGTCTACCCGCTGTGGTCGCGCTCATGGGGATGACCGTCGTCACGGTCTCTCAGAAGATCCGAATTCAGGATCGTGAAGTGTTCGAGGGTGCCGCTGATGGTCAGAAGCCGGTTGACCGAAGGGTGCAGAGGGCCGAGCAGGATGAACTCGCGGCCGGCCGATTCGTGTTGGCGCCGGGCTTCGAGGAGTGCGTTCAGGAGCATGCTGTCCGCGAAGGTGACCTGGGTGAGATCCACCACCGTGGTGGCGAGTGCCGCGAGGCCGGCGGCCTCCCATGCGGCTTCGACGTCTTCGGCGTCGTCGTGGTCCAGCTCTCCGCGCAGGATGATGCACAGAGCCTGATCGTGGCGGCTGATGTGGACGTTCGTGGGGTGGGCCGCTGCCATGGCGCCATCCTGACACTTGGTCGTTTCGGCGCCAAGGGGCACCGGTGGGCTCACAGAAAGCGGCGGAGGGGTGTGACCGCCGCTTCTTTGGCGCGTTGCAAAAGTGCCCGTCGTCTCCATCGCGTGAGGTCGATGTCCGCGCTGTGCTTCAGGTCCGCTTCGTAGTCGCGGTCGAGTGCGGCGGTGAACGTCTCGTCCAGGACGGCGAGCATGACCTCCTCGTCGTGGTCCATGGACCGGCGGTTGAAGTTGGTGGATCCGATGAGGGAGGCGACCGAGTCCACGGTGATGATCTTGGCGTGCATCATGGTCGGCTGGTACTGACGGATGTGCACACCGGCCCGCAACAGCCGCGTGTAGTGGTGCTGACCGGCCAGTTGACAGGCGCGCTGGTCGGTGTGCGGACCGGGCAGGAGGATCTCGACCCGCACGCCGCGGCGGGCGGTCTCGCACAGCAGGCCGATGAAATAGCTGTCGGGAGCGAAGTAGGCGGTGGCCAGCCGGAAGCGTTCCTCGGCGGAGGTGAGCATGACGCGGATGAGGGTCTGCATGTCCTGCCAGCCGATGCTCGCGGAGCCGCGGACGACCTGCACCACCGACGAGCCGGCCTGCGGGTGTTCCGTGAAGCGGTCGCGGTCGTCGAAGAGCTCGGCGTGGCACTCCGCCCAGTTCTGTGCGAACGCCGCCGCGATGCCGTCCACGGCCGGACCGCGCACCTGGACGTGGGTGTCGCGCCACTCGGCGGGGTTGCGTGCGTCGCCGCACCATTCCTCCGCGATGCCGACGCCCCCGGTGAAGGCGGTCTGTTCATCGACGACGAGGGCCTTGCGGTGGCAGCGGTGGTTCTGTTTGAACGGCGACAGCCACACGGGTTTGCGGAACCAGGCCACCTGCACACCCGCGGCGCTCATGAGGTCGAGCAACCGCCGCTCTATCTCCTTGGCGCCGAAGCCGTCGAGCAGCAGCCGTACGCGCACCCCCGCGCGGGCGCGTTCGGCCAGAGCGACGGCGAAGTCGTGGGCGATCCGACCCCGCCAGTACACGAACGTCATCAGGTCGATGGTGTGCCGAGCCGCACGGATCGCCCCGAGCATCGCGGGAAAGATCTCATCACCGTTGCGCAAGGGCACCAGGTCGTTGCCTTCGGTGGCGGCCACGCCTATCAGTCGCTCCAGGCGGCGGCGCAGGCGCTGTTTGCGCGCTGCCGCGTCAGGGGTGGCCCCCTGAGCAGGGGATCTTGGTACCTCGTCGAGTATCACGCCGAATCCCCCCACTGGGACGAAGAGCAGAACGCCTCGGGCTGCCGGACGAGCCCGAACAAGCAGATGCCCGGCGGGCACCGCCTTACTCCAGCCCTCCGCTGCGGCGGCCCGCCGGTCTCGTCAGGATCCCGGCAGGGGCCGCACCGTGAGGATCTGCTGGGCCTGGCCGACCGGGCCGTCGACGTCGTGCAGCACCGTGCTGGTGAGGCCCTGGCCGGAGGGGCCGAAGGTGACCGTGGTGTCCAGTCCGGTCCAGGGGCCTCGTGGCCGGCGGTGGAGGTGGACGGTCAGGTCGACGTTGGGGAACATCCACGCGGTGGGCGGCTGCCGGACGGCTATGCCGTTGGCGGTGTCGACGAGGGCGAGGTACGACGCGAGCGGGCTGACCGGAACGCCGGCGACCAGATCGAGCGGCGTGGAGACCCAGGCGGTCGTACGGCCGGGCCTGGGCGGTTCCACCGGGCGGACGTCCAGGGAGGCGATGTAGCCGCCGGGCCAGACCTCGGACATCGGCCACGCGGTGAGCGACTCCGGAGAGGTGAGGCGGTCGTCGGGGCCGCCCGCGACCGCGGTGGTGTCCAGGCAGGCCAGGAACCAGGCGCGGGCCCGGACGACCGGCCGGCCGGCGATCCGGACGACCGCTTCGAGGAGTTCGATGGTCCGTCCGCGGCGGATGGTGTCCACCTCGATCTCGCACTCGTCGAGGGCGAGGCGGCCGAGGATGTCGTAGCTGATCCGGGAGAGGACCAGGCCGTTGTCGGGACCGGCGGCCCGATGGCGGTCGATGGCGTGGACGACGAGTCCGCCGAGCGGGCTGAAGTGTGTGGACGCGATCGACAAGGCAATCATTGCCGAGCTGGAGCGGGACGGGCGGCTGACCAACGTGGAGCTGGCCCAGCGGGTCGGGCTGACCACCGGGCCGTGTCTGCGCCGGGTGCAGCGGCTGGAGGCGGACGGTGTCATCCAGGGCTACCGGGCCGTGATCGACCCCGCTTCCGTGGGCCGTTCCTTCGAGGTCCTGATCGACCTCAGTCTCGAGGCCCAGGACGCGGAGACGGTCGAGCGCTTCGAGAGCACCCTGGCGCGGGCCGAGGAAGTACTGGAGCTGCGGCGGCTGTTCGGCAGCCCCGACTATTTCGTCCGCGTGGCAGTCGCCGATCTGCCCGCCTACGAGACGTTCCTCAGCCGGAGGGTCATGACGATCCCCCGGATCAAGAACGTCACCTCGCACTTCACGATGAAGACCGTCAAGCCGGGCCCGTAGCCGTCCGGCGGGGTCGGGCGGGACGGCGTCCCGGGTGGCGGCCACGGCACACAGGGCGCGCAGGCACGCGGCCCGTCGGGGCCATTGTGTGGACGTTCGCGCCCATGGCGTCCAGGGTTGTCCCTGGCCCGGCCCGGCCCGGCCCGGCATGGCCCGCCGGCCGGCGAGCTGACGCTCGTCCCGCCATGCCCAGCGCGACCACTAGGAGTCGCCCGGCGTCCCCTCGAACGTCGCCAGGATGCGTTCGGCGGCCAGTGTGGCCGTCAAGGAGCCGTCTCTGACCGCCTGTTCCAGGGTGGGCTTCGCCTCGCGCACCGCCGGGTTCGCGTGCAGCCGGCCGAGGAGTTCGTCGCGGACCATCGCCCAGGTCCAGTCGACCTGCTGGTCGCGGCGCTTCGCGGTGAGCCGGCCGGTGGAGTCCAGCAGCGTGCGGTGCTGTTCGAGCCGCTCCCAGACGGTGTCCAGGCCGGCCGACTCACGCGCGCTGCAACTGAGCACGGGCGGCGTCCAGAAGGCGTCCTTGCCGTGCATCAGCCTGAGCGCGCCCGCCAGTTCACGGGCCGCGGCACGGGCGTCACGCTCGTGCGGACCGTCCGCCTTGTTGACGGCGATCACGTCGGCCAGCTCCAGGACGCCCTTCTTGATGCCCTGCAACTGGTCGCCGGTACGGGCCAGGGTGAGCAGGAGGAAGGAGTCGACCATGTCGGCCACCGCCGTCTCCGACTGGCCCACGCCGACGGTCTCCACCAGGATCACGTCGTAGCCCGCCGCCTCCATCACGACCATGGACTCGCGGGTCGCCTTCGCCACCCCGCCCAGCGTGCCCGCGCTGGGGGAGGGCCGCACGAACGCCGCCGGGTCCACCGCCAGCCGCTCCATCCGGGTCTTGTCACCCAGGATCGAGCCCCCGGTGCGGGTCGAGGACGGGTCCACGGCCAGCACCGCCACCCGGTGCCCCAGCGAGGTCAGCAGCGTGCCGAACGCGTCGATGAACGTCGACTTGCCCACGCCCGGCACTCCGCTGATGCCGATCCGCCGCGCCCGGCCGCTGTGCGGGAGCAGCTCGGTGAGCAACTCCTGCGCCAGCGCCCGGTGCTGCGGACGGGTGGACTCGACGAGCGTGATCGCGCGGGCCACGATCGCCCGCTTCCCGTCGAGCACACCCTTCACATACGTGTCGAGATCGATCGCCGCCATGGGGGACTACAGCTCGTGGCCGAGGTCGGCCGCCAGCCGCTTCACCAGGTCGTACGCCGCGTCCGGGATCACCGTCCCGGGCAGGAACACGGCCGCGGCGCCCATCTCCAGCAGCACCGGCACGTCCTGCGGCGGGATCACCCCGCCGACCACGATCGTGATGTCCTCGCGGCCCTCCTCGGCGAGCTTCTCGCGCAGCGCCGGCACCAGCGTGAGGTGACCGGCGGCCAGCGAGGACACCCCGACCACGTGCACGTCCGCCTCGACCGCCTGCCGGGCGACCTCGTCCGGGGTCTGGAACAGCGGGCCGACGTCGACGTCGAAGCCGAGGTCGGCGAAGCCGGTCGCGATCACCTTCTGGCCGCGGTCGTGGCCGTCCTGGCCCATCTTGGCGACCAGGATGCGCGGCCGGCGTCCCTCGGCCTCCTCGAAGGCGTCCACCAGGGCACGGGTGCGGTCCACGTTCGGGGACTCCCCTGCTTCGTTGCGGTACACCCCGGAGATCGTACGGATCTGGCTCGCGTGCCGGCCGTACACCTTCTCCAGGGCGTCGGAGATCTCGCCCACGGTCGCCTTGGCGCGGGCCGCGTGCACGGCCAGCTCCAGCAGGTTGTCCTTGCCGTCGGCGGCCCGGGTCAGCGCGTCCAGCGCGTCCCGGCAGACGGTCTCGTCCCGCTCCGCGCGCAGCCGCCGCAGCTTCTCGATCTGCTGGGCCCGCACGGAGGAGTTGTCGACCTTCAGGACCTCGATCGCCTCGTCACTGTCGACGCGGTACTTGTTCACGCCGATCACCGGCTGCCGCCCCGAGTCGATCCGGGCCTGCGTGCGGGCCGCCGCCTCCTCCACGCGCAGCTTCGGGATGCCCGCGTCGATGGCCTGCGCCATGCCGCCCGCCTGCTCGACCTCCTGGATGTGCTGCCAGGCCTTGCGGGCGAGGTCGTACGTCAGCTTCTCCACGTACGCGCTGCCGCCCCACGGGTCGATGACCCGGGTGGTGCCGGACTCCTGCTGGATCAGCAGCTGGGTGTTGCGGGCGATGCGCGCCGAGAAGTCGGTGGGCAGCGCGAGCGCCTCGTCGAGGGCGTTGGTGTGCAGCGACTGGGTGTGGCCCTGCGTCGCCGCCATCGCCTCCACACAGGTCCGCGTGACGTTGTTGAACACGTCCTGCGCGGTCAGCGACCAGCCCGAGGTCTGCGAATGCGTGCGCAGGGACAGGGACTTGGAGTTCTTCGGCTCGAACTGCGAGACCAGCTTGGCCCACAGCAGACGGGCCGCCCTGAGCTTCGCGACCTCCATGAAGAAGTTCATGCCGATCGCCCAGAAGAAGGACAGCCGCGGCGCGAACGCGTCCACGTCCAGGCCCGCTTCACGGCCCGCCCGGATGTACTCCACACCGTCGGCGAGGGTGTACGCCAGCTCCAGGTCGGCCGTCGCGCCCGCCTCCTGGATGTGGTAGCCGGAGATGGAGATGGAGTTGTAGCGGGGCATCCGCTGCGAGGTGTACGCGAAGATGTCGGAGATGATCCGCATCGACGGCTTCGGCGGATAGATGTAGGTGTTGCGGACCATGAACTCCTTGAGGATGTCGTTCTGGATGGTCCCGGCCAGCTTCTCGGGCGGTACGCCCTGTTCCTCCGCGGCCACGATGTACAGCGCCAGGATCGGCAGCACGGCGCCGTTCATCGTCATCGACACGGTCATCTTGTCCAGCGGGATGCCGTCGAACAGCTGCCGCATGTCGTAGATCGAGTCGATCGCCACGCCCGCCATGCCGACGTCGCCGGTCACGCGCGGGTGGTCGCTGTCGTAACCCCGGTGCGTGGGCAGGTCGAAGGCGACCGACAGGCCCTTCTGACCGGCCGCCAGATTGCGCCGGTAGAACGCGTTGGACTCCTCGGCGGTGGAGAAGCCCGCGTACTGGCGGATCGTCCAGGGCTGGTTGACGTACATCGTCGGGTACGGGCCGCGCAGGTACGGGGCGACGCCCGGGTACGTCTCCAGGAAGTCCAGGCCCTCCAGGTCACGCCCGGTGTACAGCGGCTTGACCCCGATGCCCTCCGGGGTCTCCCACAGCGGCTCTTCGCTCCCGGTCGCCCGCTTGACGGCCGTACGCCACTCCTCGGCGCTGCCGCCGGCGACGGGCGTCCCCAGCTCGATGCCGGAGAAGTCGGGGATTCCCATCAGGACACTCCCATGCGGTCCAGGGTCGCGGACAGGACGTCGACGGCGTCGCAGCCCGCGAAGACATAACTGTCGACGCCCGCGTACTCGGCGGGGCGGCCCGCGAGGAACACGTGCCGGGCGCCGGAGGTCTTGAAGGACCCGGCGGCCTGCTCGGCCTGCTCCTCGTAGAGCGCGTCGCTGGAGCACAGCACGGCCTCGGTGGCGCCGCTGTCCTCGAAGCGGCCCTCGGTGACCGGCTCGATGCCGCCCGCCTGGAAGAGGTTGGCGGCGAAGGTCGAGCGCGCGGTGTACGCGGCGGCCGGTCCGATCGTCGCGAGGAAGACCCGGGGGCGGGCGCCGGTCGCCGCGAGGTGGGCGTCCGAGCGGGCGCGCAGGGTTTCGTACGCCTCGTCGCGGCGCACCCGCGGCAGCCCGCCGGACGGCGGCTCGGGAGCGGGCTCGCGCTCCACCGGCTTCTCCGCGAGGAGCGGGAACTCGCTGACACCGGTGATGGGTTCGCGCCGCTTGGCGAGCCTCTTGGAGCGCTCCGCCCAGGTCGTCGCCAGGTCCGTGCGGATCCGGCCGGAGCGCAGGGCGGCCGCCGGGCCGCCGTCGCCCTCGATCGAACGGAAGTACTTCCAGCTCGCCTCGGCGAGTTCGTCGGTCAGCCGCTCCACGTACCAGGAGCCGCCCGCCGGGTCGATCACCCGGGCCAGATGCGACTCCTCGACCAGGATCGTGGAGGTGTTGCGCGCGATACGGCGGGCGAACGCGTCCGGCAGGCCGAGGTCGTGGTCGAACGGCAGCACGGTGACGGCGTCCGCGCCGCCCACCCCGGCGGCCAGCGTGGCCACCGTCGTGCGCAGCATGTTCACCCACGGGTCGCGGCGGGTCATCATCACCGGCGAGGTCACGGCGTGCTGCACCTGCGCGCCCGCGCCCGGCGCCCCGCACACCTCGGCCACCCGCGCCCACAGCCGGCGCGCCGCGCGCAGCTTGGCGATCGTCAGGAACTGGTCGGCGGTGGCCGCGTACCGGAACTCCAGCTGGCCCGCGGCCTGCTCGACACCGAGCCCCGCCTCGGTCAGCTCCCGCAGATAGGCCACGCCGGTGGCCAGGGACAGGCCCAGCTCCTGCGCGGCCGAGCCGCCCGCCTCGTGGTACGGCAGCGCGTCCACGGTCAGCGCGCGCAGCCCGGGGTAGGACTCCGCGCAGCGCGCGGCGAGCGCGGCGACCGGCGCGAAGTCCAGGGGCGAGCCGGTGCGGGCCCGGTACCCGAGCGGGTCGGCGCCGAGGCTGCCGCGCACCGCCTCGGGGTCCACGCCCCGCTCCTCGTACAGCCGCAGCAGCGCCTCGGCAGCGGCCTGAACGTCCCGGCCGGCGTCGAGCACGACCGGCGCCAGGTCGAGGTAGACGCCCTCGAGCACGCGGCCGAGCGAGGCCACCGGAATGCCGCTCTCGCCCACCACGAGCCAGAGCGAGGTGACGCCGTTCTCCAGGTCGGTCAGGACCGCGCCGTCCTCGGCCGCCGCGTGCCGCTGGCGTACGTCCCAGCCGCCCCCGGTGTTGCCTTCGGGGCGGCCGCCGCGTACGAACGGGGCGAAACCGGGCAGGCCGGGGTCGGGCGCGGCATCGCGCGCCGTGTAGAGGGGCCGGGTGCGCAGCCCGTCCTCCAGCGTCGTGGACAGAGCGTCCTCAGCTGCCGCGCCCGAGACTTCCTTGCCCGACTTGCGCAGCACACCCTCGACCAGGCGTTGCCACTGCTCGTGTGTCGCGTCAGGGAACTCGGCGGCCAGTGGGAGCCCGTCGTCAGGCAGGACCGTCATGCTCGGATGCTAGGGCAGAGCGCTCAAGTGGTAGCGGAGCGGGGGCTGTGACGTTTCCCTCGCGCTGGCTGTGACCTGCGCCTCTCAGCCCCCGGAGGGGTCGTCCTCGAGGTCCGGGACCAGTGCGCACATGGCCGCCCGCTGGTCGGCGCCCATGGAGTCGGCGAGGGCCTGTTTCACGGTTCCGGCCAGCAGGACGGAGGTCTCCCGCAGCCGTTCGCGGGCCTTCTCGGTGAGGGCGACCTCGATGCCGCGCTTGTCGCCGCAGACGGACTTGCGGGTGACCAGGCCGGCGTGCTGGAGGCAGGCGATCTGGTAGGTGAGCCGGGTCTTGGGGCGGCCCAGGAGGTCGGCCACCCGGGTCATGCGCAGGCCGCCGGGCTGTTCGGCCAGCAGGCACAGGATCAGGAACTCGTCGTGGGAGACGTCGAGGGTGTCCTTCACGACGGTCCGCAGGCGCTGCTCCACCGCGCCGGTCGCGGCCAGTAGCACCATCCAGGCACGCAGCTCCGGAGGGAGCAGCCCGGTGCCGTTCATGGACGGGCATTCGGGCTGGTCGGCGGGGTGCTCGGCGGAGGCTGCCATGGTTTTGAGTCTACCTGTTGTTCAAATTTGGATGAGGGGCTAGCGTGGTGTCATCCAAATTTGAACCACATCATCTGAACCAGTCATCGGGAGTACGACCATGACCGTCGCCGTGGAAACAGGCCTCTGGCAGCTCGACCCGACCGCCTCCGCCGTGGCACTGCGGCACAAGACCTTCTGGGGCCTGGTCACCGTCAAAGGGACCTTCGCCGGCGTCGCCGGCCGGGGTGAGGTCGCGGCCGACGGCTCCGCCACCGGCACCGTCACCCTGGACGCCGCCTCCCTCGACACCGGGAACGCCAAGCGCGACACCCACCTGCGCGGCGCCGACTTCTTCGACGCCGACCACCACCCTGAGGTCACCTTCGCCGTGCGCGGCGCCGAACTCCGCGCCGGCGACACGGCGCACGTCACCGGTCAGCTGACCGTCCACGGCATCAGCCGGCCGCAGACCCTCACCGCCCGCCTGACGGGCGTGACCGCCGACGCGCTCACGCTGGAGGCCGAGTTCACCGTGGACCGGGAGCAGTTCGGCATGGGGTGGAACCAGCTGGGCATGATCCGCGGCCTGACCACGGTGACCGCCACGCTCCGCTTCACCCGCGCCGGGGCCTGACCCCGGCCTTCGCGGCGGGCCCGGTCAGCCGCACGTCCTGGCTGGTCAGGGTCTGCGGGCTCGCCGTGAACGCGCGCAGCCGGATCCGGACGCCCGGCCTGGGCAGGGTGAACCGCCCGCCCGGTGCCCGCAGTCTCACCGTCGCCGTGGAGTGCGCGGGGATCGTGGCCGGGCCCCCCGCCGGCGACCAGTACATGGTCATCCCCTGCCCCGTGGTGAACATGAAGTGCGGGGTGAGGGCGCCGTCCGCCGTGTTGGTCACCCGCACGGTCACCGCCGACACCGCGCGCGCCGAGACCCGGTGCACCGAGGTGAGCGTCATCCGCAGCGGCGGCGTGCCCGTCACCGCCATGGCCGCACTGGCCAGCGCCGGGGTGAGCAGCAGGGCGGCCGCGGCGATCCGCTTGGGGCGCTGCCGCAGCCCTGACAACTGCCGGGGCCAGGGCTGCCAGGCGCCGGCGAAGTCCGACAGGGGCACGGTGACCGCCGCCGCCAGCCACAGCGGGGTCATCATCAGGTAGTAGCCGTCCTGCGAGCGGGTCGCCAGGTAGAAGGCGCACCAGGGCAGGACCGTCGCCGCCGGGCCCAGCCGCCGGACGAACAGCACGAACAGGGCGAGCAGGGCCGCCGCCAGCAGCATGCTCGCGTAGCCGTACCAGTCCAGCCGGTCGCTGCCGTCGGTGAAGTACAGCGAGACGTCCACCAGGCCCTGCCCGTGCAGCACCGCGCCCTGGGTCAGCGGCAGCGCGATCCCGGCCAGCCAGGTGCCCGGCTCGCTCACGACGAAGTACGTGTTGATCAGCAGCCAGACCGTGGCCGCGACCCCGGCGATCCGCAGCACCACCAGCCCCGCCGCCCGGGCGCCCAGTTCGCCGCGGCGCACGGCGTAGATCCCGGCCAGCAGGAACGGCGCGACGAACCAGGGCAGTTGCTGCGCCGCGCACGCCGCCCCCAGGCACGCGGCCCGCGCGATCCCCGCCGTGCCGAGCCGCCCGCCCCGCCCGATGTGGGGCCAGCGCACCACGACCGGGACGAGCAGGGCCAGGGCCATGATCGCCGGATAGCCGAGCCGGGCGTACGTCGGCAGGAAGCCGAAGCCCAGACAGGCCATCGTCGCGGCCGACCGCCACGGCACCGGCAGCATGCGCCACAGCACGACCGTGCCGGCGATCAGCGCGCCGGTGCTCGCGGCCGTGGCGGCGGAACCGGCGTGCCCCAGCCACAGCAGTGGCGCGGTCAGCAGCGGGGCCAGCGGGGGATAGCCGTAGGTGTAGTCGTAGCCGCCGTCTATGGTCGCGGTGCGGGCCACGCCGTGGTCGAAGAGCCAGGGCCAGGGCCGGCCGTAGAGCTGGTGCCCGTGGACCAGTTCCTTCGCGGCCTGCGTGGTCAGGACCGCCTCGTCGCCGCCGTTGTGGTTCAGCGCCCAGGTGCACAGGGCGAGCGTCACCGCCGTCACCAGCACCAGCAGGTCCAGGCGGGCCAGTGAGCGGGCCCGGCGGACCGTCAGCGCGAGCACGCCCGTCGCCAGGATCGAGGCATAGCAGAGGGAGATGGCGGCCGCGAGGACCAGGCGGTGCGTGGCCGCCTGCGTCCAGACCGCCCGGGTGCCGATGAAGAGGCTCGCATCGGCCAGGACGGTCAGCACGCGGTGCCACTGCGCGGGGGAATCCAGGCTGGCGGACACCGCCGACTGTGTCCGCCGGCTGGGTGTCACTCGTTGGGTTTCTGCCAAGTGCACGAGAGGCGACGCTAATCGGGGGCGGTGAGCGGCGTGTCCGTGGAGGTGAAGAGTCCGGTGTGAGGGCGGTAAGAAGCCCCGATCCGGCAGGAATCGGCCGAGTTCGGCGCCGACCGGTGATGTCGTACATATCTTGTTTTTGAGCACAAAGAAACGGGTGGGGCGGTCGCGCTTCGTGTCGTTGTTGGGCCGAACGGGTGACTTGGAGTAAGAATTGACCGGTGCAGGCAATGAGTGCGAGTCAGGTCGGGGGGAGCCGGTGAACCGATACGACGTCACCGATGAACAGTGGGAAGGGCTCGCCCAGGTCGTGCCGCTACGGGGCCGGGACGCCTGGCCGTCCGCGGTGAACCACCGCTCGCTGCCGGAGGCGGTGACCGAGACCCGCCGCCGGTTCGTGGTGCTGCGGGTCAACGTCTTCGCCGACGCCCGCGACGTGGCCGAGACGATCATGGCGGGCGCGCCCGTGCTGCTCGATCTGTCGGGTGCCGAGACCGAGGTCGCCAAGCGCGTCCTGGACTTCAGCACCGGGGTCGTCTTCGGCCTGGGCAGCGGGATGCACCGCGTCGACCGCAACGTCTTCCTCCTCACCCCGCCCGGCACCGAGGTCAGCGGGCTCATGGAAGGCGTGGGCGTCTCGGGCACCTGAGCCCGGCGGGCGGTCGCGGCCGGGCCCGGTCCCCCGATCGTAGGAAGGTCGCGGGAGGGAACGGTTCGCCGCTCCCGCGGAGCCCTACGGTCCGGACATGCCCGTGCCGCAGTCGCCTTCCGCATCGCCGTCACCCGAGCCGTCGGTCCTCGTGCCGCCGCCACCCGAGCCGCCCCGGTCCGCAGGGCCCGGATCGCTGACGGGACCGGCCGGCGCCGCCGAACCGGAGTCGTCGCCCGCGTCGTCAAGCGCTTCCGGCCCGCCGGCCGGGAGCGGCGCTCCCGAACCGCGGGCCGGGGCGCCCCGCCCCGCCGGGCCAGGACCGCAGGTCTCGCCGCCCGCCGGGCGCGCCGAACCGGGTCCGCCGGGCCCTGGCGCCAGGGTCGGCGGACCCGGATCGCCGCCGGAGTCCGGCCGGGCCGCCGTGAGCGGTCGGCCGGGGCCGGGGGACGGCCCTGCCGCCAGGGCGTCCGGGTGGGAGCGGCCGCGGATCACCGAGCTGCGGCTTTCCGCGTTCGCCGGGCACCGGCGGGCCGGGTTTCCGCTCGGGCCGCTCACCCTGTTCGCGGGGCCGAGCGGGAGCGGGAAGTCGACGGCGCTTCAGGCGTACGAGGCGCTGGCCCGGCTCGGGGGCGGCGCGGAGCTCGCGGAGGCGTTCCGGGACCCGGTCGCCTGCGTGCCGGAGCGGGCCCGGCCCGATGCCCAGCGGCGCCGCGGCTTCCGTATCGGCTGTACGGCCGACGGCGCCGAAGGCCCGGTCCGGCTCGACGTCGCGGTGCAGGCGGAGCCGGAACTGCGCATCGTGGGCGAGCGGTTGACCGCGGGCGGGCTGGTGCTGCTCGAGACGGCCCTGCGCGACCCGGGCCGCAGGACGGTGCAGGCCGCCTGGCACACGGCCGGCTCGGCACCCGTGACTCGCGCCCCGCTCCCCGACGACCGGCTCGGCACCCCGCTCCTCCCGCTGCGGGTGGCCGGCAAGACGGACGGGCAGCGCCAGGTGCTCGCCGCCGCCGAGCAGATGGTCGTCGCCCTGCGCTCGGTCTTCGGCTGCGATCCCCGGCCCGACGGCATGCGCGCCGCCGTCCCCATGGGCTCCGGACGGCTCCTGTCCGGCTGCGACAACCTCGCCGACGTCCTGTGGCGCACCCGCGCGGAGTGCGGCCGACGGCACGCGCACCTGGTCGCGGCGGTGCGCGCCGGCTGCTCGGGCACCATCACCGACCTGCTGGCCGAACCGCTGGGCGACGGGACCGTCCGCGCGGTGCTCGACCGGGGCGACGGCGTCCGTACGGCGCTCGGGCGGCTCGGTGACGGCGAACTCAGGTACCTGGCGCTGGCCCTGGTCCTGCTCACCGGTCCGGGCGTCCTGGACGTCGACCCGCCCGGCGAGGTCCCCGCGGCCCTGCGCTCGCTCACCGTCCTCGCCGACGGCCTGGACCGGGCGCTGGACGCCCGGCAGCGCGCGGAACTGCTGCGGCTGGCGGCATGGGCCTGCGGGACCGGGCACATCCGTCTGCTCGGGACGGTCGGGGACGCCTCGTGGGCCGCCGGGGTGGAGGGCGTGACGGTGGTACACCTGAGGCCGTGACGGAACCCCTGGACGTGGCGAAACTGCAGCGCCGGCTGGCCGAGTTCGCGGCCGCCCGGAACTGGCAGCCCTACCACACCCCCAAGAACCTCGTGGCCGCCCTCAGCGTGGAGGCCTCCGAACTGGTCGAGATCTTCCAGTGGCTGACGCCCGAGGAGTCGGCCCGCGTCATGGACGACCCGGGCACCGCGCACCGCGTCACGGACGAGGTCGCCGACGTGCTCGCCTATCTGCTCCAGCTGTGCGAGGTTCTCGGCATCGACCCGCTGGCCGCCCTGGATGCCAAGATCGGCCGGAACGAGCGGAGGTTCCCGGCGCCGGGGGACGGGACCGCGTAGAAGATCACTCTCCGCTATTACTCTGCGGAGTCAAAAAGCCCGTCGAATCCGAATTGTTGTCCAGGAATTTCCGTCTTCCTCTGGCTTTACGTCTCACATCCACTCACTCTGGGTAGTGAACAAGATGAGTTCGGGCGGACGAACGGGGGCAGCGTATGGACGCGGTGCGACTCATCGTGACGAGCAGGCGTGCGCTGGCGGCCAGCAGTGAGGTGGCTCAGGCCCTGACGGAGGTGTGGCAGGCGCAGGCCCTGGCCCAGGCGATCGGCAGCCGTCTCGCGGTCTCCGGCCCGCCGGAACTGCGGGGCGAGGCCCTGGGCCTGACCGAGCTGGCGGGCCGGGGCTGCGGTGTCCTGGACACGCCGGCCCTGGACCACGGCGACCTGCGTGCCGCCCAGCTGACCGAGCTGGACGACGCCCGCCAGGCCCTGCTCTGCCTCGGCGGCCTGCTCGGCGAGGTCGGCATCGCCCTCGTCGGCATCGCCAGCGCCGCGGCCGACGAGGCGACGTACTGGCAGTGCATGGAGGCCATCGACGCGGCGGACGAGTCCCGGGACCGCGTCCTGGAGATGCTCAGGAAGCTGGCGGCGAGGGAGGCGGCGCTGCCGGAGAGAGAGGCCGGGTGACCGTGGGCTGTTCGGTGCCCGGTGGGTGCGGCTGACGCGCGACGGCGGCGACCGTCCGGCGCGCGTGCCGGACGGTGACGGCGGGTACCGGTGGGGCCGGCGAGGTCACCGGCGTGCAGGATGGACGTATGGACCTTCGAATCTTCACCGAGCCCCAGCAGGGCGCTTCCTACGACACCCTGCTCACCGTGGCGAAGGCCACCGAGGACCTCGGCTTCGACGCCTTCTTCCGTTCGGACCACTACCTCCACATGGGCGACGTGGACGGCCTCCCCGGCCCCACCGACGCCTGGATCACCCTGGCCGGTCTCGCCCGCGAGACCAAGCGGATCCGCCTCGGCACGCTGATGACCGCCGGTACCTTCCGGCTGCCCGGTGTGCTCGCCATCCAGGTCGCCCAGGTCGACCAGATGTCCGGCGGCCGGGTCGAACTCGGCCTCGGTGCGGGCTGGTTCGAGGAGGAGCACAAGGCGTACGGCATCCCGTTCCCGAAGGAGAAGATCGGCCGCCTCGAGGAGCAGCTGGCGGTCGTCACCGGGCTGTGGCAGACCAAGCTCGGCGACACCTTCGACTTCCACGGCACGTACTACGACCTCACCGGCTCGCCCGCGCTGCCCAAGCCCGCCCAGCAGCGGATCCCGGTGCTGATCGGCGGCCAGGGTGCGACCCGCACCCCGAAGCTGGCCGCTCAGTACGCCGACGAGTTCAACATGCCCTTCGCCTCGGTCGAGGACAGTGAGCGGCAGTTCGGCCGGGTGCGGGCCGCCGCCGAGGCGGCCGGCCGCCGTCCCGACGAGCTGACGTACTCCAACGCCCTCGTCGTCTGCGTCGGCAAGGACGACCAGGAGGTCGCCCGCCGGGCCGCCGCGATCGGCCGTGAGGTCGACGAGCTGAAGGCCAACGGCCTGGCGGGCACCCCGGCCGAGGTCGTCGACAAGATCGGCCGGTACGCCGGGATCGGCGCCCGGCGCATCTACCTCCAGATCCTCGACCTCGCCGACCTGGACCACCTGGAGCTGATCTCCGGTCAGGTCCAGACCCAGCTGTCGTAGCGCCGAGGCCGATCGGTTCCCGGGGCCCGGTTCACGGGCCCCGGGAACCTTCTGCGGCGCGGACCGACTCAGCCGCGCTGTGCGAAGCCGTAGTCGAGGATCTTCGCCGCGTCCTTGAACCGCTGGTCCGCGGAGGTGTCCGCGAGGATGGCACCCACGACCGTCTTGGAGCCGCGGGTGGCCGCGAACACCAGGCAGAACTTCGCCTCCGGACCGGAGCCGGTCTTCACTCCGAACGCGCCCCGGTACGTGCTCAGGAGCGTGTTGGAGTTCTTCCACGGCGTCATGGCGTGCGTTCCGCCGCCGGGCCGGTACGACTGCATGTCGTCCTTGACCTTGGTACCGACGACCGTCTTGAACGTCTTGTTCTTCAGCGCGACCCCGGCGAGCTTGGCCAGATCACGCGGCGAAGAGTAGTTGTTCCCGTTCGACACCCCGTCGAAGCCGTCGAAGTGGGTGTTCGTCAGGCCCAGTTCGCGCGCCTTGCTGTTCATCTTGCCGATGAACGACTTGGTCCGCTGGGCCGTCGTCGAGCCCGTGCCGTACGTGTCCGCCAGCGCGTAGGCCGCGTCGCAGCCCGACGGGAGCAGCAGGCCGTACAGCACGTCGCGCGTCTTCATCGAGTCGCCGAGGATCAGGTTCGCGCTGGAGTAGCGCTGGGCGCCCGTCGCCGGGTCGATGACGTAGTCGGTGTACTCCTTCTTGATCTTGATCTTCTTGTTGAGGTCCACGTTCCGCTGCGACAGCACCACGAGCGCCGTCATGATCTTCGTGGTCGAGCCGGTCCGCAGCCGTCCGTCCGGCGCCTTGCCGAACAGCTTCCTGCCGTTGGCCGTGTTCATGGCGTACGCGCCCTGCGCCGACACCTGCGGCGCCGCCGCGACGGTCCGCGCCGTGGCGACGGTCCGCGCCGTGGCGGCGGACGGCGCCGTGGCCGCCTGGGCGGGAGCGGTCGCGAAGGCCCCCGCACCCAGGACGGCACCGGCCGCCACCGCGACGGCGACTCTTCGGCGCACCCGGACACCCTGGTCGATGGTCATGGTTCCCCTCATGTATCCCCCTTGTGTCAGTGGTCAGTTGACGAGGAATCAGTTCATCAGGCCGGGGCGCCTACGGCCGTAACGGAGATCACATGCCTGCTCTGTGAATGCCGTGTGCCGGAACTGTGGGCTCCATCACGGCGCGCATGATCCAGGACTGATCGGATGACCCGGTGCGTAAACTCCTCCCTCTCGCTCTCACCGGCCTGCTCGCCGTCTCGGCATGCCAGTTCGCCGGCGGCGACGACGCCGGCGACGGCGCCCACCGCCTCAACACCATGAAGGCGTTCCCGCTGCAGGCCTACGTTCCGGACCCGGCCTCCCGGGACGGAAAGGCCGTCGGCAAGGCGCAGTGGATCCTCGCCAGGCAGTGCATGGTCCGCATCGGGTTCAGCGGCTTCAAGTCGCTCGACATCAGGACGGTCGAGTCGACGTACCCGGTCCGCAAGGGCACCCTCACGAGCAGCAGCCTGGTCGGGGACGACAGCCCGTACGGCGTGGACGATCCGGATCTGGCGGCCGAGCACGGCTACCACCGGCAGCAGCGACAGGAGGAGGCCGGCAGCCGGCCCATGGAATGGGTGGCCGACCAGTACACGGCCCTGACCGGAACCTTCGAGTCCGGTGACAGCCACCGGGCGTACGGCAACCCCATACCCAAGGGAGGGTGCATGGGGGAGGCGACGCGGAAGATCTTCGGCCCCGAGCCCAAGCCGACGAAGGTGGGCGCCGTGAAGCTCAGCGGCTACTACTCGGTCGCCATGCAGCTCTGGTACGAGGCGCACAAGCAGGCGACGAAGGACCCCGCCTGGAAGAAGGCCGACCGGGCCTGGTCGGACTGCATGAAGGACAAGGGCCTCCACTACCCCGACCCGGACAAGGCGTCCACCGACACCGACTGGTACGGCACGGGCAAGCCTTCCGGCAAGGAGAAGAAGACCGCGGCCGCCGACGCACAGTGCAAACTCGACACCGGCTACATCAAGGCCGTGTACGCCGTCGAGAGCCACGCGCAGAAGACCGCCATCGCCAAGAACAAGAAGGTGCTGGACGACCGGCGCGCCGCCAACGAGCGGGCCGTCGTGAACGCCCGGAAGATCGTCGACAAGTAGAAATCAGGTGGTCGGCCAAGGTGCCGACGGGGAGACTCGGTACATGTTCCTGACCATCGGCACCACCGGCACCCCGGAGCGCCCCGCCACTGATCTCGGCTTCCTGCTGCACAAGCATCCCGGGAAAACGCAGGCGTTCTCCACCTCCTACGGCACGGCACACGTCCTCTACCCCGAGGCGGACGCCGAGCGCTGCACGGCGGCGCTGCTGCTGGAGGTGGACGCGGTGGCGCTGGTGCGGCGGGGGAAGGGCAAGGGCCGCGGCGGGGCCCCCGACGCGGCGCTCGCGCAGTACGTCAACGACCGGCCGTACGCCGCCTCCTCCCTGCTCGCGGTGGCCCTGAGCAGCGTTTTCTCCAGCGCCATGCGCGGGGTGTGCAACGCCCGGCCCGAGCGGGCCACCGAGCCGCTGCCGCTGCGCATCGAGGTGCCCGTGCTGCCCGCCCGCGGCGGCCCCGGCCTCGTGCGCGATCTCTTCGAGCCGCTCGGCTGGGCGGTGACCGCCGAGCCGGTCGCCCTGGACACCGAATTCCCCGAGTGGGGCGACTCGCGTTACGTGCGGCTCGTGCTGGAGTCCTCGCGGCTCACCCTGGCCGAGGCCCTGCGCCACCTCTACGTCCTGCTCCCGGTCCTCGACGACGCCAAGCACTACTGGGTCGCCTCCGACGAGGTCGACAAGCTGCTGCGCGCCGGCGAGGGCTGGCTGCCGGAGCACCCGGAGCAGAAGCTGATCACCAGCCGCTACCTGTCGCGGCGCTGGTCGCTGACCCGGCAGGCGATGGAGCGGCTGGAGCTGGTGCGGCTCGCGGAGGCGGACGACAGCGAGGTCGAGGACATCGACAACGCCGTCGGGGCCGAGACCGAGACCGAGGAGAAGCCGACCCCGCTCGCCGTGCAGCGACGGGACGCGATCATCGCCGCGCTGACGGAGTCCGGCGCCGCCCGCGTCCTCGACCTCGGCTGCGGCCAGGGCCAGCTGGTGCAGGCGCTGCTGAAGGACGTCCGGTTCACCGAGATCGTCGGCGTCGACGTGTCGATGCGCGCGCTGACCATCGCCTCCCGGCGTCTCAAGCTGGACCGCATGGGCGAGCGGCAGGCCTCGCGGGTCAAGCTCTTCCAGGGCTCGCTCGCCTACACCGACAAGCGGCTCAAGGGGTACGACGCCGCCGTGCTCAGCGAGGTCGTCGAGCACCTCGACCTGCCCCGGCTGCCCGCCCTGGAGTACGCGGTGTTCGGCGCGGCCCGCCCGCGCACGGTCCTCGTGACCACCCCGAACGTCGAGTACAACGTCCGCTGGGAGAGCCTGCCCGCCGGCCACGTCCGGCACGGCGACCACCGCTTCGAGTGGACTCGCGAGGAGTTCCGGGCGTGGGCGCAGGCGGTGGCCGAACGGCACGGCTACGGCGTGGAGTTCGTACCCGTCGGACCGGACGACCCCGAGGTCGGGCCGCCCACGCAGATGGCCGTGTTCCACTTGAGGACGGAGAAGAAGGAGGCGAAGGCAGCATGAGTGAGGCAACAGAGCACACGGGACGGGACAAGGAGCGGGTCCTCCCCGTCACCGACCTCTCCCTCGTCGTGCTCGTCGGCGCCTCCGGCTCCGGCAAGTCGACCTTCGCCCGCCGGCACTTCAAGCCGACCGAGGTGATCTCGTCCGACTTCTGCCGGGGCCTGGTCTCCGACGACGAGAACGACCAGGGCGCGACCAGGGACGCCTTCGACGTCCTGCACTACATCGCGGGCAAGCGCCTCGCCGCCGGCCGCCGCACGGTCGTCGACGCGACCAGCGTGCAGCAGGACGCCCGGCGCCAGCTGATCGACCTGGCCAAGCAGTACGACGTGCTGCCCATCGCCATCGTGCTGGACGTCCCGGAGGAGGTCTGCGCCGAGCGCAACGCGACCCGCACCGACCGGGCCGACATGCCGCGCCGGGTCATCCAGCGGCACATCCGCGAACTCCGCCGTTCGATACGGCACCTGGAGCGCGAGGGCTTCCGCAAGGTGCACGTCCTGCGCGGTGTGGCGGAGGTGGAGCAGGCCACCGTCGTCACCGAGAAGCGGTTCAACGACCTCACCCACCTCACGGGCCCCTTCGACATCATCGGTGACATCCACGGCTGCGCCTCGGAACTGGAGTCGCTGCTGGGCAAGCTGGGCTACACCGACGGCGTCCACCCGGAGGGCCGTACGGCCGTCTTCGTCGGTGACCTCGTCGACCGCGGCCCGGACAGCCCGGGCGTGCTGCGCCGCGTGATGTCCATGGTGAAGTCGGGCAACGCGCTGTGCGTGCCGGGCAACCACGAGAACAAGTACGGCCGTCACCTCAAGGGCCGCAAGGTCCAGCACACGCACGGACTCGCCGAGACCATCGAGCAGATGGAGGGGGAGAGCGAGGAGTTCACGCGCGAGGTACGCGAGTTCATCGACGGGCTGGTCAGCCACTACGTCCTCGACGGCGGCCGGCTGGTCGTCTGCCACGCGGGTCTGCCCGAGAAGTACCACGGCCGTACGTCCGGCCGGGTCCGCTCGCACGCCCTGTACGGGGAAACGACCGGCGAGACGGACGAGTTCGGGCTGCCGGTGCGCTACCCGTGGGCGGAGGACTACCGGGGCCGGGCGGCGGTCGTCTACGGCCACACGCCGGTCCCCGAGGCCGGCTGGCTCAACAACACCATCTGCCTGGACACCGGCGCCGTCTTCGGCGGCAAGCTCACCGCGCTGCGCTGGCCGGAGCGCCAGCTGGTCGACGTACCGGCCGAGCGGGTCTGGTACGAGCCGGCGAGGCCGCTGCGGACCGAGGCCCCCGGCGGGCACGACGGCCGGCCCCTCGACCTGAACGACGTGCACGGCCGCCGGGTGGTGGAGACCCGGCACTCGGGCCGGGTGGCCGTCCGCGAGGAGAACGCGGCAGCGGCCCTGGAGGTCATGAGCCGCTTCGCGGTCGACCCGCGCCTGCTGCCGTACCTGCCGCCGACCATGGCACCTACGGCGACCTCGCGGGTGGAAGGCTATTTGGAGCACCCGGAGGAGGCGTTCGCGCAGTATGCGCGGGACGGTGTCGAGCGGGTCGTGTGCGAGGAGAAGCACATGGGCTCGCGGGCCGTGGCGCTGGTGTGCCGGGACGCGGAGGCGGCGCGGAAGCGGTTCGGGGTGGAAGGGCCCACGGGCTCGCTGTACACCCGTACCGGCCGCCCGTTCTTCGACGACCAGGAGGTGACCGAGGAGATCCTCGGGCGCCTGCGGTCGGCCGCCGACGCGGCCGGTCTGTGGGAGGAGCTCGCCACCGACTGGTTGCTGCTCGACGCCGAGCTGATGCCGTGGTCGCTGAAGGCGTCCGGGCTGCTGCGGTCGCAGTACGCGGCCGTGGGCGCGGCCTCGGGCGCGGTGTTCCCCGGTGTGCTCGCCGCGCTGGAGGGTGCCGCCGCGCGGGGCGTCGAGGTGACCGACCTGCTGGCCCGCCAGCGCGAACGGGCCTCGAACGCGGCCGCGTTCACGGACGCGTACCGGCGCTACTGCTGGACCACCGAGGGCCTGGACGGCGTACGCCTGGCACCGTTCCAGATCCTGGCGGTCCAGGGCCGCAGCCTCGCCGCCCTGCCGCACGACGAGCAGCTCGCGCTGCTGGACCGGCTGGTGGAGCACGACGGCAGCGGCCTGCTGCAGACCACCCGGCGGCTCTACGTCGACACCGGTGACCCGGAGTCGGTGCGGGCGGGCGTCGACTGGTGGCTGGAGATGACCGGCCGCGGCGGCGAGGGCATGGTCGTCAAGCCGGTGGGTGCGCTGGTGTGCAGCAGCGAGGGGCGGCTCGTCCAGCCCGGCATCAAGTGCCGGGGCCGTGAGTACCTGCGGATCATCTACGGTCCGGAGTACACGCGCCCCGACAACCTCGCCCGGCTGCGCAACCGCTTCCTGAACCACAAGCGGTCGCTGGCGATCCGCGAGTACGCGCTGGGTCTGGAGGCCCTGGACCGGCTCGCGGACGGTGAGCCGCTGTGGCGGGTGCACGAGGCGGTGTTCGGCGTGCTCGCGCTGGAGTCGGAGCCGGTGGACCCCCGGCTGTGAGCGGCCGCGAGGAGCTGTGAGTGTCCCGGAACACCCTTGTGTCGCACAGGTATCCGTCCATATGGTGGACTCCCGTAAGGCGCAAGGGTGTTCGATGTGACGCGTCCCTGGGGAGTGGACATGGAGATCAAGAAGGTCGTCGTGCGCGAGGACCGGAGCACCAGCCGCCGGCCGGCGATCCTGGAGAAGCGACCGACCCGCTGACCGGAAGACGGTAGGAAACGGCGGAAACGGCATGCGTGTTCACCTGGTGACGATGCCGTGGCATCCGATCGACCTGCCGTCACTGCAACTGGGCCTGCTGCACCGGCTGGTGCGGCAGGCCCGGCCGCGTGACGAGGTGACGGAGTTCCACGGCTCGCTGCGCTGGGCGGAGTTCCTGCTGGAGCGCTCCGGCGGGCGGCTGCGTCCCGGCGACTACGTGGAGGTCGGCAGTGACTCGATCTTCCACGGCCTGGGCGACTTCGTCTTCTCGGGCGTCCTGTACGACGACCCCGGCTGGGGGACGGCACGGCTGCGGGACTACGCGGCCGCGCGGGGCGTCTTCATCGACACCGCCCTCGCCATGCGGCCGTACGCCGCGGAGTTCATCGACGGGTGCGCGGCCGAGGTACTGGCGGCGGAGCCCGATGTCGTCGGGTTCACCAGCACCTTCATGCAGAACGTCGCCTCGCTCGCCCTCGCGCGTGAGCTCAAGCGCCGCCGTCCCGGACTCGTCGTGGTCTTCGGCGGCAGCAACTGCGACGGCCCCATGGGGCACGCCCTGCACCGCAATCATCCGTTCGTCGACCAGGTCGTGCGCGGGGAGGGCGAGTACGCCTTCCCCGCCCTCTTACGTCACCTGGACGACGGCACCCGCCCCGTGGACGTCCCCGGCCTGTGCTGGTGGGACGGCCCCACGTCCCGCGCCAACCCGGAGGCCCGGCGGACGGTGGCCCCGGCCGACATCCCCTCTCCGGACTACGACCAGTGGCAGACCGCCCTGGAAGCCTCCCCGGTCGTGGAGTACGTCCACCCCAAGCTGGTCGTCGAGGGGGCGCGGGGCTGCTGGTGGGGCGAGAAGCACCACTGCACCTTCTGCGGGCTCAACGGCACCTCCATGGCCTTCCGCGCCAAACCGGGGGAGCGGCTGTGGGACGAGATCGACCACCTGGTCCGGCGCCACCGCCTCCTGGACATCGTCACGGTCGACAACATCATCGACATGGCGTACTTCCGGGACTTCCTGCCCCGTGTCGTCGACAGCGGCTGGGACCTGCGGCTGCACTACGAGGTCAAGTCCAACCTCACCCGTGACCAGCTCGGCCTCCTCGGCCGCTCCGGCACGGTGCACATCCAGCCCGGCATCGAGAGCCTGGGCAGCAGGGTCCTCGACCTCATGGACAAGGGCGTCACCGGCGCCCGCAACGTCCGCACCCTCAGGGAGTGCGAGAACCACTCGCTCACCTGCTCCTGGAACCTCCTCTACGGCTTCCCGGGCGAGACCGCCGAGGACTACGACCCGGTGATCGACCAGCTCCCGGCCCTCGTCCACCTCCAGCCGCCCAGCGGCGCCCACCGCATCCAGCTGGAGCGGTTCAGCCCGCACTTCACCGACCCGGAGCTGGGCTTCGGCAAGCGGCGCCCGGCGCAGATGTACAGCCACGTCTACGACCTGCCCGAGAGTGAACTCACCGATCTGGTCTACCTGTTCGACACCGAGGACGCGGGCATCGGCGGTCCGGTCGAGCGGCGCCTGAAGGAGGCGGTCGCCGCGTGGTGGGCCGGGCATCCGCACTCCCGCCTGGAGTACGAGAGCGACGGTGACGACCTCCTGGTCCACGACCGCCGGCACGGCCGCCCGCACACCACCCACCGCTTCACCGGCTGGGCCGCGACCGCCCTGCGCCACCTGGAGGAGGGCCGCACCGAACCCGCCCTGCACCGGCTGCTGACGGCGGACGGTCACGAGGTCCCCGCGGACGTGCTCACCGCCTGGCTCCGACAGGCCCTCGACCTGGGCCTGTTGTTCCGCGACGGCCGGACGTACGTCTCCCTGCCCACCTGGGACGCGCCGGTCCGCCTGCCCGACGGTGCGGGGGTGACCGGATGACCGGGCTGCCCACCACCGTCCCGCACCGCGTCACCGGCCGCCGGGTCGAGGTGACCGAGCCGCTGCGGCTGGGCGCGGGCGGCCGGGAGACCGCGGAGGCGGTGCGGTTCCTGCGTGACTGCCAGGGGCTGGGGCTCACCGTCACCTGGGAGGCGGCCGGTACGGAGATCCCGTACGACGTCCGGAATCTGCGCCACCTGCCGCCTCCAGCCGAACACCCGGATGAACGGCCCGAGTTGACCGACTGGCGGGCACGCCACCGGCTCGGGCTGCTCTACCACCGGCGGGGCCCGGACTTCGTCACCGTCCTGGACCGCAGGGAGCCCGGCGGCGCCGCCCGGCTCACCCTCGACCACCCCGAACTGGTCGCCGCCTTCCACACACTGCTGGAGCCCACCCCTCTCGACACCCTGCCCCCCGACCGGCGGACGGCCGCCGACCTCCTGGCCGCCGAGCGACTGGCCCTGATCACCGACGCCTGGGCGGTGACCCTGCCGCCGCGCATCCGGCGCTGGCCCGTCCCCTGCACCGCCATCTGAAGCGTTTGTCTGAAGCGTTTGTCGTCAAGGGGACGAGAACGAGAAACCGCAATGCGAGGGTGAAACGAGAAGGCGGTGGTCAGGATGGAGTCATGGGATTCCATGTCGACTCCGAGGCCGGGCGGCTGAGCCGCGTCATCCTGCACCGGCCGGATCTGGAGCTCAAAAGGCTCACCCCCAGCAACAAGGACGCCCTCCTCTTCGACGACGTGCTCTGGGTGCGCCGGGCGCGCGCCGAGCACGACGGGTTCGCCGACGTGCTGCGCGACCGGGGGGTCACCGTCCATCTCTTCGGCGATCTGCTGGCCGAGACCCTGGACCTCCCCGAGGCCAGGTCGCTCGTCCTGGACCGGGTCTTCGACGAGAAGGAGTACGGCCCCCTCGCCACCGACCACCTCCGCGCCGCGTTCGAGACCCTGCCCGCGCCGGAGCTGGCCGAGGCGCTGATCGGCGGTATGACCAAACGGGAGTTCCTCGAGGCGCACGCGGAGCCGACCTCCGTCCGCTTCCATGTGATGGACCTCGACGACTTCCTCCTGGAGCCCCTGCCCAACCACCTGTTCACCCGGGACACCTCCGCCTGGATCTACGACGGGGTCGCCATCAACGCCATGCGCCTGCCCGCCCGGCAGCGCGAGGCCGTGCACTTCGAGGCGATCTACCGGCACCACCCGCTGTTCCGGGACGAAAGGTTCCGGGTCTGGTCCCGGGGGCAGGCCGACTACCCGTCCACCATCGAGGGCGGCGACGTCCTGGTGATCGGCAACGGCGCGGTCCTCATCGGCATGAGCGAGCGCACCACCCCGCAGGCCGTGGAGATGCTCGCGCACAAGCTGTTCGCGGCCGGCTCGGCGAGCACGATCGTGGCCCTGGACATGCCCAAGCGGCGCGCCTTCATGCACCTCGACACCGTGATGACCATGGTGGACGGCGACACGTTCACCCAGTACGCCGGGCTCGGCATGCTCCGCTCGTACACGATCGAACCGGGCGCCGGGGACAAGGAACTCAA
Source organism: Streptomyces sp. NPDC020299 (assembly GCF_044387825.1). Lineage (NCBI taxonomy): Bacteria > Bacillati > Actinomycetota > Actinomycetes > Kitasatosporales > Streptomycetaceae > Streptomyces > Streptomyces sp. NPDC020299. The sequence goes on from NZ_JBIRWL010000010.1 coordinate 130,163, forward strand.
GGTCACCGACCATCCGGCCGAGCACATGCACCGCGCGATCGCCGCCGCGCTCGGGCTGAGCGAGATCCGGGTGCTCACCGCCACCCAGGACGTGCACGCGGCCGAGCGTGAGCAGTGGGACGACGGCTGCAACGTGCTGGCGGTCGAGCCCGGGGTCGTCGTCGCCTACGAGCGCAACTCCACCACCAACACCCATCTGCGCAAGCAGGGCATCGAGGTGATCGAGATCCCGGGCAGCGAGCTGGGGCGGGGGAGGGGCGGTCCGCGCTGCATGAGCTGCCCCGTCGAACGGGCGCCTGTATAGACGGGGTGCCTGCGCGGACATGGATGGCTGTATAGAAATGTGGAATATCGTATAGACTTCCAGGGTTCCTGTTCCCGTCCCCCCGGAGCGCCCCCATGGCGACAGTCCCGACCGCCCTCGCCGGCCGCCACTTCCTCAAGGAGCTGGACTTCACCGAGGAGGAGTTCCGCGGTCTGGTCGAGCTGGCCGCCGAGCTGAAGGCCGCCAAGAAGGCGGGGAGCGAGCCGCGGTACCTGCGGGGCCGGAACATCGCGCTGATCTTCGAGAAGACCTCGACGCGCACCCGCTGCGCCTTCGAGGTCGCCGCCGCCGACCAGGGCGCCGCCACGACGTACCTCGACCCGTCCGGCTCGCAGATCGGGCACAAGGAGTCCGTGAAGGACACCGCCCGCGTCCTCGGCCGCATGTTCGACGCCATCGAGTACCGGGGTGACAGCCAGGCCAATGTCGAGGAGCTGGCCGCGTACGCCGGTGTCCCCGTCTACAACGGGCTCACCGACGACTGGCACCCCACCCAGATGCTCGCCGACGTGCTCACCATGACCGAGCACTGCGCCAGGCCGCTCGGCCGGATCGCCTTCGCCTACCTCGGTGACGCCCGCTTCAACATGGGCAACTCCTACCTGGTCACCGGCGCCCTGCTCGGCATGGACGTGCGGATCGTGGCGCCCAGGGAGTACTGGCCCGCCGAGGACGTCGTCGCCCACGCCCGCAAGCTCGCCGAGGGCAGCGGGGCCCGCATCACCCTCACCGAGCAGGTCGACGAGGGAGTCGCCGGCGCCGATTTCGTGGCCACCGACGTCTGGGTCTCCATGGGCGAGCCCAAGGAGGTCTGGGCCGAGCGGATCGCCGCGCTGTCGCCGTACGCGGTGACCATGGACGTACTGCGCGCCACCGGCAACCCGGACGTGAAGTTCCTGCACTGCCTGCCGGCCTTCCACGACCTCGGCACCAAGGTGGGGCGGGAGATCCACGAGACCTACGGCCTGACCTCCCTGGAGGTGACGGACGAGGTCTTCGAGTCGCCGCACTCGGTCGTCTTCGACGAGGCCGAGAACCGGCTCCACACCATCAAGGCGGTCCTCGTCGCCACCCTGGCCTGATCCACCGCGTCAGGCCAGGTTCGGGGTCACGCGGGACGCCGCTGAGCGGGCACCACAGGCAGTCTGAACCACACCGCCTTGCCCGCCTCGGTGGGCCGGTGCCCGCAGGCCGAGCTGAGGGCGCGGATCAGCAGCAGACCGCGCCCGCCCTCCTGCCACGGGTCGGGGGGCTCGATGACGGCACGGGTGAGATGGCCGGGCGGCGCCGGGTCCGGGTCGTGCACCTCGACGCGGCAGCCGGAAGCGGCGAGCTCCACCACCAGCTCGATCGGGCCGGTGCCCGCGGTGTGCTCCACCGCGTTGGCCACCAGCTCCGCCGTGAGCAGCTCCGCGGTGTCGCAGTCGGCCGCGTGCTGCTGCTCGGCCAGCGCCGTACGGACCAGCGCGCGGGCCACGGGCACCGCGGCGGCGGTGTGCGGCAGCGCGACGCGCCAGGAGGCGGGGGCTGAGGGGCGTTCGTACAAGGCGGATCCGTTCATGGAGCAGGCTGTCCTGCTTTCAACCGTATGCATGGTACGGGGCCCGACTACAGAGTCCCTCGACGGGCACCGCCAGGAGCCTTCGGCCCCGGTACCCGGCGGCTTACCCAGGCCAACGCCCCGCCTCTCACGCGGGGCCCCGCTGTTACCGGAGTGTCGACTTCCTGTGACCGATGTGACCGGGTGGCCGATGTGACCGGGCTCATGCCAACCCCTGTCTGTGTCGTGCCCACCGACTCTGTCGCGCACTCATGACGACAGTCACAAATAGGTGATAGCTTCGTGGGGTAGAGCCAGCATGAGTCACGTGGCACCGCTGCCCAGGGAGGCCGCACGTCATGAGTCCCTTCACCGGCTCCGCCGCCCGCACCGCCCACTGGGAGCACCTGCGCGTCGCGCTCGCGGACGGGGTAGCCACCGTCACCCTGGCCCGTCCCGACAAGCTCAACGCCCTCACCTTCGGCGCCTACGCCGACCTGCGCGATCTGCTCGCCGAGCTGTCCCGCGAACGGTCGGTCCGGGCCCTGGTGCTGGCCGGCGAGGGCCGCGGGTTCTGCTCCGGCGGCGACGTCGACGAGATCATCGGTGCCACCCTCGCCATGGACACCGCCCAGCTGCTCGACTTCAACCGGATGACCGGGCAGGTCGTGCGGGCCGTACGGGAGTGCCCCTTCCCGGTGGTCGCGGCCGTGCACGGGGTCGCGGCGGGGGCGGGAGCGGTCCTGGCCCTCGCGGCGGACTTCCGGGTGGCCGACCCGAGCGCCCGGTTCGCGTTCCTCTTCACCCGGGTCGGCCTGTCCGGCGGCGACATGGGTGCGGCCTATCTGCTGCCCCGGGTGATCGGCCTCGGACACGCCACCCGCCTGCTGATGCTGGGCGAGCCCGTGCGGGCCCCCGAGGCCGAGCGGATCGGCCTGATCAGCCAGCTGACCGACGAGGGCCGCGCCGACGAGGCCGCACAGGCCCTCGCCCGCCGCCTCGCCGACGGCCCGGCGCTGGCACACGCCCAGACGAAGGCCCTGCTCACGGCCGAACTGGACATGCCCCTCGCGGCAGCGGTCGAGCTGGACGCCGCCACGCAGGCGCTGCTGATGAACGGCGAGGACTACGCGGAGTTCCACGCGGCGTTCACCGAGAAACGCCCCCCGAAATGGCGTGGGAGGTGACATGAAGGTCGCCGTGATCGGTGGTGGCCCCGGCGGCCTGTACGCCGCCGCGTTGCTCAAACGCCTCGACCCCACCCGCGACATCACCCTCTGGGAACGCAACGCCCCCGACGACACCTTCGGCTTCGGCGTGGTCCTCTCCGACGAGACCCTCGGCGGCATAGAACACGCCGACCCGGTGGTCTACGAGGCCCTCCAGAGGGACTTCGTCCGCTGGGACGACATCGACATCGTCCACCGCGACACCCGCCAGACCTCCTCAGGACACGGCTTCGCCGCCCTCGGCAGGAAGCGCCTCCTGGAGATCCTGCACCAGCGGTGCCGTGACCTCGGCGTGGAGCTGCGCTTTCGCAGCGAGGCTCCCTACCCGGCCTGGCTCTCCGAGGCGTACGACCTCGTCATCGCCGCCGACGGTGTGCACAGCAGCACCCGCGAGGCCTACGCCCATGTGTTCCGGCCCCATGTGGCCACACACCGCTGCCGTTACATCTGGCTCGCCGCCGACTTCGCGTTCGACGCCTTCCGCTTCGAGATCGCCGAGACCGAGCACGGCGTGATGCAGCTGCACGGCTACCCCTATGCGGCCGACGCCTCCACCGTGATCGTCGAGATGCGCGAGGAGGTGTGGCGGGCCGCCGGTTTCGAGGAGATGGACGAGCAGCAGTCCGTCGAGCGCTGCGCCAAGCTCTTCGCCGACGCGCTCGGCGGCCGCCCGCTGCGCTCCAACAACTCCGCCTGGACCACCTTCCGCACGGTCGTCAACGACCGCTGGTCCTGCGGCAACGTCGTCCTCCTCGGCGACGCCGCCCACACCGCCCACTTCTCCATCGGCTCCGGCACCAAGCTCGCCGTCGAGGACGCCCTCGCGCTCGCCGCCTGCCTGACGGAACAGCCCACCCTGGCCGAGGCGCTGACCGCGTACGAGGCGGAGCGCAGGCCCGTCGTCGCCTCGACCCAGCGCGCCGCCCGCGCCAGCCTCGAATGGTTCGAGAACCTCCGGCTGTACCTCGGCCAGCCGCCCCGCCAGTTCGCCTTCAACCTGCTCACCCGCAGCCGCCGGGTCACCCACGACAACCTCCGGCTGCGCGACGCCCGCTTCACCGGGGCCGTGGAGGACGAGTTCGGCTGCCCGCCCGGCACGCCCCCGATGTTCACCCCGTTCCGGCTGCGCGGCCTGACCCTGCGCAACCGGGTGGTCGTCTCACCCATGGACATGTACTCGGCGAAGGACGGCGTCCCCGGTGACTTCCACCTCGTCCACCTCGGCTCCCGGGCCCTCGGCGGAGCCGGGCTGGTGATGACCGAGATGGTGTGCGTCAGCGAGGAGGGCAGGATCACCCCCGGCTGCACCGGCCTGTACACCGGCAGACAGGCCGAGGCCTGGCGGCGGATCACCGACTTCGTGCACGCGCAGGCCCCGGGCACCGCGATCGGCGTGCAGCTCGGCCACTCCGGCCGCAAGGGCTCGACCCGGCTGATGTGGGAGGGGATCGACGAACCGCTGCCCGACGGCAACTGGCCGGTCGCGGCCGCCTCCCCACTGCCGTACAAAGCGGGCAGCCAGACTCCGCGCCAGCTCTCCCGCGCGCAACTGACCGATATCCGCGAACAGTTCGCGGCCGCCGCCGGGCGGGCCGCCCGCGCCGGCTTCGACCTGCTCGAACTGCACTGCGCGCACGGCTATCTGCTCTCCGGCTTCCTCTCCCCGCTGACCAACCGGCGCACGGACGCCTACGGCGGCTCGCCGGCCAGGCGGCTCCGCTTCCCGCTGGAGGTCTTCGACGCGGTACGCGCGGTGTGGCCGGGGGAGAAGCCCATGACCGTGCGGATCTCCGCCACCGACTGGGCCGAGGGCGGCAACACCGCCGAGGACGCCGTCGAGATCGCCCGCGCCTTCGCCGCGCACGGCGCCGACGCGATCGACGTCTCGACCGGGCAGGTGGTCGCCGAGGAACTGCCGGAGTACGGGCGCTCGTACCAGACACCGTTCGCGGACCGCATCCGGAACTCGGCGGGCGTCCCGGTGATCGCGGTCGGCGCGATCTCCTCCTGGGACGACGTCAACTCCCTGATCCTGGCGGGCCGTACGGACCTGTGCGCGCTGGCCCGCCCGCACCTGTACGACCCGCACTGGACGCTGCACGCGGCGGCCGAGCAGGGCTACGAGGGCCCGGGCGTGGTCTGGCCCGCCCCCTACCAGGCGGGCAGCCGGCGCCCGCAGACCGGCCGCACGGACGCCCCCAAGCCCCGCCTCACCCTGGGAAGCTGACCTCCGCCATGCCCGCGGTGAGTGTGCCGCGAGGGTCACACTCCGGCGAAGACCGCTCCCGCGTCCCTCAGCCGCTCGTGCAGACCCTGGAACACCGCCGCGGAGCGCGCCCCCGGCCAGTCGGCGGGCAGCAGCCGGGCGGGCAGGCCGGGGTCGGTGTAGGGCAGGTGGCGCCAGGAGTCGAGGGCGAGGAGGTAGTCGCGGTAGGCATCCTCCGGCGGGGTGTCCGAGCGCCGCTCCCAGGCGTGCAGCACGGGCGCGTGCACATCGAGGAACACCTCGTGCGCCTTGGCGATCGCCGCCAGGTCCCACCAGCGGGCGACCGCCTCGACGGTGGGCGCGAAGCCCAGGTGGTCGCCGCGGAAGAAGTCGACGTACGGATCGAGCCCGAGGCGCTGGAGGGTGTGCCGGGTCTCCTCGTGCAGCCGGGCCGGTGCGATCCACACCCCGGGGGCCGCCGTGCCGAAGCCCAGGCCGGCCAGCCGGGAGCGCAGCACGTGCCGCTTCTGCCGCTCCGACTCCGGCACCGAGAACACCGCGAGCACCCAGCCCTCGTCCCGCGGGGCCGCGGTGGCGTAGATGCGCCGGTCGCCGTCGTCCAGCAGCTGCACGGCCTCGGGTGAGAGCGCGTACCCGGCCGCGCCCCCGGCGGTGCGGGCCGGCAGCAGCAGTCCGCGCCGTTTCAGACGCGACACAGACGAGCGCACGGAGGGCGCGTCGACGCCGACCGCGGCCAGCAGTCTGATCAGCTCGGCGACGGGCACCGGGCCGGGCATGAAGCGGCCGTACGCGCCGTAGAGGGTGACGATGAGGGACCGGGGGGCGTGCTGCTCGGACACGTTGATCATTTTAGGTCTTCGGTATCACTGCTGGTCACCTTTGGTGCGCAGCCGGAAACGCTGGAGCTTGCCGGTGGCGGTGCGCGGCAGCGCGTCCAGGAAGACGAACTCGCGCGGGCACTTGTACGGCGCCAGTTCGGATCTGACGAAGGCACCCAGCGCCTCCGCGTCCCGCGCCGCGCCCTCCCGCACCACGGCGTACGCCACCACGAGCTGGCCGCGCGCCTCGTCCGGCCGCCCGACGACCGCCGCCTCCACCACGTCCGGGTGACGCAGCAGCGCGTCCTCCACCTCCGGGCCGGCGATGTTGTATCCGGCGGAGATGATCATGTCGTCGGCGCGGGCCACATAGCGGAAGTATCCATCGCCGTCCCGGACATACGTGTCACCGGTGAGGTTCCAGCCGTCGCGCACGTACTCCCGTTGCCGCGGGTCGGCGAGATAGCGGCAGCCGATCGGTCCGCGTACCGCCAGCAGACCGGGCTCGCCGTCCGGCACGGGGTCGCCGTGCCCGTCCTGCACCCGCGCCTGCCAGCCCGGTACCGGCAGGCCGGTCGTCCCGGGCCGGATGTGCTCGTCGGCGGCCGACACGAAGATGTGCAGCAGCTCGGTGGCGCCGATGCCGTTGATGACGCGCAGGCCGGTGCGCTCGTGCCAGGCCCGCCAGGTGGCCGCGGGCAGGTTCTCGCCGGCGGAGACACAGCGCCGCAGGGACGACAGGTCGTGGCCGGCCGGCTCATCGAGTTCGTGGAGCATCGCCCGGTACGCGGTCGGCGCGGTGAACAGCACCGACACGCGGTGCCCGGCGATCGCGGGCAGCAGCTGCCGGGGGCCGGCCTGTTCGAGGAGCAGGGCGCTGGCCCCGGCCCGCATCGGGAAGACGACCAGCCCGCCGAGGCCGAAGGTGAAGCCCAGCGGGGGACTGCCGGTGAAGACGTCGTCCGCCCGGGGTGCGAGCACATGTCTGGAGAAGGTGTCGGCGATCGCGAGCACGTCCCGGTGGAAGTGCATGCATCCCTTGGGGCGACCGGTGGTGCCGGAGGTGAACGCGATCAGCGCCACGTCGTCGCAGGCGGTGTCCACGGCCCGGTACGGCGTCCCGGGCGTCGCACGGTTCAGGAGGTCGTCCGGCGCGTCCCCGCCGTACGTCGTGATCCGCAGGCCCGGTATCTCGGCCTTCGCCAGGTCGTCCACGGCCCGGATGTCGCACAGGGCGTGCCCCACCTCGGCGATCTCGCACATCGTCGCCAGCTCGTGCGGCCGCTGCTGGGCCAGCACGGTGACCGCGACCGCGCCCGCCTTCAGCACCGCCAGCCAGCAGGCGGCGAGCCACGGCGTGGTCGGGCCGCGCAGCAGGACGCGGTTGCCCGGGACCACCCCGAGGTCGCGGGTGAGGACGTGGGCCACGTGGTCGACGCGGGCGCGGAGGTCGCCGTACGTCCAGGACGGGCCCGCGAGGGTGTGGAACACCGGGCGGCCGGGGTCGGCGTGGTCCAGCAGCTCGGCCGCGCAGTTCAGCCGATCGGGGTAACGCAGCTCCGGCAGGTCGAAGCGCAGCTCGGGCCATTCGCCGGGCGGCGGGAGGTGGTCGCGCGCGAAGGTGTCGACGTGGGCCGAGACATGCATGGCGGTTCGCCCCCTTGCCGGACAGGCCTTGACGGTGGGCTCGCGCAAGCGAGCGTATCGCGTTGGTGACGACAGTCAACCTGACGCGATACCGTCGGGGGGAGAGGCGAGGAGAGACACGAAGAGGGACCCGAAGAGGGGCCCGAGGAGAGGCACGGGAGAGGAGACCGGCGAATGCCCGCATTCTCGCTCGAACCGGAGCAGACGGCCTGGTGTGCCGAACTGCGCACACTGGCCGCCGAACGGTTGCGCCCGCTCGCGGAGAAGGGCGAGCCGGGCCGCGTCAACCGCCCGCTCGTCGCCGAACTCGGCCGCCTCGGCCTGCTGGCCCGCCTCTTCACCTCCGGTGCGCTCGACCTGTGCCTGATGCGCGAGTCGCTCGCCCAGGTCTGCACCGAGGCCGAGACCGCCCTCGCCCTCCAGGGCCTGGGCGCCCACCCCGTCCACGCGCACGGCACCCCGGCCCAGCGGGAGCACTGGCTGCCCCGGGTGGCCGAGGGCAGCGCGGTGGCGGCGTTCGCCCTGAGCGAGCCGGGCGCCGGCTCGGACGCGGCGGCACTGTCCCTCACGGCGGAACCCGACGGCCCCGGGCGCCGGCGGCTCACCGGCGAGAAGTGCTGGATCTCCAACGCACCCGAGGCCGACCTCTACACCGTGTTCGCGCGCACCACCCCCGAAGCGGGCGCCCGCGGCGTGACCGCCTTCCTGGTGCCCGCCGACCGCCCCGGACTGACCGGCGCCGCGCTGGAGATGCTCTCCCCGCACCCCATCGGCAGCCTGGACTTCGACGCCGTGCCCGTCACCGCGGACGACGTCCTCGGCGAGCCGGACCGCGGCTTCCGGGTGGCCATGGGCACCCTCAACCTCTTCCGGCCCAGCGTGGGCGCCTTCGCGGTCGGCATGGCACAGGCGGCCCTGGACGCCACCCTCGCCCACACCGCCCGCCGCGAGGCCTTCGGCGGCAGGCTGAGCGACCTCCAGGCCGTCGCCCACCGGGTGGCGGAGATGGCGCTGCGCACGGACGCGGCACGCCTGATGGTGTACGCGGCGGCGACGGCGTACGACGCCGGCGCCCCGGACGTCCCCAAGCGCTCGGCGATGGCGAAGCTGCTCGCCACCGAGACCGCGCAGTACGTCGTCGACGCGGCCGTCCAGCTGCACGGCGCCCGCGCCCTGCGCCGCGGCCACCTCCTCGAACACCTCTACCGCGAGGTGCGCGCCCCACGCGTCTACGAGGGCGCCAGCGAGGTGCAGCGCGGGATCATCGCCAAGGAGCTGTACGCCCACGTGGAGGACCGATGACCGTCGAGCGTGTCAACCCGCCCGAGCTGTCCCCGCCCACCGGCTTCTCCCACGCGGTCGTCGCCACCGGCGGCCGGATCGTCTTCCTCGCGGGCCAGACCGCGCTCGACCCCGACGGCAAGGTCGTCGGAGACACCCTCCTCGAACAGTTCGAGCAGGCCCTCGGCAACCTGCTCACCGCCCTGCGCACGGCCGGCGGCACCCCCGACCGCCTCGCCCGCGTCACCGTCTACACCACCGACGTCGCCGGGTACCGCCGTCACGCGCCCGAACTGGGACGCGTCTGGCGGAGGCTGGCCGGCCGCGACTATCCCGCGATGGCCGTCGTGGAGGTCGTACGGCTGTGGGACGAGCGGGCGACGGTGGAACTCGACGGGTTCGCCGTGCTGCCGTGACGCCGTGCTGCCGTGACCGTGGGGACGGAGCAGGTCAGGCCGCCATGGTGAGCCGCTCGGCCGGCTCCCGGTGGGGCGCGACGATCCGGCCGTCGGGCAGCAGCTCACCGGTGTCGTCGAAGACGATCTTCCCGTCGCACAGCAGACTCCAGCCCTGCTCGGGGTGTGCGGCCACCACATGAGGGGCGCTGTTGTCGTGGGACGGGCACTGGTGGGAACACATGGCGCACCTCCGCATCGGACGGAACGGGTGCCGGGGCGGCACATCCGCCGCCCGGTACGACAGACCATGCGCCCTCCGGGGACGGACCGGAACGGCCCGCCGCGAAGTGTGTCACCACGCGGACGACTCCGGGACCGTTCCACGACGGTCGTGACGCGCCACCGATGGGGTGACGGTCACGCCCGGGCCCACCCGGTGCCGGTACGAGTGGAGGCCCCACCGCACGATCCGGGAGTCAGCCCATGCCCGTACGCCCTGTCCTCGGCGCGGCCGCCGGCGCCGCCGTGCTGCTGCTCACCGCGGCCGCCGCCCCGGCGCAGCTGTTCGCCGCGGCCGTCGCCCCCGCGGCCGCCGGCCCGTACGAGACCGTCACGGTCGACCCGACGGGCCGCGTCGCCGCCGACGGCACCGTCACCCTCTCCGGCACCTACCGCTGCACGGCCGGCAGGGGTCCGGTCTTCGTCAGCTCGTCCGTCAGCCAGAGCCCCCTGCCCGTCCCGCACGGCATCGGCGGGACCGTCGCCCGCTGCGACGGCGCCGATCACCGCTGGAAGAACTCCGGCCGGATCCTGGGGGACACGGTCCGGGCCGGCGTGGCCCACGTCGAGGCCACCGTCCTGGAACTGCGCCTCCACGGCGCCCTCCCGCTGCCGTACTTCCACGCCGTCCGGCAGCGGGACGTGACGCTGGTCCAGCACTGACTGTGCACCGTGATCACCGTGATCACCGCGGTCTTCCGGTCCGTCCGCCGTGCTCCTCGTCCCCGTCCTGGTGACCGGCTCCCTCCCCGTGGCCGACACCGTCGGGGAGCATCGCGAGGTGGCCGCCCGTGGCGACCTTGGCCACCATCTCGGCGAGTTGCCCGCAGGCGCGCGCGATCTCCCTCTGGGACTCGTTGCGCTCGCTGACGGCCGCCGCGAGGACCAGGGCGGTCAGCGCCGAGGAGCCGTTGAACGCCTGCAGGGTGATCATGTTGGTGAGCAGGCCGTTGGCGGCGAACGGGCCCGCCCCCCGGGCGGCGGCGACGATCGCGAAGGTCGACACGACCAGGGCGCAGGGCGCGGCCCCGGCCAGCTGGAAGCGGAAGGCCGCCCAGATCAGCAGCGGGAAGCCGAGGAACAGCAGGGGCGTGCCGCTTGTCTCGAGGAATCCGACGCAGACGGTGGCCGCGACGAGCAGCAGCGCCTCCACCCAACGGGAGAGTGGGACTCCCTTCGGCCGGCGGGACGCGAGGAGGACGAGCAGGACCGGCGTCACCAGCAGGACGCCCATCGCGTCCCCGGTCCACCAGACCGACCACGTCGGCCAGAACTTGTGCGTGCTCAGCGCACCGGAGAGGGCCAGGGTCACGCTGCCCGTGGTCGCACTGACCAGCATCCCGGCGAACGCGCCGAGGAAGATCAGTGCGAGGGCGTCCCGCAACCGGTCCAGTTCGAGACGGAACCCGGCACGGCGCAGCAGCGCGTAGGAACAGACGGGCGCGAGGGTGTTTCCCGCCACGATCGCGAGCACGGCCCAGATCGACGGCCCGAGGGAGACGTTCGCCAGGAGCGCGCCGAGCGCGATGCCGGGCCAGACCCGAAGGCCGCGCACGAGCAGGCTCGCCAGGGCGATACCGGTCGGCGGCCACAGCGGGGTGACCTGGCCGCGCACCAGCTGCTGGATCAGACCCAGCTCGGCAGAGCCGTAGTACAGCGCGGCGACGACGCAGATGTCCAGGGTGGCCACACCAGCGCGCCGGAGTCCTTCACGCTGTGCGCCAGTCATCGGGCGACCTCCGTATCGACATCTCCGTATCGACACCGCCCCGGAATCCATCATCCGCCGGATCCACCTCATCCTCCAGAGCGACGTGGAGCCGTCAGGCGGGCGGGGCGCGCAGGGCCAGTACGGCCATGTCGTCGTGACCGTCGCTGGGGTGGTGATCGGCCAGTGCCCGGACGAACTCCTGCAACGGAAGAGCCGCGTATCGGGTGGCGAGGCCGGTGAGCTCGTCGAGGCTCTCGTCGATGGGCCGCTGGGGATGTTCGATCAGCCCGTCCGTGAAGAAGACCACGGTGGCGCCCGGGGGCACGAAGCGGGAGTGGTCAGGGCGGGGCTGTTCGGCGTCGACCCCGAGCGGCAGCCCGGGCTCGGCGAACAGGTATTCCACCCGCCCCCCGGGGACGATCAGCAGCGGGGGGACGTGGCCCGCGCTGCTCCAGTGGAGGCGCCAGCCCGCTCCGGCCGGTTCCATGCGCGCCAGGGTCGTGGTGGTGACGGGATGGTTCGTGATGGTCTGCACCGTGCGGTCGAGCTGGGCGAGGATGGCCCCGGGCGGACCGCCGCGTTCGAACAGCAGAGCGCGCAGCATGTTGCGGATGGAGGCCATGGCGGCCGCGGCCTTCAGATCGTGACCGACCACGTCACCGATGACGACCGCCACGACGCCGCCGGGCAGCGGAATGGCGTCGTACCAGTCTCCGCCGAGCCTGCTGGGCTCGGCGGCGGGACGGTAGATGGCGGCGGCGGTGAAAGGCCGCAGGTCGGGCAGTGTCGGCAGCAGGAGCCGCTGGAACTGCTCGGCTCCGACCCGCACCTGTTCGAACAGGCGGACGTTCTCGATCGCGATGCCGGCGGCCCCGGCCAGGGCGACCACGACGGTCTCGTCGTGGGCGTCGAAGGGCTGTCCGTCACGCCGTTCGGAGAGGTAGAGGTCGCCGTAGATCTCGCCGCGGACGGTGATGGCGACGCCGAGCAGGGTGCGCAGGAGCGGGTGGTCAGGCGGGAACCCGGCGGACGACGGATGGGCCCGGATGTTCTCGATCCGCAGGGGCTCGGGGTGGTGGATCAGGTGCCCGAGGACTCCCAGGCCGCGCGGGAAGGCGGTCTCGGCGAGAGCGGCGTGCTCCTGCTCGGACAGACCGGCGGAGATGAACTGCTTCAAGCGGTCTCCGGACTCGTCGAGTACGCCCAGAGCCCCGTAGCGGGCGCCGACCAGTTCCATGGCGGTGGTGACGATGCGGTGCAGCACCGCGGGCAGTTCCACCTCCCGGCTGATGGCGACCACCGCGTCCAGCAGGCCCTGCAGCCGGTCCATGGCGTTCAGCAGGGCGCGCAACTGCTCGTCGATCCGGCCCAACTCGGCGCGCAGACGCAGGTGCAGGTCGGGAAGCCGAGTCTGCCTGGCCTGTTCCCCTTTTCCTCCCCCTCCCCCTTCCCCGATTCCTGCCATCGGTCCGGCCTCCTCACTGGAAAACAGGATGGCATACGCGTACAAAGGGGGCGGTTCGGTCGCAAGAGGGCGGGGTGCTCCGCCGTTTGGGTGGCCGCCGGGTCTCTGGCATCATGGGCAAAAACGGAACTCTGTTCCGAAATGTGCCCGGGGGACACTGTTCCACGTTCCACGGCGAGCGCGGCGGCGAAGGGAGCGGTGCGGTGAACGACAGCGACGAGGGCGCGGGGCGGGCGGCCCGGTCCAAGCGGGCGGACGCCCGCCGCAACGAGAAGACGCTGCTCGACGCGGCCGCCGCGGTCTTCGTCACCTCGGGCGTGGACGCGCCGGTACGCGACATCGCCGCCGAGGCCGGCGTCGGCACGGGCACGATCTACCGCCACTTCCCGACCCGGGCGGACCTCATCATCGCCGTCTACCGGCACCAGGTCGAGGCCTGCGCCGAGGCCGGCCCCGCCCTGCTGGCCACCGCCGCGACCCCGTACGCCGCGCTGGGCCAGTGGATCGACCTCTTCGTCGACTTCCTGGTCACCAAGCACGGCCTCGCCGCCGTACTCCAGTCCGGCGACCCCGGTTTCGACACACTGCACGCCTACTTCCTCGACCGCCTCGTGCCCGTCTGCACCCACCTGCTCGAAGCCGCGACCGCCTCCGGCGAGATCCACTCCGAGGTGACGGCCTTCGAGCTGATGCGCGGCGTGGGGAACCTCTGCATCGGCGCGGACACCGACCCCCGCTACGACGCGCGCCGACTGGTCGCCCTCCTCGTCGCGGGGCTGGGCCGGACGGGCTGACGGCACCTTCGCCGGGAGCCTCGGATGTTTGCCAAAGTGGGGAGCTGAGCCTTTGGTCCGAGGGCCCCTGAGGGGGATGGTCACGCGACAAGGGTTTCAGACGTCCGCACCAGCGGCGAACGCAGAGCGCAGCCATGCATAGACTGACTGCATTGTGGGCCGGTCCGCATTCCAGAGCAGCGGTTGCAGGCCCCGTAGGGGGAGGCTTGGCACCGTGGAACCACTGAGGGAAGAGGACCCGCGAGAGATCGGGGGCTTCTCGCTCGTGTGCCGGATCGGGGCCGGCGGTATGGGGCAGGTGTTCCTCGGTGAGTCCGCGGCCGGCCACCAGGCCGCCGTGAAGGTCATCAAGCCCTCCGTCCTCGACGAGGACACCCGCGCGCGCTTCCTGTCCGAGGTGGAGAGCCTGCGCACGGTGTACGGGCCGTTCGTCGCGGCGTTCGTCGGCGCCGACGCGGACGCCGACCGGCCCTGGCTCGCCGTGGAGTACGTCCCCGGACCGGACTTGCGCACCTTCGTCACCGAGCACGGCCCCCTCCCGCTCGCCGAGACCGCCAGCCTCGGCGCGCTGCTGGCGGAGGGGCTCGGCACGGTGCACGACGCGGGGCTGCTCCACCGTGACCTCAAGCCGCAGAACATCCTGCTGTCCCGGTACGGCCCCAAGGTGATCGACTTCGGTCTCGCCGCGCTCGCCGAGCGCCGCACCACCCTGACGGCGACCGGCTTCGTCGTCGGCAGCGTGCTGTGCATGCCGCCGGAGCAGGCCCGGGGCGAGCACCAACTGGAGCGGTGTGCGGACGTCTACGCGCTGGGCGCGGTGCTGCTGTTCGCCGCGACCGGACATTACCCGTACGAGGGACCCTCCTGGCAGGCCGTCGCCCTGAAGATCGAGGACCCGGCGACTCCTCCCGACCTGACGGACCTCCCCACGGAGCTCGGCCCCCTGATCACGGACATGCTCGCGCCGGACCCCGACGCCCGGCCGGCTCTGCCCGAGGTCATCGAGCGCCTTGTACGGGTCATCCACGACCAAGGCCTGACCGCCCTCCAGGCCAAGTACCGCCTCACCGGCCTCACGCCCGAGATCGTCGTGCCCCAGCTCCCGGCGCCGACCCCCGGGCCCGCACCGGGCGCCGACGCCCCCGCTTACACGCCCACCGCCGTCGACCCGGCGGCGGTTGAGGACGACGAGCAGGCGGGAGCGTCAGTACCGGCCGGGGCGGGGCAGCCCGCCGACATCGACGAGGAACCCGGCGGGGAATCCGCGAACGCCGACCCCTCCGCCCCGCGGGAGACCGTCCCCGGGCAGGACAGGGAGCCCCGAAGCGGCAGGGCCGCCGGCGTCCGTCCCACGGCGCCCTTGCGGATCGCCGAGCGGATCCGTGCCGCGTACGCCCGCCAGGCACGCTTCTGAGCTGCCCGGCTCCGCTCGCGGAAGCCTGTACGGTCCCCTCCGCCGCCGTGACAGACTTGCGGTCGCAGGACCGCACGACCAACGGGAAGACCTAAGGGGCCGCAGGTGACCGACCAGGGGGCGACGGAGGACGGGACCCGGTTCCCGCCGGGGGCACAGATCCTCGTCCGGGACGAGGAGTGGCTGGTCCGCAACACCACCACGACCGACTACGACGGGGAGCGCATCGAAGCCGTCGGCGTCTCGGAGTTCGTCCGGGACGAGGAGGCCGTCTTCTTCTCCGGGATCGACAAGGTGGAGTTGCTCGACCCGGAGAAGACCCTGCTGGTCCCCGACACCTCCTCGTACTTCCGGCGCAGCCGCCTGTTCCTCGAAGCCGTCCTGCGCAAGACGCCGCTGCCCCAGTCGGAGCGGGGTCTCGCCCTCGCCGACCGCTTCCTGCTGGACCCGCTCGTCTACCAGCAGCGCCCCGCCGAGCTGGCCCTGTCCATGCGCAACCTGCGCCCGCGGGTGCTGATCGCCGACGTCGTCGGGCTCGGCAAGACCTTGGAGATCGGCCTGACCCTTGCCGAGCTGATCCGCCGCGGCCGTGGCGAGCGCATCCTGGTCGTGACCCCGCAGAGCATCCTGGAGCAGTTCCAGCACGAGCTGTGGACCCGTTTCTCGATCCCCCTCGTGCGACTGGACTCCCTCGGCATCCAGCGCATCCAGCGGGAGATCCCGGCGGGCCGGAACCCGTTCACGCACTACAAGCGCGTGATCATCTCCGTGGACACGCTCAAGAACATCGGCCAGTACCGGCACCACCTGGAGCGCATCCGCTGGGACGCCGTCGTCATCGACGAGTCGCACAACCTGATCAACCCGGGCAGTCAGCGCCGTGCCCTCGCCGAGATCCTCGCCCCGCGCACGGACGCCCTGCTGCTCGCCAGCGCCACCCCGCACAACGGCGACAAGCGGTCCTTCGCCGACCTGATCTCGCTGCTCGACCCGGCGGCCATCGCCGACCGCGACCACTACGACCCGGCCGAGGACCTCGGCCACCTCTACATCCGACGGACCAAGATCAGCCATGAGGTCCGCGAGGAGATGGGCACCGAGTGGCCCGACCGCGCTCCCACGGTCTCCCTGCACTGCGCCGCCACCGAGGCGGAGGAGCGGGTCTTCGCCGAGCTGGCCGAACACTGGATCCCCACCGCGCCGAAGAGCACGGAGTTCGGCACGGCCGGAGAGGACCCCGTCTCGGTCGCCACCGAGCCGGTCTTCGCCTACAACCTGCTCAAGACGTTCCTCTCCTCCCACGTCGCCCTCGGTGAGACGGTCGCCAACCGCATCGCCGCCCTCGGCGAGCGGGTCCGCAAGGCCGAGGAGAAGGGACTGCGGCCCGACCCGGCCATCGCCCCCGAGCAGGCCGCCCTCGCCCGGCTGCGGGAGATCGTCGCCGGCATGGGCGACGGCACCGCCCCCGGCGACTCCGCCAAACTCGACGCGCTCGTCGAGCAGTTGAAGGAGATCGGCGTCGGCCCGAAGTCCACCACCCGGGCCGTGGTCTTCTCCGAACGCGTCCGCACGCTCACCTGGCTGGCTCAGGTCGTCCCCGCCCGTCTGGGCTTCCCGGTCGCGGCCGACGGCACGACGAAGGCCGTCACCGTCATGCACGGCGGCCTCAGCGACGACGAACAGGGCAAGGTCCTGGAGGCATTCGGCCTGGCCGACACCCCGGTCCGGCTGCTGTTCACCGGTGACGTCGCCTCCGAGGGCGTCAACCTGCACCGCCGGTGCCACCACCTGATCCACTACGACATCCCGTGGTCGCTGATCCGTATCGAGCAGCGCAACGGCCGTATCGACCGGTACGGGCAGAAGTACGAGCCCCAGTTCCGGGCGCTAATCCTGACCTCGTCCGCCCCCGGCGCCAAGGACGACCGCACGGTCGCCGAGAAGCTGCTCCGCCGCGAGGAGGAGGCGCACAAGCTGGACGGCACGGCCGAGGCGGTGTCCGGTTTCTACCGGGCCGAGGAGGAGGAGCGCCGGCTCATCCGGGAACTCGTCCGGGGCGGCACGGTCGAGGACTTCCTCCAGCCCGACCCCGAGGACGACAGCGCCCTCGCCGACCTGTTCGGCCAGGTGGACACGATCACCGAGCAGGAGCTGCCCGCCCGCGCCGAGCTGATCTCCCTCTTCGAGGGCGACACGGCCGCCTTCGTCTCCACCGCCCTCGACGAGGTCTACGAGGAGCGCGCCGCCGACCTGATCGGTCTGTCGTCTGGCGCCGACGCCAAGGGCGGCGCATGGTTCTCGCTGTCCCCGGCCAAGGCCCCCGACCTGCTCCACCGCCTCAAGGCCCTGCCGCCGTCCTACCTGAGGGAGCAACGCGTCGCCGAGCGGATGCTGGTCACCTTCGACCGCACCCTCGCGCAGCGCAAGCTCACCGAGGCCAGGGACAGCTCCACCACCATGTGGCCGGAGGTCTCCTTCCTCACCGACATCCACCCGGTGGTGGAGTGGCTGACTGACAAGGTGCTCGTGGAGTTCGGCCGGCAGGAGGCCCCGGTCATCACCACGCCGCACGTCGACGGGCCGGTGTTCCTCGTCCAGGGCATCCACTCCAACGCCCTCGGCCGCCCCACCGTGGTCCGCTGGATGGCCGTGACCGGGCTCGGCGCCGACGGCACGGGCACGCCCGAGGTGCGCCCCATGGCGGACGCGCTGCGCGACGCGAAGGTCGGCCCGAGGCTCGCCCGCACCGGCGGGCCGGGCGACCTGGACCGGCTCCAGGCCCTCGTCCCGGCCGCCGTCGCCGCCGCCCGCGCCCACCTCGACGCGGGCAGGGCCGAGTGGGAGGAACAGATCAGCGAGCCCCTGGCCGGCTACCGCGAGCACGTGGCCCAGTGGCGCGCCGACTCCCTGCTGCCCGGCGTCACCGGCCGCCGCGAACGCCTTGTCGAGGAGACCGCCGACGAACTGGCCCGACTGCTGGACCAGCTGAACACCACCGGCCGCCCGCTGCTGCGGGTCCTGGCCGTCCTCGACCGCCCCGGCGACCCGGACGCCCCCGGCGCCGAGGACGACGACTCCTCGGGCGGGTCCTTCGCATCCGATGCCCACCCGTCCGACGCCCAGGCGGAGAACTGACGTGACGTACGACTCGCTGGTCAACCACGGCGACTACCTCTCGGCCCACTACCTCGCCGAAGTCCTCCCCAAGGACCTCAAGGCCAAGGACGGTCTCCTCGCTCGCTGGGCCGCCTTCGAGGAGCGGGAACGCCGCCGGCACGCCGACGCCGTCGCCGAGGCCAAGAGTCAGGGCCTTGGCCCCGACTCCGTCCCCCCGCGCGCCCGCACCCCCCGCGAGGGGCTGCGCGCGCTGCACGGCCCCTACTTCGCGGGCCGCGCCGCCCTCGCGGCGGACGCGACGGCGCTCGCCGAACCCGGCGCGCCCGAACCCGAGGGCTGGCGCAAGCGGTTCACCGAGAGCCACCTGGACACCCTGCACGCCCTCGGCTACGCCGACGCCCACGAGCAGACCGTCACCGTCCACCGCGCCGACCACGCGTACACCCTCCAGGTCCTGCACGCCGAACCCGGCCTGTACGCCGTCTCCTGCGGCTGGACCACTGACCCGGACGCCGCGCTCGACCCGGACGACGCGGGCCGTCTGCTCCACCCCGTGGACCTGGAGGCCTCGGCGGCCCTGGAGGACGCCAAGGCCCTCACCGACTTCCTCTTCGCCTGCGACGCACCCCCGCGCTACGTCCTGCTGCTGGTCGGCGGCGTCGTCGTCCTCGCCGACCGCCTCGCCTGGCCAGAGGGCCGCTACCTGGCCGCCGACCTCGACGCGGCCCTCAACCGCCGCGACGACCGCCATGGTGGCGAACTCGACACCCTGGCCGCCCTGTTCGGCGCCGACTCGCTGCGCGTCCCCGCCGAGGGCGGCACCGCGCCGCTCGCCGGCTACCTCGACAGGTCCGGCAAACACGCCGTCGGCGTCTCCACCGAACTGCGCGAGGGCCTGCGCCTGAGCGTCGAATGGATCGCCAACGCGGTCCTGAAGCGCCTGCGCGACCCGGAGAACAACGTCACCCCGGCCGACCTCGACGACCCGGCCCGCCTGGCCAAGGAGCTCAGCCGCGAGGCGCTGCGCTACCTGTACCGGATCCTGTTCCTGCTGTACGCGGAGGCCAGCCCCGCCCTCGGCATCCTGCCCTCCGACTACCCTGAGTACGAGCAGGGCTACGGCCTCCAGCGCCTCGGCGACCTCGTCCTGCGCGACCTGGTCGGCGAGCCCTCCCGGCGCGGCTTCCACCTGTACGAGTCGCTGGAGCTGCTCTTCGACAAGGTCGAGCACGGCCACCGCCGCTACGGCACCGAGCCCGAGGACCTGGCCGCCGAGGCCGCGGCCCGCGAGGCCGCCGAGGCGGAGCGGGAGGCCGACGAACTCCTCGCCGCCGGCACGATCACCCGCGCCGAGCACACCGAACGCGTCCGCGAGGCCGACCGCGCCCGCCGCGCCGCCGCCCGCAGCACCAGCGCGGGCCTGCGCTTCGAGGCGCTGCGCTCGGAGCTGTTCACGAAGGAGGCCGTCCGCCTCATCTCGGACGACCAGATCGAGAACCCGCTGTACCGGGGCGACGAGGGCGACAAGCGCCGTCCGTTCCTGGACACCCGGCTGCGCAACGAAACCCTGCACAAGGTGCTGCGCCGCCTGATGCTCACCCAGGGCCGGGGCCGGGAGCGCGGCGGGTTCATCTCCTACGCCCAGCTCGGCATCAACCAGCTGGGTGCGGTGTACGAGGGCCTGATGTCCTACACCGGCTCCATCGCCGAGGAGGACCTGTACGAGGTCGCCAAGGGCGGCGACCCCTCGGGCGGAAGCTGGACGATCCCCGCCTCGCGGGCCCAGCACTACGAGGACGGCGTCTTCGTCACCCGCACGAACGAGGAGACCGGCCGCAGGGAGCGGATGGTCCACCCCAAGGGCACGTTCGTCTACCGCCTGGCCGGCCGCGACCGCCAGACCTCCGCCTCCTACTACACCCCGAAGTCCCTCACCGAGGTCACGGTCGAACTGGCCCTCAAGCACCGGCTGGACCAGCACGGCACCGTCACCCCGGCCAAGGAACTGCTGGAGTGGAAGATCTGCGAACCGGCCCTCGGCTCGGGCGCGTTCCTCAACGAGGCCATCGACCAGGTCGCCGCCGAGTACCTGCGGCGGCGCGAGCGCGAGCTGGGCCGCCGGGTGGACCCCGAGCTGCGGCAGATCGAGCTCCAGAAGGCCAAGGCGTACATCGCCCTGCACAACGCCTACGGCGTCGACCTCAACGCCACGGCGGTGGAGCTGGCCGAGGTCTCCCTGTGGCTCAACTCCATGCACCCGGGCATGCGGGCCCCCTGGTTCGGCCTGCACCTGCGGCGCGGCAACTCCCTCATCGGCGCGGGCCGCAAGGTCTACAAGGCGGACGTCCTGACGGATGGCGGGTGGCTGGCCAAGAAGAACACCCTCCCGCCGACCGACCTGCCGTTCCGCGACGGCCCGCTCCCCGAGGGCGCGGTGCACCAGTTCCTGCTGCCCGCCATCGGCTGGGGCGCGGTCGCCGGGGAGACCGAGGCGAAAAAGCTCGCGGAGGACGAGGCGAAGGCGCTCGGCGCGTGGCGCAAGGGCGTGCAGAAGGCGCCCAAGGGGCCGAAGCCGTTCCAGGAGCGCGGCGAGGAGACCGCCGAGGCCCGGCAGAAGCGCTACGACCGGTGGCGCAGGGCGGCGGAGAAGACCGAGCTGGGCCGGCTCCAGGGAGTGGCCCGCCGCGCCGAGTTCCTGTGGTCGCTGGTCGCCACCCGCCTCGAACTCTCCGAGCGGGCGGTGTCCCGCCGCGTCGACGTCTGGGGCGCGGACTGGCTGGAGCAGTCCTCCGAGGCGGAGGACAAGCAGAAGGTCCTCGACGACCTGACCCGCCAGGGCACGCCGTACTGGCGGCTGAAGACCGTGATGGACGCGTGGTGCGCGCTGTGGTTCTGGCCGCTGGACAAGGTCGGGGAGCTTGACGGTTCTGATCCGGTGTACGGGACGGGCGGCGCGCTCGTTGATGAGTCGTCGGTGGTGGGGCTGCTGGGTGGGGGGCCCGCGGTGGCGGAGCCGGTGGAGCCGGTCAGCCCCGCTCCCGGTGACCAACTGTGGAGCGCGGCGGGGCTATTCGACGATCCGGACGGCGAGCAGAGCGAGTTGGGCTCGGTGGATGAGGAAGCCGGTCTGGAGACCCGCCGCAAGCGTGGTACGGCGGGCCGCGAAGCCCAGATCACCGACCCGCGCCGGCCGTGCATCCCCTTGCAGAACATGGGGGACTGGCTGGACTTCCTGGAGGCCCTGCTCGGCACCAGGGACCCGGAGGGATCGCCACTCGAAGGCATTGAGGACATGCCGGTGGACAGGGCACTGGAGTTCCTGTCGGACATCGAGGTACGCCTCGACGGCATCCTCGGCATGGACGCACCCAGCCGCCTGCCGTTCCGTTTTCCCTGGCTGAGCACGGTCGAGGACATCGCCGGCACGACGGAGAAGGACATAAAGGCGGAGGACGGGCACGGCTTCTTCCATTGGGAGCTGCACTTCGCGCATGTGTTCCGGGGGCCGGGGGGTGGGTTCGACCTACAGGTGGGGAATCCGCCTTGGGTGCGGCCGGACTGGGATGAGGCCAGGGTGTTGGCTGAGTTTGATCCTTGGTTCAAGCTGAGCGAGAAGCCGTCGGCCGATCGTTGGCGAGAGCACAAGGACGCTGTGCTGGCAGATGCCGGGCAACACAGGTCGTATTTCGGCGAACTCGCTGCGACCGTCGGAATGGCCCAATTCCTCAGTGACCCGACGACATACACGCTCATCTCAGGCACGAGACCAGATCTCTATCGAGCCTTTATGTGCCAAGTTTGGCGCCACTTTGGTGTATGCGGAACGGCAGGGTTGGTACACCCAGACACGCACTTTGGCGGCGTGAAAGAAGGTCGACTGCGTGAAGCCGCCTACCGGCACCTCCGGGTACACGGACATTTCTCGAATCGGCGAGGCGTATTCTCGGAGATTCACGCGAACACAGAGTTCGGTGTTCATATCTATGGCGAGGCAGGGTCGATCAAATTTACGCATCTTAGCTGGCTTTTCGATCCATCGACTTTGCGAGACTCATTTACGCACGATGGCCAAGGTGAGGTGCCAGGCATTAAGTCGGCCGGTCAATGGGAGCTACGTCCGCATCGGGCGCGTCTGATTGAGGTGGATTCGGCATTGCTCGCGCAGTGGCACCGACTCTCGGGCGATATAACGATCCCCGCTAGCCAGGCAGCGCTGCTCTACCCGGTGACGACGGATGAGCAGGGGGCTATCACGGTGCTCGCCAAAGTCGAAGATCGATTGGGTGCTCACGACCCCAGGATTAGCATCGGTATGTTCGAGAACCTGGCCACAAAGAAGCTGGGCCTCTATCGATGGGCCACCACTAGGCCAGAATCGCTCGACGAGGTAATCTTGCAGGGGCCGCATCTCGGCGTAGCCGCGTCAATCTTCAATAAGCAACCGAATCGAATCTGTAAGACCAATCGTGATTGGTCGGGCTGGAATCTCCCGGCACTTGCGGAAGTCGAGATCCCGCGCACGAACTACGTGCGTGATTGCGAACGTGAGAAGTTCAAGGGTGTTCAGGATCGGTGGCTGGATCACGAACGCTTGAATTTGCAATGGACCCCTTCCCCTGGAGACTGGGATAGCCGTTCCAGTGTCCTGAGCGATGAAGAACTGGGGCTCCCTGAGGTCGAGCAGAGAGATCTATTGCGGCGTCGCCTGTGGCTTCTCCGTCCATATACAGAGTTCTATCGGTTGGCGTGGCGGAGAATGATCCCTTTCGATACAGAGAGGAGTTTGTTCGCTGCCCTGATTCCGCCAGGACCGGCTCATGTGCACACCATCGAATCAATGGCCCTAGCGAACAACCTACTTACTTCACTTAATGCTGGTTTCTGGGCTGTCTTGCCGCTGGACTATTTGCTGCGCATTACCGGGCGCTCGGACCTGCAAGTAGCGGAGGCGAAAAAGATGCCGTTTGCAGATCCTAGCCACCCGCTGGCCGGACCTCTCTTGCTGCGCACCCTGCGCCTTAACTGTCTAACAGAAGCGTACGCCTCCGTGTGGGAAGAATTGTTTGATGAAGCTTGGCTTAAGGCTGAGCAGTGGGCGGTAGCGTGGCCTAATATCCCACCCCTTGCGGCGCACCTAGAGCCGTCCTGGCAGCAAAACACCCCACTCCGCACGGAATTTGCGCGTCGCGCGGCCCTTGTTGAGATGGATGCACTAGTGGCGGTGTGGCTTGGAATGACGGCCGATCAGTTGGTAGCGATTTATCGATCCCGCTTCCCTATTCTCGCCGACTATGAACAAGAGAT
This sequence comes from Streptomyces sp. NPDC020299, assembly GCF_044387825.1. Taxonomy (NCBI): domain Bacteria; kingdom Bacillati; phylum Actinomycetota; class Actinomycetes; order Kitasatosporales; family Streptomycetaceae; genus Streptomyces; species Streptomyces sp. NPDC020299. The sequence goes on from NZ_JBIRWL010000010.1 coordinate 153,712, forward strand.
CTGGTTCGACTCCTCGGGGCGCAGGGTTGCACGTAGCCACCACGCTTTTGGGTTTGGCCAGACAAAGCAAGACTATGCGGAAGTGGTGGCCTATGAGTCGGGTGAAGTGCCCTGCCCTCCGGAAGGGTATACAGCTCCGTTTTATAAGGCGGAAAGGGAGTGTGAGCTGCGCGCCGCGCACGCATTCTTCGCAAGTCGACTGAAAGAGTATTCCGTAGCTCTACGAGGGAAACCTTGAGTAGACGGGTCCATAAAGCTAAATGCGGCGACTGTTTGAGGCACCCCGCACCGGCTTGCCATTGTGCGGGGTGCCAGGGTGATTACGCCTGACTAACGGGCGAATGGTTAGGAGGGTCGGAATGTTGCTATTAGGAATACCAGGGATCCAATAGTGGCGGCGACGAGTATGGGCTGGATCAGATTTTCACGAGTGTGGGCGACGTACCCCGATGCGAGAGCGCATACTAGTATGAGTGCGAATGTTAATGTGTTCAAAGTCGCTTCCGGTGGGGTTGGTTAGATTTCTATTAGCGCGCCACTGGCGTGGCGCGCTATAGTGGAATCAGGCGGAGTTGCGAAGATCTTGCAGGGTGGTCCCCTTATCGGTATGCCATGCAGACCATCCGTTTACAGCAACTCCCGCTGCGGCCGAGCAGGCGCCCGATGGGGAGTCGTGCACTGTGCCATCATCAAGGCGGAGCTTTCCGTCAGCGGTCACGAATGCGGTATGTACCTGGCCCAGGTTGCGACGATGCCAGGTTAGAGCCTGTCCGACCGTCAGTCGTCCGTCTGCAAGTAGCGGAGCAAGGGCAGCCTTCCTGGTTCGGCTGGTATGGGTCGTGGAAGCTTCGCGGTCCAGTCCCAGCAGGCGTCGCAGCACACTATTGGGTGTGTCGACAAGTGGTCTCGCCTCCCGGGCCAGTCGTGCATACACTTCGTCGTCAACGTCAATCGAGTGGGTAGGCATTAGCCCGCCTTTCGGTCGCCCAGTAAGACAATACAAACTCCAGGTCCAGGTGTCCAGGTATCCAGGTAACGAACTCCGGTTGCGTGTCCCTGACTTGGCCAACCGACGCGTGCCAGCAGCGCAGACAGCAGCGCCCCGCATCGAACTTGTCGATGCGGGGCGCTGCTGCCTGTGTGAGGGTCAGCCTTGGGCTGCGTAGGTGATGAAGTCGCTCCACGCGGTGGGGGATAGGGCGAGTTCAGGGCTCTGCTGGTACTTGGAGTCCCGGACGTGGATCGCCTGCGTGCTCGCCGCGACCTCAACGCAGTCGTCGCCTTGCGAGCCGCTGTAGCTGCTCTTGAACCAGGCCAGTTCGGACATGCTCATAGCGCTCCTCGCAATCGCTTCAGCAGGCCCAGGGAGTCCTCGGGGGTCAGGGCCTGCGAGCGCAGTTTCGCATACCGCTGCTGGAGCAGGCTGATCTCTTTCAGGTCGGCGATCAGCCGTCCGTTCTGCTGCCCCTCGGAGTAGGCGAACCACTGGTTGTCCGGTGTTTCGGCCAGTCGCACCGGACCGTCCACTCCTGCATGCGTCGGCCTCCGCAGCGGCATCACCTGAAACTCGACGTTCCAGTTCCGCTCGATCAACTCCAGCAGGTGGTCGAAGAGTTCCCGCGTCACCTCCTCCCCACCCGTCCACCGCTCCAGCACCGCCTGCTCCACGATGAAGCTGAACGCCGTCGGCGGCTTCCGTGTCACCGCCAGCAGTTCCTGTCGTGCCAGCCGCGCCGCGATCCGCTGCTCCAGCTCCACCGGGTCGGGCAGCGGCGGCACGTCCAGCGACACCGCCCGCGCGTACGCCTCCGTCTGCAACAGGCCCGGTACGACCCGGCACTCGTACGTGTACAGGCTGATCGCCGTCGCCTCCAGCCGAGCCCACTGCCGGAACCAACTAGCCAGCCCCGCCTGCCGAGTCAACGTCGGCGCGGCCCTCCGCAAGGCCCCCGTGTTGCCGAGCACCGCCTCCCCCCGCTCCACGAACTCCCGGTCCGGCATCCTGCGACCCTGTTCCACGGAGGCGACCGTGTGCTTAGAGAAGCGGACCAGCGCGCCGAACTCCTCGCGGCTCAGGCCCGCGTGCTCCCGCAGGGCCTGGACGACCGCCCCGAAAGTGCGCAGACTGTCCGACGCCCCCGGTTCCGCGCCGCCCGCCCCCGTGCCGCTGTCCGTGCTCTCGTAGGCCACCGCCGGCCACCTCCCCGTGCCACCCACCGCCGTACCGCTTCCGACGACGGCAATCGTCACGCACCGTGATGCGTACTGTCCGCTGAACGTGTGCGTACGCTGACTCAGCGTACGCAGCGCGGCGCTGGCGAACGCACCCTTTCCGGCATCACAGTGGGCATATGACAGCACCATCCACCCCCACGACGCGGCAGGGCCTCGTTACCGTACGTGCGTTCACCCAACAGTTCAGCTCCACCCCGCGCGGCGCCCGCCTCGCCCGCCGGCTCGCGCTGCACCAGCTCGACGTCTGGGGCGTGCCGCACGGAAGCGAGGCCTCCGACACGGCGGCCCTGCTCGTCGCGGAGCTGGCCGCCAACGCCGTCACGCACGGCCGTGTCCCCGGCCGGGACTTCGAGGTCACCGTCAGGCTGCTCGGCCGGACCCTGCGCATCGAGGTCTCCGACACCCTGGGCGAACTGCGGCCCCCGGCCCCCGGCACACCCCGCCCCGCACTCGGGCCGCTCTCGGAGACCGGCCGGGGCCTGCTCCTGGTGGAGGCGCTCGCCGACCGCTGGGAGGTCCTGGACCGCGTCCCCGTCGGCAAGACGGTCGTCGCCGAGCTGGACCTGCGGCGCTGACCGCGCTGCCCGTGCCGGCGGCCCCGGACGGTCGCGCCGCCGGGCCGGGACGCCGCCCGCGCGCTCGGCCTGGCGCGGCGTCAGGCCGACCGGACCGTACCCCCTGTCCCCGCCCCTGGCCCACGACGGCCGATCGCCTGTTCCAGGCAGTCGTCTCACCACCGAATGACGCCCGTGGGAGTCCGCCGCCCCGGCCGTCGTGCCGTCCGGCGCCGGTTGTCCACAGGGGGTGCGCGCCTGCCGGGCGGCGTCGGAGACTTCCCTCGTGCAGCATCTGACACGACTCACCCGTAACGGTGTGCTGCTGACCGCCCACGCCCTGGCCGCCGGCTGGCCCGCTCGCAGGCTCACCCGGCGCCTCCGCCGCGACGGCTGGCTGCCGATTCACCGGGGCGCGTGGGCGGCGCCGGGCGTGGCGGTGGACTGGCTGCTGCGTGCCCGCGCGATGCAGATACTGCGCCCCCATCTCGTCTGCAGCCACCGCACCGCCGCCGCGCTGCACCGCGTCGAACTGCTCGGGAACAGCCCCGGTTCCGTGCCGCTGGAGTTCAGCACGACGTACCGCGGCTCGACCGACCAGCCCGCGGGTGTTCGCGTGCGGGCGGCGACGTGCCTCACCGACGGCGACCGGACCGTACGGAACGGGCTCGTCGGGACCACGCCCGCGCGGACGGTCGCCGACCTCCTGCGCGCCGGACCTCGTGACGACGCCGTCGTCGCCGCGGACTCCGCCCTCTCGCCCCGCCGAGTGGCGGGCGTGACCCGTCCGGCCCTGGTGACCCTGGCCGGCCTCGCGGCCGAGCTGGCCCCGCCCCTGCACGGGGCACAGCGGGCCCGGCGCTGGCTGCGCCTGACGGATCCGGCCGCCGGGTCGCCGGCCGAGACGTTCACGCGTCTGCGGATGCACGACGCCGGGCTGCATCCGGCAACCCAGGTGGAACTGCGCACGCGGGCCGGCCGAACCGTCCGCCCGGACTTCCTCTTCCTCGCGGAGGGCCTGGTGGTCGAGATCGAGGGCTACGCCTTCCACGGCACACGCGAAGCCCACGCACGGGACACCCGGCGCTTCAACGAGCTGGCCACATGCGCGGGCGTGAGGCGGGTGCTGCGCTTCACCGCCGCGGAGGCCTTCCTTCGGCCGGACGCGATGATCGCCACCATCCGCGCGGCACTGGCCGACCTGGCCGGGACGCCGGGCGAGGTCGGTCTCCCTGTTCTGGGCGCTACGGGACCCTCACACCGGGCCGGGAAGAACATCCAGGCGTCCTGAAGTGCCGACGACTCGGAGGGGGGTGGGGGCGGGGGGCGTCTATAAGGTGGGGTGGTGTTGGTGGAGGGCTACGGGGAGTGTGGATGGCGGACCTCGAGGACAGCGGTGGCGGCCCGGGGACCGGCCGGAGCCGGCCGGCGGGGCACCGGGGGTACGCCGTACCGGAAGATGTCGACGGCGGCCCGGACGCGTTCTTCCTGCCGCTGGGGCCGGCCCTGGAGATCGGGTCCGACGGCCGGCCGACCGGCGTCGAGCTGGAGCTCCCCTCCGACGAGGAGGACGAGGCCTACAGCGACGCCGACGGCATCTCCGCCCCGTTCCGGCCCGACAGCATCAAGATCCACACGGAGACCACGACCGTGGACCTGCTGCTGTCCCGGCTGCGGGAGGGCATGATCGACCTCGCGCCGGACTTCCAGCGGCGGGCCGGGATCTGGAGCGACCGTGCGCAGAGCCGTCTGATCGAGTCGCTGCTGCTGCGCATCCCGATCTCCAACTTCCACATGGCCCAGGACGACGAGGACAAGTGGGCGGTGGTGGACGGCGTCCAGCGGCTCACCGCCATCGCCCGGTTCATGGAGCCCCAGCTCACCGGACTGAGCCCACTGACCCTCCGAGGTCTGGACTACCTCTGGAACTTCGACGGCAGCACCTACCAGGACCTGACGGGGCGGCTGAAGATCCGGCTGCGCGAGACCCAGCTCACCGTGCACATCATGCAGCAGGGCACCCCGGAGGCTGTCAAGCACAACGTGTTCTCCCGGATCAACACCACCGGTCTGCCGCTGACGCAGCAGGAGCTGCGGCACGCGCTGGTGCGGGGGCCGGTCCGGAAGATCCTCGCGGACCTCGCTGAGGACCCGTCGTTCGGCGAGGCCACTCGGTGGAGCGTGTCCAACGAGCGGATGGCAGACCGCGAGATGGTGCTGCGCTTCCTCGCCTTCCGCCTGACCAATCCGGCCGAGCACTCCGAGAAGGACTTCGACCGCTTCCTCACCGACGTGATGTACCGGATCAACAACCTCACCGAGGAGCGGCGGGCGCAGCTCACCCGGGAGTTCCGGACGGCCATGCGGTGCGCGAGCGACCTGTTCGGGGAGCAGGCCTTCCGCAAGCCACGCGTCGGGCCGGGCCGCTCACCCATCAACAAGGCCCTCTTCGAGACGATCGCCGTCCATCTCGCGCTACTGGACGACCAGGAGCGGGACAGACTGGTAGCGTCTCGCGAGATCTTGCTCGACGAGTTCACCGATCTGATGAAAGTGTGGGACTTCGACCGGTCGATCTCCATCGGCACCGGGGACCCGGTGAAGGTCCGCACGAGGTTCCAGTACGTGGCACGGCTGTTCCGGGGGGTGGCTGAACAGTGATCGACCGTTTGACACTGCACAACTTCAAGGCGTTCCGCGACACGTCCTTACCGCTGGGCCCGCTCACCCTCCTCACCGGGCTCAACTCGTCCGGCAAGAGCAGCGTCCTCCAGGCGATCGCGCTGCTGCGCCAGTCGCACGAGGCAGGCGACCTCGCGGTTTCCAGGCTCCTGCCTGAGGCGCGACGGGCCGGGATGACGGTCGCTGTTGCCAACCAGGGCTTCCTGCTCAACGGCGAACTCGTGCGCCTCGGCACCGGCGAGGACGTCCTGCACGAGGAGTTCGCGGAGGACGAGCCACGGATCGAACTCCGCGTCGACGAGGGGCCGTACCACTACGAGTGGTCCGTGGAGTACGAGCCGGAGCAGAATCTGCTGCCGCTGCGCGACGTGGACCTGCCGCTCACCTCGGAAGGGCCCGCCGCGCCGACCGGGCCCGAGGCCGTAACCCCGTCGTTCCTCACCGCCCCCTTCCAGTACCTGCACGCCGACCGGATCTCGCCCGCCGAGTTCTACCCGCGCGACCACCACGCGGTCATCGGCCGAGGCTTCCTCGGCGTACGCGGCGAGCACACCGTCAACTACCTCCGTCACCACGCCCGTGACGAGGTCCCCAAGGGCCCACTGCATCGTCGGGACGCCGAGTCGGACCGTCTGCTCGACCAGGCCGCCGCCTGGATGGGCGACCTGTGCCCCGGGGTGGACATCAGGGCGGACGCCATGGAGGGCACCGACGCCGTACGCCTGTCGTACGGATTCCAGGGCACGCTCGGCGCCACCCAGCGTCGCCGGCCCAGCCACGTCGGCTTCGGCCTCACCTATGTCCTGCCGGTCGTGGTGGCCTGCCTCACCGCACGCCCGGGCTCTCTGGTCCTCCTGGAGAACCCTGAGGCGCACCTTCACCCACACGGCCAGACGCAGATGGCGAGGCTCTGCGCGGCGGCCGCCGCCCAGGGCGCCCAGGTGATCATGGAGACGCACAGCGACCACGTCATCAACGGCGTGCGGCTCGCCGTCAAGAACGGACGGCTCACACCCGGGCAGGCGGTGTTCCACTACTTCCGCGGCAACGGCACCGGCGTCGAAGTGGTCAGCCCGCGGGTCGACGCGGACGGCATGCTCGACCATTGGCCCGAAGGGTTCTTCGACGAGCTGGAGAACACGCTCGACCAGCTCATCGGCTGACTTACCCGCCCGGGGAAGGCGGGGCGAGGCGCACACCATCGCGGAGGGGGAGACGTGCCGCAACTGTTCCTGAACGAGAGATCCTGTGAGACGACGGCAGATCCGGACCGGGTCAACCGCGCCATGACCGAGCTGGTGAAGGCCATCGTCGCCGTCGCCAGGGTGGACCGTCCGGGCACGGTACTGGTCGCCCGGGAACACGTGAAGGCCTTACAACTGGCCGAGGGACACCCCATCGGCAAGTGGATAGGCACCCCGGACGCCAAGGACCTCTGGCGGCGGCTGCTGCTCATGCAGACCAAGTACCCCCACGACGAGGCCTTCCCCGAGGGCGAGACCTTCTCCGACGTGGCCTACAGCCACGACGGCGTACCCGTGACCGGGCTGGGAGCCGCGCACCTGATGGGCGGCGTGGGCGTCTCCCTGCCGCTGGAGCGATGCTGGGACGCCGACCGGCTCACCCTCGTCCGGGAAGAACTCGTCGACGACGAGGACGACGGTTCGGTGCTCACCGACGTCGAGGTCCCGCACGCCGCCACCCGTGAGCACGTCGACGCGCACCTGCCGTGGATCCGCGAGGAGGTCGAGGCCGCCCAGCGCGGCGATCTGAGTGCCATCCGCACCGGAGCCGAACTGTGGGAACGGTGCGCCGAACTTTTCCCCCACCTCCTCTTCCTGCCGCGCGTCGAAGCACAGTTGCGGGAACTGGAGCAGTACTGGGTCCACCCGGTCTGCAAGCGGCTCGCGGAGATGGACCGCGCGGTTCTGCTCTGGGACTCGGAGGCCGACCTCGACGGGCCGCGATGGGCCTCGGCCGTGACGCCGGAACACTCGACCCGCAAGCGTGACTACTGCGAGTTCACCGACTTCGACGGCGAGAGCCGGTACTTCGACACCCACCTGCGCTTCACCCCTGGCGCGGGACGGCTGCACTTCCGGTTCGTGAAAGCCACCCGGCGAGCCCACATCGCCCACATCGGGCGCAAGCTCGGCATCTGAGCCGCACGGAAGCCGCCCGGCCACCCCCGATACCGTAGGGAGCCCCACCGGCACCATCAGCACCAAGGAGGACCGCGCGTGCGTCCCACCCTCGCCGCCGACCAGGTACGGGCCAGCCTGAGCCAGTACCTCGCGACGACGTACGCGCTGGCCGACGAGAGCACCCGCCGCGCTCTGGAGAACTTCCTCGGCGACGCCGAGGACGGCATCTTCCGCGGCCCCTACCTCCGTATCCGCACCCCCTTCCGCAGCGCAGAGGGCGACGCCTGGCAGCGGCACCTGACCTGGTGGCCCCGCGACTTCACCCCGCACCGGCACCAGGAGCAGGCCTGGGAGAGGCTGTCCACCCTGCACGGTCCGGCGCGGCCCACCCTCGTCACCACCGGCACCGGGTCCGGCAAGACCGAGTCGTTCCTGATCCCGATCCTCGACCACTGCCTGCGGGAACGCGAGGCGGGCCGGGACGGCGTCAAGGCGGTCCTGCTCTACCCCATGAACGCGCTCGCCACCGACCAGGCCCAGCGCATCGGTAAGCGGCTCGACGACGCCAAGGACACGCGGCTGCGCGACGCCGGCGTCCGGGCGGCGCTCTACATCGGTGACACACCGTCCCAGGAGTTCAAGCGGGCCAACCCGGCGATCGCCGTCGACCGGGATGAGATCCGGCGCACCCAGCCGGACATCCTGATCACCAACTACAAGATGCTCGACCTGCTCCTCCAGCGGCCCGAGGACCAGCGGCTGTGGCAGGACTCCGCGCTCGCCTACGTCGTCCTCGACGAGTTCCACACCTACGACGGCGCCCAGGGCACGGACGTGGCCATGCTGCTGCGCCGGCTCGGATCCGTCACCGGGCTCGCACGGCCCGGCCGGCCGCTGGGGCCGGTCTGCCCCGTCGCCACGTCGGCCACCCTCGGCGAGAACGGCCCGGGCGCGGCCGGGCGGAGCGTGGCCGGACGGCCGGGCGGCGCGCCGGGCATGCTGGAGGTCGCCGAGCAGGTCTTCGGCGTGCCGTTCCCGCCCGAGGCGGTCGTCGGCGAGGACCGGCGCTCCACCAAGGACTTCACCGGCGAGAGCGACTTCAGCCTGCCGTTCCCCCCGCCGCAGGAGGTCGTCGGCCTCGGCGACCCCACCCGCGATCCGGGCGCCATGGACGACCTCGTCACCGCGTTCACTGGCCTGAGCGGGCCGACCCCCGAGGAGCTCGGGGCCGTCCTGCGCCGCCACCGGCTCACCGCCGCCGTCCTGGAGATCCTCGACGGCGCCCCCAAGACCCTCACCGAGATCACCGAGGTGCTGCCCCGCTACGCCTACCACTGGGGCATGGCCGTGCAGCTGAGGCCGCGCGTCGCGGCCCAGGCCCTCGCCCGCTACATCGCCCTCCTGTCGTACGCACGCGACCCCGAACACCCCGGACGGCCGCTGCTGTCCATCGAGATCCACCAGTGGGTGCGCTCGGTCTCCCGCGTGCTGCGGGGCATCAGCGCGGCCCGCGCCGAGTTCCGCTGGGACGACGAACGGGTGGCCCCCGGCGGCGTCCTGGCCCGCAAGGACCAGGGCCCGGCGGCCCGGCCGTCCCCGTACGACGGGGAGGGTCCCGCCGTACCGCTCGACGCCGTCGAGCAGGCCGCCGTACCGGCCGGTGACAGCGCCCCACCGCCCGCCGAGATCTTCCTGCCCGCCGTGTTCTGCCGCGAGTGCGGGCGCTCCGGCTGGGCCGCGTACTCACCTGAGGTCGACCCGGCCGAACTCGACCTGACCGCCACCAAGATCCGCCGTGCCTCCATGAGCCGCGACAAGCGCCGGGTGCGCAACATGATCGCCGCGACCCCGCGGGAAGTGCGCGAGGCCGCCTTCGCGGCCGGGGAGGAACGCCGGCGCGGCGGGCCCGCCGTCATGGTCCTGGAGGGCAGCGGCGGACGGCTGCGGCCCCTGTCGCCCGAGACCGACTTCACCCCCGCGGCGGACGGCACGGGACCGCACCGGCCCAGGCCCCTGCACAACGCCGCGTTCGTCCACGTCGACCTCGACGGCGACCGGGCCGCGGAACGCGACCAGTGCCCCGCCTGCCACACCTTCAACTCCATCCGCTACCTCGGCACCGGCCTCGCCGCGCTCGCCGCCGCCTCCATCACCCAGCTCTTCACCGGCGGCGAACTCGACAAGAACCTCGGCGAGAACAAGACCCTCCTCTTCAACGACTCCGTCCAGGACGCCGCCCACCGCGCCGGATACGTCGCCAGCCGTTCCTACACGTTCTCGCTGCGCGCCCTGCTCGCCAGCCGCATCGACGAGGATGAACCGATCACCCTCAACGACCTGGCCGCCGACCTGATCGCGGACGTCGTCGACAGCAAGGCGGTGCAGGCCGCCGTCGTCCCGCCGGACCTGCACCTGATCAGAGGCGTGGACACCCTGCTCTCCGGCCGCAGCAGCGGCTCGAAGGCCACCTGGGAACTGATCGCGCAACGCCTGGCGTTCGCCACCGTCATGGAGTTCGGCCTGCGCTCCCGGCAGGGCCGCACCCTGGAGTTCACCCGCACCGTCGCCGCCGACGTGCCCCTCCCGGATCCCGACGCCGTGGCGGACCTCGTGGGGGAACTGCTGCTCACCACCCCGGGGGAGATCGCCCTGCCCGACGGGTCCGCGCCCGGACCCGACCGGTACCTCGGCTTCGTCAAGGGACTGCTGGAACGGCTGCGTATCCGGGGCGCCGTCCGGCACGCCTGGCTGGACCCCTGGCTCGACCAGGGCGGGGTGCGGCGGTGGGCGATCTGGGGCGGACGGGAGAACGGCATGCCGGCCTTCCCGCCCGGCGTCTCCGCGCCCGCCTTCCTGCTCGGCTCGCCCAAGCAAGGCAGCGAGGACTTCGACGTGCTCACCGGCCGGCTCGGCTGGTACCAAGACTGGGCCGTGCGCGCCCTCGGCCTGCGCCGGGAGGCCGCCGCGCATTTCCTGCCCCGGCTGCTGCCCGCGCTCGCCGACACCGGCGTCCTCTCCGTGCGCACCGCGCTCGACGGCGCCACCCGCGTCTACGGACTCCAGCCCGGCCACATCCAGGTCCGCAAACTCGCCGACGACGTCCTGCCCGACGCCACCGCGCACTGCCCGCGCTGCTTCTGGGAACAGACCATCCACCCCGACCACGCCGACCAGTGGCACGGGCAGCCCTGCCCCCGCTACCGCTGCGGCGGCACCCTCGGGACCGGCCGCGACCTGGACAGTGGTCTGCGGCAACGGGACTTCACCGACGACTTCTACCGACGGATGTACCGCGAGGCCGGCGTCTTCACCATCAACACCGCCGAGCACACCGGCACCCTCAGCCGCGCCAGGCGCGAAGCCGTCGAGAAGGCCTTCCGCGAGGGCACCGACGTCCACTACGCCAACCCGCAGGTACTGTCCTGCACCCCCACCCTCGAACTCGGCATCGACATCGGCGACCTGTCGGCCGTCGTCCTCGCCTCGCTGCCCAAGGGACCGGCCAACTACATCCAGCGCGTGGGCCGGGCCGGCCGCTCCACCGGCAACGCCTACCTGCTCACCATGGTCGACCGGGGCCCGCGCGACCGCTACTACCTCGAAGAACCCCGCCTCATGATCGCCGGGGACGTCCTGCCGCCCGGCTGCTACCTGTCCGCGGTGGAGATCCTGCGCCGCCAGTACCTGGCCCACCTCCTCGACCTCGCGGGCGCCGGACGGCTGACCGCCCCTGACGGCACACCCCTGCGGCCGCTGCCCGGACGCGCCACCGAACTGTTCGGGGCCTCCGCCTGGCAGGCCGAGTTCGCCGAGGCCGCGCTCGCCGACGGCGGGCGGCTCGTGGCGGACTTCCTGGACCTGTTCCCGCCCTACGACGACAGCCGCGGCACCGGCGTCAGCCCGCAGGCCCGCGCCGCCCTCGTCACCTACGCGACCGACCCCGGCGAGGACGGCCTCAAAGGCGCCCTGGAAGCAGCGGGCCGGCGCTGGGAGGAACGCCGCGCCGACCTGCAGCGCCGCACCGAGGCCATCGACCGGGCCCACGGACTGCTCGTCGCCGGCGACCCCGACCACGAACGGCAGGGGCGCGAACTGCGCGCCGAACGCCGGGACGTGGCGCGCGTCGCCCGCGAGATGGCCCGCACCACCGCGCACGGCGCCCTCGTAGACTTCGGCCTGCTGCCCAACTACAGCCTGATCGACACGGCCACCGAACTGGAGGCCACCCTTACCTGGGCCGAGAAGAACGCCGACGGCACCCGCGAGCACCACAGCAAGACCCTCCGCCACAGCCGCCCCGCCCGACTCGCCCTGACAGAGTTCGCCCCCGGCAACCACTACTACGCCCAGGGCTACAAGCACCGGATCACCGGACTGGACATCGGCACCCCCGGCCGCCCGACCTGGATCTGGTGGCGTGTCTGCCCCGACTGCGGACACGTCCGCACCCACCGTGCCGAGGACGACTCCTCGCCCTGCCCGCGTTGCCGGTCCGCGGCCATCGGGGACGTCGGCTGCCTGCACAAGGTCCTCGTGCCGCGCCGCGTCACCTCCCGAGACGAACGCGACGACGTCCGCGTACGCGACGACCGCGACGACCGGGACCAGCGGCACTACACCGTCGTCCCCGCCGTGGACATCGACGCCGGCGACGTCGAACAGGCGTGGAAGCACGAACACGCCACCTTCGGCTGGGAGTTCACCCGCCAGGCGTACATCCGCCACATCAACACCGGAGCCGTCCGGGTGGACGGCGGGACGGACACCGCCTTCGCCGGCCAGGAGATCCGCCTCAACCCCTTCTGGGTCTGCGACGCGTGCGGCTTCGCCGACCCCGACGGCGGGCCCGCCGCGCACGACTCCGGCGACCCGTCCGCGTACGGCAAGTACCACCGGCCCTGGTGCCGCAGGCGGCGCGCCGGAGCCGACACCGCACGACGCGGCGAGCGGGTGCTGCTCGCCCACGAACTGCGCACCGACGCGCTGCGCGTCCTCATCCCCGCCGTCACCGCGCACACCCGGGAACGGCTCACCTCCTTCAAGGCGCTGCTGCTGGCCGGCATCGCCCGCGCCTACGGCGGCGACCCCGACCACCTGGAGGTCGTCACCGACTCCATGCCAGAGGAAGGCGGCGAGAGCGGGCACCGCCGCCACTTCCTGGTGCTGTACGACACGCTGCCCGGCGGCACCGGCTACCTGCACCGCCTCGCCGGCCGGGACGGCCTGAGGGGCGTCCTGGAGGAGGCCCGCCAGGTGATCGAGACCTGCGTGTGCGTCGGACAGGGGCGGCCCGCGTGCCACCGCTGCCTGCTGCGGCACGTCACCGACAGCGAGTACGAACTCGTCTCCCGCGAGCACGCCCTCGACATGCTCGGCGACCTGTTCGGCCGCACCCCCGACCGGTGGAGCGTCGTACCGGTCGCCACCACCCGCGACATCACCCTGGTGCACCAGGTGGAGAGCGAACTGGAGGCGCTTTTCCGGCGCGGGCTGCTCGAATGGGCCGAGCGGATGGACGAGGTCAGCGTCCGCACCGCGCTCGCCGCCGACGGCACCAGGGACACGACCCTGCGCTTCACCGCACCCGACGGAACCGTCCGCGGCTGGCAGATGGAGACCCAGACCCCGCTCGGCTTCACCCGGCCGGACGTGGTCTTCCGCAGCACCGACGACGACCGCCGCGTCGCCGTCTACCTCGACGGCTACCGCTACCACGCGAGCCGCGAACACCTCGTCGCCCAGGCGGACGCGGAAAAGCGCACCCGGCTGCGCGCGGAGGGCTGGCAGGTGTTCCAGCTCACCTGGGACGACGTGCAGGCCTGGGCGGGACAGGCCAGGCCGCCGGCCGACCCCGTGTGGAAGCCGTATCCGAACACCGCGCAGAAGACGGCCATGGACGTCCACCGGCGCATGCACGCCGGAGACACTCGTGACCTGCCGCGCCTGGTGTGGGCCAACCCGGTCGAGACGCTGATCGGCTACCTCACCGACCCGGATCCCGACGTGTGGCGGCGCCGCACCCAGAGCGCGCTCGCGAGTTTCGCCGCGGTGTCGGCGACCAGCAGGGCCCTGGCCGACGGGGAGGAGATCGGGCTGAGGATCGGCGAGGCGCTGCGCGGGCGGCGACTGGCCGGAGGACAGGGCGCCGTCCAGGTCATGGCGACTCGGGACGCCTCCGGGTGCCCGCTCACCCTCGCGCTCGACCTGCGCAGGGGACAGGCCGGGGCGGTGTGGACGGCTCTGACCGTCCTAGACGACAGTGCGGACACGGTCGCGGCCGACGAAGCCGCCCACCGCAGGCGCTGGCAGGCATGGCTCTACTGGAGCAATCTGCTCCAGTTCCTCGACGCGGGCGAGGGGGACGGGGTCCAGCTCACGGCCGGCATGCTGCCCGGATTCGACCCGGCCGAGCTGGCGGTCACCGGCGGAGCCGGATGGCTCACCTCCCAGCGGCGGGCGCACGAACCCACGGCGGACGGACAGGAATCGTCGGCGGACCGGGAGAGCGCCGAGGAGGCCCCCGCGGCCGTGCGCGATCCCGCCTGGGACGAGGTCATCGAGTTCCTCGTCGACGATCCCGGGCTGGCCGTTCTCGCCCGGACCCTCGCCGACCGCGGCCTGCCCGCTCCGGAGGCCGGCTACGAACTGGGAGCGGGCGCCTGGCCCGCCGAACTCGCCTGGCCCGCCCGGCGTGTCGGCGTCGTCCTCGTGCACCGCCCGGATCCGGGCAGCAAACGGGACATCGACGCCGAACAACGGGACCAGGCCTACCGGGAGGCGGGCTGGCGGGTCCGCACCGCGATGGAATGGGACGCCGACGAACTTGCCGGGCTGGTGAACGGCGACGCCGACACCGACTCCGGCGCCGACCGGCCGACGAACGAGCACGAGGAGAACGAGCGATGACGGTCACCGGCGCGCCGAGGACGGGCGTGACCCTGCGCCTGCTCGACAAGGCCGACAAGGAAATCGTCAGACTGGACCGCGCCGTCCTCGGGGCGTTCTACAAGTTCCAGCACGACTTCCGCCGCAACCCGGACGCCGGCGGGCTCGACCTCAAGCCATTGGAAGGTCACGACCGGCTCTGGTCGGCACGTGTCAACCGCGAGTGGCGGGCCCTGATGATCCGCCTCGGCGGTGACGACTGGCTGCTCGTCTCGGTCAAGCACCGCAGCCACGTCCACAAGAACCTCGACCGGTTCAACTACGGCATCAACCACGTCACGGGCGCCATCGAGTACGTCGACCTCCAGGTCGTCGAGGAGAGCCTGCTGCGCCGTGAACTCGCGCCGCCCGCCGCTCCCGCCCCGGCCCCGACGCCCGTCCCGGCTCCCGCTCCCGCCCCGGAACCGGTCCGGCCGGAGCAGCCCCTCTTCGCCGCGTACACCGACGAGCAGCTCGTGGACCTCGGCGTCGCCCAGCCGCTCATCCCGATCGTCCGGAAGCTCACCACGGACGACGAACTGCTCGGCCTCGTCGAGTACGCGCCCCGCCACACCGGGGAGGTGCTTCTCCGGCTGCGCGACGGCGTTCCGTACGAAGCGGTCATGGACCAGGTCACCGCGCCCGTCGCCGTGACCGAGCCGGAGAAGAACCTCGACACCGACGACTGGCAGGCGGCCGTCGACCGCTCCCAGACCGTGGTGATCACCGACGACGAATCCCTGCAGGCCATCCTGGAGGAGGGCGACTTCGGACGCTGGAAGATCTTTCTCCACCCCACCCAGGAGAAGCTCGTCCACCGGCGCTACTCCGGCCCGGCCCGGGTCGGCGGCGGGCCGGGGACGGGCAAGACGATCGTCGCCCTCCACCGCGTGTGCCATCTGGTGGGCAACCTCCCCCCCGGTCGCAACAAGCCCGTCCTGCTCACCACCTTCAACCGCAACCTCGCCGCCGACCTGCGGGCCCGGCTCCTCTCGCTCGGTGGCCCGGACGTACTGGCCCGGGTCGACATCACCCACGTCGACCAGCTCGCCACCCGCATCGTCAGCGAAGCCGACCCGGGCAACACCAAACGGCGGATCGACGACACGGCGGCGCTCCGCGAGTGGCGGGAGCTGCTGCTGGAGGCGGGGGAGACCCGCTGGAGCGCCGAGTTCCTCAGCGACGAGTGGAACCAGGTCATCCTCGGCCAGGCCGTGACCTCCCGGAGCGACTACTTCACCGCCCGCCGCGCCGGCCGGGGACGCAGCGTCACCCGCGCCGAGCGCGCCGGCATCTGGCAGCTCGCCGAACGCTTCGCCCAGCGGCTCGAGACCAAGGGGCTGGAGACCCACCGCCAGGTCGCGGAGCGGGCCGCGCGGCTGGAGATGGCCCGCAAGGCACGGATCGACAGGCTCTCGGAGGAACGCGAGGAACGGGGCGGCCTGGACAACCTCCACGTGGAGGCCGGCTCCGGCGCCTGGCTGCGCTACCGGTACCGGCACATCGTGGTCGACGAGGCCCAGGACCTCAGCGCCGCCCACTGGAAGATGCTGCGTGCCATGGTGCCGTCCGCGCCCGACGACATCTTCCTCGTCGGTGACACCCACCAGCGGATCTACGACAACCAGGTCACCCTCGGCAGCCTCGGCGTCCACATCCGCGGCCGCTCCTCCCGGCTGACCCTCAGCTACCGCACGACCCGGGAGATCCTCCGCGACGCGATCAGGGTTCTGGGCGGCGCCGACTACGACGACCTCGACGGCGGCGCCGACACCCTCGCCGGGTACCGCTCGGTCCTCCACGGCCTGACCCCGACGCTGCGCGGCGCGCGGAGCTGGGACGAGGAGATGGACCTCGTCGTGGAGCAGCTGCGGGCCTGGCACGACGTGCCCCGCGAGTCAACGGCCATCTGTGTCCCGACCAACGACATGGTCACCCAAGTCGCCGACCGCCTCGCCCGACGCGGCATCACCCCGATGGAGATCACGCCGGACGGCCCTCGCGGCGACCAGGGCGTCCACATCGGCACCATGTACCGCTTCAAGGGACTGGAATACCGGTGTCTGATCATCGCCGGGGTGGCCGAGGGGCTCGTCCCCCGTGCCTCGGTGGATGCCTGGGAACACACGGACCCGAGCCGCCACGAGCGTGAGCTGCACCGGGCGCGCTCGCTGCTCTTCGTCGCGGCGACCCGCGCCCGTGACGCACTCGCCATAACCTGGCACGGTGAACCGAGCCGCTTCCTGGCGCCGCTGCTTCCGCCCCGGAGCGACATCTGAAGCAACACCCGCACCTGATCTCCCGTGGCGCTTCCACGTGACGGGTCTCTGGTGAAATCTTGTGAAGTGAGTGAGATGGCGGACCTGCTGTTCCTGGCCTCACGGAAGGATGCGAAGAGCCACGACCGTACCGTCGTCGCCGAAGGAGACGGGGCCCCAATCCGGGGCTTCAGCGCCAGTGGGAAACGTCTGACGTTTCTCGTAGGCCCGGTGCCTGTATGCCTCGACCTCGCCGTTGGCTAGAAGTTCATACAGTTCCTCGTCCATGCCGGAGAACGCTTCGACTCGGATTCCGCCCAGGCGGAACACCTGGTCCGTTCCGAGGAATCGTGTGGAGTCGATCTTGTGGCACGCGTCCCGGACACTCGACGAGCCGGCGAACGTACGCTGGGCGTAGTGCTTGCGGCCCTGCTCGTCGGTCAGGTACTGGGCGACTTCACGGCCCGCGCCGGCCAGTGCGAGCTGGCCGGCCGCTGCTGTGCGTGCCAGTAGTTGGCCATACCAGCCCAGGTCCTTGCGTGGGATGAGGAAGCCGTCCTGAATCCGCTCCTTCCGGCCATCGGCACCGGGCACCTTGACGGCCCCCGCGTAAGGAGGGTTGCGCTTGGACAGCACGGCGTCTGCGCTCTTGCTGCCTGAAGTCGGCCTGGTCGGGAGCAGACCTTCGCCAGGTGCCTGCAACACGTTGATTGTGATGCCTTCCTTGGCCATCAACTCCGTCGACATCAGCAGGCAGGGTGTGGTGTTCCACTCGGCGAGGTGGAACTGCTCGGCGCGCTCGCTGGCCCTGGCGAGCTGTTTGAACGCGGAGCGGTCGGCTTTGCCGGTGCGCTTCGTGGCGACTTGGTGATTGCCGTTCACGGTTACCACGAAGATGCGGGACGGCTCGCCGGGCTGCCAGGCTTCGAGGAAGAAGTCGGGCCGTGGCCGGGCGCCGAGGGTCGGCCGGGGGCCGGTGCGCGCGAACCCCGCGAGGAGTACGACCTCCGCGTCCAGAACGGAGATCATGTGGTCGGGACAGCGGTTCCGCACCGTGCGTTCGGCGACGGCGAGGCCCAGCGCCCGGCCCAGTTCCCGTGCCTGCATGCCGCGGTAGGCGAGCTCGGGAATCTCGCCCTCCTCCGTGAGCGCCAGATGCCCGTGCATCCCCACTCCAAGGGCTTGGCAGTACTTCAACGCTTGCCAGTGCTCGGCCAGCCCCCGTCCCCGTCCTTGACGAGCAAGCGTGCTAGCCCTGGCGAAGACACCGAGCAGTTCCCAGGGCGTGGTGTCGAGATCGTCGTTCTCAGGACGGTGGAGTGGCCCGACACCAGGTTTGCGGGCAGGCATCTCCACTTCACCGCGTTTTCGTGCGCGTTCTCGGTCGATGGCTCCGGCAGCCTTGTCCACGTCCGCCACCAGAGCGGCAGTCGAACAGACGCGGACCGGGAGTCGGCGATTCAGGCGATCGAGTACCTCTCGGGTGGGCGCAGACATGGTCCGGAACGGTACGGGCACGGAAGCGGGCGCACGCAAGTGCGCATAGCCACGTCTACGCGAGTTCCGGACACACGAGCGCGGACAGATACGGAAGGTGCCCGGCATCGTTCACCCTGGATGCGAGACGGCGCGTGGTAGCCGTGTTCCCGCGAAGGTTCCCATAGAGAGAAGCTCCACAGCTGCCGCCGCACCCGTCCAGGACCCCCGTAACAGCAGGCCGGACAGGATGCGGCGGCACTGCCGAGTCAGATGTCCCGGAAGGGACCAGGGAGCCCCCTGGCCTGGCGCATTCGACGTCTGTGCGTCGCTGACCTGCACATACGTCCTTTCGGCTGTTTCACGCTCGTGCCCATTGATGGAGCCGGAAGTCCCAGAAAAATCCCAGAGCACTCCCACTGCCGGTGGCCACTCTTCCGGCTATATGCGGGACGGTGCGGTGTGCGGTGGGGTGCGCGCATCAGTAGGTCCGCCTTGAACAATCGGCAGCGCACGGAGGCGCCAGTGGATCGGAGGAGTTGCCGCCGGCGCTGGACCCCATGAATCGGCTTCCGGGCGGCGCCCTTGCGGGGCAGGATGGCGCGACGGCCGGTGACGTGGCGGTGTGCTCGTTGTGCTCACCTCGCTGGCCTGCGGGGTCGCACCGAACGTGGCGGCGCTGATTGCCGCCCGGATCATCCAGGGCGCCACCGCCGCCCTGCTCATCCCGCAAGTGCTGGCGACTTTCCACCAAGTCCTCGAAGGCGAACGCAAGGCCCGGGCCGTGGCCCTGTACGGAGCCACCTCCGGTATCGCCGCCGTGGTCGGACAGCTGGTGGGCGGCCTGCTGGTCGGTGCCGACATCGCCGGTACCTCCTGGCGGCCGATCTTCCTGGTCAACGTGCCCATCGGCGTGGCTGTGCTGATCGTCGCGGCCCGGATCGTGCCCGGCACGCGCTCACCCCACCCGGTCGGCATCGACCTGCCCGGTACCGTGCTGTTCGCCGCCACGCTGACCGCCCTGCTCATCCCGCTGGCGGAGGGCCACTCACTGGGGTGGCCGTGGCGGAGCTGGCTCCTGCCTTCCTGTGTCAGGGTCTCGCAGCGGCGCCGCGCTCGTGCGGAGACGGCCGTCCGGTCGACGGGGTCGGCCCAGATAAGGACCAGGACCCCGAACGACCGCCCTTCGTCGCTGACCAACGGTGTGGCGACGATCGCGTACGGGAACGGCATGGCCGGGCGGACACCGTCGGGAGCCTCGCTGCGCACGCGTACACACTGGCGACCCGTGCGGTAGGCGACGGATCCGGTGTAGCGGTCGTCGTCCACCGGGTGGCGGTCCGCCACGGTGAAGATCGACAGGGGGCCACCCACCACGACGACGTTGGCCAGCGTCCGACCGTCCTCGAGCGGAACCATCGCAGTGCCTGTGGTTGCCCGAAGCTCATGCACCGCCCGCCGCAGTGTCGCGGCGAGCATCCGGTCCTCGGCGCTGAGAGCCGTGACCGGGATGGGTGAGCTCGCTGGATTTCGCTCGTCTCCCATGGCTGCTCCGGAGAGCCGACGCTCCTTGTCCGAGGCTATACCTCGGCGCAACCGTGGTCGCATCGGCCAGCTCCCGCAGGACGCTCACCGCCCGTGCGCGGGCAAGGTCCGCACGACCCGGGGCACGCCCTGAGAGTAGCGCCGGGAAACCGGCTCTGACCTCCGCGAACGGAGCGTTTTCCGCGCACAAAGATGCGTCAACTCGTCGTTGACCGCCACTCCTCGGCAGGGTCAGGGTGAGGGAGCCGGACCGGATGCCTGGCACCCCATTCCCGGTCCCCCCATTTCCGGTCCTCGAACTGAGCGCAGGAGGTCGTGATGCTCCACACGGATATCCGTGAGACCAACGAGTGCGGGGAGCACGAAGCGGCTGCCGCCACCACGACCGCGCCCGCCGGGCCGGCCGCACCGACGGTCGGCCACGATCTGTTCTTCCAGCGGTGCCTCTGGTGCTGCACCCCCGCCTATCGCCGGTCTTTCTGCCGGGCCTGCGGATCCACGGCCTTCCGACGCGAGCGCAGCACCGGCGCCGGGGCGGTCGTTCGCCGTAACGGCCAGACCCACCACAACACGTGGTTCGTCGCGATGGACGAGGGCTTCAACCTGCTCTGCCAGGTCACGGGGACGGCGCCGGTCGTGGTCGGGATCGGTGCCAGGGTGCGGGTCGTACGGACGGCCACCCCTGTCGGTCAGGGACTGCCCGTCGTCGAGCTCACCCACCCGGCGACGTCTGTGGAGCGCTGGTGGTGAGGGCTGACGGCTCGGACGGAGCCGTGTTCGCAGGCCGGTACGACGAGAGAGGAGGGTGCGTGGGCACCCAGAACGACGCGCCGGACGAACGGGCCGGCGTCGGCCGCGAAGGGGCGGGGGGCGGTGCGCTGGAGGGGCTGCGCATCGCCGACTTCTCCCGGGTTCTCGCAGGGCCCTACGCCACGATGCTCCTCGCCGATCTCGGCGCCGAGGTGGTGAAGGTGGAGCGGCCGGGCGCCGGGGACGAGACCCGGGCCTGGCATCCCCCGGCGGATCATGACGGAACGTCGACGTACTTCCTGAGCGTCAACCGGAACAAGAGGTCCGTCGTCCTGGACCTCACGACCGAGGCCGGTCTGGAACAGGCCCGCGCCCTGGTCGCCGAGTCCGATGTGCTGGTGGAGAACTTCCGTCCCGGCACGATGGAGCGGCTGGGGCTCGGCCCTGGCGAACTGCGCGCCCGGCACCCAGGGCTGGTCTACTGCTCGATCAGCGGTTTCGGCAGTGGTGCGGGCGCGGCGATCCCCGGATACGACCTGCTCGTGCAGGCCGTCGGCGGTCTGATGAGCGTGACCGGGGACGCGGCCGGGGAGCCGGTGAAGGCCGGTGTGGCACTGGTCGACGTGATCACCGGCCTGCACGCCTCGCTGGGCATCCTCGCGGCGCTCCGGCACCGGGACGCCACCGGGGAGGGCCAGCTGGTGGAGGTGAATCTGCTCGGCTCGTTGCTGTCGGCCCTGGTCAACCAGGCGTCGGCGTTCGCCGTCGCCGGCGTGGTCCCCGGCCGCCTGGGCAATGCCCACCCGAGCATCGCCCCGTACGAGACCCTCCCGGCCGCCGATCGTCCGCTCGCGATCGCGGTGGGCAACGACCGGCAGTTCGCGGCACTCGCCGAGGCCGTCGGGGATCCCGGTCTCGCGCTGGACGACCGCTTCCGCACCAACGCCGACCGCGTCGCCCACCGCGCCGAACTCAAGGACCTGCTGACCGAACGGCTGGGTGTCGCCGGCGCCGACCACTGGTCGGCCGTCCTGCTGGCCGCGGGGGTGCCCGCCGGACCGGTCAACACGCTCGACGAGGCATTCGCCTTCGCCCACAAGCTCGGCCTTCCCGGCATCGTCGACATCCCCGCCACACCCGCCGACGGAGCGGAAGCCAGGCCCTCCCGCCAGGTCGCGAGCCCCATCGCGCTGAGCGGCACGCCCGTGCGGTACCGCCTGCCGCCGCCACGCCTTGGACAGCACACCGCGGAGATCTTCCACCGCGGTTCCGACCCCGCCACCGAGGCGGAGGGACCGGTCACGTGACTGCCTCCGGCCTGGACACGAGCACCCCGACCACCCGACCCGCACCCACCACCGTCACCACCAGGAGCCCACGATGAGCCGCAAGCCGCTGAAGGACCCGCTCGACCTGCTCGACTTCTCCTCCACCCTCGCCGACGAGGAACGCGAGATCCAGGCCACCGTCGCCAAGTTCCTCGCCGACCGCGTGCGCCCGCACATCGGCGAGTGGTTCGAGAACGCGCACTTCGCCCGCGAACTCGCCCCTGAACTCGGTAAGTTGGGCGTACTCGGCATGCATCTCGAAGGGTACGGCTGTGCCGGCACCAACGCTGTCAGCTACGGCCTGGCCTGCCTGGAACTGGAGGCGGCCGACTCCGGCTTCCGCAGCTTCGTCTCCGTCCAGGGCTCGCTGTCGATGTTCTCCATCTGGAAGTGGGGCTCGGAGGAGCAGAAGCAGGAGTGGCTGCCCCGGCTGGCCGCCGGTGAGGCGATCGGCTGCTTCGGCCTGACCGAGCCCGACTTCGGCAGCAACCCCGCCGGGATGCGCACCCGGGCCGTCCGCGACGGTGGCGACTGGATCCTCAACGGCTCGAAGATGTGGATCACCAACGGCGGTATCGCCGATGTGGCCACCGTGTGGGCGCAGACCGAGGACGGCGTCCGCGGGTTCCTCGTGCCGCGCGGCACGCCCGGCTTCACCACGCAGGACATCAAGCAGAAGATGTCGCTGCGCGCCTCGATCACCTCCGAGCTGTACCTCGACAACGTACGGCTGCCCGAGGCGGCGCGGCTGCCACTCGCGGAGGGCTTGCGCGGGCCGCTGTCCTGCCTCAACGAGGCCCGCTTCGGCATCCTCTTCGGTGCCGTCGGCGCGGCCCGCGACTCGCTGCAGGCGGCCATCGAGTACGCCGACTCCCGGGTGCAGTTCGACAAGCCGATCAGCGCCTTCCAGCTCACGCAGAAGAAGCTCGCCGACATGACCGTGACCCTGGGCCGCGCCGCGCTGCTCGCCGTGCACCTGGGCCGGCTCAAGGACCAGCACCGCATCCGCCCCGAGCAGATCAGCGTCGGCAAGCTCAACAACGTGCGGGAGGCGATCGCCATCGCGCGCGAATGCCGCACCGTGCTGGGTGCCAACGGCATCTCCCTGGAGTACTCGCCGCTGCGCCACGCCAACAACCTGGAGTCGGTGATGACGTACGAAGGCACCAACGAGATGCACACGCTGGTCGTCGGTCAGGCGATCACCGGTTACCCGGCGTTCCGCTGACCGCCCCGGCTGAAGGAAGACGACCGTGAACATCGTCGTACTCGTCAAGCAGGTCCCGGACACCGGTGCCGAACGCACCCTGTCCGCCGACGACCACACCCTTGACCGCGAGGGTGCCGACCTCGTGCTGGACGAAATCAACGAACACGCCGCGGAAGAGGCCCTGCGGCTGAAGGAGTCGGTGGGCGCCGAGGTCACTGTCGTGTCCATGGGACCCGACTCCGCGCTCGACGCCATCCGCAAGGTCCTGGCGATGGGCGCCGACCGCGCGATCCACATCTGCGACGACCGGCTCCGGGGCGCCGACGTGGTGACCACCTCGAAGGTGCTGGCAGCCGCCGTGCGGACGGTGGAGGACGTCGACCTGGTCCTGGCGGGTGACGCGACCACCGACGGACAGGCGAGCGCGGTCCCCGCCATCGTCGCCGACCTGCTCGGCCTGCCGCAGCTGACGCATGCGCGGGAGCTGGACGTGGACGAGGGACGGGCACGTGCCGAGCGCGCGACCGAGAACGGCGAGGCGACGCTGGAGGCATCGCTGCCCGCTCTGGTCAGTGTCACCGAAAAGATCAACGAGCCGCGCTATCCCTCGTTCAAGGGGATCATGGCGGCCAAGAGGAAGCCGGTGGAGACGGTCGACCTCGACGACCTGTTCCCCGACGCGGACGGCGCCGGGTTCCTCGTGACCCGCACCCGTGTGGTGGAGGCCGTCGAGCGTCCCCCACGAGCCGCCGGAACCCGCATCACGGACGACGGCTCGGCCGGCCGGCACCTCACCGCGTACCTGATCGCCCAGAAGCTCGTCTGAACCGACCCGAACAAGAAGCAGGCTCCCCATGCCCGATGTCCTCGTCCTCGTCGACCACGACGGGGAACGCGTCCACAAGTCCACGTACGAACTCCTGGCCGCCGCAAGGCGGTTGGGAGACCCGGTCGCAGTCGTCGTGGGAATCCCCGGCACAGCGGCGCACCTCAAGGAGTCGCTTGCCCGGTACGGCGCCACAACCGTCCACGCGGCGGAATCCACCGACGCGGCCGAGTTCCTCGCCACGCCCGCCGTCGACGCCCTTCAACGCGCGGTCGGGGAAGCCTCTCCCGCCGCCGTTCTGGTCTCCGCGACGACGGACGGCAACGAGGTGGCCGGGCGCCTCGCCGCGCGGCTGGACGCCGGACTGCTGATCGACGCGGTCGACCTGGACTCTCCCGGTGTGGTCACCCAGATTGTCTTCGGCGGGTCGTACACCGTGCGCTCGCAGGTCACCCAGGGCGTACCGGTGATCACCGTACGCCCGGGGGCCTTCGCACCGGAGGAGCGTTCCGGGGAAGCCGTGGAGCGGAGCATCGCCCTGCCGACGGTCGACCCCTCCGCGTCCGCCCGTATCACCGCCAGGCGGGCCGCGCCCGCGGGCGACCGGCCCGGGCTCACCGAGGCGACCGTCGTCGTCTCCGGAGGCCGCGGTGTCGGCGGAGCGGACGGCTTCAAGGTGGTGGAGGAACTGGCCGACGCCCTGGGCGGTGCGGTGGGCGCCTCACGCGCGGCGGTCGACGCCGGATACTACCCGCACCAGTTCCAGGTGGGACAGACCGGCAAGACCGTATCCCCGCAGCTGTACATAGCTCTGGGGATCTCCGGTGCCATCCAGCACCTCGCGGGAATGCAGACCTCCAAGACGATCGTCGCCGTCAACAAGGATCCTGAGGCCCCGATCCTCGGCCTCGCCGACTACGGCGTGGTGGGGGACCTGTTCACGGTGGCACCCCAGCTCACGCGGGAAGTGGCCGCCCGCCGCACAGTCGGCTGACGTGGTTCGCCGCCAGGTCTTGAGGTCCGGACTGTCGGGTCCGGACCAGGAAGGAGCGATGCCGTGCTGTTCTCCGAGGGGCCGGGAGTCTGCTGTGACATCTATGTCGAGGCGGCCCCCTCGACGGTATTGGGCCTGGTGACGGACATCGGTGTGCCGGCCCGTCTGAGTCCTGAACTGCAGTGCGCGGAATGGCTCGACGGCGCGGACAGGCCCGCGCTGGGTGCGCGTTTCGCGGGGTACAACCGCCATCGGACGGTTGGCGAGCGGCTGGCTGTCTCGCACGTCGTCCAGCTGCGGGAGCAGAGGGTGTTCGGCGGGCGGTCGTAGATCCCGACGGCCGGTACGGTGACCCGGCTCCGGACCCCGCGAAACCCCTGGCCACATGGCGCTTCGAGCTTGAGCCGGAGGGAACCGGCAGCAGGCTGCGGCAGTTCGCCCGGATCGGGCCGGGCCGCTCCGGGATCAATCTGGCGATCGACCGTACGCCTGAGCGGCAGGAGGAGATCGTGGCCCTCCGGCTTGCCGAGTTCCGCACCACCATGGACGCCACCTGTCGAGACAGCTCGACCTCGTGGAGGACGCGTGCGCCGGGGCCCTGCGGCGGATGGCTGTCCCGCAGGAGGCAGCGGTGCGATGCGCTGCGGCACTCGCGGAGGCCGCCGGTTCACTGTTCGGCCTGCGGCCCTCCGTACCGCCCCGCCACACCCCGCCTCCGCCCGCCGCCCCGCCGGTCACCGCGTCTCCGCTCCCGCCCGACTGGACGACGAGCATCCTGTTCTAGCCTGACCGTCGCCTCAATGCCGTTGACACATCCGAGTGTCGGGCTGTCCCGAAACGAACGCGTCACCGTGCCGGGGCGACCGGCCCTGAGAGTGTCCGGCTGCCGGTGCGGAACGACGCGGGAACTCCTCCACCTGCCTCGCGTGTACGGAGGGGGACCGGCGAGCTCCCGCGTGGCAGCCATCGGATCGTCACTCGGCCAGGCGCCGGAACCCAGCGGCTCGCCGACCCCGGGCTGAGCCCCGAGGGCATCGCGGCCGCCCACCGCATCTCCCGCCGCTACCTGTACAAGTTGCTGGCCGAACAGGGACACACGGTCTCGGGCTGGATCCGGGAACAGCGTCTGGCCCGGTGCCGGCGCGACCTCGCCGATCCGGCCCTGGATCACCTTCCGGTAGGCGCCATCGGCGGACGCTGGGGCTTCGCCGACCCGGCCCACTTCAGCCATGCCTTCAAGGCGGCCTACGGCCTGAGCCCACGAGAGGCGCGGGCGGCTGGGCGATGACGTCAACGGCCGTACCGCAGCGGCGGACCGGGGTGCCCTGTTCTTCGCACCTGAAGGCTGCTGTACCTGATGTGCGGGGCGCCTGTGAGAGTGACGGACGACTGCCGACTCACGGTGCTCGGCCCTGCGGGACACCACGTGGCCGGTGCCCTCAGACCGCCTGGTAGCTGAAGAACCCCTGCCCCGACTTGCGGCCCAGCAGGCCCGACTCGACCATGCGGCGCAGCAGCGGAGGAGGAGCGTAGAGGGGTTCCCGGTACTCCTCGTACAGGGCCTCGCCTATCGCCGCCACGGTGTCCAGGCCGATGAGGTCGGCGAGGTGCAGTGGGCCCATCGGGTGGGCGCAGCCGGCGGTCATGCCCGTGTCGATGTCCTCCGCCGTCGCGGTGCCGGAGCTGACCATGCGCACGGCTGCCAGCAGATAGGGAACCAGGAGGGAGTTGACCACGAAGCCCGCGCGGTCCTGGGTGACGATCGTCTTCTTGCCCAGGGTCTCGGCGGCGAAGGCGTGTACCCGCTGTTCCGTGGCCTCGGAGGTGTGCAGCGAGGGGATCACTTCGACCAGTGGCATGACGGGTACCGGGTTGAAGAAGTGCAGGCCGACCACGGCCCGGGGCCGTCCGGTCGCGGCCGCGAGACGGGCGATGGGGATCGAGGAGGTGTTGCTGGCCAATACGGCGGACGAGTTGGTGACCACCTTGTCCAACTGCTGGAACAGCTCTGTCTTGGCGTGCTCGTCCTCGACAGCGGCTTCGATGACCAGGTCCGCGCCGGACAGCCGGGAGAGGTCGGCGGTGACCGAGATTCCGGCCAGGGCGTGTGCGCGGTCCTCCGGGCCGATGGCGCCGCGCTTCTCCGCCTTGAGCAGGGAGTCCGCGACGCCCGCCAGTCCGGCGCGGGCCCTGTCCTCGGTCACATCGCACAGCGTGACGTGCAGCCCGGCCCGGGCGCAGACCTCGGTGATGCCCCGGCCCATCTGCCCGGCGCCTACGACGCCCACGTGCTTGATCGATGTCATGTGCTCCTCCGCCTGTTCCTGTGTCCGGCGGCGGTGAGCCGACGCCGCGACGGCCTGTGGTGCGATGTCGAGCGTAGGCTGGGACAACCCATCTGACCTGCCCTGATGGTGCGTTTTCCGCGCACAAACATGCGTCGCTCCGGTGTCGGCCTGCCGTGTCACGACGAGTCGGCCCGATCACGACCGGGATGGGCTCGGCGGCCGGAGACGCGAGCACGAGGAAGAGGGCGCGGGCATCGAGGCCGGCGCCCTCCCAGCCGGGTGTGTGTGGCTGCCGAGGCGCTCTGGACAGACTGTGGGGACCGCGGACCTGCCCGCTCTGCGAGGCGTTGACGCCCGGGGTGCCGACGCCTCGCCAGGGTGTCGGGCGCGGTGGCCGGGCGCCCGCCGGAAGACGGCGGGCTCAGCCTGCGGCGACCGTGGCGGCAGCCGCCTCCCGCAGCCGGCGGATGACACCGCGCACCGCGGGCGACGTCTCCCCCCGGCGGTAGGCGCCGACCAGACTGGTCGTCAGGGGTACGTCGGCCAGCGGACGGTAGGCCACCCCCGGAATGTGCACGCGACGCAGCGAATCGGGGACCAGGGCCACCGCGAGACCACCGCCGACCAGAGTCAGCGCGGCGATGAAGTCCCGTACCGGGGGAGCACACCGCGGGCTGAAGCCCCCCCGCTCCGCTACTTCGAGGATCTGGTCGCGGCAGCCGTACTCCTCGTCGAAGTGCGGAGCCACGAAGCACTCGTCGCGCAGTCGAGCCGCCGGTACCGCCTCGTACGCCGCCAGCGGGGCGCCGGCCGGCAGCGCCAGGACGACGTCCTCGGTGAGCAGACCGGTGGCCGTGACCTCGGGCGGGTACTCCGGCCTGAAGCGCAGGAAGCCGACGTCGATGTCCCCGCAGACCAGCGCCTCCAGTTGCGCGGGTGTCTCCAACTCACGTACCTGCACGGTCAGTTCGGTGCCGGGGGCGGCGCAGCGGGTGAGGACGTCGGTGAGCACCCCGGAGAACGCCGCCGAGGCGACGTACGCGATCTGGGCGTGACCCAGTTCTCCGCGGCCGGCACGCCGACCCACGGCCTCGGCTCGGGCGGCCTGGGCGAGGGTCTGCCGTGCCTCTTCGAGGAACAGCAGCCCGGCGCCGGTGAGCGCGGGGCGAGTGCGCCGTCCTCGGTCGATCAGCCGCACGCCGAGGTGTGACTCCAGTGCCCTGACCTGGGCGCTGAGTGCCGAGGGAGCCAGATGCAGACGGTCGGCCGCTCGCGCGAAGTGCAGTTCCTCCGCGACGGTGACGAACGATTCCAGCCAGCGCAGTTCCATCGGATCCTCCATCCCGCCGGCCCGTTCCGATGAGAGAACGGGCTCGCGTGTACGGGCTGTGCGTACGGCCTGTGGTGAGCACACCCCGCGGCGGTTGTCAGGGCAGAACAGGATCGCCGCGGGGTGAGTATGGGCCGTCGGCAGCATGGCCGGCGGCGGTTCAGGGGATGACGACGTAGTTGCTGAAGCCTCCGTCGCGGTCCTCGAGTCCCGAGATCGCCTCGTTGACCCTGGCCAGCGGGAAGGGCTTGGTCTGCAGGTACGACAGGTCCAGGGCGCCGGTGGCCACCATGTCGGCGATTTCCTGCCCCTGCGCGGTGGAGAACCAGTTGGAGCCGATCAGCTGGACCTGTTCGTCCATGAGCCACTTCACGTCCACGGGCAGCCGGTCGGCCACACCGCCGACGTTGACGACCCTGCCGCCGCGGCGGACGCCCTGCATGGAGTCGAGCATCGTCTCCACCGGGGCTTTGGCGCCCAGCGCGCTGATCACGTAGTCCGCGCCCTCGCCGCCGGTGCGGGACTTGGCCCAGTCGCCGGTGGAGCCGTCGCCGAGCCGGAAGACCTCGATCCGGTCCGGGTCCAGCTCCTTGACCCGCTTGAGGAGTTCCTCGTTGCGGCCGGTCCCGAGGACCCGGGAGGCGCCGGAGGCAAGTGCGAGCAGGGTCGACGCGACACCGAGGGTGCCCGTGACCCCGTCGATGAGGGCGACCTGGCCGGGGCCGGCCGCGGCGTTCTTGAGGGCGCCGTAGGACGTGCCGATGTAGCCGAGCTTGCCGGCCTGCTCGAACGTCATGTTGTCCGGGATGTTGACGATCGAGTACTGCGGAGCGGTCATGAACTCGGCGAAACCGCCGTACGGATACAGGTCGAAGATCCGCTGGCCGTCGCGGGAGGTGCTGAAGTAGCCGTTCAGCGTGAAGTAGCGGCAGCGGCTCAGTTCACCGCCCCGGCACACCTGGCAACTGCCGCACCCGCGCAGGGGGTTCACGTAGACCCGGTCGCCGGGTTTGGTGTGCAGCACCGCCTCACCGACCGCTTCGACCACGCCCGCTGTGTCCAGGCCGAAGACGGCGGGGAACCTGGGCAGCGGCTGGTGCGGGAACCAGGTGGGCCAGTTGTTGATCACGTTGGCCATGTTCGGCACGATCCCGCACGCCTTGACCCGCACCAGCACATCGGTCGCCCGCGGGGTGGGCACGTCGATGCTGTCGATCGACATCGGCTCACCGAGCGCGTGCAGTCGTGCAGCGAGCATTTTCGCCATTGAAATACTCCTTGGAACTACTCCGTCCCGATGGTCGGGGGGCGGAGGAACTTTTCGGCGACCGAGGCGGCGGACCGGCGGCTCGGCAGTCACTTCTCACGTATTGAGGGGCCCTTACGGCGCCGAGTGCTACGACTTCGGGAACGGGTTCGGGTAATT
This sequence comes from Streptomyces sp. NPDC020299, assembly GCF_044387825.1. Lineage (NCBI taxonomy): Bacteria > Bacillati > Actinomycetota > Actinomycetes > Kitasatosporales > Streptomycetaceae > Streptomyces > Streptomyces sp. NPDC020299. The sequence continues at coordinate 183,682 of NZ_JBIRWL010000010.1, forward strand.
GTCCTCAAGGTCGATGTCCAGCAGCCCCATGATGCGGACGCCGGAGTTGTACCAGGCGATGGACAACGACAGTTCGACCATCTGCCGGTCCGTCAGCAGGTCGGCGGCGGCACGCCAGGTCTCCTCCGGGACGTCCACCCGGAGCGTGGACTCCTTGGCGAGGCGCATCACCGCCTTCTCCGTCGCGTCGAACAGGCTGGACGACTCGAAGTCGGCGACCGCCGCGAGCTGTTCCTCGGTGAGCCCGGCCTTGAGACCGTGCGACTGGTGGTGCGCGACCTCGTAGGCGGACCGGGTCGCGTACCCGACGGTCAGGATCGCCAGTTCGCGCAAGCGAGGGCTGAGGTCGGCGGCCCGCAGCGCGTTGGCGTAGGTCAGGAAGGCGTCCAGCTGGGCCGGCGCGTTGGTCAGGGCGAGGAAGATATTCGCCGTCGGTACCTTGCGTTCGGCCTCCAGCCGGTCGTACAGGGGTTTCTGCGCCGGGTCCGCGTCCTCGCGGCTCAGGTAGGGCACTCGTGCCATGGCGTCTCCTCGGTGACGTGGGGGCGGAAAGGTCAGGGAGCGGACTGCTCCAGCAGGAAACGCTCCAGCGACATCGGCTTCGGCAGCTCGGCCGGCGGGATCTGCGGCACGCCGACGAAGGGGGATGCCTCGAAGTACCACTTCTCCTGGGCCGGCAGGCCCCAGCGGGCGCTGGTGTTCAGCGACGCCGCGTCCCAGCGGACGGGCTCGATCTCGGTGTCGATCGTCTGGTAGTGGCTGTTGAAGACCTCGACCCGGTGCCCGTCGGGGTCTCGGAGGTAGGTGAAAAGCATGCCGCCCGGACCGTGCCGTCCCGGGCCGCGCTCCACGCCGTCGCCGTAGCCGAGGATGCCCGCCCAGTCGCAGGCGGTGAAGATGTCGCGGCTCTCGGAGACGGTGTAGGCGAAGTGGTGCAGGGCGGGCCCGGTGTTCTCCACGATCGCAAGGTCGAGGCAGGTGCCCTTGCGGTACATGAACGCGCCCAGCAGCTTGTCGCCGTGCTCCAGGTACTCCGAGTTGCGGAAGCCGAGTTCGCTGTAGAACGCGCACAGCTCGTAGGTGTCGGGCGCGAAGATCTGGTAGTGGTCCAACCGCTGCGCGTGGGCGCCCTTGTAGTGCTCGAAGTCGATGTGCAGGCGCGGGCGGGTCTCCATGTGCGCGCACAGTTCGAGTGGGGTGCCGATGGGGTCGCTGACGTGCAGGGTGCGGCCCTGGTACGGCGCGTCGACCCACTCGGCCGGCAGTCCCCGCTCACGGAACCACGTGTACGCGATGTCGAGGTCCTCGTCGAAGAAGACCCGGTAGCCGACCCTCCTGCACGATCCGGCGCCCTCGCCGTCCTCGATGGCCCGCTCCAGCACGAGGCTGTGATGGCAGGCTTCGGCCAGACCGCGGAGGTAGCAGGTGCGGTCGTCCTCGTCGCTGACGACGAGGCCCAGCGCGTTCACGTAGAAGTTCCGGCTCTCGGCCAGGTCGGCGACCGTGAGGCGGACGTGACTGGAGCGGGTGATGTTGAAACTCGGGCGCAGATTGACGGGTGGCAGCATGCTGGTCTCCGTACTCGGATCGGCTCTGGAATTCGGTGGCGGTGATATTCGAAGCCGTTTACGGCCTGGCCGCAAAGGACCCCGGGTCGGCGAAGGGGAACGCGGACCATCCGCTGAATTCCGCTGACGAGCCGAGGGACTCCTCGATCCGCAGAACCTCGTTCCACTTCGCCATTCGCTCGGACCGGGTGAAGGACCCCACCTTCAGCTGGCCGGCGTCCCAGCCGACGCTCAGATGGGCGATCGTGATGTCCTCGGTCTCCCCGGACCGGGCCGAGACGATCGTGCCGAAGCCCGCCTCCTTTCCGGCCTGAAGCGCCTGGAACGCCTCCGTGACCGTGCCGACCTGGTTCGGCTTGATGAGGACGGCGTTGGCCGCTCCGCCGGTGGCCGCGGCCTCCACCCGCTTGGCGTTCGTGACGAGGTAGTCGTCGCCGATCACCTGGCAGTGGCGGCCATGGCGCCGGGTGAACTCCATCATCCCTTCGTGGTCGTCCTCGCCCACCGGGTCCTCGACGGACAGGATCGGGTACTGCCTGATCCAGCCGCCCAGCATGTCGATCAGCGCTTCGGTGTCCAGTGTGCGGTCATCCAGGGCCAGGGTGTACTTCCCGGCGCCGCCGAACTGCGAGGCCGCCACGTCCAGCGAGATGCCCACCTGGATCGAGGGCGCGAAACCCGCGGTGTCGATGGCCAGGGTGAGCGTCTCAAGCGCCTCCTCGTTCGAGTCGAACGCAGGCCAGAATCCGCCCTCGTCGGCGACGCCCTGGGCCTTGCCCGCCTTGCGCATCAGGCTGCCGGCGGCCCGGTAGATCTCCGCCGTCCAGTCCAGGGCCTCGGAGAAGCTCCGGGCCGCCGGGCAGACCACCATGAAGTCCTGGACGTCGACGCGGCGGTCGGCGTGGGCGCCGCCGCCGAAGATCTGGATCTCCGGCAGCGGGATGCGCACCGGCCGTCCGTCCGCCAGGTGCTGCCACAGCGGTACGCCCGCCGAGGCGGCACTTGCGTGCAGGACCGCCATGGATGTGGCCACGATCGCGTTGCCGCCGAGACGGCAGCGGTCGGGGGTTCCGTCCAGGTCGACCAGGAGGCGGTCGACGGCTTCCTGGTCGCCCGTGGCGAGGCCGAGGAGGGCGGGTGCGATCTCGTGGTTTACCGACGCCACCGCGCGCTGGACGTCGAGTCCTCCGAAGCGGTCCCCGCCGTCGCGCAGGTCGAGCGCCTCGCCCTGGCCCATCGAGGCCCCGGCGGGCGCGATGGCCCGCCCGATCGCGCCGTCCGCGAGGTGGACCTCGACCTCGACGGTCGGCCGACCGCGGGAGTCCCACACCCTGCGGCCGTGGAGCTTGGCGATCCGCGTGTCTGTCATTGCGGTGCGACCTTTCGGAGTTCTGGTTCATGAGAGGGGGCGATGCCGGTGTCCGTGCCTGTCGTGCGTGGGACGGCTGCCCCTCGGCACGAGGCGGAGGAAAACCCTTGCCGGCGGACGGCGGACCCCAGGTGTGGCACCCGGTTCGGTACTGCGGTGCCGCACACGAGCGGAGGGGGCGTACGGCTCTCTTCGTCGTCGTGGCGGGCCGAGGAGGAAGTCCGGGCGCCGACGGGCGATGGCGAGGGTTGCTCGACAATCACGGCTCAGAAATGCTAACGATAGCGCAATCCTCCGGAGAGTCGGAGGTCCTGTCAAGGGGCTGTTGGAGGCGGTTCGCTGAGCGTCTCTACGGTATTGGCTCGTCCTAAGGTGAGTGCTATCGTTCGCATAATCCGTCGTGCCCCGGCAACGGATACTCCGGCGGACCGCGCTCTTCCTGGACGGACGGACAGCGCAGGCGGGCGCGGTCCGTCCGTCCGGATCGTTGCCGAAACCGAAAGCGAGCCCCCTATGGCATCCGAGCCCTCGGTGACGCCGATGATTCTCACCACGGTCGTCGCCAGCACACGTCCCGGTCGGGTGGGCAGATCCATCGCCGACTGGTTCACCTCCCGGGCCGCGCAGTACGACGGATTCGAGTCGCACCTCGTCGACCTGCGTGAACTGGCTCTGCCCTTCTATGACGAGCCGCATCCGCCGGCCCTGCGGCAGTACACGAAGAGCCACACCCGGGAATGGAGCCGGATCGTCGACGCGTCGGACGCGTTCGTCTTCGTCACCCCGGAGTACAACGGCGGCTTCCCGGCCCCGCTGAAGAACGCGTGGGACTACCTCGTCGTGGAGTGGCAGCACAAGCCGGCAGCGTTCGTCGGCTACGGGGGTGTCTCGGCGGGCACCCGGGCGGTGCAGATGGCCAAGCAGGTCGTGGCGAACCTCAGGATGCTGCCGATCGGCCCGACCGTGAGCATCCCGTTCGTGAGCGAAGTCGTCGAGGACGGTCTTTTCCGACCCGGCAAGATACACGAGGCCGCCGCCGAGCAGATGCTCGACGAACTCGCGCGCACCGCCCGCGTCATGGGACGGCTGCGCAGCGGTACTTGCTGATGGCATCGCGGATGTGGAGGCGCCTGGAGCGATGTGCTCCGGGCGCCTTCACACGTCGGCGGGCGAGCCCGCCCACGGATCTCGCTCCTCGGTAAGGGGCCCGGTCGGCGTCAGGCAGGCTCAGCCGCGCCCGATGGGGGCCTTTTCCGGCGGTGGCGCCGTGCTGCCGCGCACGACCAGCGATCCAGGGGAGACCGAGGTGTACGGGCCGTCGTTGTCCGGCTTGGTCTTGAGGCGGCGCATCAGCCACAGCGCGCAGCCGGTGGCCATCTCCTGGATCGGCAGACCGGTCGTGGTGAGTCCCGGCCCCCACCAGGAGAACCCCGGCTCGTCCCCGAACCCGACGACGGACAGTTCGCCGGGCACCTGCACGCCCTGCTCGGAAAGCTCCTTCAGGACGCCCAGGGTGAGCTGGGTCGACCCCAGGACGAGCGCGGTGGGTGCGTCCGGGCCGCTCAACAGCCGGCGCGTCGCCCGGCGGCCGTGGTCCACGGACGAGGGCGGCCACAGCTCCGTGCGCCCGGCGTCGTCCGGCAGGCCGCCTTCGCGCAGGGCGCTGCGGAAACCGCGCAGCCGCTCCGCGCCCGTGGGCAGTTCCTCGGGGCCGCCCATGTACGCGATGTCGGTGTGGCCCAGCGCCACCAGGTGAGCCGTGGCCTGACGCAGCGCCTCGTGGTCGTCCACGCCGAACCACTGCGAACCCAGCGCGGGGTGGCGGCGCAGCAGTTGCAGGTGCGGCACCGTCCGCAGCAGCTTCGCGGAGTCGCCGTGAGGGCGGGCGGTGGGCACGATGATGACGCCGGCCACGCGGTTCGCGGACAGCTCCCGCAGATGGCGCAGCTCCACCATCCGGTCGTCGTCGGTCTCCGAGAGCATCAGCTGGAAGCCCTCGGCTTCCATGTTCTTGGACAGCTCGTGGGCGATGGTCGAGTAGAAGCTGTTGCGGATGTCCGGGATCACCAGCGCGACCACGTTGCTGGACGCTCCGCGCATCATCCGCGCTGCCCGGTTGCCGACGTACCCCATCTCGGACGCGGCCTGGCGGACCCGGAACTTGGTCTCCTCGCTGATGCGGGGATCGTCGGAGAGCGCCCGGCCGACCGTGGAGACGGAGATCCCGAGACGTTCGGCGATGTCCTTGGTCGTGATCACGTGAAGGCCCCTCGATCGGCTGGTTCGGGTCCGCGACTTTCCGTGTGCCAACGATAGCAATCTCATTGCGCTCCGTGTCGGCCGGATAGGCAGGAAGCCAAGGTTGATCATCACCCTCGTGCTAACGTTAGCATCGCTGGATGGGCCGTGCAGTCGCCCGCGACTGCCTAGTTGCGGAGGTTCCCTTGCGGATCGTCAGGTATGCCGTCGACGGCGTTCGCCACTACGGAGAATTCGAAGACGGTGACACCAGGATCGCCAGATTCGAGGGCGACCCCTTCGTCGGGTTGTCCCCTACGGGGCACGTCGACGAAGTGGGCGACGTGGTCGTTCTCTCGCCACTCGAAAGGCCGCGGATCTTCGGGTTCGCCTACAACTACGCCTCGCACATCGACGAGACCGACCGGGACGTCCCGGAAGTTCCCGTGTGCTTCATGAAGCCGAGTACGGCCGTTGTCGGTCCGGGGGATTCCATCGTCTATCCGGCGGACGGCGAACTGATCCATTTCGAGGGCGAGTTGGTCGTCGTCATCGGAAAGGGAGCCCGCCATGTGAAGCCTTCCGAGGCCCATGAGTACATCCTCGGCTATACGTGCGGAAACGATGTCAGCGACCGCGTCGTCCAGCGCAAGGAAAGTAAATTCGGAACTCTGCTGATCGGCAAGGGGCAGGACACGTTCGCTCCCCTGGGGCCGGTCATCGCGACCGAGCTCGATCCGTCCGCGCTGTCGTTGACCACCCGTGTGAATGGCGCAGTCATGCAGTCCGCGAGCACGGCCGACCTACTGCTCGCGGTTCCCGACCTCGTCGCCTATCTCAGCCGCTATCTGACGCTGCTGCCCGGAGACGCGATCATGACCGGTACGCCGTCCGGCGTCGGTCCGATCCGCCCGGGAGACGAGGTCGAGGTGGAGATCGAGGGCGTCGGTGTCCTGCGCAACCCGGTCGTGGCCGAGACTCGTTGAACGGGCGGCCGCTCGCCAGGGCCTGTTCCACTGCTCAGCAGTGGAACAGGCCCTTTGGTGGGTCGGCGTCGTGCCCCTGTCCTGCCGGTGGAATGACACCGTGTCGCACCGGCCGGGGGCTGGTGCGACACGGGTGACAGATTGGAACTGGGCCGACCCGTCAGCGGACCGCGTTGTTGAACCGTGAGGTGCGGACGAAGGCGAGGGCGGCGACGCCCACCAGCGGCAGCACCGTCACCTGCAGCAGCCCGGCCCGGCTCCAGCCGAAGGAGTCCACGAGGGCGGCGAAGAGCAGGCCCGAGAACGCCGCCGTGCCGTAGTAGCTGGTGACGAAGAGGCCGGAGGCGCGTCCGATCTGCTCGGGGCGGACCGCCCGCTGCATTGCGCTGTTGGTGTTCGGATAGATGAAGCCCAGGCCGAAGGCGCCCATGAGGAAGGCGAACACGCACTGCACGCCGACGCCGGCCTGTGTCTGGTAGATGCACGCGCTGATCGCGGAGACGGCCAGCAGACTCACGATCAGCAGGGTTCGCTGGTTGACGCGGTCGCCGAGCCAGCCGCCGAGAACGGCCGTCATGCCGCCGAAGCCGAGGAAGCTCATGGACAGTGCGGCCTGCTCGGCGGTGTAGTGCAGCGAGGTGATGAGGTACGTCGGGTAGAGGCCGAGGAACCCGTAGATGGCCACCCCGCTGACGACCGAGTGGACGGCCAGCGCGAGGGTGTTGCGGTTGTAGGCGGAGGCCGGCATGTACTCGTAGGTCCTGGTCGAGACGACCCTCTCGGCGGAGCGTTCCGTCAGCCCGGTTTTCACCAGGAACAGGGAGACGGCGGCGATCAGCAGCCCGGCGGTGCCGAACAGGTAGAAGGGCGAGTGCCAGGTGCCGTGCATGCTCATCAGCCGGACGCCGATGAGCGGGGCGATGAACACGCCGACGGAGTAGCCCAGGCCGATGACGCCGAAGGCGAGACCGCGCCGGTGGGCGAAGAAGGCGCCGATCGCCGCGAAGATGGCGGCGGACTGCATGCCCTCACCGAAACCCGAGACGACCCGGTACAGGGTCATGTCGGCGAGACCGGTCGCCAGCGGCGTGGCCATCGTGCCGAGCGAGTAGATCACCATGCTGACCAGCAGCACGGTCTTGCGGCGGAAGCGGTCCAGGAGGTAGCCCGCGGGCAGGCCGGCCAGGGCCATCCCCAGGGTGAAGTTCGTCGCCAGCAGTCCACCCTGCTCCAGCGAGAACCCGTACTCCGCACGGATGTTGGGCAGTAGCGGCGGGAAGACCTGGCGGTCCATCGCGTTGACCATGTAGGAGAGGACCACCAGCAGGAAGCCCACTCCGATCATGACCCGGGAAAGGGAGGGGAGGCTGCTTTCCTGTGCTTCGCCGATGGGCGCTGTACTGGTGTCGACTTGCGCTGCGTGAGTCATAGCGGCTCCTGAGAGGGAATGGGCCGCGGCAGGCCGCGGAGGATCCATCGCCGGTACGGGGCGGTACGGGCGGTGACGAGAAGCGGTGAGCTGAACACGGACTCGCGTCGGCGACGGCGAGATGTCGTCGGCGACTGGCGGATCGGGGCGCGAGCTGCCGCGCGGTCGGACACCGCATGCGGAATTCAGCCCATGATTTCGCCCGTCGGGGACGTCCGTGGCTATGACGTCTTCGACAGCCGGACCTCGTGCGGACACTTATCGGTCACATGGTCGGCGTTGGCAGAAACCATGAAGGGAAGCGTCGGGCGCGTCAAGACGTGAACAGCGGATTTCTTCGGTACTCCTCGCTTTCTCTCTCGGTAAGCGTTTTCCCCGCCCGCGGCAGAGTCCTGCCGTGGGGTCTCGTCGAATAGGCGCACGCCGCGCCCTTGACGCGCCTCAGCCTCCAAATGCTATCGTTAGCATCGCGTGGCTATGACAGAGTCACGAGACGTGCCCCGGCATCTCGTGACCCGTTCCAGGGACGTACCGCGGCGTCTGGACCGACCACAAGTCGGCGGGCGCCGGCAACCGAACCGAGCCCTGCGACCCTTTCCCTGTCCGCTCCGCCCGCGGTGGCCGACAGCCTTATCGGACAGGCCGTCGGCCCTTCGCGGGCGACGATCAAAACCGCTCACCGGGCGCGGCCGGGTATGACGCCCGGCCGCCGGTCGCGGCCGTACGATTCTGCGAGGACGACCTGCCATGACTTCACCGAGCCGCCTGGGCACCGTGCTGCTCACCGACTACGCCTGGCCCGACGACTCCGTCGAGCGATCGGTCATCGAGGAGGCCGGCCACACCCTTGTGACCGGCCCCGCGGAGCCTGCCTCCGCCGAGGCGATCGAGGAGCTGGTCGCCGAGCACCGGCCCGCCGGGATCCTCACCTGCTGGGCGCCCGTCTCCGCCACCGCGATCGGCGCCTCGCCGGAGTTGCGGATCGTGGCCAGACTCGGCGTCGGCCTCGACAACATCGCCGTGGACGCCGCCACCGAGCGGGGCGTGTGGGTCACCAACGTCCCGGACTACTGCGTCGAGGAGGTCTCGGACCACGCCGTCGGCATGGTGCTGGCCTGGACACGGGGCCTGGCCGTGTTCGACCGCGAGGTCCGGGCCGGCCGCTGGGACCCCGCGAGCGCCCGGCTTCGCCGGCTGTCGACGCTGACCTGCGGCATCGTCGGCTATGGACGTATCGGACGGGCCACCGCGCGCAAGCTCGACGCGTTCGGCTGCCGGATCCTGGCCCATGACCCCTTCCCGCCGAAGGACGCCCCCGGCGTCGAGCTGACCGGTCTGGAGGAGCTGCTGCGCCGCAGCGACGTCGTGATCCTCCACGTGCCCCTGACACCCGACACCCACCACATCATCGGCGCGGAGCAGCTGGCGCTGATGAAGCAGGGCGGTCTCCTGGTCAACGTCAGCCGAGGCGGCCTGGTGGACACCGACGCGGTCGTCAAGGCACTCGACAGCGGGCACCTCGACTCGGCCGCCTTCGACGTACTGGAGTCCGAACCGCATGTCCCTGCCCCCCTGTTGGACCAGCCCGGCGCGCTGATCACCCCGCACGTCGCCTTCTCCTCCGACGCCTCGGTCACGGAACTGCGCCGCCGCGCCGCGGAGGAAGTCGTACGGATCCTGGCGGGCGAGGCACCGGCCCACCCCCGCAACAACCCCCGCGACCTGACCGCCGGACCGGGTGACCAGGGATGAGCCCGACCTCCGCGCCGACGAGCCCGGACCCTGTGCTGGCCGACTTCCTGGTCGCCCACGAACTCGCCGGGCCGGGCGAAGCCGCACGCTGGACGCCGCTGGCCGGCGGCGTCTCCTCCGACCTGTGGCGGGTGGACCTGCCGGGGCGCTCCCTCTGCGTCAAGCGGGCCCTGGCCCGACTGCGGGTCGCGGCCGACTGGCAGGCGCCGGTGTCGCGCAACGCCTACGAATGGGCGTGGATGCGGTTCGCGTCCCGGCACCGGCCGGAAAGCGTGCCGGAGCTGCTGGCCCACGACCCCGAAGCCGGCCTCTTCGCGATGGCGTTCCTGCCTCCCGAGCAGTACCCGATGTGGAAGGCCCAACTTCTCGCCGGCGAGGTGGACGTGGCGACCGCGACGGCCGTCGGAGAGGCGCTCGGCGCTCTGCACTCGGCGAGCGCGGGCGACACCGCCCTCGCCGCCGAGTTCGCCACCGACGACAACTTCCACGCGCTGCGCATCGAGCCGTACCTGCTCGCCACCGCGGCTGCACACCCGGCCCTGAGCGACATCCTCCACAGCCTCTCCGAGCGCACGGCCACCACACACCTGGCGCTGGTGCACGGCGACGTCAGTCCGAAGAACATCCTCGTCGGCCCGTCGGGTCCCGTCCTCCTGGACGCGGAGTGCGCCTGGTACGGAGACCCGGCCTTCGACCTCGCCTTCTGCATCAACCACCTGCTCCTCAAGAGCCTGGTGGTGCCAGGTGGCCGTGCCGAACTCCTGCACTCCGCCCGTGCGTTGGCCGAGGCATACGCCCGGTGCGTCGACTGGGAGCCCCGACCCGACATCGAGGCACGGGCCGCGTCCCTGTTGCCGGCGCTGCTGCTCGCGCGCGTGGACGGCAAGTCCCCGGTCGAGTATCTGACGGACGACCGGCACCAGTTGTTCGTACGCACGGTGGCCTCGGCCCTGCTGCGAGCGCCCGCACCCACGGTGGCCGGCGTCCTGGACGCCTGGGCAACGGCCATCGAGACCCCGACCGAGGCCGACGGTAACCGGCCCGACTGACCGACCGGTTCGACGCGTCCGGCGGAACCGACCGAGGAGAGACACATGCGCAGAGTCGTCACCGGCCATGACGAGGACGGAAGATCGGTCGTCGTCAGCGACGGCCCCGTCCCGCGCAGCCGCGAGTTCACCAGCCTGCCGGGCTGGGTGTCCCGCCTGCCGTGGGCCACTGACCTCGGGGAACCGGTCAGCCGGACGGGGGAGGACCCCACGCCGAAGGTCGCCAGCCTGCTCCCGGCGCCCGGCGGCACGCGGTTCATCGTCCTGACCTTCCCTCCGGAGGCCACGATGGCCGACCCGGCGTTCGACCCGGTCGCCTTCGACCGCGAGCAGCGGGCCGACTCGCCCGGCATCGCGGAGCTCATCGAGCCCGACGGCATGCACACGACTCCGACCGTGGACTACGGCATCGTGCTCCAGGGCGAGATCGTCCTCGAACTCGACGACGGCCACTGCACCCCGCTCTCGACGGGGGACATCGTGATCCAGAACGGCACCCGCCATGCCTGGCGCAACCGCAGTGACCGCCCGGCAACGATGGCCTTCGTCCTCATCGGCGCTCCACATGACGGGTGAGGCGGCTGAGTGGCAAATGGTGCTCGGTGAGGAGGCGGTGTCGGATCTCGGGCTCCGGACGGGTCGGAGTTCGGTCCGCGGGCCGGAGCTCGATGACCGGGTACGGCTGCGCCGCCAGGTGACCCGCGTGGGGCCGCTGCTGGCCATGGCCCGACGCCAGCTCCACCACCGTCACGTCCGAAGGCGCCCCGACCCGGGTCGGCGCCCGCGACACCGTGGGTCGGCCCGTACCTCTCGTCCAGCGATTCCGGCAGACGGCGGCGGAACTTCTCCCGGTACAGCGTGAGGTCCGCGGCGTCGGAGGCCGAGACGTCCGGCGGGGTCGGCGCGGCGTGCTGTGGGCGGGAGGGTATGAGTCCCTTATGGCGGGCCAAGACGTCCCGAGGGTCATGACGTGCGAGCCGGCGTCCGGAGCGAGCGGGGGTGGATCGCCGGGTGATCTGGTTGGCGCAGTCTGCTCAGCCCGGAACAGGACGGACTCTCGGCCTCGACGCTTCAAGCTGACACCTTTCCGATGACGCATCGCGTCGAGTGCGCAACGACCGGCAGCCTTCGGTCCCGGCCAAAAGTCCCAGTAAAGTCCCAGAGGCGCTGCAGCCTCCCCTCCCGACTCGCGTTTATGCAGGTCAGGAGGGGTTTGGCAGCGCTTTTCCTGACGACCGTCAGATGTCCCGGAAGAGACCCGCCAACGCCGTGACCTGCTGCAATGGGCGGTCGCGGGTCGCTGACCTGTGCGAATGGCCTTTCGGTTGTTTCACACTCGTGCCCCTTGACGCAGCTGAAAGTCCCAGAAAAGTCCCAGAGACTCCCCCTGCTGTCGGACACTACCGGTGCTGGTGGTCCGCAAGCCTTACGAGTCTCGGTTACTTCTCGACCAGGGACATGTGGTGCTCGTTGTAGCGGTCGCCCTGCACGCCGATCCGGCCGGCCAGTTCGTTCAGGTCGGCCAGTTCGTCGGCGGAGAGCGGGAGCCCGGTGGCGCCGATGTTCTCCTCGACGCGGGACAGGCGCCGTGTCCCCGGGATCGGCACGATCGACGGGTTCTGGGCGAGGAGCCAGGCGAGGGCGACTTGGCCGGGTGTGGCGCCCTTGGCTTGGGCGAGCGTCGCGACCTGGTCGACGAGAGCCTGGTTCGCCGCGCGGTTCTCGACGGTGAACCGGGGGATGGAGGTGCGGACGTCGCCGTCCGTGAACGATGTCGAGGCGTCCACCTTCCCGGTCAGGAATCCCTTGCCGAGCGGGCTGAACGGCACGAAGCCGATGCCGAGGGCCACACACGTGGGCAGCACCTCCGGCTCGGGGTCCCGGGTCCACAGTGAGTACTCGCTCTGCACCGCCGTCACCGGATGCACGGCGTGGGCGCGGCGAATGGTCTGCGCACTGGCCTCGGAGAGTCCGAAGCAGCGCACCTTGCCCTCTCGGACCAGCTCGCCCACCGTCCCGGCGACGTCCTCGATCGGTACGTCCGGGTCGACGCGGTGCTGGTAGAGCAGGTCGATCGTGTCCACTCCGAGGCGCCTGAGGGAGGCGTCGGCCACGGCGCGGATCTGCTCGGGGCGGCTGTTGAGCCCGGCGGGCGCGCCGTTCTCGATGTGGAACCCGAACTTGGTGGCGATCACCACCTGGTCGCGCAGCGGGGCGAGGGCCTCTCCGAGGAGTTCCTCGTTGACGTACGGGCCGTACACCTCCGCGGTGTCGAAGAACGTGATCCCGCGGTCGACGGCGCCGCGGAGTACGGCGACCATGTCCTTTCGGTCACCGGGGTTCGGGCCGTAGCTCTGGGACATGCCCATGGCGCCGAGCCCGATCGCGGAGACGCGCAGGTCCCGTCCCAGAGTTCGTGTGTGCATCGTTCTCCTCCTTGCCGGGCAACCGCCCGATCGGCCGAGCGGTCTGTCTTGCCGAGTGGGATGGTCACCTGGTGTGGTCGAAGGTCAGGACGATCCGCTCACGCAGGGCACCCTGTTCGAGCCGTGTGTGTGCGGCGGCGGCGTCGTCCGCGTCGAAGGGCAGGGCGGGACGCAGGGTGATCGTGTCGTCCTCGGCCTGATCACGGAGCCGTACGATCGCGTCGCGGTCCCCGTCCCGTTCCCGCACATTGAGGTGCTTGACAGTGATCCCGCGCCCGGGGTTGCCGTCCCAGAAGCGCAGGATGCCGATCTGGCCGCTGTCCCTGATGGCGGGAGCGATCCTTTCGTGCAGCAGGGCCGTGTCCGCCACGGCGTCCACCGGGCCGCCGAGTTCCTTCAGTACGCGCTCGGCGATGTCGGGGCCGCGGGGCACGAGTGTCTGCGCGCCGAGTGAGCGCAGCAGGTCCGCGTCGTCCTCGGCCGCGACGGTTACGACGTGCAGGCCCTCTGCGGCGCCGAGTTCGACCAGGTAGCCGCCGACCGAACCGGCGGCGCCGGTGACCAGGAGGGTGGCCCCCGGGGGCAGTTGGAAGGCGTCGAGGACGTTTCGGGCGGTGAGCGCGTTGTTCAGGAAGCCGGCCGCGTCGGCGGCGGAGGCACCTTCGGGGGCCAGGACCACGGACCGTGCGGGAAGGGCGAGACATTCGCTGTAGCCACCGTGGCTGCCCAGATTGTCCACGAATCCGACGACGTGGGCGCCGGCCACCAGACCCCAGCGGGGATCCACCCCGCTGCCGACCTCCTCGATCGTGCCGGAGACCTCCATCCCGGGGACGAACGGGGGTGTCTGCCCCTGGTACATCTGCTGCAGCTGCCCGGAGCGGAGCATCGCGTCGACGGGGTTCACGCCGGCGGCGCGGACCCGCACCAGCACCTCCTGTGCCCCGGGGCGAGGGTCGGGGAGCTCGAACGGCCGCAGCACTTCGGGGTCGCCGTACTTGCTCAGTCCGATGACTTTCATCCGGGTGTTTCCTTACCTTCCTGTGTTCGCCGCGATGTGCGGCAGAGAGGTGAATTCGCTTGGCCGACGCACGCTCCAAGACCGAGCGATCCGGTTACGGCACCGCTGGAAGGGAGCATCGATCGCGCACTGCCTCGTCACCCGTAAAGCGAAACCACGCAGCGGGACCGGCATCGCGTGGCAGGCCCAACGGCTTCTTTCAGCGCGCCGGCGGGCGGTCCGCGGCGCTCATGCCGGTGGCTAGCCGAGGGGTGTAGTGCTCTTCGAGCGTGGTGATTTCTTTGTCCGTCAGCGTGATGTCGAGGGCCGCGGCTGCGTCCGACAGGTGATGTGGCTTGGATGCCCCGATGATCGGTGCACTGACCACGGGGTTCGCCAGGACCCATGCGAGTGCGATCGTGGCCATGGACACACCGCGTGCCTGGGCTACCGACTGCACTGCCCCGATGATCTTCCGGTTCGACTTCTCTTCGACGAAGAGGCGCCCGTATGCGGGGTCGGTCTCCGATCGTCGGGTCTCCTCACCCCAGGGCCGGGTGAGCCGACCGCGGGCGAGTGGGCTCCACGGGAGGCTCCCGACGCCCTGATCTGCCAGCAGGCCGAACATCTCCCGTTCTTCCTCACGCATGAGGAGGTTGTACTGGTCCTGCATGGACACGAACCGTGTCCATCCGTGCAGGTCCGCGGTGTGCTGCAGCTTGGCGAACTCCCAGGCGAGCATCGACGACGCGCCGATGTAGCGGACCTTGCCCGCCTTCACGATGTCGTGGAGGGCCTCCATCGTCTCCTCTGCGGGAGTGTCGTAATCGAGGCGATGGATCTGGTAGAGATCCACGTAGTCGGTGCCGAGGCGAGTCAGCGACGCGTCGACCTGCTCCATGATCGCCTTGCGGGACGTTCCGGAGCCGCCTGGGCCGGAGTGCATCGGGTAGAAGAGCTTGGTGGCCAGCACGATGTCCTCACGGCGCGAGTGCTTCCGGACCGCTCGCCCGACGATTTCTTCCGAGGTGCCGTAACTGTATGCATTGGCCGTGTCCCAGAGGGTTATGCCCAGTTCGACGGCCTGCCGGAAAATCGGCTCCGATCCCTCTTCGCTGAGCGCCCATTTACTGAAACCGCTCGCTGTGTCCCCGAAAGTCATGCAGCCGAGCGCGAGACGGCTGACAACGAGTCCTGAGGTGCCGAGTCGTGTGTACTTCATTGCGATATCCAATACTCCGGTTGATGAATTCGGGAAATTCTGTGAGCGATTGCATTTTCATTGCCGACCCGGCTCTCATCGCCCACGTCGTCG
The DNA here is from genome assembly GCF_044387825.1 of Streptomyces sp. NPDC020299. NCBI lineage: Bacteria > Bacillati > Actinomycetota > Actinomycetes > Kitasatosporales > Streptomycetaceae > Streptomyces > Streptomyces sp. NPDC020299. The sequence goes on from NZ_JBIRWL010000010.1 coordinate 198,814, forward strand.
TGCCCGGCCGCGCCCATGGCGCCCCTGACCCGGCTGCTTGACGAACACCGCATGGGCGACGGCGGCGAGTGCGATCGACGCGACGGTGACGATGCCCAGGGGGAGGACGGCTCGGGCGCCGCCGAGGCCGACGAGCGGTGCGGCGACTCCTCCGAGCCCGAAGCGGGCGCAGCCGAGTACCGAGGACGCGGTGCCGGCGAGTTCCGGGTAGCCGGCCAGGGCGAGCGACGTGGTCGGGGGCGCGGCGAACGCGACGCCGGAAGCGAGAACGAACAGGGAGGCGAGGACGACGGGCAGGGGCAGGTTCCACAGTCCGGTCGTGAGGAGGCCGAGTGAGCCGGTGGCGGTCATGGCGATGCCGATGGCGAGCGCGCCGCGTTCGGACCACCGCTCGGCGGTGCGGCCGCCGATGTAGCCGAAGACCATGAAACCGGCGGAGTCCCACGGCGTCGAACGGTCGACGTGGTGCATCTGGTACAGGTCGAGGTGATCGGTCCGCAGCCGTCGGAGACTGTCCTCGGCAGCCTTGCGGATCTTGTAGGCGGACAGGTACTTGTCGTTCGGGCCGGCGCCCATGGGCTGGTAGAGCTTGGTGGCCAGCACGATCCGGTCGCGCCGGCCGCCGCCCCGGGCCAGCCAGCGGCCGATGATCTCTTCGGAGAGGCCGTACCCTCTCTCCATGTCGGGAGACTGCGGCCCGCCGTAGACGTCGGCGGTGTCGACGAAGTTGATGCCTTCCTCGACTGCCCGGTCGAGGATGGCGAAAGCGGTGGGCTCGTCCGTGACCCAGCCGAAGTTCATGGTTCCCAGGCCGAGCCTGCTCACCTTCAGACCTGTTCGGCCGAGGTGGTCGTACGTCATCGTCATCGGTGGTTCTTCCGTTCCCGCGGCCGTACCGCGAATGCGGTGCGGGTCAGGCCAGGGTCGCGACGTCGATCACGAAGCGGTAGCGCACGTCGGAGGCCAGGACGCGCTCGTACGCCTCGTTGATCTGCTCCACCCCGATGGTCTCGATCTCCGCGCCGATGCCGTGCTCACCGCAGAAGTCCAGCATCTCCTGCGTTTCCTGGATTCCGCCGATCGACGAGCCGGCGTACGACCGTCCGCGTGCGAGCAGTGAGAACACGTTCAGGGACAGTGGCTCCGCCGGGGCGCCTACGTTGACCATGGTGCCGCCCACACCCAGCAAGGAGAGGTAGGCGTCGACGTCGAGCCGGGCGCTGACCGTGTTGACGATGAGGTCGAAGGTGCCCGCCAGTTCCGTGAAGGTGGCGGGGTCGCTGGTGGCGTGGTAGTGGTCGGCGCCCAGGCGCAGACCATCGTCGATCTTCTTCAACGACTGCGACAGGACGGTGACTTCCGCGCCCATCGCATGGGCGAACTTGACGCCCATGTGCCCGAGCCCGCCCAGACCGACGATGGCCACCTTCTTACCCGGGCCGGCGCCCCAGTGGTGCAGCGGCGAGTAGGTCGTGATGCCCGCGCACAGCAGCGGGGCTGCCTCGTCCAGGGCGACGCCTTCGGGGACGCGGACGACGAAGTGCTCGTCGACGACGATGTGGGTGGTGTATCCGCCCTGGGTCCAGGTCCCGTCCCGGTCCTGCGAGCCGTAGGTGAGCGTGGTGCCGTTGAGGCAGTACTGCTCCTCACCCTTGCGGCACGAGTCACAGGTGCGACAGGAGTTGACCATGCAGCCGACGCCGACGCGGTCGCCCACGGCGTGCTTGACGACCTCGGGGCCGACCTGAGTGACGATTCCGGTGATCTCGTGCCCGGGGGCCACCGGATAGTGCACCGGACCCCAGTCGCCACGGACGTGGTGGATGTCGGAGTGGCATACGCCGGCGTACTTGATCTCGATGAGGACGTCGTGCGGGCCGACGTCACGGCGCTCGACGGTGCTCCGGACGAGCGGTTCGGCCGCGGACGAGGCGGCGTAGGCGTTGACGGTGAACACGTTTCTCCCAACAGGTGGTTCTGGTGGCTGTCCCGGCGACAGCCATCGCGGCATGTCCGGCAGATCGGTCAACCGGGTCGTTGCGTGCCCGCGTACCCGGTGGTCAGCGGGTCACCGAGCATCTGCGGGGGAGGAATTCATCGGGGGGAAGAATCCCTCCCCCCTTGGGAGATCGGGTGCGGGGTACGGTGCCTGAGGACTCGGCCCGGGGGTCGGAGACCCAACGCCGGTGACCGGAGCCACATGATCGCCGTGCTCCGCGGAGCCGTCGACCAGGGAGTCACGTTCTTCGACACCCGCCAAGGTGTACGGGCCCTACGTCAACGAGGAACCCGGCCCGCTGACGGCGCTCAGGGCGCATCGCACGGCCGGTACCTGGGCGGTCGAGGCGACGATCGGCCCGAGCGGCATGAAGACATACCACGGACACCTGGGCGTATGCCTCGCGGGACGGCGGGAGCGGCGTTTCCGGAGCCAGGGCGACAGGATGCGGCGCCGCGGAGCAGGGGCGGAATCCGAAGGGTTCGCTGCAGAGGCCGCCGTCGCCGGCGTGCTCGGGCTGACCGCGGCGTCAGGTAATTCAGCGCGGGGCCGCTCGGGGGAACAGGCGCTGAGCGTTGGCTGTGGTGAGCGAGCGCCATGTGGCCCCTTCCACTGGTGGCTCGGCGGCGTCGATCGCCGCGATGTGCGTGTTGGCCAGCGGCGCGGGCGTCCAGCAGTAGTCGCTGCCGAAGAGGACGCGGTCGCGGTCGGCCAGCCTCAGCAGTGCGGGAGCCTGGCGGGGGAAGGCCGTGCCGGCGATGTCGTAGTACAGCGCGCGCAGTTGCTGCACGGCGTCGCGCGGTGGCGTCTCCTGTGCGGGTACGAAGAGCTGCATGAACTCGTTGATGCGGTCGGCCAGGACGGGGATCGCGCCACCGCAGTGCGGGACGATGATCCGCAGGTCCGGGTGGCGTGTCAGGACGCCCGCCATCACCAGGTCCGTGACGGTGCGGGCGGTGTCGAAGATGTACTCGACCATCGGGCGCGGCCTGCCGAGGGCGGACTGCTCCCAGCACACGGGGGAGGTGGGGTGCAGGAACACCACGGCTCCGCGGCGGTCCAGTTCCGCGAACACCGGGGCGAGTCGTGCGTCGCCCAGGTACACGCCATGGGTGTGCGTCAGCAACGCCACGCCGTCGGCGCCGAGTTCGTCGAAGGCGAAGACGATCTCCTCCAGAGTGCCGTCCACGTCCGGCAGGGGGAGGCAGGCGAAGTTGCCGAAGCGGCCGGGGTGGTCCCGCGCCACTTCGGCGGTGTACGTGTTGACGCGCCGGGCGAGGAGGCGGGCCGCCTTGTCGTCGCCGAAGTGTACGCCGGGGGAGGAGAGGGAGAGCATCGCTGACTCGATGCCGCTGCGGTCCATCAGATCCAGGTGGTCCCGCACGGACCACGCGGGCCAGGCGGCCATGCCGTCGGGGTGGTCATGACCGGCCGCGGTCGCCTGCTGCACGTAGAAGTCGGGGAGGTGATGGGCGTGGACGTCGATGAGGCCGGAGGTCATGGCGGCGGGGCTCCTTCTCGGGGGACTCGAGTGGTCGGGGCCGGCTGTGCGCTTGCGTCTACTCGACCTGCTCGCGTCCGCTCAGCCGGACTTCTTCGTTGTCCAGGGCGGCCTGGAGCCGGCGGAGCACGGTGTCGTCGATCTGCGACTCGTCCCTCAGGCGGACGACGGTGGCGCGCTTCGTGGCGATGAGGGCGAGGCGGAGGTCGGTGTAGTGGCGGTTGTGGAGCAGGGCGGGATCGTCGTCGCCGCCCGCGCCCCTTGCCCGTACGGTCGCCAGGTTGGCCTCGTACTCCTGTCGCAGCCACTCCACGACCTTCGGAGCGGTCCCCTGTTCGGCGGCGAGCTGCGGCAGCGCCTTGATGGCGTCCTCGGTCGCCGTCGTCTCGGCGAGGATCTGCTCCTCGTCGACGGAGGTGTCGCGGGGCAGCCGGGCCCAGCGGACCACGCCCGGCAGCAGCAGTCCCTGCACCACGAGGGTCACCACGATGACGCCGGAGGTGACGAAGACGATGAACGCGCGGCCGGGGAAGGGCTCACCCGAGTCGAGGGTCTCCGGCACGGACAGTGCCACCGCGAGTGACACCGCGCCCCGGAAGCCCGCCAGCCCGCTGACCACGCGGGCCCGGTCGCTGATCCGGCGCAGGCGCTGCTCGGGACGCCGGTCGATCGCGCGGATCAGGTGGGCGGAGGAGAACAGGAACGCGAACCGGACCGCGACCAGGACAACGCTGACCACCCCGATCGCGATGAGGGCGTCGCGCAGGTCGGACCGGCTCAGGTGGCGCAGCGCGTACTGCAGTTCCACTCCCACCAGGACGAACAGCGCGCCGTTGATGATGAACGTGGCCAGCGGCCAGAAGGCCAGTGCCTGACGGCGGTGCTCGGCCCGGATGAGGCCGGGCGCGACCTGGGCCATGATCAGGCCGCTCACCACGACCGCGAGGACACCCGAGGCGTGGATCAACTCGGCCAGCAGGTACGCCGTGAACGGCGCCAGGATCATGACCAGGTTGCCGAGCAGGGGGTCGTCCAGCCTGCGTCGCAGGTTCATGTTGACCCAGGCGACCGCGATCCCGACCGCGGCTCCACCGCCGTACGCGAGCAGGAACAGCGCGCCCACATGGGGAAGGGTGAGGTGCTCCTCGCCGACGGTGATGCCGACGGCGAGTCCGTAGATCACCAGCGCGGTGCCGTCGTTGACGAGACTCTCCGCACGCAGGACGGTGATCTGACGGCGCGGCAGGGACCCCGCCAGGGCGCTCACCGCCGTGGCGTCCGTGGGTGCCACGGCCGCGCCCAGGGCCCACGCCGGCCCCCACGGCAGTCCGAGGGCGTGTCCGGCGACCGCCACAGCACCCGCCGTGAGGATGACCAGCACGGTGCTGAGCAGGACGATGCCGCGCAGGTTCGTCCGGATCTCCCGCATCGACGTCGTCAGGCTCTCCCAGTACAGCAGTACGGGAAGGAACAGCAACAGGACTACTTCGGGCGGGAGTTGGGTCTGACGTACGGCCGGGACGAGGCCGATGAGAGCGCCCACGACCAGCAGCACGACGGGGGGTGCGACACGCAGTCGCTGTCCCAGGACGTTCCCCGCCAGCACGGCCGCACCCAGGACGACGACAAGTTCGAGACCGAGCATGACCTTTACTGTCCGTCACGCCGGAGCGGGGCCATCTCGAGTTCGTCGGCGTCGGCGATGCGGTCGAGTTCGTCGGCTGTCCAGGTGGTCATCGGTGTGTTCCCATCCTCGTGGTCCGGTGGGGGCGGGGGTTCGTGGCGCCACCGATCAACGCCGTGGCGGTTGGGGTGCCGGGCGCGGCGACCCGGTCGTCAGCCGGGCGCCGTGGTGTGCGGCGCGCCGGTGTGGGCGCGGGTGATGCCGAGTGAGTCCTCGAAGACGCGGTAGTCGGTGATCAGGCCGTTCGTGACGGTGAAACGCAGGATCATCTCGCTCTCGAGCACGTGCCCGGAGGGGTGGAACCGGGAGGTGTACCGCCCCGGTGCCAGGACCCGTCCATCGGACTCCACCAGGGTCCCCAGATCGAACGCGAGTGGCTCGACGGCCGCGAAGAACGCGGTGAGGGACTGCCGGATGGCCTCCGGTCCGGTGCGGCTTCCGGCCCAGGGGGTGAGAGCCGGATCGCCGGGGATCGTCCAGGTCGCATCGGGTGCGAAGTGGGGGAGGATGCGCTGCATGTCCCGCGTGCCGAAGGCCCTGAGGTATGCCTCGACGGTGGCGATCGCCTCGCTGGTCATGACGGTCGGTCCGTTCTGTTCGGCGGCTGCGGCAGTGTGCACGACCGCAGCCGCCAGGTGATGCCGGCGGTGGTGGGCGCGGTCGGTACGCGGCCCACCACCGCCGGGCTTTCGGTCACGGGCGCAGCAGCGTCTTGACGGCGCGGCGTTCGTCCATCGCCTTGTAGCCCTCGGCGGCCTCGTCCAGGGGCAGGGTCAGGTCGAAGACCTTGCCTGGGTCGATACGGCCGGTCAGGACGCGGTCGATGAGGTCGGGAAGGTAGGCGCGCACGGGCGCGGGGCCGCCGCGCAGGCCGACGTGGGAGAAGAACAGCTCCTGGCCGTCGATCTGCGTACCGTGCGGGAAGCCGACGAAGCCGACGTTGCCGCCCGGGCGTGCGGATTGCAGGCCCTGGTGCATCGACTCCTGTGTGCCGACGCATTCGAGGACGCAGTCGGCGCCGACGCCGTTCGTCAGCTCCTTGACGCGGGCGACGCCTTCCTCGCCCCGCTCGGTGACGATGTCGGTGGCGCCGAACTCCAGGGCCAGCTTCTGCCGGGACTCGTGCCGGCTCATGGCGATGATGCGCTCGGCGCCCAGCTCCTTCGCCGCGATGACCCCCGACAGGCCCACCGCACCGTCTCCGACGACCACGGCCGTCGAACCGGGCCTGACCTCGGCGGCCTTGGCTGCGTACCAGCCGGTGCCCATGACGTCGGACAGGGTCAGCAGGCTCGGGATCAGCTCCTCGTCCGGCTGCTCCGGGGTGGCGACCAGGGTGCCGTCGGCGAGGGGGACGCGGAGGTACTCGGCCTGGGCGCCGTTGACCCACTGCGCGTGCTGACAGGAGGTCTGGTAGCCGGCCCGGCAGTTCGGACAGGTGTTGTCGGAGGCTACGAAGGAACCGATGACGAACTGGCCCGGTCGGACGCTGGAGACGTCGCTGCCGACCTCCTCGACGATGCCGACGTACTCGTGGCCGATCGGCTGCGGCCCGGCGACCGGCAGAACACCCCGGTAGCTCCACAGGTCGGAACCGCACACACAGGCGGCGACGGTGCGGATGACCGCGTCCGTCGATGCCGTGATCTTCGGCTCGGGGGCGTTCTCCACCCGGATGTCACCCGGCGCGTGAATCATGGTTGCTCGCATGGTGTCTTCCCAGCTCTGGTCGTGTGTCGTGCCGTCAGGGGGTGCGGGAGCCGCCGCTCCGGCGCGGGTCGGCGTGGTCGCCGACGGAGCCGTGTGCGAGGCAGGCCGGGGTGCGGTGCCGTCGCCGGGCGCACGGTCGGCGCCGAGGCGTCAGCCGGCCTGGTCGGAGTTCTCCACGATCTCCTTGAGCTGCATCATCGCGGTCATGGCGTTGGGCCATCCGGCATAGAAGGCCAGATGGGTGATCACCTCGATCAGTTCGTCCTTGGTGACGCCGTTCTCCAGGGCCTTGCCGAGGTGGAAGCCGAGCTGGTCGGCCCGGTACAGGGAGGCCAGAGCGGTGACGGTGACGAGGCTGCGGTCGCGGGGGGAAAGGCCCGGCCGCTCCCAGATGTCACCGAACAGGACGGTGTCCGTCACCTCAGCGAGCTTGGGGGCGAACTCCTGGATGGCAGGCGGCGCGAACTTCTTCCGTTCGGACATGGGGTGGTGCTCCTGATGTGTTTGGGGTGGGGGGATCTCATGCCGCGCGGCCCAGGACCAGGGGACGGTCGGGCTGCTCAGCGAAGAACGAGGCGGGCCTGGCGAGGGCGGGGGAGACGTACACGGGTTCGTCGTACAGGTCGTAGTGGGACGCGCCGCCGATCCAGAACAGCTCCACTGTCTCCCCGGTCGATCGCGGGCAGCGACGCCGCCACCGCCCGTTTCAGCCGGACGGCCGTCGCGCGCAGCCGCCGGGCGTACAGCCCGGCGCTCTGCTCCTTCGTCCCGCCCCACGGGTGGACGACCACGATCGTGGGCAGCGGACGACCGGTCCCGGCGGCGGGAGTGTGCAGGTGCCCGGCGGCCACTGCGAGGCCGTTGCTGAAGAAGGTGACGTCTGTCTGCACGCTCTCTGTCCACCTTCTCCACCTGCCGCAGCAATACCGGATATCGGTGGCACGCGGAAAGCACACTTATTTCGGCCACCGGATTCGCCCTCGACCCTGTCACTTGCGGGGGCGTCCGCAAAGGGGAGGATTCCATGTGGGGAATTCCTTATCCAGGGGAGAGATCCTTACCCCCTTCCCGCGGACCGGTCGGTGCGACACTGGCGCCATGACCGGCGAAGCGCATCCGAACGAGTTGGGAGAATTCCTCAAGCAACGGAGGTCCGAGCTGACCCCGCGCACCGTCGGTCTGCCCGACACCGGCGGCCGACGTGTGCCAGGGCTGCGCAGAGAAGAGGTCGCCGTACTGGCCGCCATCAGCACCGACTACTACACACGGCTGGAGCAGGGCCGCGTCCAGCCGTCGGCCTCCTTGCTCGCCGCACTCTCCCGAGTCCTGCACCTGTCTGACCACCAGCGTGACCGCCTGTTCGAGCTGGCCGGCCGGCACGGGACGCGACACCGCCGGCCGGCCGGGCAGAAGGTGCACCCCCAGCTGCGCCGCCTGCTCGACGATCTCACCGCGAGTCCCGGCGTGGTGATCGGCCTCCGTATGGACATCCTGGCCTGGAATCCGCTCGCCGCCGCCCTGTTCACCGACTTCGCGAAGGTGCCGGAGAGCAGACGCAACTGCGCCCGCATCCTCTTCACCGATCCCTCCATGCGGACCCTGTACGCGGACTGGCGGGCCGTCGCACGCGACTGCGTGGCCCGACTGCGCGTGGCGGCCGCCAAGCACCCCGAGGATCCGCGGCTGACCGATCTGGTGGGTGAACTCTCCGTGGAGGACGAGGACTTCGGGCAGTTGTGGGGAAGCCGTCACGTGCCGTTCCGCGAGGCGGGCGTCAAGAGGTTCCGCCACCCTCTTGTGGGTGAACTCGTCCTGGACTGGGACATCTTGACCTGTGGCGGCGATCCCGATCAGGAACTCGTCGTCTGGACGGCCGAGCCCGGCACTCCGTCGTACGACGGACTGCGTGCCCTCGCCTCGCGGAGCACACGGCCCGGCGGGCTCACGACCAGCGGGCCCGACCGGCCCGACGGGCTGACCGGTCCTGCCGACCCGCGATGAAAAGGCGGTTCCCAGACCGGGGAGAAAACCCTCCCCCTCACATTCCAGGTGAATGCTGCGATGCTCGATGCTATGTACACCCAAGAACCTCTGCCCGAACTGGGAGAATTCCTCAAGGTGTGCCGGGCCCGACTCAGCCCGCGGACCGTCGGCCTGCCCGAGTCGGGGGCGCCCCGGCGGGTGCCGGGGCTGCGCCGTGAGGAGGTCGCCCGACTCGCGGGGATCAGCACCGGGGCTTACACCCGGCTGGAACAAGGGCGTGCCTCGGTGTCCAGGTCGGTGCTCGCCGCGCTCGCCAGAGTCCTGCACCTGGACGACGACCAGCTCGCGCACCTGATCGACCTTGCATCCAACGGCGGCCAGGAACCCGGCCGCCTGTCGGCGCAGAAGGTTCACCCGCAGCTCAGGCGCATCCTGGACGATCTGGCGACCACCCCCGCACTCGTCCTCGGCCGCCGTTTGGACGTTCTAGCCTGGAACTCCCTTGCAGCCGCCCTGCTCACCGACTTCGACAGGATCCCGGCGAAGAGGCGCAACTACGCGCGGCTGCTCTTCACCGACCCCGCCTTCCGGGAGCTCTGCCTCGACTGGAGGACGAACGCCCGGGCCTGCGTGGCCTATCTGCGCCTGGAGGCCGCCCGCTGTCCCGGCGACCCGGGGCTGGCGGCACTCGTGGGCGAGTTGTCGGTCGCCGACGCCGACTTCCGGCAGTGGTGGGCCGGCCGTCAGATGAGCGGCCTGCGCATGGGGACGAAGAGGCTGCGTCATCCGGTCGTCGGTGACCTCACCCTCGACTGGGACAGTCTGACCTGCGCGGCCGACCCGACTCAGAAGCTGCTGGTCTCGACCGCCGCTCCCGGGAGTCCGTCCCACGACGGGCTTCTCTTCCTGGCGTCGTGGACCGCGGACCCGCACCGGCCTGGGCGGGATCCGGCAGCCTGAGGACCGACGGCCCGTTGGGGCGCTGTCGGGTGCGGCAGGGGGGTCATCGTGGCGCGCACGGGCCGTATGGCCGTCGGCAAGCCGTCGTGGGGTCGGTGCCCCCTGCCGTCGTCCGTTGTACGCCCCTGGGATCACGCCGTGCGACGGGCGCGGGCCCGGGGTGCTGGGACGTGGGGTCGTTCCCTGTCGGAGCCCGACAGCTGTGTGGACAACTCCTCGACCAGTTCGACCAGGTCCGTCGGCCGGTCGGGTCCCCACCAGTCGCCCAGCAGTTCCGCGAACGAGTCCTGACGGGCCACCGAGAGCCTCGCAGCGGCGTCACGCCCCGCGTCGGTGAGTATCAGGTCCATGCCCTCGCGGGTGGCCAGCCCACGCTGTTGGATCTCGTCCAGTGCGTCCTGGATGACCGGCAGCGGCACCTGGCTGTACTCGGCGAGCCGTGCCGGCGACAGCGACCGCTCCGGTCGGAGGGCACGCAGCAGCAGCCAACTGGAGGCGGGCCGCAGGTCGTACCCGGCCCTGACGGTGATCTTCTCGTAGACGCCGCGCCGCCCGTCGCGCGAGCCGAGCACGGACAGGGCCCGCTGCACCTCCTCGCGCGAGGACCGGTGCACGGGGTGGACACTGAGCGTTTGCGCCATGTCGGGCGCGGTCACCGAGCCGCGCAGTCCGTCCTCCCTGAGGAGCCAGGCCAGGGCGAAGGCGAGCAGGACGATCGGGGCCGCGTAGAGGAACACGTCGGTGATCGAGGCCGCGTACGCGTGCAGTGCGGCCGAGCGCAGGCCGGGTGGGAGTTCGGCCAGGGCACGCGGGTCGGCCTCCAGTGCGGCGGTCGGCCGTGATGGGGACGGCCCGGTGAGCGCCGCGCGCAGCCTGTCGTCGAGCCGGTCGGTGAAGATCGTGCCGAAGACGGCGACGCCGAACGCGGAGCCGATCGACCGGAAGAAGGTGACGCCCGAGGTGGCGACGCCCAGGTCCTCGTACGACACCGCGTTCTGCACGATGAGCACCAGCACCTGCATGACCAGGCCGAGCCCGAAGCCGAACACGAAGAAGCAGAGGCTCATCTCGAGGTCGCCCGAGGTCTCCGTGAGCCGGTGCAGAAGCAGCAGGCCCACCACGGTGACGGCGGTGCCGGCCACCGGGAAGACCTTCCAGCGTCCGGTGCGCGCGACGATCTGGCCCGACAGTGTGGACGTCAGGAGCAGCCCGATCACCATCGGCAGCATGTGCACGCCGGACATCGTGGGCGACACGCCCCGCACGACCTGGAGGAACGTCGGCAGGTACGTCATCGCCCCGAACATCGCGAAGCCGATGACGAAGCTGATGGCGGAGGAGAGCGTGAACGTGCGGATGCGGAACAGCCCGAGCGGAAGCACCGGTTCGGCGGCCCGCCGTTCGGCGAACAGGAACGACACCAGCAGCAGGGCGCCCAGAACCGCGGTCCCGACCAGCGGGGCCGACGCCCATCCCCAGGTCCTGCCGCCGAGCGAGGTCACCAGGATCAGACAGGTGGCGACTGCTGCGATCAGGAAGGTGCCGACGTAGTCGATCCGGTGCTTCTCGGCCCGCACGGGGATGCGCAGCGCCGCGGCGATCACGAGCAGGGCGACGGCACCCACGGGCAGGTTGACGTAGAAGACCCAGCGCCAGCTCAGACGGTCCACGAACAACCCGCCGAGCAGCGGCCCGAGGACGCTCGTCGCTCCGAAGACGGCACCGAACAGGCCCTGATAGCGGCCCCGGTCCCGCGGCGGCACGATGTCGCCCACGATCGCCATCGACAGGACCATCAGACCGCCGCCGCCCAGGCCCTGCAGCGAGCGGAAGGCGATGAGCTGGGACATGCTCTGCGCCAGGCCGCACAGCGCCGACCCGATCAGGAAGATGACGATCGCGGCCTGATAGAGCCTCTTGCGCCCGTACTGGTCGCCCAGTTTGCCCCACAGCGGGGTCGCCGCGGTCGAGGCGAGCAGGTACGCGGTGACGACCCAGGACAGATGGCTCATGCCGCCGAGGTCGCTGACGATCGTCGGCAGAGCGGTGGAGACGATGGTCTGGTCGAGTGCCGAGATGAGCATGCCCAGCAGCAGCGCGCCGATGGACACGCGCACCCTGTGCCGGCTTCCCGCCGCCGATGGCGAATCCAACGCCGGTCCGCTCACGTCCTGGACCATTGACGCGTCCCTTCCGGAGGATGCGGGATCGCGACCGACACCGCATACCAGGCCATTTCATTCCCATCGCGACGGGGAATCGGACGCGAAGCTTCCGTCCGGATCGCGTCATTGACCATATCCATGGGGATTCCACCTGCACATCGTCGCATGGGGGGAGAAATCCATCCCCTGGATAATGCGCGCCGGGTAAAAAAAGGTCCTCTTTACTTTCTCTACTGCAGCGGGAAATTTACTTTCCGACGCAGAACCGCGGAGATGCGTACGTCGATGACGAACGGCGTCCTTTCTCGACCCGGGCCAAAGGAAGCGAGTCACGGATGTCCGGAACCACGCCCACGCCGAGTGGGACCGTCAGCCCGCCGGCAGCCGCGGCACGGGCAGGCGCGTTGCTTCCCGTCGCGCTGGTCGCCGCGTACTACGGCACCTACATCGCAGTGATGTCGCCGCCCACCGTCAGCTTGGCCCTGCGGGTGCGCGATGTGGTGGGCGAGGATCAACGCGTCTCCACCCTGAGCACGGTGCTGTCCGTCGGCGCCTTCGCCGCCGCGATCGCCTCACCGCTCCTGGGCGCCCTGTCCGACCGCACCACCCTGCGCTTCGGGAAGCGCCGGACCTGGCTGGTGATCGGTCCGCTGGTCGGGCTCACCGGTCTGGCCTGTATCGGCCTGGGCGGCGCGGTGTGGCTGCTGGTCGTGGGCTGGGTGCTGGCGCAAGCAGGCTGGTCGGGCACGCTGATGGCGGCGCAGGCCGTGCTGACGGAGCGGATCGAGCCGGGGATGCGGGGCCGGGTGAGCGGTCTGATGGGCCCGGCCATGCCTGTCGGCATGGTCGCCGCGACCCTGCTGGTCAGCCTGCTGGACTTCAGTCCCGTACTGATGCTGCTGGTCCCCGGTCTGATCGGGGTGGCCGGTGCCGTGTTCCTCGTGGCCGTCGTCCCCGACACGAGCACCCTTCCGCCCTTCGGGCCGCGCGAGTTCTTCTCCAGCTTCTACGTGAACCCGCGCCGCTACCCCGCCTACGCCTGGGCCTTCGCCAGCCGGTTCCTCATGTTCTCCGGCGTCTAACTGGTCCACGACGCCGGCGGCTTCCATGCCGGGCACGAACGGCGGCCGGGCGTCCGGCGACCGGGCGGGACCGCTGCGCTGGAGGGCGTCGACCGCGTTGACGGTCGCCGCGTGCACCCGGATGCGCACCTCGCCGGGACCAGCCTCAGGTACGGGAAGCTCCAGGACACGGAGCACCTCCGGCCCACCGAATTCCGTGAAACCTACAGCCTTCATGCGAAGCACCTCGTCTTGACGAGCGGTCGTTGAGGTGTCCGACTTTTGCTTCTCGCGTACGCCCGGAAAAGGGGAGAGATGTTGGCGGGGATGCCGCCATAGGGGGGACGGAATTCTCCCCCCATGCAGGACACCGCACCACGAGTGGGCCGGCCCCTGCGGGCGTCCGTCAGGGGAATGCTCAGGTCGTGGCGTCTGACGCCGTCGGTTTCTGGTCGGCGGCCCAGGAAGCGAGGAGGCGCAGCCCGTCGTGCGATGGCGTCCCTGGTGCGGCGTTCCACACGATGATGTGCTGGTCGGGGTCCGTGCCGCAGGTGAGCGTGTTCCAGTCGAGCGTCAGCTCGCCCACCACGGGGTGACGCAGCTTCTTGACGCCGTTGCCCCGCATCGCGACGTCGTGTTCGGTCCACCACTGTCGGAACTGGGCGTCACGGGCGGAGAGCTCCTCGACCAGGGCGGTGAGCGGCTGGTCGTCGGGGTAGCGCGCGCTCTCCATGCGCAGCTGGGCGATGGCCAGCCGCGTTACCTCCTCCCAGTCGACGTACAGCTCGCGCATCCAGGGTTCCGTGAACAGCAGCCGGACGAACACACGGTCCGGCTCGGGGTAGCGCCCGAAGTCGGTCCACAGGGCGGCGGCGAGCCGGTTCCAGCCGAGGATGTCGGTACACCGGCCGATGACGAAGGCCGGGGAGGTGGTGAGGTCGTCCAGCATGCGCTGCAGCTGCGGGTCCACCTGCTGCCGCTCGCGGTACGTGGACGGGATCACCCGCTCCTTCGCGGCGAGGTGCAGGAGGTAGGTGTGCTGGGCGTCGTTGAGGCGGAGCACCTGGGCGATCTCGTCGAGCAGGGGAGCCGATGCCTGGAGCCGTCCCTGTTCGATCCGGGTGTAGTACTCGGTGCTGATCGCCGCGAGGAGGGCCACTTCCTCACGGCGCAGACCCTTCACACGCCGCCGATGCCCGCCGCGCAGGCCCACCTCGGAGGGCGTGAGCTCGGCACGACGGGCCTTGAGGAACTCACCCAGCTCGTTCAGATGCGGGTTGCGGTTCATGACCTTCAGCCTGACACAGAGGCCACGTTTTGTAAGGGGGACAGATTTGTCCCCTGTCTGTTCCGCCAGTAGACGGTGAGCTGGTCGTTCTGAGGCCGCTGCCTTCCGTTTGGGGGGCTGGAACGGGGCCGGTGGCCGGGTGCGCGATCGCGTACCCGGCCACCGGAGCAGAACACCGCCCGGGTGTCAGCTCAGTGCTTTGACGAGCTCGTCGGCGAGGGGGACGGCCGAGTAGGGGTTCTGGCCCGTGTAGAGGGTGCGGTCGACCTGGACGTGCGGGGTGAAGGGGTCGACCTCGCGGTAGTCCGCCTTGAGTTCGCCCACGAGGCGGTCCTGCAGCAGCCACTTCGCACGGTCCGCGAGGCCGTTCTGCTTCTCCTCGGCGTTGGACAGACCGGTGAGGCGATAGCCGGTGAACGGAGAGGTCCCGTCCGGGCCGATCGTGGCCAGGAGGGCCGCGGGGCCGTGGCAGACCAGGGAGACCGGCTTGCCCGAGGCCAGCCACTCGGTGAGGAGCCTGCCGGACTCGGCGTTGTCGGGCAGGTCCTCCATCGGACCCCAGCCGCCGGGGTAGAAGACGGCCACGTAGTCGTCGATGTCCACCTCCTCGATGCGCATCGGGTTCGTCAGCTCGGTCGCCTCGCGCACCGCGGTCCGCATGCGCTCGGCTCCTTCCTCACCGCCGTTGAAGTCCGGGGTGAGGCTGAGCGCGTCGACGGTGGGCGGCACGCCGCCGGGGGTCGCTGACGCGATCTCGTATCCGGCCTCTTTGAAGACCTGGTAGGGACCGATCGCTTCCTCGGCCCAGTAGCCCGCCGGCTGGCGGGTTCCGTCGGCCAGCGTCCAGTGGTCGGACGCGGTGATCACGAAGAGGATCTTCGCCATGGTGTGTCGTCTCCTGGTGCGGGTGTCAGCCCTTGAGGGCTTCCTGGAGGATGTGGCTGTCGGCGGCCTGGCGCATGCTCACGGCCTTGCCGTCGCGGACCGTCCACAGGTGGATGAAGCGGACGTCGGCCTTGTTCCCGGTCTTCGTCTCGGCGTGGTAGTGACCGAACACGAAGACGTGGCCCTCGTCGTCGGCGTAGAACTCCTCGGGCACCGCGCCGAAGGACTCGTAGTTCGGCATCGTCCTGCCGAAGAAGTCCTTCGCCGCGTCGTCCCAGCCGTGGTAGACGCCGCTGTTGGGGAAGCCGGGGGTGATGTCCCAGACGAGGTCCGGCGCCATGACCTCACTGGTCACTTCCGGGGCCATCCCGGATTCGTACACCCGTCGGATGAGGGCGAGATGCGGGGAGTCGGACACGGTGTACTCCTTGCGGGGGGTGGATGGGTGTAGCGGGGAGGGCATGGGTGATCAGGCGGCGAGGACGGTCCGCCCGGCGCGGAAGATCGCGGCCTGGCGTGCGACGCGGGCACCCAGGTGCTCCGCGGTGGCGATGTCCGACGTGTGGACCGCTTCCGGACCGGCGTCGGTCGGGCTCTGGGCGCCGGCGCCGAGGAAGAAGCCCAGTCGGTTGATGTCGTCCTCGCTGGCGGTGGTGGAGTCCCAGCCCGGCAGCAGGCCCAGGCTGATCCAGTGCATGCCGTGCTGGGCGGCAAGGGTGGCGAAGTAGCCCAGGGTGGAGGACTTGTCGCCGCTCTTGGCTCCGGAGTTGGTGAAGCCCGCGGCGAGCTTGTCCACCCAGGTGTGGGCGAACCAGCGCCTGCTGCCGGCCTCGGCGAAGGCGTGGAAGACCGCTGAGGCGGTGCCCATGTACGTGGCGGAACCGAAGATGATCGCGTCGGCGGCGTCCAGCTGTGCCCACTGCTCGTCGGTGATGGTGGCGACAGGGATGGCGACGACATCGGCGCCGGCTCCCGCCGCGCCACGCGCCACGGCTTCGGCGATGACGGCCGTGTGGCCATAGCCCGAATGAAAGGCGATGGCGACGGTGGGCCGGCCGGGATCGGGCATGGTGATCGTGCTCCTCGAATGATTTCCGCTGTCAGAGGACGGCGAAGAACTTCACCATCTTGGTGAGCGCCTGATCCATGTACTCGGGTACGTCGTACATGGCGATATGCGTCGCACCGTCGACGACGAACAATTCCTTCGGTCCGTTGGAAAGCTCGTACGCCTGGTCGCTGAAAACCTTGGTGTCGGCCTTGCTGCCCGCGATGAGAAGCATCGGCTGCGTCAGCAGCTCCGGAATCTGGTCGAACGCCGAGAAGGCGTACATTTTGTCCAGGCTGGTCAGCAGGAAACGGCCCTTGGAATTGGGATGCTGACCACGCGGAGTCCGGTAGTAGTCGTATCCCTCGCGCAGAAGGTCCGGCGTGTTGTCGTCGATCTCTTCCAGCGTCTCCGGGACGAACGGGGCGTAGACCGGCGCAGCTCCGTTCGCCTCCGCCGTACGCTGCCGGGCGACCGCTTCCAGGGCCTCGATCTGCTCGGCCACGGGGGAGAGCTGCCCGAGGAAGGCCCGGGAGCCCTCGCCCATCGGGGCCGCGCTGACGGTGGCCACCGCCTTGAAGCGCCGCTCTGTCTGGGCCACGCTGATCGCGTAGCCGCCTCCGGCGCAGATGCCGAACACGCCCATCCGCTCGGTGTCGACGTACGGCAGAGTGGTCAGGAAGTCCGCCGCGCAGCGGGCGTCCTCCACTCGGGTCGGCGGGTCCTCCAGGAGGCGGGGTTCGCCGCCGCTCTCTCCCTGGTAGGAGGAGTCGTAGACCACGGTGACGAATCCGTGGGAGGCCAGCCTCTTCGCGTACTCGCCGATGGTCTGTTCTTTCACGCCGCCGGCGGGGTGAATTCCGACGAGGGCGGGGTACTTCTTTTCTTCGTCGAAATCGTCCGGCAGATGAAGGTGTGCCGCGATTTTCACGGCCTTGTTCCTGAACGAAACTGTCTGGACCATGGCGCCTTTCCCTTCGTCGCCGTCGATCCGCCGACCGGCGGTCCGGACACCATGATTCGCGGGTGCGGAGATGCTGTCCACTCGCGATGGGGGGAGGAATTCTTCCCCCGGATACGAATTCCCGGGTAGGTGACTGTCCGTCTCATTCCTTGGGCGCGTTCCACAGCTCCGGCAGTTCGGTCGGTGAGTCTTGTCCATCCTCCGCCCGAGCCGGACAGGCAGAGGGTGAGGACAGCTCGGACGAGGTTCGTGACCTGGGGCGTCGAGCAGCGGAGCTTGCGGAGGGGCTCGTCGTCGAACCCGTCCAGCATGGGATTGCCCCCGTCGGTCAGGTCAACTACCCAGTCGACGCGCCGACGTAGAGGGTTGGAATCTGCTCGATCCGCTCCCGTGAGCAGCGCTCAGGCTCTCACCGCACGTCCGATGAACTGCGCAGGCGCGGCTCGCTCGTCCCGTCGACGGCAACACACCTCTCGGCGTGACGCTCGTTTGACGCTCCGAGGGCCTGACGGCCCGCTCGAAGGGCCGGAGAAGATGGCTTGACCTGCTACTTCTTCGGCCTTCGCGCCATACGACATGGTTCCGATGACGGATCACGTCATGTGTCCTGTCACTCAAAGCCTCCGAGCCCGGCCAGAAGTCCCAGGAAAGTCCCAGAGGTGCCCACGCGTTCCCTTCTGACCCGCATTTCTGCAGGTCAGGAGGGGCTTAATGATACTTTTTCGTAGAACCTTCAGATGTCCCGGAAGATCTCGATCTGCGCCCCGATCGAGTTCAGCCGCTCCGCGAGGTCCTCGTAGCCCCGGTTGATGACGTACACGTTGCGCAGCACCGACGTGCCCTCGGCGGCCATCATCGCCAGCAGTACGACCACGGCGGGGCGCAGTGCGGGCGGGCACATCATCTCGGCGGCGCGCCAGCGGGTCGGGCCCTCGACCAGGACGCGGTGCGGGTCGAGGAGTTGGAGCCGGCCGCCGAGGCGGTTGAGGTCGGTCAGGTAGATCGCGCGGTTGTCGTAGACCCAGTCGTGGATCAGCGTCTTGCCCTGGGCGACCGCCGCGATGGCCGCGAAGAACGGGACGTTGTCGATGTTCAGGCCGGGGAACGGCATCGGGTGGATCTTGTCGATGGGCGCCTCCAGCTTGGAGGGCCGGACGGTCAGGTCCACCAGGCGGGTACGGCCGTTGTCGGCGACGTACTCCGGGCTGCGGTCGTGGTCGAGGCCCATCTCCTCCAGGACGGCCAGCTCGATCTCCAGGAACTCGATCGGCACCCGGCGCACCGTCAGCTCCGACTCGGTGACCACGGCGGCGGCCAGCAGGCTCATCGCCTCGACCGGGTCCTCGGAGGGGGAGTAGTCCACGTCGGCGTCGATGTCCGGCACGCCGTGCACGGTGAGCGTGGTGGTGCCGATGCCCTCGACCTTGACGCCCAGGGCCTCCAGGAAGAAGCAGAGGTCCTGGACCATGTAGTTGGAGGACGCGTTGCGGATGACCGTGACGCCGTCGTGCCGGGCGGCGGCCAGCAGCGCGTTCTCGGTGACGGTGTCCCCGCGTTCGGTCAGCACGATCGGCCGGACCGGACGGATCGAGCGGTCGACCTGCGCGTGGTACTGGCCCTCGGTCGCCGCGATGTCGAGACCGAACCGGCGCAGCGCGATCATGTGCGGCTCGATGGTCCGGGTGCCCAGGTCGCAGCCGCCGGCGTAGGGCAGCTTGAAGCGGTCCATGCGGTGCAGCAGGGGGCCGAAGAACATGATGATGGACCGCGTACGGACGGCGGCCTCGGCGTCGATCGCCGCGATGTCCAGCTCGGCCGGCGGGACCAGCTCCAGGTCGACGCCGTCGTTGATCCAGCGGCTGCGCACCCCGATGGAGTTGAGCACCTCCAGAAGGCGGTACACCTCCTCGATCCGCGCCACCCGGCGCAGCACTGTGCGCCCCTTGTTGAGCAGTGAGGCGCACAGCAGGGCCACACAGGCGTTCTTGCTGGTCTTCACGTCGATGGCGCCGGAGAGCCGGCGGCCGCCGACCACGCGCAGATGCATCGGACCCGCATAGCCCAGCGACACGATCTCGCTGTCCAGGGCTTCACCGATTCGGGCGATCATCTCAAGGCTGATGTTTTGATTGCCGCGCTCGATGCGGTTCACGGCGCTCTGGCTGGTGCCGAGAGCCTCCGCGAGCTGTGCCTGTGTCCAGCCTCGGTGTTGCCGGGCGTCACGGATGAGCTTGCCGATGCGTACGAGGTAGTCGTCTGCCATGGGGTTGAGGCTATCTCAGATATGAGATGGCGCCTGCTGGGAGGTCCGTTCGGGTGACGCCCGGTCAATGTTCCCTGCGTGAACGGGTACGACGCCACCCGAAAGGCCCCGGCAAATCCATGGATGTCGTATTACGTCCGGTACTGCTGTGGGTGTGGCGCGGGCCATTCCTGCCGCCCGTCGTGATGGACCAGGAGTGCCGGTTGATGTTCAGTCGCACGCCGGGCAGGATCCGGAAACTCTTGCGGAACGTGAGCGGCATGTCTGCCTCCTTCGGTGGTTGTCGGACCGGGTGCCGCTCACGTCGGATACCCCGTTCCGGCGCGCGGATGGCTGTCGACGGGTGTCGTTGGGCTGGGACGGGCTGGGCCGAAACGCATTCGGCGAGGGTCTGGTCAGGGGTGGGAGGCGTCCTGGTGGGTTTCGTCCGGGCTGTCGGCGGCCCAGGAGGCGAGCAGGCGTAGCGCGTCGTGGTCGGGTGTGCCTGGTTCGGCGCTGTAGGCGGTGAGCGTGAGGCCGGGGTGGGCGGGCAGTTCCATGGCGTCGAAGTCGAGGGTGATCTCGCCGATGGCCGGGTGGCGGAAGGGCTTGCGACCGGTGTGGTGCAGGCGCACGTTGTGTTTGGCCCAGGCCGCACGGAACTCGTCGCTGCGGGTGACGAGTTCGCCGATCAGTCCGGTCAGTTCGGCATCGCCCGGGGCTCGGCCGGCTTCGGTGCGCAGCAGGGAGACGGTGGTGTTGACGGAGGCGTTCCAGTCGGGGAAGAAGTCGCGGCTGGTGGGGTCGAGGAACTGGAAGCGGGCGATGTTGACCGGGCGGGCCGAGCCGGTGAACAGGGGGGCGTAGAGGGCCCGCCCGAGCGGGTTGACGGCGAGGATGTCGAGGCGGCCGTTGCGGATGAAGGCCGGGGCGTCGGTCATGGAGTCCAGAACGCGGGTAAGGCTGGCCGGGACGGGCGTCTTGGCCTTGCGGGCGGCGCGGCGCGTCGGGCGGTGACGCTGGGCGGCGGCCAGATCGTGCAGGTGGGCGCGTTCGGCCTCGTCGAGCTGGAGGGCGCGGCTGAGGGCGTCGAGGACCTCCTCGGAGGCGCCGGCGAGCTGGCCGCGCTCCAGGCGGGCGTAGTAGTCGATGCTGACACCGGCGAGCATGGCGACTTCCTCGCGGCGCAGCCCGGGCACTCTGCGGTTCGCGCCGCCCAAGGTCGGGAGCCCGGCCTGCTGCGGGGTGATCTTCGCGCGGCGGGTGGTGAGGAACTCTCGGATCTCGTGGGCGGTGTCCATGCCGTCCAGGCTAGGCCGGGCGGAACAACCCTGGGGTGGCCTGCCAGTACCTGTACCCGCAGTGCCTTCCGTACGGCTGTGAGCCGCGGTTTCCTCGATGGTGGCAGCGGATGCGGTCCGCGTCCGCGAGGCGGGAAGAACCCCTCCTGCGGATGCCCGTCGGCCTCTTTCGGCCGACAGTGAGCAGCGCCGCGTCCTCGTGTTCACACCTTTCCAGGGAGTCGCCCTATGGCACAGCAGTCCGCGCCTCAGGAACTGGCCGGTATCGCGCCGAAGCTGGTCGAGGTCACCAACGAAGTCCTCTTCAGGGATGTGTGGGAGCGCCCCGGGCTCGCCCCGCGGGAGCGCAGCCTGGTCACGGTCAGCGTGCTGGCCGCGCTGTACCGCAGCGAGCAGCTGCCCTATCACCTGGGTGTGGCGCTGGACAACGGACTCACGGTGGAGGAGCTGTCCGAGGCGATCACGCACCTGGCCTTCTACGCCGGATGGCCCAACGCCATGACCGCCATCACCCAGCTGAAGAAGCTCGCGGACGAGCGTTCCGCCTGATCACGGCGTATGCAGCGCAACGATGCCCCGCACGGTCAGCGGGACGGATCGAATCAAAGGAAAGAACGAGATGACTGTCAACGAGTTTGATCAGATTTTCCCCCTCGGAGAGAAGAACGACGCCTTCGCGCCGTACTTCATCGGCCAGAGCTACCTGGCTCCGCTCGCCTCGGGGAGCGTCCCCGTCAGCAACGTCTCCTTCGAGCCGGGCTGCCGCAACAACTGGCACATCCACCACGGCACGGCCGGCGGCGGTGACCAGATTCTGATGTGTACGGCGGGCAGCGGCTGGTACCAGGCCGAGGGCGAGGAACCCGTCAGCATGGAGCCTGGAACGGTGGTCCGCGTTCCGGCGGGAACCAAGCACTGGCACGGCGCGAAGGCCGACTCGTGGTTCTCCCACGTCGCCTTCATCACGCCGGGCGAGGGCGTCGGCAACGAGTGGCTCGAGCCGGTCACCGACGAGGTGTACGGGCAGCTGCCGCAGAACGGAGCGAGCGCATGACCATCCTGGACGAGACGTACACGCTGGCAGGCGGCGTCGAGATTCCGAAGCTGGGGCTCGGCACCTGGTTCATCGACGACGACAAGGCGCCCGACGCGGTCCGCGCGGCCGTGGAGGTCGGCTACCGCAACATCGACACCGCCCAGGCGTACGGCAACGAGCGCGGCGTCGGCGAGGGGGTGCGTACCTCGGCAGTGCCCCGCGTCGAGCTGTTCGTCTCGACCAAGCTGCGCCGCCGACCTGGGCGCCGGCGGCGCTGATGCTCCCGGTCGGCCGGGGCGGACCGCCGGCCATGCCGCCCACCACCGCCCTGCTCGTCCACAGCGTGCCGGCGCGCTGCCGGCCGGCCAGAGCCACATGCTGACCGGCGTGCGCACCAGCCTCCTGCCGGCCGCCGCCCTCGTCGGCGCCGCGGGCGTCGCGGCCTGGCGCCGCGGTGCGGCGGGGAGCTATGGGGTCCGGGCATGACCATCCCGCCCCCATGTACTAGAGTTATCTCGACATCGAGATATCTGCCGAGGCGCACCGTAGCCGCCACTCCGGTAAGGGATGCCTAACTAAGGGATACCTAACTTAGCCTTACCTTATTGGATCGGCCAAGTCGGCGTGGCGGCAGGATTGACGGTGGTACGCGCACATCAATGAAGGAGACTGTCGTGTCGGCGAACAGCTTCGACGCCCGCAGCACGCTGCAGGTGGGCGACGAGTCGTACGAGATCTTCCGGCTGGACAAGGTGGAGGGCTCGGCCCGGCTGCCGTACAGCCTCAAGGTCCTGCTGGAGAACCTGCTCCGCACGGAGGACGGCGCGAACATCACCGCCGACCACATCCGTGCCCTCGGCGGCTGGGACTCCCAGGCGCAGCCCAGCCAGGAGATCCAGTTCACGCCGGCCCGCGTGATCATGCAGGACTTCACCGGCGTGCCCTGTGTCGTGGACCTCGCCACCATGCGCGAGGCCGTCAAGGAGCTCGGCGGGGACCCGGCGAAGATCAACCCTCTCGCCCCGGCCGAGCTGGTCATCGACCACTCCGTGATCGCCGACAAGTTCGGCACCAACGACGCTTTCACGCAGAACGTCGAGCTGGAGTACGGCCGGAACAAGGAGCGCTACCAGTTCCTGCGCTGGGGCCAGACCGCCTTCGACGAGTTCAAGGTCGTCCCGCCCGGCACCGGCATCGTCCACCAGGTGAACATCGAGCACCTGGCCCGTACCGTCATGGTCCGCGGAGGCCAGGCGTACCCCGACACCCTGGTCGGCACCGACTCGCACACCACCATGGTCAACGGCCTCGGCGTCCTCGGCTGGGGCGTCGGCGGCATCGAGGCCGAGGCCGCCATGCTCGGCCAGCCGGTCTCCATGCTCATCCCGCGCGTCGTCGGCTTCAAGCTGACCGGCGAGCTGCCCACCGGCACCACCGCCACCGACCTGGTGCTCACCATCACCGAGATGCTGCGCAAGCACGGCGTCGTCGGCAAGTTCGTCGAGTTCTACGGCGAGGGCGTCGCCGCCACCTCCCTGGCCAACCGCGCCACCATCGGCAACATGTCGCCGGAGTTCGGCTCCACCGCCGCGATCTTCCCGATCGACGACGAGACCCTGAAGTACCTCAAGCTCACCGGCCGCTCCGAGCAGCAGGTCGCGCTCGTCGAGGCCTACGCCAAGGAGCAGGGCCTCTGGCTGGACCCGAAGGCCGAGCCGGACTTCTCCGAGAAGCTCGAGCTGGACCTGTCCACGGTCGTCCCGTCCATCGCCGGCCCGAAGCGCCCGCAGGACCGCATCGTCCTCGCGAACGCCGCCGAGCAGTTCAAGCAGGACGTCCGTAACTACGTCGACAGTGTGGACGAGGCGGGTGTCGAGTCCTTCCCGGCCTCCGACGCCCCCGCCCTCCACCCCAACGGCGCCCCGTCCAACCCGGTCCAGGTCACCGCCCCCGACGGCACGACCTACACCCTCGACCACGGTGCGGTGACGGTCGCGGCCATCACCTCCTGCACCAACACGTCGAACCCCTACGTCATGGTCGCCGCCGCGCTCGTCGCGAAGAAGGCCGTGGAGAAGGGCCTGACCCGCAAGCCGTGGGTCAAGACCACCCTCGCCCCGGGCTCCAAGGTCGTCACCGACTACTTCGACAAGTCGGGCCTGACCCCGTACCTCGACAAGGTCGGCTTCAACCTGGTCGGTTACGGCTGCACCACCTGCATCGGCAACTCCGGCCCGCTGCCGGAGGAGGTCTCCAAGGCCGTCAACGACCACGACCTCGCGGTCACCTCGGTCCTCTCCGGCAACCGGAACTTCGAGGGCCGTATCAACCCCGACGTCAAGATGAACTACCTGGCCTCCCCGCCGCTGGTCGTCGCGTACGCCCTCGCGGGCTCCATGAAGGTGGACATCACGCGTGACGCCCTGGGCACCGACCAGGACGGCAACCCGGTCTTCCTGAAGGACATCTGGCCCTCCGAGGCCGAGGTCAACGACGTCGTGGCGAACGCCATCGGCGAGGACATGTTCAACAAGTCCTACCAGGACGTCTTCGCGGGCGACGCCCAGTGGCAGGCGCTGCCGATCCCGACCGGCAACACCTTCGAGTGGGACGCCGAGTCGACGTACGTCCGCAAGCCCCCGTACTTCGAGGGCATGCAGCACGAGCCGGCCCCGGTCTCCGACATCTCCGGTGCCCGCGTCCTGGCCAAGCTCGGCGACTCGGTCACCACCGACCACATCTCGCCCGCCGGCGCCATCAAGGCCGACACCCCGGCCGGCAAGTACCTCACCGAGCACGGTGTGGAGCGTCGTGACTTCAACTCCTACGGCTCGCGCCGAGGCAACCACGAGGTCATGATCCGCGGCACGTTCGCCAACATCCGCCTGCGCAACCAGATCGCGCCGGGCACCGAGGGCGGCTACACCCGCGACTTCACCCAGGCCGACGCCCCCGTCTCCTTCATCTACGACGCCTCGCGCAACTACATCGAGCAGGGCATCCCGCTGGTCGTCCTGGCCGGCAAGGAGTACGGCTCCGGCTCGTCCCGTGACTGGGCGGCCAAGGGCACCGCGCTGCTCGGCGTCAAGGCCGTCATCGCCGAGTCGTACGAGCGCATCCACCGCTCGAACCTCATCGGCATGGGTGTCCTCCCGCTGCAGTTCCCGGAGGGCGCCTCCGCCGAGTCCCTCGGTCTGACCGGCGAGGAGACCTTCTCCTTCACCGGCGTCGAGGAGCTCAACAACGGCACCACGCCGCGCACGGTGAAGGTCACCACCGACACCGGTGTCGACTTCGACGCGGTCGTCCGCATCGACACCCCCGGTGAGGCCGACTACTACCGCAACGGCGGCATCATGCAGTACGTGCTGCGCAGCCTGATCCGCAAGTAGCGGATCCGGTACGGCGGTCAGGGCCGCGTTCCCCGTCAGGGGGGCGCGGCCCTTCGCCGTCCCGGCCCTAGACCCAGCCGCGCTGTGAGGCCCGTACCCCCAGCTGGAACCGGCTCGCCGCCCCCAGCCGGTCCTGTAGTTCGCTCACCCGCCGCCGCAGCGTCCTGAGGCTCACGCCGAGATGGCGGGCCACCGCCTCGTCCTTCATCCCGGACGCCAGCAGCCGTGTCAACGTGCGTTCGCCCTCCGAGAGTTCACCGTCGCCGGCCGCCTGGCCGAGGGGCGTGGCCTGCTGCCAGGCCAGCTCGAACAGCTTCTGCAGGGCCTCGGTCACCGCCGAGTGCCACACCACGACGGCGCAGTATCCGCCCGCCTCGGATGCGGTCAGCGGGAGCATCGCCCGACGCCCGTCGACCACCAGCAGCTTGAGCGGCACGGACGGCAACACCCGCGCCTGCTCACCGAGTTCCATCATCTTCCAGGCCCGGGACAGGGTGGCCGGATCCTCCAGGGCGGTCGCCGCGTAAATCCCGCGGGAGACGATCCCACGGCGCAGCAGACCGGCCTGGAGATCCACCTGCGGGGTCGGCGGCGCGAGATACGGCGGTGTGTCGAAGAGGCACACCTCGTGCTCGGCGCGCGCGTACAGCTCTCCCAGGCGGGCCGCGATGGCCCCCTCGCCCGAGGCGACCTCGACCAGCCGGGACGGCTCCTCGCGCAGCAGCCCGGCCTCGTACGCGGTGGCCATCTCCTCGGCGGTGGCCGCGAGGAGTTCCGACTCCGTCTCGCGTCGCCTGATCAACGCGCGGATCGCCACCCGCGGGTCGACCGCCCGTAACCCGCCCATGGAGTCCGGTGGCTGGAGCAGCCCGAACTCGAGCAGCCGGTTGCAGGACTCACGCACCTGCGCCGGCGAGGCTCCGGTCAGCCGGGCCCAGCCCCCCGCACCGGCGTCCGGCTGGTGCAGGATCGCCTGGTACAGCACCTCGTCGAAGGCGGAGACCCCCACCGCGGCCCACGGGCTCGCGGAAGGGGTCTGTCTTGCCATGTCATATGCCGAGTTCGCCATGCCCGGCACCGTAAGGGATCTCTGTTAAGGCTGTGCGACGGCCGGCGCCGGCGGACCGGCCCCGGCCGTCGGGTGTTTCAGACCGAATGGCTACTTCAGACCGAACGCCCGCAGCACGGTCTGGTCGACCGTGTTGCCGTCCCGGTCGGCGGCCCGCACGCGCAGCGACACGAACCGGGCGCCCTTCGGATGCCTGATCTCCGCCTTGCCGTGCCGGACCTTCACCTCCTTCCAGGACGTGCCGTCGTCGTAGGAGACCCAGGCCTCAAGGGCACCCGCCGTGACGCCGCCTTCCTGGTTCCGGACGGAGAGGGAGAGCTTCGAGGTCCGCCCGGCGCCGGCCCGGTTGAGGAGGTCGAGCCCGGACAGGCCGTAGTCGACGGAGAGCACGGGCAGCGCGGTCGCCTGGTCCGTGTGCGCCGAGGCGAAGGTCCACTCGGTGTGGCTGCTGGTGGAGTAGGCCGCCCAGCCGGCCGTGCGCCGCGCGTCGAGCACGAAGCGGTACGCGCCCTTCGCGGCCGGGACGTCGAAGGTGCCGTAGCCGCCGAGCGTGGTGTCGCCGACGGGCTGTCCGTTCGCGTACAGCGTGCCCTTCGCGGTGTCCTGGACGTTGTCCACGGAGGCGTAGTGCCCGGGCGTCGAGTCGCTCATCTCCGGTATGCGGAAGGTGAGTTTGTCGCCGGTGCGGGCGGAGAGGCCGTACTGCGGGGCGGTCGCCGGGCGGACGACCTGGCGCAGCCAGTCCTCGGAGGCGACGCTGCCCGCCTCGCCGAAGGTCCGCACCGTGTTCCACTGCGGCCTGTTCGACTGCCAGTCCGGATAGACGGCGTGCCAGATACGGGTGTCGGCCGCGACGTTGTAGTACTCGGTGCGTGCCGTGCCGAGGTGGAGGTCGTTGCTGGTCTCGATGTCGGCCAACTGCCCCGGGCGGTACCGGTACACGGAGTCCTTGGCCATCTCACCGGCGCTGTTCCCGTAGTACCGGACCGTCTGCCGCACCGTGTTGGAACCGTCCAGGGGATACGTCTGGTTCTGCGAGACGGCGCCGGTCTGCGGGAACATCACGTTGTAGACGTACGGGCTGACCGCAGTCCCGGCCAGCTTCAGCTTCACCTTCCTGCCGGTACCCAGCAGACCGGCGAGCCTGGCGCCGTCCTCGCCCGTGGCGATCATCAGCGGAATCGTCGTGCTCTTCACGCCGGCGATCCAGTACCCGGGCGACTTGTGGTACGCGATGACATAACCGGCGCCCGCCGCCGTCGCGTTGGCCAGTGCCGCGTCCGGCGTCTCCTTGGCGCCCAGCCCGACGACGGCGACCTTGCCCCTGACGTCGAGCCCGGCGAAGTCGGCCGGGGTGCCGCCGCCCGCGTCCACCACCCGCACCGTGTGCCTGCCGCTGATCCTGACCGGGAAACCGGTGTAGGTCTGCGCGTAGTCGAGGGGCAGCGCGTACTTCTCCGGGCTGGTGACGCTCGCCGTGAGCTCCTTGGCGTAGAGCCGGAACTTGGCGGAGAACTCGAAGGTGCCCTCGGTGACCTTCTCGGTCGGCGCGACGTAGACGTGGTCGGTCCAGAAACCCTCGCTGTACGTCAGCCCCCAGCCGCTGCCCGGCCCTTCGCGGTGCCAGTTGGTGGTGAACCCGTTGAACTCGGAGTCCTGCTTGGTCTTCGGCTTGATCTCGACGGCCTTGCGGGCGTCGAGGACCACCTCCGTGTCCTTGTCGACCTTGATCTCGGGATCGCCGACGACCGAGGTGCTCCGCTCCAGCCCGGCCCCGTCCCGCTCGGCGATCCAGGACGCCGTGTTGTACGTGCCGGCCGGCACCTGGAAGGTGTAGCCGCTGCCGATGTACCCGTAGGTGTCCGGGTAGGCGCCGTTCAGCTCCTGCAGCATGAAGAGCGAGGCCGAGGTGGACGGGTTACCGTCGCGGCCCACCAGCGAGACCTTCAGGTTGTACGTCTTCGGTCGCTTCTCGAAGCCGACGCCCGTGGTGACCTGGAGGCCGTCCGCGCTCGCGACGATGTGGCCGGTGTACCGGCCCTTCGCCTGAGCGGCCGGGTCCACCTTGACCGCGACGGTGGCGCTGCCCCGCGCCGGGACGGTCACGGTGTCCGCGCCGGGGACGGCCGCGCCGAGAGTCGACGACAGCTTCAACTCCACCTGCTTGTCGGTGGTGTTGGTGTAGGTGATGTCCTTGCTGTCGGCCTGGGTGTCGCTGTCCTCGTACGTGCCGAAGCTCAGCGTCGGCGTGGCGAAGACGCCCTGCTGGACCGCCCGTACGGCGTCGACCCGGCCGTCGCCCTGCTCGAAGACGGTGGCGTCCGGCATGGTCTTCGCGGTGCTCGCCAGATCCGCCTTGATCTGCTGGCCCGTCCAGTCGGGGTGGGCCTGCGCGACCAGTGCCGCCGCGCCCGCGACGTGCGGGGTCGCCATCGACGTCCCGCTCGACGTCGTGTAGTAGTCGTCGACGGGAGTGCCCATCGTGGTACCGGCGGCACGGGCCGCGGTGATGTTCACGCCCGGCGCGGTGATCTCCGGCTTGACCGCGGAGTCACCGAGCCGCGGGCCGCGGCTGGAGAAGGAGGCCAGCTTGTCGGACTTGTCCACGGCGCCCACCGTCAGCGCCGAGTCGGCGATGCCCGGGGTGCCGACGGTCTGGTCGGAGGGGCCGGTGTTGCCGGCCGCGATCACGAAGAGGGTGCCCGTGGCCGCGGAGAGCTCGTCGACGGTCTCGCTGAGCACGTCGGAGGAGCCCGACGCCGTACCGCCCAGCGACATCGACACGATCTTCGCGCCGGAGTGCGCCGCCCAGTCCATGCCCGCGAGGATCCAGGAGTCCTGGCCGTGGCCGGTGTCGTCCAGCACCTTGCCGACGACCAGCTTCGCGCCCGGCGCCACGCCCTTGCGCCTGCCGTCCGAGGCCGCGCCCGACCCGACGATCGTGGACGCCACATGGGTGCCGTGGCCGAACCCGTCGCGCACCGTCCCGTCCGGCACGAAACTCTTCGAGTCCGCGATCTTCCCCGCGAGGTCCGGGTGCCCGGCGTCCACGCCCGTGTCCAGGACCGCGACCTCGACGTCCTTGCCGTCGTAACCCGACTTCCACACCTCGGGCGCGCCGATCTGGGGCACGCTCACGTCGAGCGACACCTGCACCTTGGCGTCGAGCCAGATCTTCTCGATGCCGTCGCCGAGCTTCTTCGCCGCCTTCGAGGTGGGCTCGGTGCCCAGCGCCGGGGCGATGTCCGACCAGAAGGCGGTCGACTTCCTCGCGCTGAGCGCGGCGCCGCCGATCCCGGGCAGCGCCAGGGTCCGGCGCGCGCCGTCGGGGGTCTCGGCGCCCTTCTCGTACCTGGCGATCAGCGGGACGGCGCCGGTCTTCGCGTCCGAGTAGCCCTGCTTGACCAACTGGGTGACGTTGAACAGCGCCGGGTCCAGACGCCCCGCCTTCACCAGGGGGATCGCGTCCGCCGGCAGGACGCTGACCTCGCCGTCGCGCTCGCTGGACACGAAGGTGGCGGCCTCTCGGCCCTTGCCGCGCCGGACGTCGACGGCGTACTTGCCGTCCGGTCCGGTGGTGAGCGACACAGTGTCGCCGGTGATGAGAGTGACGGTCTGCGTACGGGTGGCACCTGAACCGACGGAGGCCTGCGTGCTCGTGGCGGGCGACTCGGTGGCCGGGGAACCAGGGCCGGCCGTCGCGGGCGTGACAACCCCCGCGAGCAGTCCGGCCGCTCCCGCCACGGCCCAGAGGGCGTGGAGTCTTCGCATGTGTGGACTTCCTCCCCTGAACACTGAAGAAGCTTCACGCCCGGTGAGCGGAAGCCAGAGATCAGAGTGAGTGCCGTGGGGGAGGCGACTCAAGGGAACGCTGTGGCCGGGGAGTGCCAATGCCCCCTTCGGTCACGGCGGTTGGCGGGCTGTCCGGGGTCGGGGGCGGTGGTGCGTGCCTGGTCGCACGGCTGCGGCTCAGTCGGAACACAGGGTTCTCTCAGCGGGCCGGGACAGGATCGGGACATGACTGGCACCCTGGGGTCCCGAACCGGCCGAGTCCGCGCGCTGATCGTCGACGACGAGCCCGGACCCGCCGAGCCGCTGTCCGTGGCGGTCACCGTGGCCGTCACCGCGGCGGGCCGGCGGCCCTGCCCGGCCGCGGACGGGCGGCGCGCGCCGCGATGCGCTCGCGGCCGCGCGCCGTACGCCGTGGTGCCGGACGGGGTGCCGATGTACGGGGTGCCGTCGTACGGGACGCCGACGTACGGGACGCCGCCGGTCCTCTCCGTGGAGGAGGCCGGCT
Organism: Streptomyces sp. NPDC020299; assembly: GCF_044387825.1. Lineage (NCBI taxonomy): Bacteria > Bacillati > Actinomycetota > Actinomycetes > Kitasatosporales > Streptomycetaceae > Streptomyces > Streptomyces sp. NPDC020299. Next base: position 229,399 of record NZ_JBIRWL010000010.1, read on the forward strand.
CCCCTGACGGCGGCGGCCTCGTCGAGGGCCGCGTCACCCGGCCGGTGGTGGACGGGAGATGACCGCCCGGATCCCGGCCCGGCCGCGGGGACGCACGCTCCGAGCCCGCCTGCTGGTCCTCGTCACCGCCGTCCTGGTCGCCGTGTGCGCCGTGATGGTCCTCACCACTGTGTTCGCCCAACGCGCCTACCTGCTGGGCAACCTGGACGACCAGCTGAACGACGCGGCCGAACACAGTGTGGGCGGTGCCGCGCTCCGTCCGGCCGACCCCGCCGACCTGACCTTCCTCAACGAGCGCGGCCACCCGGCCGGAATGCTCGCCGCCCGTCTCGACACCGACGGCAGGATCCTTGACGCGGCGGTCGTCAGCCGGGACGCCGCCCCCCGTGCCCTCACCTCGGCCCAGCGCACGGCCCTGGCGGGCGTCGCCGTCGACGGTTCGGCGCACACCCGCACCGTGCCCGGCCTCGGCACCTACCGGGTCACCGCCCTGAACGCCAGCGGCATCCGGGTCCTCACCGGCCTGCCCATGGACGACGTACTGGACACGATCGGCGGGCTGGTGGAGGTCGAGGCCGCCGTCGCGGCCGTCGGCCTGACGCTGGCCGGCTGCGTCTGCGCGGTCGTCATCCGGCGCCAGCTGCGCCCGCTCGGCCGGGTCGCCGCCACCGCCGTGGAGGTCTCCCGCGCACCCCTCGGCCACGGCGAGGCCACCGGCCTGACCCGGGTGCCCGAACAGGACACCGATCCCGGCACCGAGGCCGGCCAGGTGGGCGCCGCCCTCAACCGCATGATCGACCACGTCGAGACCTCACTCGCCGAACGCCGGCGCAGCGAGGAGCGCACGCGGCGCTTCCTGGCCGACGCCAGCCACGAACTGCGCACCCCGCTCGCCTCCATCGCCGGATACGCCGAGCTGATGAACCGCGGCACGGACCGGCTCGAGTCCGTCCTCGCCTGGCGCCGGGTGTCCGCCGAGTCGGCGCGGATGGCGGGCCTCGTGGAGGACCTCCTCCTGCTCGCCCGCCTCGACGAGGGACGCCCGCTGCACTCCGCGGAGGTGGATCTCGCCCGGCTCGTCGCCGAGGCCGTGTGGGACGCGCGGGCGGCGGGCGGCGACCACGTCTGGCAGCTCGAGCTCCGGCTGGACGCTCCGGCCCTGGTCGCCGGCGACGAGGCCCGGCTGCACCAGGTGGTGGCCAACGTGCTGGCCAACGCCCGGGTGCACACCCCGGTGGGCACGGCGGTGGTGGCCTCCGTCGAGTCCACGGACACCCACCACGTCATCCGCGTCCGCGACAACGGCCCCGGCATCCCGCCCGGCCTCCTCCCCGCCGTCTTCGAACGCTTCACCCGCGCGGACACCTCCCGCGCCCGTTCCTCGGGCGCCGAGGGCGGCTCCGGACTCGGCCTGGCCGTCGCGGCGGCGATCACGACGGCCCATGACGGCCGCATCGACGTCACCAGCGCCCCCGGCCGCACGGAGTTCACCGTCCGGCTCCCGGCGGCACCGGAAGCCGCAGGCCTCCCCACCCCTCTGGCCTGCCGGGGCACGGCGTCGGCCTGAGGACTAGCCTGGGAAGCACCGGGATGGAGGCGCCGCATCAGGCCGGCGCCCGCACCAGGCCTTTCGTTCTGCCGGCCGGGCGCCGCTCCGCAGCGCTGACAGGCATGTGAACCAGGCAGGAGAACCAGGCAGGAGAACAACCATGGCTTGGAATGTGAACGGTACCTATCTCGAGAGCTGCAACTGCGACAGCGTCTGTCCGTGCACCACCTCGGGCCTCACGGCCCCCGCCGACAACGAGCGCTGCCAGGTGACGCTCGCGTTCCACGTCGCACGGGGTGAGGTCGACGGCGTGGACGTCTCGGACCGCAGCGTCGTCGTCTTCGCCGACACACCCCGCGTGATGGCCGACGGCGACTGGCAGGTGGCGCTGTACATCGACGCCTCCGCCGACGACGGTCAGGCGGACGCGCTGGGCAAGGTCTTCTCCGGGCAGGCGGGCGGCCCGATGGCGGCGGTCGCCCCGCTCATCGGCCAGGTCCTCGGCGTCGAACGCGTGCCCATCGACTTCCACGACGACGGTCGCCGCCACACGGTGAAGGTGGCGGACGCCATCGACATCGAGATCGAGGACCAGGTGGCCCCGCAGTTCGGCGGGGACGGTCCGGTGATGGGTCTCACCGGCATGTTCCACCCGGCGAACAGCACGCTGACCGTCGCCCGGTCGACGCGGGCCGTCGGCGACGGCGTTCACGGCCGCTCCTGGGACTTCACCGGCAGCAACGCGCACTCCGCGCCCTTCTCATGGTCAGCGTGACCAGAACAGCGATCACCGTCCGCCACAGGGCGCGCTACACCGGACTCGTGCTGCTCACGGTGGCCGCGGCCTGGGCGTGGGTGGCGGTTCGGTCGGGTGATATGGGGCCAGGAGCCATGGCGGGGGACCTGCTCGCCTTCATGGTGACCTGGACGATCATGATGACCGCGATGATGCTGCCCGCCACGGCGCCCGTCGCCTCGCTGTACGCGCGGACAGGTCCCGTTCACCAGGCACCGCGCATGATCGCCTTCACCGCCGGCTACGTGCTGGTCTGGGCCGCCGCCGGACTGCCCGCGTACGCCCTCGCCGTCGGCGCGAACCAGGTCGCGACCACACATCCCGCGGCGGGGACAGCGGTGGCCGCCGCCGTCTTCGCGATCAACGGCCTCTACCAGCTCACCCCGTTCAAGGACTTCTGCCTCACCAGGTGCCGCTCACCGATCGGCCTGCTGCTGCGCTACGCGTCGTACCACGGCCCCACGCGCCACGTACGGGCCGGAGCACATCATGGCGCGTTCTGCCTGGGATGCTGCTGGTCCCTGATGCTGCTGCTCACCGCGTTCGGTGCGATGAACCTCTGGGCGATGGCGGGCCTGGCCGCCGTCGTCGCCGCCGAGAAGCGCATGCCGCGGGGGCCGCTCGTCGCCCGCGTCGTCGGCCTCGTCTCGCTCGCGCTCGCGGTCACCGTCTTCTGGGTGCCCCTGCTGGCTCCCAACCTCACAGGCGGCGGCATGACCGAGATGCGGGGCCTCGACGGGCGAGGCTGGTGACCGGCGAGGCCTTGCAGAGGACTGCGCTCATCGCGTCAGGTAGTGCAGCCCCACCCCTAGGAAGACGACCCCCAGGACCCCGAATTGGATGCGCATGGTGGTGAGGCTCCTCCAGGGCGTCCCGTACTGGGTGCGCTGCCTCGTCACCAAGGGCGCCCAGTCCCAGACCCACACGTCGACACCGCGGTAGCCTGCCGCCACCACCATCAACGTGCCGCTCGCCAGCAGTGCGAGCACCCCAAGAAAGATCGACACCGCTTCCATCTCCAACGCGCGACCAACGTCGCACCGCGGCATTGTCGCAGGAGGCGCACGTGAAGGACGTACCAGCCCGAGTGACCGACATCGGCCTGCGGCCGGCCACCTCCGCGGACAGCGAGTACTGCTTTCAGCTGCACAAAGCCGCCATGGGTCCCTACGTCACGGCCGTCTGGGGCTGGGACGACCAGGCCCAGCGCGACTTCCACGCCCGCGCGTTCACCCCGGGCAGCTGGCAGATCATCACCGCCGACGGCACGGACGCAGGCATGCTCCTCGTCGAACACCGGCCCACGGAGATCTATCTGGCGCGGATCGAGCTCCACCCCGACCACCAGGGACGCGGCATCGGCAGCCGGCTCATCCGCGGCCTCCTGCACCAGGCCCACGGGCGAGGCGGGGACCTCACCCTGGACGTCCTCGCCGTCAACCAGCGTGCCCAGGCCCTCTACCGGCGACTGGGCCTGCACGAAGTCACCCGGCACGGCGAGCAGGACATCAAGATCAGAATGTCCACGAACCCGACGCACACCGTTTACATCTGACGCGCCGCGAGCTAACTTCCGAAGTAAGTGAGGTGGGAGCGCTCCCATCGATGGACCGGAACCCGCCGCTGGGTTCGCTCCCACCTCACCCCCGGCACTTCTGGTGCCGCTGGCGCCTCCCGTACCTCCGGCACCCCCCCACGCACCCGCAGCCCCCGCACGACCGTCAACCCAGAGGTAGATGTGTCATGCCTATGACAACAAGGGCAACAACACCCGGAGCGGAGCACCCCCGCTTACCCCACCCCACTCGCCGCAACGCCCTCTTCCTCGTCCTCCTGGCCCTCCTCACCACCGTCCCCGCCCTCGGCCTCATCCTCGCCGCCGGCGGCCGCGCGGAGGCTCACGGGACGCCCATGAAGCCGGGCAGCCGTACCTTCCTGTGCTGGCAGGACGCGCTCACCAGTACCGGTGAGATCAAGCCCGTCAACCCCGCCTGCAAGGCGGCACAGCAGGTCAGCGGCACCACACCCTTCTACAACTGGTTCTCCGTGCTGCGCTCGGACGGCGCCGGCCGCACCCGCGGCTTCGTGCCCGACGGTCAGCTGTGCAGCGGCGGCAACCCCAACTTCACCGGCTTCAACGCCGCCCGCGCCGACTGGCCGGTCACCCACCTGACCTCCGGCGCGACCGTCGACTTCTCGTACAACGCGTGGGCGGCGCACCCGGGTTGGTTCTACGTCTACGTCACCAAGGACGGCTACGACCCGACCAAGCCGCTCACCTGGGACGAGATGGAGGACCAGCCTTTCCTCACCGTTGACCACCCGCCGCTCAACGGCTCGCCGGGCACGGTCGAGGCCAACTACTCCTGGTCCGGCAAGCTGCCGGCCAACAAGTCGGGGCGGCACATCATCTACATGGTGTGGCAGCGCTCGGACAGCACGGAGACCTTCTACTCCTGCTCCGACGTCGTCTTCGACGGCGGCAACGGCGAGGTCACCGGCATCCACGACCCGGGCAACCCCACGGAGCCGCCGCCCGGCACCTGCACGGCCACCCGGAAGACCACCAACAGCTGGCCCGGCGGCTACCAGTCCGAGGTGACCGTCACCAACAGCGGTGACGTGCCGATGCTCGGCTGGATGGTCGACTGGACGCTGCCGAGCGGGCAGTCGGTGGCCAGCCTGTGGAGCGGCAACGCGACCTACAGCGGACAGGACGTGATGGTCCACAACGTCGACTGGAACGGCTCGTTGAGTCCGGGGCAGAGCACGACGTTCGGATACGTCGTTCAAGGCTCCGGCGGTGACAGTGCGACGACCCTGCCCTGCCAGGTCGGCTGACCGACCGCTCCGGGCGGGCCCAGCGAGGGCCCGCCCCTTCCGCTCCCGGTCTGCGGAGGTCAGGCCAGCAACTCCACCTCCGCCAACGTCGACTCCCCGTCGAGCACCAGCCGGTATCGCGCGTAGCCGCCCGGCTTCGGGATGCTGAACACCCGGGTCTGGCGGTCCCACCGGAAGGACTCGCCCGAGCGGCGGTCCACGGTCCGCCAGGTCTCGCCGTCGTCGGAGCCCTGGAGGGTCCAGGCGGTCGGGGCCTTCGTGTGGTCGGCGGACGACGTCAGCGTGTACTGGACGGGCCTGGCCGGGCCGCTGACCGGCAGGTCCACCGAGGTGACCGTCGCGTCCGTCGCCGAGGTGTTGTCGAACAGGGGGCCGTCACCCTTGAGGACGTCCGCACGGGGCGCCGGGACCTCGTCGTCCCGGGTGATGGAGACCGGGCCCGCGTTCCGGCCCGAACCCCAGGCGGAGGGCTTGGCCCCCATGTGGAAGTCCAGGACGGCCCCCTTGGCCAGCAGGGAGTGGGGGAGCGAGGTGGAGGTCCAGGGGCGGCCGTTGACGGTCAGGCCCTGGACGTACACGTTCTTCGCGCTGTTCCTCGGCGCCCGTACCACCAGGTCCCGGCCGTTCTCCAGATGGACGGTCGCCTTCTTGAACAGCGGGGAGCCGATGGCGTACTCGCCGCTGCCCATGACCAGCGGGTAGAAGCCGAGCGCGGAGAACAGGTACCAGGCGGACTGCTCGCCGTTGTCCTCGTCGCCGTGGTAGCCCTGCCCGATCTCGCTGCCCGTGTAGAGACGGGACAGCGCCTCGCGGACGGCGGCCTGCGCCTTCCAGGGCTGGCCGGCCGCGTCGTACATGTAGATCACGTGGTGCGCGACCTGGTTGGAGTGGCCGTACATGCCCATCCGGACGTCCCGCGCCTCGGTCATCTCGTGGATGACACCGCCGTAGGAGCCCACGAAGTCGGGGGAGGCCGTCTCCGGGGTGGAGAAGTACTTGTCCAGCTTGTCGGCGAGGGCGTCACGGCCGCCGTACAGGTTGGCCAGGCCGCGGCTGTCCTGCGGGGCGCTGAAGGCGTAGCCCCAGCCGTTGGTCTCGGTGTAGTCGTAGCCCCACACGCGCGGGTCGTACGTCGAGGAGTCGACCCGCCAGGCGCCCTTCTCGTCGCGGCCCTGGAAGAAGCCCGCCTTGGAGTCGAAGAGGCCGACGTAGTCCTGGGCGCGGTTGAGGAAGTACTGGGACTCCTCCTTGTAGTGCTTCTCGCCCGTCTTCCGGTACAGGGCCTGGCCCATCCTCGCGATGCCGTAGTCGTTGACGTATCCCTCCATCGCCCACGACAGGCCCTCGTGCGTGTCGGTGCTGGTGTAGCCGAGGAAGGGCGAGGTGCTCATGCCCTTGCGGCCCACGCCCGACATCGGCGGCACGACGGTCGCGTTCTTCAGGGCCGCGTCGTACGCCGCCTTCGCGTCGAAGCCGACGCCCTTGACGTACGCGTCGGCGAAGGCCACGTCCGAGGAGGTGCCGGTCATCAGGTCGGCGTAGCCGGGGGAGGACCAGCGCGAGGTCCAGCCGCCGTCCTTGTACTGCTGGACGAAACCGTCGACCATCTCGCCCGCCTGGGAGGGAGTCAGCAGGGAGTACGCCGGCCATGTCGTGCGGTAGGTGTCCCAGAAGCCGTTGTTGACGTACACCTTGCCGTCCACGATCTTCGCGCCGGTGTGCGTCGGGGTGTCCGGGCCCGGCATGGGGGAGAAGGGGGAGGCGTACCGGTCCTTGCCGTCCACCTTCTCGAAGCCCGAGTTGGGGTACAGGTACAGCCGGTACAGGCCCGAGTAGAGGGTGGTCAGCTGGTCGGGGGTCGCGCCCTCGACCTCGACCCGGCCGAGCAGCTTGTCCCAGGTCCGCTGGGCGCGTGCCTTGACCGTGTCGAAGGAGGTGCCGTCCGGGATCTCCTGGCGCAGATTGTCCTTCGCCTGGTCGACGCTGATCAGGGAGGTGGCCAGGCGGAGGGTGACCGTGCGGTCCTCGCCCGCGTCGAAGCGGAGCCAGCCCTTGACCCCGCTCGCGTCGCCGCCCGTCACCGGCTTGTCGAACTCGCCGTACACGAACAGCCGGGTCGCCCCCGTCGACAGGCCCGACTTCACGTCGGAGTAGCCGGTGACGACACCGTGGTCCTTGTCGAGGGTGAGGCCCGCCTGCTCGGTGACGTTGTCGAAGAGCACGCTCGCGTCCGCGCCCGGATAGGTGAAGCGCAGTGCCGCCGCGTGGTCGGTCGGCGCCATCTCCGCCTTGAGCCCGTTCTCGAACCGCACCCCGTAGTAGTACGGCCGCGCGGTCTCGTTCTCGTGCCTGAAGGCCAGCGCCCGCGCCTCGCGGCCGGTGTCCGGGGTGCCCTCGGCGGCGGACGGCATCAGCTGGAAGGTCTGCCGGTCACCCATCCAGGGGCTGGGCTCGTGGCTCGCGCTGAACGCCTGGATCGTCGGCAGGTTGTCGTCGTTGTTGGCCCGCGCGTATTCGTACAGCCAGCTCATCGAGGACGCGTTGGTCACCGGCGTCCAGAAGTTGAAGCCGTGCGGGAGCGCCGTCGCGGGGAAGTCGTTGCCGCGCGAGAAACCGCCGGTGGAGTTGGTGCCGCGGGTCGTCAGCGCGTAGTCGGACAGGTGCGCCCTGGGCTTCTGGGGTGCGACGGGCTTTATCGCCACGTCGTCGAGCCAGCCGCGGAACTTCGCCGGGCCGCCCGGGGAGTCGTACGCCAGCAGGATCCGGTCGACCGTCTTCCCGGCCGCCACCGACCCGATCCGCGAGACCACGTCGTTCCACTGGTTGACGTAGAGCACCTTGGACGAGCCCTGCCCCCGCGGTGACAGCGGAAAGCCGTGCTGATCGCTCGCGCCCAGGTCGCTCAGATAGGTGCCGTCGGTGAAGGCCAGGTCCACGGAGACGTTGGTGGCGTCGTAGTCGCGGTCGCCGTCGGCCATGGAGGGGAAGAGGCGGTACGACAACTGGGTGTCGCGGCCCACCTTCACGTGCACGTCGAAGATCTTGTTGTACGAGTAGGCCCGGCCGGCCGCCGTATGCCGTCCGGCGTAGCGCAGTGCCCGCTTTCCGGTGAACCCGGCCCGGGCCTTCGCGGTCGGCGAGCCGCTCGGACCGCGGTCGACCAGCGAGAGCATGTCCTGCGGGACGGGGCCGCCCCCGCCGCCCGTGGAGAACTGCACGTCGGCGAGTTGCACGATGTCCGGGGAGCCGCTGTTCCTCGTGATCTCGAGGCGGAAGTACTGGTACGCGGCCGGTGCGGCGAGGTCGAAGGACCTGGTCTGGAACCGTTCGGAGAAGGCCTCACCCGAACGGGTGTCGACGGTCTTCCAGTCCTTGCCGTCGGTGGAACCCTTCAGGGTCCAGTCCTGCGGGTCGCGTTCGGCGAAGTCATTGGCGGAGGTGAGCGCGTACGTCACCAGTTTGATGGGTTTGTCCAGGTCGAACTCGGCCCAGCCGGTGGACTCGAAGGTCAGCCATTTGGTGCCGGGCTCGCCGTCGGCGAGGTTCTCCTTCACCTCGCCGGCGCCCGTGTTCTCGCCGCTGGCCCGCACCTCGGTGACGTGGTCGGTCACATTGCCCGGAATGCCCGTGCTGTAGCCGCCGTCGACGCCCGAGGCGCGCTTGGTGCCGTCCGGCCCGGTGTCGACGGTGTTCAGCCAGTCCGGCGCCGGATCACCTTGTTCGAACGAGGATGCGAACTCCCGGTCGGCGGCCGGTGCCTTGGCGGGCAGCGCGACCGCGGCCCCCTGTGATCCGACCGCCATGACGAAGGCGGCCGTAAGGACGACCGCCGGACCCCATCTGTGCCGAGTTCTCCGCTGCATCTACGGAAACCCTCCCTGCGCCCGATCGCGTCGGACAACGTTGTCAACTGCGGAACGCAAGAACCAGTAGGGAGTCAAGTGGCCGGTGATGTCAAGGGTGTTGGGCGTGGCATTCAGGCCTAATAGCGCGGATTTCTCCGGCGCGGAACGCACAGGGGGCTCATATTTCCGCGAGGTCTCAACTCGGAAAAGACCGATGACCAAGCTTGCGTTCGATCTTGCCTCGTCGGCGAGAAGTGGACTATACCTGTCGGCGTTTCCTGCACCACTCGGCGTTTCCTGCACGACCCAGCGCTACCCGACCGCGGTGCCGGGAGGATCCGGTTCACCGCCTGAGTCCTGGAGAAGGCGAGGACTTGAGCATGGGATCCACTTCCGCAGCGAACCATGGTGCCGACGGCGTCGGCCGCCGGGATCTGATCAAGCGATCCGCGGCCCTCGGTCTGCTGAGCGTGCCCGCGGCGGGTTTCCTGTCCGCCTGCGCCAGCAGTGGCGGCGGCGGCCAGGACAAGGCCAAGACGGGCAAGAAGACCTCGAACAACCCGCTCGGCGTCAACGCCGGCGCGCAGATGGAATTTGTCCTGTTCGACGGCGGTTTCGGCAAGGAATACGCCCAGGACGCCGTGAAGATCTACGAGACGGACTTCCCCAAGGCGAAGGTGAAGTTCTCCGCCACCCAGAAGATCCAGTCCACCCTCCAGCCCCGCTTCAACCAGGGCACCCCGCCCGACCTCATCGACAACTCCGGCGCCGAGCAGATGGACATGGGCGTCCTGGTCGGCAAGAGCCAGCTCGCCGACCTCACCCCGCTGCTGGACGCCCCGTCCTTCGACGACCCGAAGAAGAAGGTCCGCGACACGCTGCGCCCCGGCATCGTGGAGATGGGCCAGTTCGACGGCAAGCCGGTCTGGATCATGTACTACGCCTACACGGTGTACGGCGTGTGGTACTCCCAGAAGGCCCTGGACTCGCTGGACGAGAAGTACCCCGAGACCTGGGACCAGATGCTCGCGGTGTGCGCCAAGGCCAAGAAGAAGGGCATGGCGGGCTGGACGTACGCCGGCAAGTACCCGTACTACATCCCGTTCTCGCTCTACCCGATGATCGGCAAGGTCGGCGGCCGTGAGGTGCTCGACGCCATCGACAACCTCGAGCCGAACGCCTGGAAGCACCCGGCCGTCAAGGCCTGCTTCGAGGCGTACTACGAGCTCTTCAAGAAGGGTTACATCCTTCAGGGGACCCCGGGCCTGGACCACATCCAGTCGCAGACCGCGTGGGCCAAGGGCAAGGCGCTGTTCATCCCGAACGGCTCCTGGGTGGAGAACGAGTCGGCGAACGTCATCCCCAAGGACTTCGACCTCGCCGTCTCCGCGCCGACCGGCATCGACTCCTCCGACAAGATGCCCTTCGGCACCATCTGGGCCTCCGGCGGCGAGCCCTTCGTCGTCCCGGCCAAGGCCGCGAACCCCGAGGGCGGCATGGAGCAGCTGCGCATCATGCTCAGCGAGGCGTCCTCGAAGAACTTCACGGCCAAGGTGAAGTCGCTGACCGCGTACAACGGCGGCACCTCCGGTATCGCCCTCACCCCCGGCCTGAAGTCGGGCGTGGCCGCGTTGCAGAAGGCGGGCGACAATGTGGTGAATCCGCGTCTCCAGGACTGGTACGTGCAGTTGCAGAAGGAACAGATCGGTGTGGCCGGCCTCGGCGAGATGATGGCCGGACGGGCCACCCCGGCGGAGACGATCAAGAAGATCCAGGGATTCGCCGACGCGGCCGCGAAGGACTCGTCGATCAAGCACTACAAGCACCAGTAGTCCGTACAGCCCGTATTCCATATCGGCACCGGAGTGGCGATGCAGCACGGCAAGTACCGGTTCATCGTGGGGTTCCTGGCGCTCCCCCTGGGACTGTACGCGCTCTTCGTGGTCTGGCCGTTCATCCAGTCCATCTACTACTCGTTCACGGACTGGACCGGCCTGAGCCCCGAATTCAAGATGGTCGGCCTGGACAATTACCGGAGGATGCTCGACGACGAAATCTTCTGGAAGTCCTTGCGGCACAGCTTGATGTTCGCGGTCGTGCTGCCGCTGGTGACGATCAGCCTGGCGCTGTTCTTCGCCTTCATGATCAATGTGGGCGGACGCGGAAGGAGGGGCGGCCCGGTCATCTCCGGGGTCCGGGGCTCCTCCTTCTACAAGATCGTCTATTTCTTCCCCCAGGTGCTGTCGATCGCGATCGTCTCGCTCCTGTTCGCCTTCGCGTACAACCCCGACAGCGGTGCGATCAACTCGCTGCTGCGCGGGATCGGCCTCGACCACGTCCAGCCGCTGTGGCTGGGCGACCCGAACCTGGCCCTGTGGTGTGTGATGGCGGTGCTCGTCTGGTCCACGGTCGGCTTCTTCGTGGTCCTGTTCTCGGCGGGCATGGCCTCCATCCCGGCGGACCTGTACGAGGCGGCACTGCTGGACGGCGCAGGCCGCGCAGGCACGTTCTTCCGCATCACCCTGCCGCTGCTGTGGGACACCGTGCAGTCCGGCTGGGTCTACATGGGCATCCTCGCCCTGGGCGCCGAGTCCTTCGCGGTCGTGCAGATCATGACGACCGGCCCGGGCGGCCCCGACTACTCGACCACCGTGATGGTCCTGTACGTGTACCAGAAGGCGTTCCGGGACGGTCAGGCCGCCTACGCCACCACCATCGGCGTCGCCCTGCTCGTCGTCACGCTGGCCTTCGCCGCGGTCGTGATGCGGCTGGGCCGTCGCGAGCGGCTGGAGTTCTGAAACACATGAAGACGACGGAATCTCCCGACACTCCCGACACTCCCGAGACCCCCGAGGCTCCCGTCACCGCGTCGGCGGGTGTCCCCGTGGTGAAGGTGGACGTGCCGGCCGGAACGCGGCCCGGGCGGAAGAAGGAGGGCCATGTCCTCAACGCCTTCTCGCACGGCATCCTGGTCATCTGGGCGGTCATGGTGGTCATGCCGCTGCTGTGGGCGGTGATGACGTCCTTCAAGGACGACAGCTCCATCTTCAGCTCGCCCTGGTCGCTCCCGGACAAGCTGCACTTCGACAACTGGGCGCGGGCCTGGACCGACGCCAACATGAGCGACTACTTCCTCAACACCGTCCTGGTGGTCGGCGGTTCGCTCATCGGAACGCTGGTGCTCGGCTCCATGGCGGCGTACGTCCTGGCCCGCTTCGACTTCCCGGGCAACCGCTTCATCTACTACCTGTTCATCGGCGGCATGAGTTTCCCGATCATGCTCGCGCTGGTCCCGCTGTTCTACGTCGTGAACAACATGGGCCTGCTGAACACCATTCACGGCCTGATCCTGGTCTATATCGCGTATTCACTGCCCTTCACGGTCTTCTTCCTGACCGCGTTCTTCCGTACGCTGCCGACCTCGGTGGCGGAGGCGGCCTTCGTCGACGGCGCCTCCCACTCCCGGACGTTCTTCCAGATCATGCTGCCGATGGCCAAGCCCGGCCTGATCAGTGTCGGTATCTTCAATTTCCTGGGCCAGTGGAATCAGTACATGCTCCCCACGGTCCTCAACACCGACCCGGACAAACGCGTCCTCACCCAGGGCCTGGTCCAGCTCGCCGCCAGCCAGGGCTACAAGGGTGACTGGTCGGGATTGTTCGCGGGCCTGGTGATGGCGATGCTGCCGGTGCTCGCCGCGTACATCGTGTTCCAGCGGCAGGTGGTGCAGGGACTTACGGCGGGTGCCGTGAAATAGCCCGCTGAGCCGGAACCCCCGCCGGGCCCCGCGGTCGGCGGCCGGCCGCTCCGCGGCCCCGTGGGTTCCGCTGCTGAATGATCCCCGCGGCCCGTCGGCGCCCCCTCGTCAGGCCCCCGCAGCCGCCCCACTGCCCCCCCTCGAACCCCCCTCGGACCGGCTCCCGCCCTGCTCCGAGGTGGACCGGGGGCGTCCTGCGGGTGTCGGGGGCGCAACATACGAAGCGACAGCGATTTCCGTCAAGGTCTTGACTGCGGCAAGCCGTTCAGCGGAGTTTGGAGTTCATAACTTGTAAGTGGCCCGGTTCCGTAGATGTGACCTGGGCCACGGGCGGCGCAGCGCCGCCCGGCCGATGGCGGGAGTGAATGGGTCGATGGAGACTCCGGGGTCGCAGTCGTCGCTGCACCGAGCCAACCTGGAACGGGTCGTACGGGCGGTGCGGCTGGCCGGGTCGCTCACGCAGGCCGAGATCGCGCGGACGACCGGGCTGTCCGCCGCGACGGTCTCCAACATCGTGCGGGAGCTGAAGGACGGCGGGACCGTCGAGGTGACCCCCACCTCGGCCGGCGGCCGGCGGGCCCGCAGCGTCTCGCTCAGCGGTGACGCCGGCATCGTCATCGGTGTCGACTTCGGGCACACCCACCTGCGCGTCGCGATCGGCAACCTCGCGCACCAGGTGCTCGCCGAGGAGTCCGAGCCCCTGGACGTCGACGCTTCGGCGACCCAGGGCTTCGACCGGGCGGAGGAACTGGTCAACCGGCTGGTCGAGGCGACCGGCGTCGACCGTTCCAAGATCGCCGGCGTCGGTGTCGGCGTACCGGGTCCGATCGACGTCGAGTCCGGGACGCTGGGCTCGACCGCCATCCTGCCGGGCTGGACCGGCACCCGCCCGGCCGAGGAGCTCAGGGCCCGGCTCGGCGTGCCCGTGCACGTGGACAACGACGCCAACCTCGGCGCCCTGGGCGAACTGGTCTGGGGCAGCGGACGCGGCGTGCGTGATCTTGCTTACATCAAGGTCGCCAGCGGTGTCGGCGCCGGCCTGGTGATCAACGGGAAGATCTACCGCGGCCCCGGCGGCACGGCGGGCGAGATCGGGCACATCACGCTCGACGAAGCCGGACCGGTCTGCCGCTGCGGGAACCGCGGCTGCCTGGAGACCTTCACGGCCGCCCGCTACGTGCTCCCGCTCCTGCAGTCCAGCCACGGCACCGACCTGACCATGGAAGGCGTCGTACGGCTGGCCCGGGACGGGGACCCCGGCTGCCGCCGGGTGATCGCCGACGTCGGCCGCCACATCGGCAGCGGCGTGGCCAACCTCTGCAACCTGCTGAACCCGAGCCGGGTGGTCCTCGGCGGAGACCTGGCGGAGGCCGGAGAGCTCGTCCTGGGGCCGATCAGGGAGTCCGTCGGCCGCTACGCCATCCCCAGCGCCGCCCGCCAGCTGTCGGTGCTCCCGGGGGCCCTCGGGGGCCGCGCGGAGGTGCTCGGAGCCCTCGCTCTCGCCCTCAGCGAAATGGGCGATTCAACCCTTTTGGACAGCACTTTGGCGGTCGCCGCACCCGCCTTCACTTAGAGAACGCATGACGCCGTTGCCATCTCGTTAAGTATTTACTTCTTGACGTCGAACTTGCGGCCGAGTTGACTTCGAGCCACCTCGGCCGCAGCGTTGCGGCCCTGTCAGGGAGGCACCCCCAAATGAACGCAACCATGCGTCGAGTCGTGATCGGAACCGCTGCGGTTTCGATGGCCCTGTCGATGGCCGCCTGTGGCAAGGCCGGCGACAAGAAGGACGACTCCGGCAGCAGCTCCTCCGGCGGCGGCAGCAAGACCATCGGTCTGCTGCTCCCCGACAGCGTCACCGCGCGCTACGAGAAGTTCGACCACCCGCTCTTCGCGGCGAAGGTCAAGGAGCTCTGCGCCGACTGCAAGGTCGAGTACGCGAACGCCGCCGGTGACGCCGCCAAGCAGGCGCAGCAGGTGAGCAGCATGATCACCAAGGGCGTCAAGGTCATCGTGATCAGCGCCCAGGACTCCGCCGCCATCAAGTCCTCGATCCAGACCGCCGTGAACAAGGGCATCAAGGTCGTCGCGTACGACCGCCTCGCCCAGGGCCCGGTCTCCGCGTACGTCTCCTTCGACAACGTCAAGGTGGGCGAGCTCCAGGGCCAGGCGCTGGTCGACGCGCTCGGCTCCAAGGCCAAGAAGTCGAAGGTCGTCATGATCAACGGTGACGACGCCGACCCGAACGCCGGCCAGTTCAAGGAGGGCGCGCACAAGGCCCTCGACGGCAAGGTCGACATCGCCTACGAGCAGTCCGGCCTGTGGAAGGACTCCATCGCCGCGCAGAAGATGAAGGCGGCCATCACGCAGCTGGGCGCCAAGAAGATCGCGGGCGTCTACTCCGCCAACGACGGCATGGCCGGCGGCATCGCCACCACCCTCAAGGGCGCCGGCATCAGCGGCATCCCGCTGACCGGTCAGGACGCGGAGCTCGCGGGTATCCAGCGCATCCTCGCGGGCACCCAGTCCTCCACGGTCTACAAGGCGTTCAAGCCCGAGGCCGACGCCGCCGCCCAGCTCGCGGTCAACCTGCTCGAGGGCAAGGACATCAAGTCCCTGGCCACGACCACGCAGACCAGCAAGTCCGGCGACAAGGTGCCCTCGCAGCTGCTGACCCCGGTGTCGGTCACCAAGGCGAACATCAAGGACACGGTGCTCAAGGACAAGGTCTACACCGTCCAGGAGATCTGCACCGCCGAGTTCGCCAAGGCCTGCAAGGCCGCCGGCCTCCAGTAATCACCCGCTCGCAGGAGCGACCCCCCGCCGGTACCGGCCGCCCCCGAGCGGCCGGTGACCACCCGGCGGAACCGCGAACTCCTCCGACGCCCGCCCCGGCCTTCATACCCCGCTGCCGGGCGGGCGTCGGACGGACCCGTTGCCAAGGGCAGCGGATTCGCGCATGTTCATCTTGTTGACCACGTGCATTCGCACGTCCCTCCGCGCCTGTCCCCCAAGCGCGGCATCCCCGCCGGTCAGGCGGCGAAGGAGATGGTTCACGTGTCCGCTACGCCCGTGCTGGCGTTGCGCGGAGTCTCCAAGCGATTCGGTGCGGTCCAGGCACTCACCGACGTCGAGCTGGAGGTCCACGCCGGAGAAGTGGTCGCCCTGGTGGGCGACAACGGCGCAGGTAAGTCCACCCTGGTCAAGACGATCGCGGGTGTCCACCCCATCGATGAGGGCGTCATCGAGTGGGAGGGCAACCCGGTCAGCATCAACAAGCCGCACGACGCCCAGGGACTCGGCGTCGCGACGGTCTACCAGGACCTCGCGCTGTGCGACAACCTCGACGTGGTCGGCAACCTCTTCCTCGGGCGCGAGCTGCTGCACCGCGGCGTCATCGACGAGGTGTCGATGGAGAAGCAGGCCCGTGAGCTGCTGAGCACGCTCTCGATCCGCATCCCGAGCGTCCGCATCCCGATCGCCAGCCTCTCCGGCGGTCAGCGCCAGGTCGTGGCCATCGCGCGCGCCCTGATCGGTGACCCGAAGGTGGTCATCCTCGACGAGCCCACCGCCGCCCTCGGTGTCGAGCAGACCGCGCAGGTCCTCGACCTGGTCGAGCGGCTGCGCGAGCGCAACCTCGGCGTCATCCTCATCAGCCACAACATGGCGGACGTCAAGGCCGTCGCGGACACCGTCGCCGTGCTGCGCCTGGGCAAGAACAACGGCTCCTTCTCCGTGAAGGACACCAGCCACGAAGAGATCATCGCCGCGATCACCGGTGCCACGGACAACGCCGTGACCCGTCGTGCGGGGCGTCGCACCGCGGAGGCGGCAAAGTGAGCGAGACGTCGAACACCGTGAAGAAGGACCCGGAGGCCGTCGTGTCCAAGGACACGGTCTCCTCCGTCGAGGACCCCACGTCCGCGGCCGTCCCCGTCGTCGACCCGCGCCTGCTGGTCCGCGAAGAGGGCTTCAAGGGCTACCTCACCGAGTTCAAGCGGAAGATCAAGGGCGGCGAGCTGGGCTCGCTGCCGGTCGTCATCGGCCTGATCATCATCTGGACCATCTTCCAGGTGAAGAACGACCGCTTCCTCAGCGCCGACAACCTCTCCAGCATCAGCTACTTCCTCTCGGCCACCGGCATGCTCGCCATCGGCCTCGTGTTCGTGCTGCTGCTCGGTGAGATCGACCTCTCCGTCGGCTCGGTCAGCGGTCTGGCGTCCACGGTGTTCGCCGTCTTCGTCGTCAACCACGGCATGAACGAGTGGCTGGCGCTCGTCCTCACGATCGTCACCGGCGTCGGCATCGGCGCGCTGCACGGCTGGTTCTTCGCCAAGATCGGCGTACCCGCGTTCGTCGTGACGCTGGCCGGTTTCCTCGGCTGGAACGGTCTGATGCTGTGGCTGCTGGGCGACAGCGGCACGATCAACATCCCGGCCGACTCCGGCCCGGTGCACATCTTCGGCCAGAGCTCCTTCTTCATGGACCAGGCCATCGTCGGCGCCTACCTGCTGGCCGGCCTCGGTGTCGTGCTGACGGCCGTGGGCTCGTTCAACGAGCAGCGCCGCCGTCGCGCGGCCGGTGTGCCCTTCCGGCCCACCAGCGAGATCCTGATCCGGGTCGGTCTGCTCGCCATC
Source organism: Streptomyces sp. NPDC020299 (assembly GCF_044387825.1). Classification (NCBI taxonomy): domain Bacteria; kingdom Bacillati; phylum Actinomycetota; class Actinomycetes; order Kitasatosporales; family Streptomycetaceae; genus Streptomyces; species Streptomyces sp. NPDC020299. Next base: position 246,824 of record NZ_JBIRWL010000010.1, read on the forward strand.
GCGTCCTTCGTCGCCGCGGCCGTGCTGAACAACGCCGAAGGTGTCTCCAACGCGCTGGTGATCTTCCTCGCGGCGCTGGTCGTGGTGGACTTCGTACTGCGCCGTACGACGTACGGCCGCAAGGTCTTCGCGGTCGGCGGCGGCATCGAGGCGGCCCGTCGTGCCGGTATCAGCGTGCCGATGGTCCGTATCACCGTGTTCGCCATCTCCGGCGGGTTCGCCGCGATCGGCGGCATGTTCTTCGCGGGTCAGACCGCGAGCGCGACGCTGAACGCCGGTGGCGGCAACACGCTGATGCTGGCGATCGCCGCGGCGGTCATCGGCGGTACGAGCCTCTTCGGTGGCCGTGGGTCGGTGTGGTCCGCGCTGCTGGGCATGCTGGTGATCCAGTCGATCCAGACAGGTCTGGACCTGCTGAACATGAACACGTCGATCCAGTACATGATCACCGGTGCGGTGCTGCTGGGTGCGGTGGTCATCGACTCGGTGTCGCGTCGTAGCCAGAAGGCTGCCGGCCGAGCGTGAGCGCGGTCGCGCCGTAGGGGTGCGGTGGTTTCTGCGGGTGCCGGTCCGTCGTGGCTGGTCGCGCAGTTCCCCGCGCCCCTTTGGGGCGCGCTCCGGTTGCCCGGCGTATCGACAGAGCCTTGCCCGGTGCCTTCAAGGTGCCGGGCATTGGTGTGTCTTGGGGGCGTGTCAGGTGGGTACCGCCGATCGCGTGACGCATCACGCACTGCCCGGACGCCTTGTGCAACATCGGAACATTAGACTCGACGAGCCCGGCAACAGCTCGATCAGCTTTTACTGCAAGGAGGCACGGGTGCCGCTGCTGACCCGCATCAGGGGACCGCGCGATCTGGACCGGCTCAGCCTGGAGCAGCTGGACCAGCTGGCAGAGGAGATCCGGACCTTCCTCGTCGACGCCGTTTCCAAGACCGGCGGCCACCTCGGCCCCAACCTCGGCGTGGTGGAGCTCACCATCGCCCTGCACCGTGTCTTCGAATCCCCGAAGGACAAGGTGCTGTGGGACACCGGACACCAGTCCTATGTGCACAAGCTGCTCACCGGCCGACAGGACTTCTCCAGGCTGAAGATGAAGGGCGGCCTGTCGGGCTACCCCTCGCAGGCCGAGTCCGAGCACGACGTCATCGAGAACAGCCACGCCTCGACGGTCCTCGGCTGGGCCGACGGCCTCGCCAAGGCCAACGAGGTCCTCGAACGCGACAGCCACGTCGTCGCGGTCATCGGTGACGGCGCGCTGACCGGCGGCATGGCCTGGGAGGCGCTCAACAACATCGCCGAGGCCAAGGACCGCCCGCTCGTCATCGTCGTCAACGACAACGAGCGGTCGTACGCACCGACCATCGGCGGTCTCGCCAACCACCTGGCCACGCTGCGCACGACCGACGGCTACGAGCGCTTCCTCGCCCGGACCAAGGACATCCTCGACCGCACCCCGGTCGTCGGAAAGCCGCTGTACGAGACGCTGCACGGCGCCAAGAAGGGGCTCAAGGACTTCATCGCCCCGCAGGGCATGTTCGAGGACCTCGGGCTGAAGTACGTCGGCCCGATCGACGGCCACGACATCGAGGCACTGGAGTCGGCGCTGGCGCGGGCCAAGCGCTTCGGCGGCCCGGTCATCGTGCACTGCCTCACCGAGAAGGGCCGCGGCTACCAGCCCGCCCTCCAGGACGAGGCCGACCGCTTCCACGCCGTCGGCAAGATCCACCCGGACACCGGCCTGCCCATCGCCAGCTCCGGCGCCGACTGGACCTCGGTCTTCGGCGAGGAGATGGTCAAGCTGGGCAGGGAACGCAAGGACATCGTCGCCATCACGGCCGCGATGCTCCAGCCCGTCGGCCTCGACAAGTTCGCCAAGGCCTTCCCCGAGCGGGTGTACGACGTCGGCATCGCCGAGCAGCACGCGGCCGTGTCCGCCGCGGGGCTCGCCACCGGCGGTCTGCACCCGGTCTTCGCGGTGTACGCCACCTTCCTCAACCGTGCCTTCGACCAGGTGCTGATGGACGTCGCCCTGCACAAGTGCGGTGTGACGTTCGTACTGGACCGGGCCGGTGTCACCGGTACCGACGGCGCCTCGCACAACGGCATGTGGGACATGTCGATCCTCCAGGTCGTGCCGGGGCTCCGGCTGGCCGCGCCGCGCGACGCCGACCAGGTGCGCGCCCAGCTGCGCGAGGCCGTCGAGGTCACGGACGCGCCGACCGTGGTCCGCTTCTCCAAGGGCGCCGTCGGCCCCGCCGTCCCGGCCGTCGGCCGCGTCGGCGGCATGGACGTACTGCGCGAGCCCGGCACCGACCGGCCCGACGTACTGCTCGTCTCCGTCGGCGCCCTCGCCCCCATGTGCCTGGAGATCGCCGGCCTGCTCGACAAGCAGGGCATCTCCACCACCGTCGTCGACCCGCGCTGGGTCAAGCCCGTCGACGAGGCCATGGCCCCGCTCGCCGAGCGGCACCGCGTGGTCGTCACCGTCGAGGACAACAGCCGCGCGGGCGGCGTCGGCTCGGCGATCGCCCAGGCCCTGCGGGACGCCGGCGTCGACATGCCGCTGCGCGACTTCGGCATCCCGCCGCGCTTCCTCGACCACGCCTCCCGTGCCGAGGTGATGACCGAGATCGGGCTGACCGCCCCCGACATCGCCCGCCAGGTCACCGGCCTGGTCGCCAAGCTGGACGGCCGGTTCGACCGCCCGGCCGCCGAGGTCGACTCGGTGCAGCCCGCGCGCGACTAGGAAGCACGCATGGCAGCACGCACGGCAGCACGGACGGAAGCACGCACGGCAGCCCGGACGAGTCACGGCTGAGGGCCGAGGGCCGGTTCCCCCACCTTCCCGGTGGCGGAACCGGCTCTTTTGCGTGAACCTGCCTGTGCCGGGGCATACGCATCCCCAGCCCTCTCGATCATGTCGAGGACGACGAGCGTGTGGGAGGTAGTCCCGTGAGCAGCACCCTCTTCCGTACGAAGAAGGTCGAACAGTCGATCCTCGACACGGAGGAACCCGAACACGCGCTCAGGAAGTCGCTGTCCGCACTCGACCTCACCGTCTTCGGCGTCGGTGTCATCATCGGCACCGGCATCTTCGTCCTGACCGGCGCCGCGGCCAAGAACACCGCGGGTCCCGCCGTCTCCCTGGCCTTCGTCGCGGCCGGCGTCGTCTGCGCGCTCGCCGCCCTCTGCTACGCGGAGTTCGCCTCCACGGTGCCGGTCGCGGGCTCCGCCTACACCTTCTCCTACGCCTCGCTCGGCGAGCTCCCCGCCTGGATCATCGGCTGGGACCTGGTGCTGGAGCTGGCGCTCGGCACGGCGGTGGTCGCCGTCGGGTGGTCCGGCTACATCCACTCGCTGCTGGACAACGCCGGCTGGCAGCTGCCCGCGGTGCTCAGCGGCAGGGACACCAACCCCGGTTTCGGCTTCGACATCCTCGCCGCCGGCCTCGTGCTGGTGCTCACCGCCATCCTCGTCCTCGGCATGAAGCTCTCCGCGAGGGTCACCTCGGTCGTCGTCGCCATCAAGGTGGCCGTCGTCCTCGTCGTCATCATCGCGGGCGCCTTCTTCGTCAACAGCGACAACTACCACCCGTTCATCCCGAAGTCCGAGCCCGTGGCGGCGGGCGGCAACCTCAAAGCACCGCTCATCCAGCTGATGTTCGGCTGGGCGCCCTCCAACTTCGGCGTCATGGGCATCTTCACCGCGGCGTCGGTCGTGTTCTTCGCGTTCATCGGCTTCGACGTCGTGGCCACCGCCGCCGAGGAGACGCGCAACCCGCAGCGCGACGTCCCGCGCGGCATCCTCGGCTCCCTGATCATCTGCACCGCGCTGTACGTCGCCGTGTCGATCGTCGTGACCGGCATGCAGAAGTACAGCGCGCTCTCCGTGGACGCCCCGCTCGCCGACGCGTTCAAGGCCACCGGGCACCCGTGGTACGCGGGACTCATCAGCTTCGGCGCCGCCATCGGACTGACCACCGTCTGCATGATCCTGCTGCTCGGCCAGTCCCGGATCTTCTTCGCGATGAGCCGTGACGGACTGCTGCCCCGGTTCTTCTCCCACACCCATCCGAAGTTCCGCACCCCCTACCGGCCGACCATCCTGCTCGGCGTGGTCATCGCCGTCGTCGCGGGGTTCACCAGCCTCAGCCAGCTCGCCGAACTGGTGAACATCGGCACGCTCTTCGCCTTCGTCGTCGTCGCGATCAGCGTGGTCATCCTGCGCCGGACCCGCCCCGACCTGCCGAGGTCCTTCCGGACCCCGCTGGTGCCCCTCATCCCGATCCTGTCGGTGTGCGCGTCGCTGTGGCTGATGGTGAACCTGCCGGCCGAGACCTGGCTCCGGTTCGCCATCTGGATGGCGATCGGCTTCGTCGTGTACTTCCTCTACAGCCGCTCGCACAGCCGCCTCGGCCGGCGCGAGGAGACCACCGCCGGCGAGGTCGCGCACCCGAACGGAAACACGCCCTGACCGACAGCTCGCCGCTCTCGTCCTGATCCGTACCGTATGTCCTGTCCCGTCATGTCCTGCCCCGTCGGAGGCCGCGACTCCGGATAGCGTGCCGTGCATGGTCGCCGCGCCGCTCGCCCCGCCACGGTCCGCAGTCGCCCGCCCGGGGTACTGGACACGGCTGCTGCCCCTGCTGGCCGCGCTGGCCTGCGTCACCCGGATCCCCTCCTTCGCCCGGCCGCTGTGGAACCCGGACGAGGGCTACCTCGCCGTACAGGCCCGGATACTGGCGCACGGCGGCCGGCTGTACGAGACGGTCGTGGACCGCAAGCCGCCGCTCGTGCCCTGGCTGTACGAGGCGGCCTTCTGGGCCTGTGGCTCAGCGACGCTGACCCCGGTCCGGGTGCTCGCGGTCCTCGCGCAGCTGCTCACCGCGGCACTGCTGGCCTCGCTGGCCCGGCGGCGCTGGGGCGACCGGTCGGGCCGTACGGCCGGGGTGCTGTACCTGCTGGTCTCCGTCGGGCTCAACCCCGAGGACGCGCAGGCCGCCGGCTTCGAGGTGTTCATGCTGCCCTGCACGGCAGCCGCCATGTGGTGCGCGGACCGCTGCCGCTGGGGCGCCGCCGGGCTGGCCGTCGCAGGCGCCTTCCTCGCCAAGCAGACCGGCGGGGCGGTGCTGGTGCCGGTGCTCTGGCTGCTGCACCGGTACGGCGCCCCGCGCACCGCGCTGCCGCGGCTCGCCGCCGGACTGACCCTGCCGGTGCTGGGTGCCGCCCTGGTCACCGACCCCGCGGGCTTCGTGTTCTGGACGGTCACCGGCTCGGGGGCGTACGCCTCCTTCACCGGCTCCGAACTCCACGTCCTCGTCCGGGGCCTGACCAACACGGCGATCCTGGGCGTGGCCTGCGCGGGCCTGGTCCCGCCCGTGGTGCGGGCGAGGCGCACGGCCCGCACGGGTCCGGTGGACCTCTGGCTGTGGGCGGCCTCCTCAGCGGTGGCGGTGGTACTCGGCTTCCACTTCTTCGGCCACTACTACCTGCAGCTCATCCCGCCGCTCGTGCTGTCGGCGACGGCCGCGCTGCGGCTCCTGCCCCGTGCCCGGCTGACCGCCGCCGTCCTCACCTCGGCCTGCTGCTGCGCCCTGTTCCTCACCTGGGGCCTGCTCGCGCCCCGCCCCGAGCTCGCCCACGCCCAGCGCCTCGCCGCCGCCGTCGCCCAGCGCACCGGGCCCGCCGACCGGGTCCTGCTGTGGGGCATACACCCGGAGACGTACTGGCTCGCCGACCGCACCCCCGCCAGCCGCTACCTCACCGCCGGCCTCCTCACCAACTACAGCGGCGGCCGGGACGGCCCCCAGGTCGGCGAGAAGTACGCCGTCGCGGGCACCTGGCCGGTCTTCCGCGCGGAACTGACCGCCCACGCCCCGGCCCTGGTGGTCGACGACTCCCGCGGCCGGCCGTACGCCCCCGACCGCGTACCCACCCTCGAACGCCTGCTGGCGGCCCGCTACGAGCCGGTGCTGACGGTGGACGGGGCCGTGCTGTACGCCAGGGTGACGGGGGAGTAGCGCGGGACCCGGCCGGGGGCTGCCGCCAAGGCCCCGCTCGCCCGGCCCCTCTCCGCGGTCCCTAGCCGAGCACCGTCCGCGGGCCCGTCACCTCCGCGCCCAACTCGGTGACCCGGGCCCTCAGTTCGCGGTCGGCCGTGACGACCAGTCTGGGGCGGTGGGGGTCCTGGGCGACCAGCTCGACGATCCGGTCGTCGCCGCTGCCGGGCGCCGAGTCCACCCGTACGCCGGGCACGGACTCCACACCACGGGCCGCCCCCTCGACCACAAGCAGGATCTCCACCGGGCTCGGCCGGCCGGGCAGCCCCTGCTCGGCCAGCCGGTCCCGCAGCCGTTCGGCGGCCCCCTTCCGGTCCCGCCACCAGCCGTCGGGCACCGACCCGACGACATTCGCGGCATCGACGATCACCAGTACGGGGGCGTCCGCTTCCATGTGACCAGGGTCCCACGGCCACCGCCCGGCGAGGGCCGGTCCGCGACGGCCGAGCGCCCCGGATTAAAGTGAACCGGTGAACGGCGACTGGCTCCTACGCGGCTCGGACGGCCGCCTCAGCGTCTACCTCTCTTCCGGCGACGCCGTCCTGTGCAGGGCGGAGCGCGCACCCGGCGGCCCCTGGGGCGCACCGCGCAAGGTGGGCGGCGACCAGAAGCTGCACCCCGTCCTCGCCGTCGGCCAGGGCGCCGACGGCTACGCCCACCTGGTCTCCTGGCGGCCCACCACCAAGGGCGAGTCGGGCCTCGTGCACTCCACGCACTTCCGCCCGCTCCTGGCCGCCCTGGACTGGAACCCCGTCGGCCACCCCGACAAGAAGGGCGAGCGCACCGGCACACCCGCCGTCGCGGTCGACGCGCAGGGCCGCGCCCATGTCTTCGTACGCAACAAGGGCGGCGGGGTGAGCATGCTCGCCCAGAAGGAGAAGGGCGGCTGGGAGCCCTGGCGCGATCTCCAGGGCCGGGACGTCCAGGGCGGACCGGTGGCGGTGACGGCGGAGTCCGGGCGGGTGGAGGCGTACGCGGCCGTCCCGGGCGGCATCCTGCGCTGGCGCCAGGACGATCCCGGGGCGCAGCCGGTGCTGGAGGAGGCGGTGGAGGCCGCGGTCCGGCCCGGCACCCTGTACGCGCTGGCCACCTCCCCCGAGAGCACCACTGTCTTCTACACCGACGACACGGGCGACCTGTGCGCCTGGCGCCCCGGCGGCAAGCCCGTCGCCCTGCTGCCCTCGGCCGGGTCCGGGCCGGTCACCGCCGTCCGCTGCGACCTCGACGGGCACGACTGCACCCTGCTGGCCCAGCGTTCGGCGGGCGGCCGGGTGGCGTTCGCCGCGTATCCCACGCAGGACGAGCCGGCGGGCGCCTGGTGGACGGAGTCGGGCCCGCAGCTTCCCGTCGACGCGCTGGTCTCCCTCGCGGTCGACGCCGGCGACCGGGTGGTCGCGGCAACGTTGTCCCCGTCCACCGGCCAGCTCCTCCTCACCCGCCGCAAGGACGAACCGGGGCTGGCGCTGGAGGCGTGGCGGCAGATCTGAGCCGCCGCCCGCCCGGCGCGCCGCGGGCACGGCCGGCGCCGGCATGACCGTCGCCCGCACGGCGCGCCGCCGACACGGTCGGCGTCCGCATGGCCGGCGTCCGCATGGCCGGCGTCGGCACGGCCGTCGTTCGCACGGTCGGTACTACACGACCGTCGCCGACACGGCCGGTGCTTGCACGATGCGCCGCGGGCACGGCCAGCGCCCGCACGGCACGTCGCAGACACGGCCGTCGCCCGCACGGCGCGCCGCCGGCACAGCCAGCGCCCGCACCACCCGCGTCCGCGTGACCGCCACCCCACGCCCGCCGCCCCTCAAGGCGTACGCCCGCCCCGCGCCGGGGACTTCCGCGCCGACGCGGGGATGGCCGTGTCCTTCCGCAGTGCCCGCCACAGCCGGTCCGCCTGGGGCTCGGCGGCCACGACCCGGTTGGGGTCCTGGGTGTCGTAGCGCACCGGGAGCATGATCGTGTCCATGCTGGCCGGGTCGATACCGTTCACGCTGCGGCCGAACTCGGCGAGCTTGGTGAGGGAGGCGAGCTGTGAGTCGGTGGTCAGCGACGCGGTGAGTGCGTCGGCGATGGTGTAGGCCTTGGCGGGGCTGCCGAGCAGGTCCTGGTGCTTGATCTCGGTGAGCAGGGCCATCAGGAACTTCTGCTGGAGCCCGATGCGTCCGAGGTCGCTGCCGTCTCCGATGCCGTGCCGGGTGCGGACGAACTGCAGGGCCTGAGTGCCGTTCAGCCGATGGGTGCCGGCGGTGATGTCCAGGCCGCTGGAGGTGTCGTGGATGTCCTGGCCGACCGTCACGGGCACCCCGCCTATCGCGTCGACGAGTCCCTTGAAGCCGGCGAAGTCGATCTCCATGAAGTGGTCCATCCGGACCCCGGACATCTGCTCCACCGTCTTGACGACACAGGCCGGACCGGCCAGCGAGTAGACGGAGTTGAACATCACGCGCTTCGCCCCAGCCAGCTTCTTCCCGTCCCGTCCGGTGCACTCGGGCCGGGTCACCAGGGTGTCGCGGGGAATGCTGACCGCGACGGCCCGGGTGCGGCCCTCGGGTATGTGGACGACCAGCGCGGTGTCCGATCGCGCCCCGGACACATGGCCCGTGCCGAGCCCCGCGTTGGCGCCGCCCCGCGAGTCCGAGCCGAGGACCAGCAGGTTCTGACCGGACGTCGGCAGCTTCTGCGGCCGGTTGTCACCGATGGCCTTGTCGAGGTCGACACCCTTGATGTTGGAGTCGAGGTCGCGGTAGAGCCAGTAGCCCGTCGCGCCCGCCGCCGTGATCAATACCACGGTGCAGCCCGCGATCCAGCGCACGACACGCCGCCGACGACGCGGTGGGGGGCCGACCTGGGCGCTCGGCGCATCGGCCGGCTCATGTCTCGATCCGCTGCTGGTGCCCGGCTCCGTCGGGGCATGCGTCATGACCGGTTCCTTCCTCAACTCACCTGTTCGATGCCGTGGTTCGCACGTGAGCAGGGCACGAGTGGGGGAGGGGCCGGGCCTGCGCGGCTCTGACGCCGTGGCGTGCCCGAACTATAGACCCAAAGCACGGCTGTTTTTCGCCATCTGGACGGTCGGTTGACAGCCAAGTGAATGTACGGTGAAGATATGCGCCTGCTTTGAACGTTAAACTATTGTCGCACGGAACCTACCGGCTTCGTCCGGAGTGTCCGGTGGTCGCGAACCCGGGTCTGGGGACGAGGGGGGGTGCGCGACCGAGGGGGCTCACCCGTCCTCGACGGGTGAGAGGCAAGGGGGGTGGCTGTGGTCGTGTGCGCCTCGGGCGGCGGCTCGACAGCCGGGTCCGGCAGTCCGCTGCCGCGTGAACGTGGATGGTGCGGAAATCACGTGAGTGGGAACAATCCCGAGGCGAGCGCGCTCGTGTCGACCTACCGGTCGCTCGTGCCGGTCGAAGCCCGGCGTCAGATCGTCCGGCGGGTGCCGCGCCCGCTGCGGGCCGCGGTGATGCGCTCGCTGACCGCGGCCGACGCCGCGCGTTCCGCCCTGGTGGCGGGGGCGCTCGGCACCGGGCGCCGCGCCGGAGTCCGGCACACTCCGGCCGGCCCGCAGCGGGTCGTACGCGCCGACGGCAGGCACCGCTGGGCCGTCGAGGTGCCCGGGATCACCGCCTGGGCCGCTCGGGCGCGCAACCTGCACATCCTGGTCAGCCTGCTGGAAGAAGCCGGGATCGACTACTTCTGTGTGCGCGGCACCGCGTCCCCCAACCCCTGCGTGGCGGTACCGGAGCACCTGCGCTCCGATGTGGAGGACATGCTGCGGACCGCCTGCGGGCACCACCCCGGCTACGTCGGCGGTGCCGCCCCGGGCCCGGTGCGGCCGGGCGCCTCGGCGGGGAGCTGGCGTGCCCTGCGCGCACAGCCCGTGCTGCGCATGGCGTGGAACGTCTGCGACCCCACCGGGAACCTGGTCTTCGGCCGTGAGTCCGGCTGCGACATCGAGTTCTGGGCCGAGCGGGATGGCCGGCTCGTGGCACCCCGCCCGAACCGCGTGGTGGCCGAGGTCCCGGTGGACGCGGGCCACTGCAGGGTCGAGCAGAAACGATTCAGCGCAGTGCCGGCCATGTACACCACCGGACAGGCCCGCACCCTGCCGGAGTTCGCCGCCGCCCTGCCCGACGACCATCACTTCCCGATCGACGTCGTCTACACCTGGGTCGACGACTCCGACCCCGTCTGGCGCGCCCGCAAGGAGGCGACCCGGCGGGTGCTCGAACGGGGCACCGGCGACGACACCCTGCACGAGCAGGCGGCGAACGACTCGCGCTACGTCAGCCGTGACGAACTGCGCTACTCGCTGCGGTCGATCCACCAGTACGCGCCCTGGGTCCGGACCATCTTCCTCGTCACGGCGGGGCAGGTGCCCTCCTGGCTCGACACCGGCTTCCCCGGGATCAGAGTGATCGACCACAGCGAGATCTTCTCCGACCCGGCCGCGCTGCCGACGTTCAACTCCCACGCGATCGAGAGTCAGTTGCACCACATCCCGGAGCTCTCCGAGCACTTCCTCTATCTGAACGACGACGTTTTCTTCGGCCGGCCCGTGCAGCCCGGGAAGTTCTTCCACCCCAACGGGCTGTCCAAGTCCTTCCGGTCGAACGCGCTGATCCCCTCGGGCCGCGCCGACTCCACGGACCTGCCGGTCAACGCCGCCGGCAAGAACAGCCGGGGACTCATCGCCCAGCAGTTCGGCACCGTCATCTCCCAGAAGATGAAGCACACCCCGCACGCCCTGCGCCGCAGCGTCCTGACGGAGATCGAGCAGGTCTACGCCCACGCGCACCGGGTCACCCAGCACTCCCGCTTCCGGTCGCCGAACGACGTACCCGTCGTCTCCTCGCTGTACCACTACTACGCGTACCACTCGGCACGCGCGACGGCCGGGGACATCCGCTACCAGTACATCGACCTCGCGGACGACCTCGCCCAGCGCCGTCTCAACACCCTGCTCGCCAAGCGCAACTACGACACCTTCTGCATGAACGACACCGTGACGGCCGCCGACCCGGCGGCCCAGGACCGCATGGTCGCGGACTTCCTGAACGCCTACTTCCCCGTGCCGAGCCCCTACGAGCGCACCACCGGGATACCCGCACCGCGGGTTGCCCCGGCCGCGGAACTGGACGGTGCCCGGGTATGACCACCTCCCTGGCGACTCCCGCCACACAGCCGCACCGACCGCGCACCCGGCTCGCAGGCCTGCGCCTGTGGCTGATGCTGCGCCTGTTCGTACCGCTGCGCCAGGGCCGCACCGCGCGCCTGCGGTACGCGGCCGTCCTCGACGGCCAGACGGTCAACCTGCACGCCGTGCTGCCCCGCACCGCCCGGCTGCCCGACCGCGCCGACGTCGTACTGCGCCGCGGCCGCGAACGGCATCTCGCCGCGGCGCACGTGTACCAGGGCCCGGACGGCGAACTCCTCATGGACGCCGCGATCCTCATGGGGGCGGAACTCGGCGGCGTACCCGCCGGCCCCGGACGGTGGAAGCTCCGGCTGCGCACGTACACCGGGTCACGCAAGCGGTCCGTGGCCCTGCTGCTCCTCGAGCCGCCGGTGGCGTACGAGGGCCCCACCAGGCCCATGGAGGCCTCCCCGGTCACCGGTGCACGCCACCGCGTCGGACGCACGGTCACCGGCACCGCCCGGATCGTCAGCTCGGCCCCGAAGCCGGCCGTCGAGGTGACCAAGGTGCACATGTCCCATGCCGGGGTCGCGGTGGACTTCCGGGTGCTGGGCACCCGGGTGGACGCCCCGTGGACCGAGTTCGTCGCCGCCGGACGCCGGATCCGGCAGCCCGCCCAGGCGATCGGTCCGGACACCTACCGCACCGAGGTGCCGCTGGACCGGATGGAGCCGGGCTCCTCCAGACCGGAGCACTGGGACGTCGTACTGTGCCAGGAGACCGGGCCCTCGCTACGGCTCGGCAGACGGCTGCACGACGTCCGCAACCCGCGGCGCGTCTTCGCCATGCGCAGCATGGCCATGACCCCGACCGGCCGCACCCCGATGATCGTCCAACCGCGCTACACACCCGCAGGCAACCTCCGGGTCACCTGCACGCGCATGCCCGAGGCAGACTGAATCCCCAGAAGTGAAGATCACATTCCTGCTGACCACGGCCGATGCCGTCGGCGGCACCGAACGGGCCGTGTTCAACCAGGCGGCCGAACTCGCCGCCCGACACGAGGTCCGCGTCCTCAGCGTCTTCAAGACCGAGCTTGAGCAGTTCTTCCAGCCCGGCGAACGGGTGCGCGTCGACTACCTGGTCGACCTCACCGACGACCGGCCCCGGCCACTGCGGCCCAGCACCGTGGACGACACGGTGTGGTCCGCTCTGGCCGCCCAGCCCAGCGACATCGTCGACCGGTCCTGGGAGCCCGCCTTCAGCCGGCTCAGCGACGTCGAACTCGAACTCGCCCTCCAGCAGACCGACACCGACATCCTGATCAGCACCACGCCCGCGCTGATGGCGCTGGCGGTCCGGCTCGCCCCGGCGCGGGTGATCACCGTCCACCAGGAGCACCGGGTCTCCGAGCTGCGCGGCCCGACCGGCGAACCGCTGCTGCGGTACTCCGCCCGGCTGGACGCGCTGGCCGTGCTGAGCGAGCGGACCCGGGAGTGGTTCGCCGAGACCCTCGGCGCGGCCGCGCCCCGCCTGGAGGTCGTGCCGAACGCCCTGCCCGGCGGGTTCCGGCCCCGGTCGACCCTTCAGACCCGGACCGTCATCATCGCCGGCCGGCTCGTCGCGGAGAAGCAGGTCGACCACGCCCTCACCGCCTGGGCGACGGTGGCACCGCTCCACCCCGACTGGCAGCTGCGGATCTTCGGGGACGGGCCGCTCAGCGGCGCACTGCGCCGGCAGATGGACATGCTCGGCCTGCACGACTGCGTGCAGCTCAACAGCAACTCGCGCTACCTGACGGAGGAGTGGGCCAAGGCCAGTATCGCCCTGCTCACCTCGCGCACCGAGGCGTTCGGGCTGGTGCTCGCGGAGGCGCAGGCGGCGGGCGTCCCGGTCGTCTCCTACGACGCGCCCAACGGCCCGCGGGAAGTGGTGATCGACGGCCAGACCGGCCTCCTGGTCCCCTCCGGCGACACCGACGCACTCGCCTCCGCGCTCCTATCACTGATCGAGGACTCCGAACTGCGCCACCGGATGGGCGCGGCGGCCCTCGCCTCCGCGAGCCGGTTCTCGCCCGCCGTGGTGACCTCCCACTGGGAGCGGCTCTTCCACGAGCTCCTCGCGGAGCGGGAGAGCGGGCGACGCGACCTGGTGAAGGCGGAACGCCAGGCGGTGCACGTCTACCTCAGCGGTTCCGACGGCACAATGCCGAAAGCCGCGCCCGCGCCCCCCGGCTCGGTCCGCACCAACGGCCAGCGCGCGCTGGAGCAGCGTCTGCTGGCGCGCCGGGGCCTGGTGCACGACGGCGGCCAGGTGTGCCGGCAACTGGAGTGGGAGTCCCCGTGGGACGTGGTCCAGGCGAACCTCGCGCTGGCCGCGAACGCCCTGGAAGGCGCGGGCATCCCGTACATGGTGGTACGCGACCGCATGGTGCGGCACACGGTCGCCGTGCACGCGGACCACCGCGAGGCCGTCTTCAAGACGCTCGCCGACCGCTACGCCGACGAGCCCGTCTACGCCTCCGTGCTCAGCGAGGGCCAGAAGACGATCGCGACCGGCCTCGTGGCTCTGCTGGGCGACTACTCCGGCGCCCCCTGCTCGGGCATCCGCGTCTACCAGAGCGTCGTCTCCCCGTCCCGCACCCTGCGTCTCGGCGCGGTCTACGGCTGCACGATCACCTTCTGGGAGGACGAGCCGGAGGACGAGGACCACCTCAGGGCCCCCACCCGGACCCTGATCGGCGACCGTGTCCCGCACACCGCCATGCGGCGCAGCACGATGCCCCTGGGAGGCCGCCGCTACCCCACCCTCGTGGCCTTCAACCAGACGATCGTCGGCGATGTCGACTTCCCCATCGACGCCGTCTACACCTGGGTGAACGGCGCCGACGTCGACTGGCTGGAACGGAAGAACACGGTCCTGGCCGCCAAGGGCATGGACACCCAGGACTCCGCCACCAGTGCCGCCCGCTTCCGCGACCGCGACGAACTGCGCTACTCCCTGCGGTCCATCGACATGTACGCCCCGTGGATCCGGAACATCTACATCGTCACCGACCGGCAGGTCCCGCACTGGCTGGACGAGTCGCACCCCCGGGTGCGCGTCATCGACCACACCGAGATCTTCGGCGACCGGGGAGCGCTGCCCACGTACAACTCGCACGCCATCGAGAGCCAGTTGCACTACATCGACGGGCTGGCCGAGCACTTCCTCTACTTCAACGACGACATGCTCCTCGGGCGGACCGTCCAGCCCGGCATGTTCTTCCTCGGCAACGGGCAGGCGAAACACTTCCTGTCGCCCACGGCCGTGCCGATGTCCCCGATCTCGGAAGAGGACGAGTTCAACATCACCGCCGCGAAGAACAACCGGGGACTGATCGAGCGGTCCTTCGGGCAGACGCTGACACATGCCTTCCTGCACGCCCCGTATCCGCTGCGCCGCAGCGTGCTCGCCGACATCGAGAGCGACTACGCCGAGGAGATGGCGGCCACGGCGCGCGCCCAGTTGCGCAGTCGTACCGACGTGTCGGTCGCCTCGTCACTGCACCACTACTACGGCTACTTCACCCAGCGCAGCGTGCCCGGCAGCATCTCCTGCGGATTCGTCAACGTCGGGCTCGTCGAGCACGGTCCGCGGCTGAACCGGATCCTGACCGCGCGCCCCCACGACGTGTTCTGCCTCAACGACTACCACGACGGTGACGTGTCGGAGGAGGAGCAGGACGCCATCCTCGCGGCCTTCCTGCCGAGCTACTTCCCGGTCGCCAGCCAGTTCGAGACGGGCTCCGTGCGCAACCGGCGCGCTCACGCCGGCTATCTGCCCGGATGGCCGCTGTGACCCTCCCCGACCAGACGGACGAAAGAAAGACCCGCGTGTCCAGTCCCGCCTCCGTGCTCCAGATCGTGGCCCACCCGGACGACGACCTGTACTTCATGAACCCCGCCACCTTCCACGCGATCAAGGCGGGCACGCCCACCACGACGGTCTACCTGACCAGCGGAGACGCGGACGGCCGCAACCCCCGCCCCTGGCAGATCGCACCCCCCGCCGAGGACCGGGCGGCCTACGCGAAGGCACGGCAGAACGGCATCAGGGCCGCGTACGGCGCGATGGTCCTCGGTGACCGCACCGCCGCCTGGACGCCGTCCACCCTGTCCACGGCGGGCGGTGCCGTCGCCGAGGTCTACTCACTGGCCGAGGCACCGTGGGTGAAACTGGTCTTCCTCAACATCTGCCAGCACGGAATGCCCGACGGGCCACCGCGCAGCCTGCACGTGCTCTGGCAGGAGGAGGCCGAACGCGTCCCCACTCTCGCGGTGAGCGGCGGTCTGGTGAACGAGCGGCACTGGTACACGCGTTCGGGGCTGGTGGACACGCTGGTCCAGATCCTGGACCTCGTCCGGCCGACCCTCGTACGCACCATGGACCCGGATCCGGACCGGCTGGTGCACGACGAACGATTCCCCCAGCACCACGACTTCGGTGATCTGGCGGACCACTGCGACCACACCGCGACCGCTCTCTTCTCGTGGCTGGCGCTGGAGCGGTACCAGAGCCTTGGGGAGGGCGGGACCTTCGTGGTCGAGGCCTTCCGCGGCTACTCCAACGAACGCTGGCCGTACACACTCAGCCCGCGGATCGTCTCGTTGAAGGAGTACTTCCTCAACGTCTACGGCGCGGCCGACGGATACGACTGCGGCGATCCCGCCGGCAGCGGCGACTACGCGGTCGGCCTGGGCGCGCGCGGCACGGGATGGGTGCAGAGCACCACCCCGCGCCATCCGCACGGGGTCTGGCTCGGGCGTGACGCGCGCGGCCGCCTGACGGCGTTCGCCGTCGTCAACCAGCAGGCCGCGGTGTGGCTGGAGACCCAGCCGGGAAACGGCCAGTGGCGCGGACCGTTCTTCCTCGGTGGCGGCCCGCTCTCCCCGGGACTCGCGGCGAGCCTGACCCCGGACGGCCGCTGGCAGGTCTTTGCCCGGCGCATGTCGCACCTGGGACCCGAACACTCCCAGCGACGGGAGATCGTGCTGCTCGAACAGGCCGAGCGGGACGGGCGTTTCACCGAGTGGGTCATCCTGGGCAACCCCTCGGCGGGGAACCCCGGGCGCGACCGGCATCTGGGCACGCCGGCCGTCGCCCGTGACGCGATGGGACGCCTGCACCTCTTCGTGCGCAACGGCGGACAGGGCCTGCACACCCGCGTCCAGGAGACGGACGGCGTCTGGGGCGGTTGGACGGACCTGCGCGGCCACGAACTGCAGGAGGGCCTCGCGGCGGTGACCGCGCCGAACGGCCGGGTGGAGGTCTTCGCCGCCAGCCGGGAAGGAGTCTTCCACTGGAGCCAGAGCTCCTACGACCAGCCCCCACGGCGCGGCCCCCGCTTCCGGCTCACCGTCCCCGCCTCGCCCCCCGCGGCCGCCGTGCAGCCGAACGGCCGGGTCATGACGGTCTACCGGCAGCCCGAGACGGGGCGACTGCTCATGGCCGAGGAAGACGCCCCGGGCGGTAAGTGGAACAGCCCGGCCGTGCCCATCGGCGGCCGCGGCGGCTTCGGCGCCATCGCCTGCGCCCCGGGCCCCGACCCGGAGACCGGAACCCTGGTGGCCACCCTCAGCGACCCGGGCGGCGTCGCCTACCGCTTCCTCCCTGGCGACCACCCCTGGCAGGAACTCCCCACCGACACCCTCGGCGGCCCCCCGGCCCACGCCCCCGCCGCGGCCTTCGACGTCCTCGGCCGCGCCACGATCGCGGTCCTGGGCCCCGACGGCCACCTGGCCATCACCCGCCAGGCCGGCCGCGGCTCGGTCGGCTTCGGCCCGTGGCAGGTGGTGGGCTGAGTTCGCCCGGCGCCCCGGAGACAATGACAATCCCGCCGCCCTGTCGCCGTTGGCCGGTCGGCGGGATTGGCCCTCAGGGCGTAACGGGCGGCATGGGTGCGCCATGATGACCATCGTGGACACCGAGAAACTCATCGACGCCTGGCGGCGTCTGCTCACCGGCTCCGGCAAGTCATGGGTGCTGTTCGAACACGGCACCTGCGTGGTGCTCGAACACCCCACCGATGAACCCGCCGAGCAGGCCATCGGCATCCTCAGCGAGTTCGGCCCCGTACACGTCGCCACCTCGGCCGGCGACTTCCGCGTACTCGAACTCAACAACGGCGAGGGCTGGCTGGTGACGAGCCACCACCCGGACGTCGTCACCTTCGTCCCACGCGACGACCCCGAGGACCCCTCCCACCTGGCCGTCGGCATGCTGGGCCGCTCCCGCCGCGACAGCGACGGCTCGGAACTCCGCGTCGTCCACGTCGAGGCAGCCCCGCCCGCCTGAGGCGGGTGCGGCAGGGCCGGTCCAGCCGGGGCAGGGATGGCAGGCAGGCAGCTACCCGGACTCTGTCTGGTGAAAGCCGTCAACGACGACGACTGGTACATGGGGAGCCTGAACGACGACGGCAGCGTCACCTGCTGGAGCGTCTACGACGGCCTCTACGAAGCGCTTCGCGGCCTATAGCCCTGCACGGCAACGCCCGTCTCCGTTTCACTCCGCGGTGCGGAGCTTCCCAGGGCCTCTTGCTGCGCGCATGTCATGGGCTGGCGAGTCTCCGCCGTACTCCGGTGCATGCCACCAGGCCGCTGCCGTCCTGATCGAGGAACAGCATGAAGACCCAGGTGCCGTCGGCGGCCGTTATCTGTCCCAGTCGAATCGGCTCTTCGTGCTGGCCGAGGAGCTGCACTGCACGCTCCAGGCCCAACGTCGGGGTGCCCATTCGGACGGTGCGTCTGAGTCGGGCCCTGTAGACGTTGGCGTACGCCTCGGCAGGCATGGTGCCGTCCCAGACCACGTGAGAAGCACCGCCACGAAGCGCGGCCAAAGCAGCCAACGACGTCTCGTCTCCACCGGCCAGCAGCCGTTCGAGCTCTTCCCGCTCCATACCGTTCACCCCACCCGGGATCTTGCCACCCGGCAGGCACACATGCAGCTACGAGCTCCAGCTGATGTACTGGCAGCTCAGTACGGTCTCGGAATCCCGTGCTCACCCAACGCAGCCTCATACCGGCGAGCAGAGCATCCATGTCCGCCAGAAGAAGGCCGGCGGAGTCCCTGGCTTCAACCAGGCCCGATGTCAGAGCGGGAGGTCGTCGGGGAGTACCCGGAACGCCTTGTAGCGGCCCAACGGGCGTACGGCCCGGAAGTCTCGTCGGTCCAGGGTGAGGATCGCGTCGGTGTCGTAGTCGGCGGCAAGCGCCACGTTCACCGCGTCGGCGAGGTCGAGGTCCAGCGCGCGGTAGCGGACACGGACGGACTGGGCGGCGCCCAGGTGGTCCTGCGTGATCTCCGGCAGGACGACACGCCCCCGGCTCATCCAGCGCCGCAGGTCGTCGACCGCGCTGAGGGCGGCCTCCCTGCCGAGCTCACGCGTCGCCACATGATCCAGTTCGGCCAGCAGGAGCGGGGACATGACCAGCAGGCCCGCCGTCATGATGGCCTCGTTCGCCGCCTGGTGATCCGGATGAGCCGAATCCAGGGCTGCCAGAAGGCCGGACGTATCGGCGATGACAATGATCACGCGGCGGATCCGGAGCCCGAGCCGGTCTCGCGCCGGACGGCCTCGGCGACCGTGTCGCGGACCTCGGACCTGGGCAGCGTGCGCCCCGGCCCCTCGAAGGTGCGCGAGAACAGCGGCTCGTCCCAGACCCGGTTCGCCATGGCCGCGAGGTGGATGCCCTGGCGGATGATCTCGGCCTCGCTTATACCCCGGCGCTTGGCGGCCTCCTTGATGATCGCCAGGTCCTCGGGGTCCGCGTAGACGTTCGTGCGCTTCATGGACATGTACCAAGAGTAGTCCATGTACCGGATTGATGTATCCGGCCCGCCCTCCCGCACCTCGATCGGGCGGGGTGATCTTGTTTGGGCTGACGTCATCGAGCCGGCGCCCGGTCTTCGGCGTTGACGTCCGCCGCCGCACCACAAGCGCCCCGGATCACGCGGAGCCGCCGATCACGCGCCGATCGCGGCCTCGTAACCAGCGGCGTCGAGGAGGCGGTCGAGCTCTGACCGGTCGGATGGCTTGAACTTGCAGATCCACGTGTCGTAGGGGTCGTCGTTGATCGACTCCGGGCTGTCGGACAACTCCTCGTTGACCGCGATCACTTCTCCGCTGACCGGCGCGTAGATGTCTGACGCGGCCTTCACCGACTCCACGGTTCCGAAAGCCTGGCCGGCGTCCAGGACCTTGCCGACCTTGGCCACCTCCACGAACACGATGTCGCCGAGCGCCTTCTGCGCATGGTCGCTGATGCCCACCGTGATCGTGCCGTCCGCTTCCTTGCGCGCCCATTCGTGCGACTCGGCGTACCGCAGATCAACCGGGATGTTCGACATGCGTGCTCCCCTGAAGCCGTAAGTGATCACTGCGATCAATGCGATCAATGCGACCATTTATGCCCAGGATCGGAGGGTGCGGGACGTGACATCCCTGGTATGGCGTACAAAACGCCGTCAGTCTGCCCGCGCCCAGCGGCGTGTGACCTCGCTGACCGCGGTGGCCGCGCGGTCGGCGGGTGCCCCGTCGGTGCGTGCCTCGGGGGCGAACTCGACGTGCAGGAACGGCAGGTTCGCGGCGTCGGCGGCGCGGCCCTCCATGTTCTCCCGGCCCTCCAGCGGGCAGTCGCGGACCCAGGCCCGGCACACGTGGAAGCCGTGGGTGCCCAGGGCGTCGGCCAGTCTGCGGCCGTCCGCGCGGCCCGCCGATCCGGCACCGGTCGAGGCGACCACGTCGTAGCCGGGGGCCGAGGAGGCGGCCATGCCGTGCAGCTGGGCCCCGGGCATCCCGCGGCGGACCAGCTCGGCGCAGATGGCGTAGAAGACGGTGTCCCGGCGGTGCGCCACGTCCGCGGAGTTTTCGCGTCCGGCTTTGCGATGTGCGCCTGCGAGCACCATGACACCGCCGGGCGAGTCGCGTAGGACCCGCACGCCCAGTTGCTCGGTGCCGAGGTCGGCGACCGGGTGCGGGATCTGGACCGACCAGCGCGGAGGGTGGTCCAGATCGATGTAGACCCGGCCCCAGCCGCGTGGTGCCACGGCGGCGTCGGTGCGGTCGGCCACTTCGGCGTAGCGGCGTCCGGAGACCCGGTCGAAGAGCGTGCGCACCGTGAAGTCGCGTTGGGCGAGCAGGTGTTCCGCTTGTTCGCGGTGGCCGTCCAGGAGCAGGCCGACACCTTCGGTGATGGCGGTGCGGTCCGCCCGGCCGGGTTGCCGGTAGCCGTGGTCCGGGCCGAACCGGCTGGTGTAGTCCGCCACCTCGCGCGCCAGGTCGACCGGCTGGGCGCCCGTGCCGGGGCGGGCGCCGGCATCCCCGCCCCCGTCGCGGGTGACGTGGAGCACGGCGGTCAGCGCACCGGCGAGACCAGCGATGACCAGCAGAATTGTTGCGATCGTTATGCTTCGCGAGCGAGTGGCTCTCATGGTTGTATCAAGATATACCGGTGAAAATATGCCGTAGCCGCACCCTGCCGGCCCTGCTGACCCCGCTCCTCCTCGTCGCCGCCGTCACCGGCTGCGGCATCGTCTCGGACGACGGCGACGACGCGGCCGACCAGGGCGGCGGACGTTCCTTCACCGTCGCGGCGGCCGGGGACATCCTGATGCATCCCGAACTGGTCGACCAGTCCCGCAAGGACGCCAAGCGCACGGGCAAGGGTGTGGACGGGCTGGACTTCGGGCCGATGATGGCCGGAGTCAAGCCGCTGATCAGCAAGGCCGACCTGGCGATCTGCCACCAGGAGCCGGTGATGGGCACCGCGAAGGGTCCGTTCGAGGGCTTCCCGGACTTCGAGGTGCCGCCGCAGACGGCGAAGACGATCAAGGACCTCGGCTACGACACCTGCTCCACCGCCTCCAACCACACGCTCGACCACGGGTACGCGGGCGTGAAGCGAACCCTGGACGCGCTGGACGCCGCCGGCGTGAAGCACACGGGCTCCTTCCGCACCAAGAAGGATTCGCTCACCCCGCTCATCATGAACGTCAAGGGCGTGAAGGTCGCGCAGATATCGTTCGCGTACGGCTTCAACGAGCCGCACACGATGCCCAAGGGCAAACCCTGGGTCGCCAACCAGCAGAGTCTCGCCGGGATCAAGGCCGCCGAGCAGCGCGCCCGCAAGGCCGGCGCCGAGGTGGTGATCCTCTCCATCCACTGGGGTCATGAGCACCAGCCGGCCCCCACCGCCGCGCAGATCTCCTTCGCCCGGCAGCTCGCCCGGCACACCGGCATCAACCTCGTCATCGGCCACCACGCGCACGTCGTGCAGCCGATGGAGAAGGTCGACGGCCTCTGGGTCGCGTACGGCATGGGCAACCAGATCGCCCGGCACGCGCAGCCGACGGGTCTGACCGAGGAGGGCGTGATCGGCTGGTTCAAGTTCACCGAGCGCGGCAAGGGCCACTGGGACGTCCGGCCGAGCTTCGAGCCGACGATGCTGCGGATCCCGCCGGACGCGGTGAACGCCACGGACGGCGGCAAGGCGACCTACAGCGACGACGACGCCCGGGACTACCGCCTGCTGGACGTGCCGGCCGCGCTTCGCGACGGCGACGGCCTCACGGACCGGCAGAAGTCGCGGCTGCGGCTCGCCTTCGAACGCACCGAGGGCACCCTCTACAACCGCGGCGCGGCCCAGGACGGTCTGAAGCCGCTGACCCCGCTGCCGTGATGGCGGCGGCCGGCGGCCGTTGGCGCCCCGGTGGCCGGTAGGCCGTCGGCGGCGTGACGTGCGTGCTTCCCCAAGCTTGATCATATAGGCACAGATGTTGTGCAGCTCACATAAGTAAGAGTGCAACTTAGTAAGACTCTTACCCGTCTCAGTGCTGCGGGTGCACCTGAGAAACAGGTGTGCCCGCAAACGCACGTACATCCGAAATATCGTCACTGCTTTCCGTGCGGACCGACCGCCGCACGCCCCGAGAGGACCCTCCCTTGGCGTCACCGCCCCCGTCGCGGCAGCACCGAGCCCGCCGACGAGCCGATATGTCGCTGATCGGAGGCATCCGCCCGCCGATCGCGGTTCTCTCGGTGCTGCTGCTGTCGCTCGCCGGCATCACGGCACTCGTGCTGGGCCGGGTCGACAACGCCGGGGTGCCGAAGGCGGTGCTGACCTCGCAGCAGCACTTCGCGGAGGACGGCGCCATCGCGCTGCGCGCCTCCATCGACGAGTCCGTCACCGACCTCACCCGGTCCGCCGCGCTGTTCAGCGCCGGCCAGCCGCTCACCGGCGACGCCGTCCTCGACAAGCTCGGCAGCACCTACCAGAAGTGGACGGGTACCGCGGTCGTCGAGATCCGCACCGGCAAGCTGGTCGCGGCCCGCGGTGAGACCGTGCCGCTGACCTCGGTGAACACCTCCACCCTCGGCGACGAGGGCGGCCTCGCGCCGCGCATGGTCCGGCTGAAGAACGGGGAGACGCGGCTGCTGTCCCTCGCGCTGCTGTCCTGGCCGGGCAAACCGCAGCTGCTGCTCGTGGCGTCCAGCAACCTGACGTTCCCCGGCATCAGCATCGGCCAGTTCCGGTCCATCGCGGTGGCCGACCGGGACGGCACGATCCTCAGCAGCGACGGCATCCCCGAGCCCGAGCAGGTGCGCACCAGCACCGATCGCGAGGAGATCAAGCTCTCCCGCAAGCAGCTGGAGGCCTTCGCCGAGCTCGCCGCCCGCAAGGCCCGGCAGGACCCGCGCAGCAGCAAGGAACCCGGGATGGGCGGCTACCAGGGCGTCAGCGGGAGCGCGGTCGGCGGGCGGGTGCTCAGCGACCGGTCCGTCGCCGGATACGCCACGCTGGCCTCGCCCTCCCCCGGGGAGACCACCACCGCCTCAGGGCTCGGCCTGTCCGTGGTGGCCATGGTCAAGGTGCAGGAGGACCCCGCCCGCGCCCACTCCCCGGTGCTCGGGCTGCTGGCGGGCGCCGCGCTCCTCGTCGTCGGCTCCATCGCCGTGGCCGTGCTCCTCGGCACCGTGCAGCGCCCGCTGATCCAGCTGTTCCTGGAGTCCCGCAGGCTCACCCGCGGCGACCTGACCCGGCCCGTCACCGTCCCCGGCTACGGCGAGGCGCACCGCGTCGGCCACGCCCTGGAACGGCTGCGCCGCCAGCTGCTCGGCGAGAGCGCCGAGGACACCGGCCCGGCCGCGCGCCCGCGCGGACTGCGCAAGGTGGGCACCCGCGCCCTGCTGGTCGGGTGCGCGGTACTGCTGCTGGCCTGGTCGGTGCCGCTGATGCTGCTGATCAACCGCGCCGACGGCACCGCCGTCGTACCGCAGCAGCTCGTCAGCGACCAGCGCGAACGCACCGACACGCTCAGTGACCGGGTACGCCGCGCGCTCAACGAGGGCGGCGCGGACCTGGACTCGGTCGGCTCCCTCATCGGCAACCGCACCGAACCCGAGGCCATGGGGAAGGTGCTGGAGCGCACCCTCGACGAGAACCAGCGCTACCGCTCCCTCTACGTCGTCGACTCCTCCGGCGAGATCCTGGCCCGCGAGGGCAAGGAACCCAAGGTGATCCGCTCCCACCGGGTCTCCGACACCGCGATCCGGCTGCTGGGCCAGGGCGGCAAGCAGCCGGTCGTCGTCGCCAACGCCGAGATTCCCGGACGCGACGGCGCCCAGCTCGTCGGCGAGTTCCGCGTCGAGTTCTTCAACGCGC
Organism: Streptomyces sp. NPDC020299; assembly: GCF_044387825.1. Taxonomy (NCBI): domain Bacteria; kingdom Bacillati; phylum Actinomycetota; class Actinomycetes; order Kitasatosporales; family Streptomycetaceae; genus Streptomyces; species Streptomyces sp. NPDC020299. Next base: position 270,717 of record NZ_JBIRWL010000010.1, read on the forward strand.
TGCTGACCCGGCCGGGCATGGGCGTGGTCCGCCTCGTCGACGACCACGGCAAGGTCATCGCCGGCAACACCGGCTTCCTCGCCTTCCAGTCGCTGCCCGACGACCACCTGAAGGACCTGGTCGCCGCCAGCGCCCAGCGGCTCGGCAAGAAGGCCCGCGCGAACGGGGTGCTCTACCGCGAGAACGGCGTACGGATCGCCGCCGCCGCCCCGTTCGCCGGCAGCGGCCCCGCCGAGGCCCTCGGCTGGAGCGTGGTCAGCTGGCAGCCCGCCAGCCGGCTCGCCATCCCCGAGTACGACGCCCAGAACCGCACCGTGCTGGCCGGCTTGCTCGGCACCGCCGCGGCCGTCGCCTGCCTGGGCTGGCTGCACATCGTCGTGGCCCGGCCGCTGCGCTCGCTGGCCGGCCGTTCCGAGGCGCTGGCCGGCGGCGACCGCAAGACCGTGCTGTTCCCGCAGCACCACGACGAGGTCGGCGCCGTCACCCGCTCCCTGGAGCTCATCCGGCAGCAGCTGCACGACCAGCGCCGGCAGGCGCCCCGCCGCACTCCGCCCCAGGCCTCCGCGCCGCAGCAGTACACAAGGAACTGATCACTCGTGCTCTTCCTCTACACCGTGCTGCTGGTGGGCTGCGCGATCATGGTCGTCGCGGGCGTCGTCGAGCAGCGCCGGCACTTCACCAACCTGGACCACATACCCACCCGGGTCCTGATCAACGGCATCCGCGGCAAGTCGTCCATCACCCGGCTGTGCGCGGGTGCGCTGCGCGGCGGCGGCCTGACCACCGTCGCCAAGACGACCGGCACCGCGGCCCGGTTCATCCACCCGGACGCCACCGAGGAGCCCGTCTACCGCAAGTTCGGCATAGCCAACGTCGTCGAGCAGATCGGCATCGTGCGGCGCGCCGCCGCGTACCAGCCGGACGCGCTCGTCATCGAGTGCATGGCCGTCATGCCGGCCCTGCAGGAGATCAACCAGTCCAAGCTGATCCGCTCCACGATCGGCGTGCTGTGCAACGTGCGCGAGGACCACCTCGCCGAGATGGGCCCCACCCTGGACGACGTGGCGCGGTCGCTGTGCCGCTCGATGCCCGAGGACGGCATCTGCGTCACCGCGGAGAAGGAGCGCTTCGACATCCTCCAGGAGGAGGCCGACGCCCGGAACTGCCGGCTCGTCTACGCCGATCCGGAGACGGTCACCGACGAGGAGCTGCGCGGCTTCAGCTGGTTCACCTTCAAGGAGAACGTCGCCATCGCGCTGACCGTCGCCGAACTCCTCGGCGTCGACCGGGCGACGGCTCTGAAGGGCATGTACGAGGCGCCGCCGGACCCGGGTGTCCTCTCCGTCGAGCGCTATCTGACGCCCGAGGGGAAGAAGCTGCGCTTCGCCAACGTCTTCGCGGCCAACGACCCCGAGTCGACGCTGATGAACATCAACCAGCTGCTCGACCTCGGCGCCGTCCACCGCCCGCTCAACGTGGTCATCAACTGCCGCCCCGACCGCGTCGAACGCAACGGTCAGATGGGCGAGATCATCCCCGACCTCGACCCCGAGCACGTCTTCGTCATCGGACACCCGGCCAAGTCCGCCATCGACGCCATCCCCGCCGAGTTCCGCTCGCGCGCCGTCGACCTCGGCGGCGACAAGCGTGACCCGGCGGAGTTCATGGCCCGGATGCTGGAATCACTCGCCCCGGACTCCTCGCTGGTGGCGATCGGCAACATCCACGGCCAGGGCGAGATCCTGCTGGAGCACCTGGCCGAACTCCCCCCGGACGAGAGTGCCGACGAGCCGGTGGCCGCGGCCCCGGCCGGCCGCGCCGGAGCGGAGTCCGCCGTGGTCGAGCACGTCGAGACCATCCAGCTGTACGCGCCCCGCATCGACCCCTACCAGGGGTATTCGGAGGCGTACGAGTCGCGCTACGCACAGCAGCCGTACGTCCAGCAGCCTTACGTCCAACAGTCGTACGTCCAGCAACCCCCCGTGCACCAGGAACCCGTGCACCAGGACACCGCGAACATGTACGCGGAGCAGCAGCAGGCGGGCCAGGCGGGATACGACCGGCCGTACCCGGACGACGCCTGGACGCAGACCCAGCAGTACCCCGGTCAGGCCCCGCAGCGCGGGCTGTTCGAGCCCCGCGTTCCTCCCCAGCCCTCCGCCGACGACAGCCAGCAGTGGCACAGCCCAGGAGAACAGCGTTGATCCCCTCCGTCCTCACCCCCGAGATCGCCGCGATCGGCATCGGCCTGGGGCTGATGTTCTCCCTGATGTGCTACCTGACGACCAACCTGTCGCCGGGCGGGATGATCACCCCGGGCTGGCTCGCGCTCACCCTCATCGAGGACCTGCAGCGGGCCGCCCTGGTGGTCGGCGTGACCGTGCTGACGTACCTCGTCACGCTGCTGATGCAGAAGTTCGTGATCCTGTACGGCAAGCGGCTGTTCGCGGCCGTCGTGCTCAGCGGCGTGCTCATCCAGGCCACCGTGATCATCGTGCTGCAGATGGAGTTCCCGCTGCTGTACGCCAACCAGACGCTCGGGTTCATCGTCCCGGGCCTGATCGGCTACCAGCTGGTCCGCCAGCCCAAGGGCGCGACGCTGCTGTCCGTCGGATCGGTCACCCTCGCCACCTATGTGGTGCTGACCGCCGGCATCCTGCTGGGCGCTCTGCCGTCCGCCTGAGCCCGCACCTTCCCGAAGCAATCCTGGAGCCCTCACCATGCCGAAACGCAAAGGCCGCCCCGTCGTCCACGCGGTGACGGTGCTGTCGCTGCTCGCGGGCAGCGCGTACTTCACCTACGAACTGCGCAAGGACGAACAGGCGAAGGTCCCGGCCGCGCAGACGGTCACCGACAACGCCCTGCGGAACTCCGGCAAGGCGACCGGCAAGCAGACCTGGGAGCGGCTGAACGACCCGGCGCGCTCGGTACTGCGCGACGGCAAGGGCGCGGTCATCGCCACCTTCACCGACGGCGCCCGCACGGCCACCCTCAAGGGCCCCTCGCGGACCTTCGGCGAACCGGCCAACACCAGCACCAAGGTGGTCACCGACGACTGGGTCCGCCTCATGCCGGAGCCCTGGGTCAAGGGCGCCCAGAACCAGCAGTGGTTCAAGGACTGGTTCAAGAAGTACTCGGGCAGTCAGGAGGACGACATCTTCGCGATCGCCTTCCAGTACGTGCAGGGCGTGCCGGTGAAGAAGGACTCCGCGGGCGTGCCGTACGCCGGTGACGCGGTGTTCGGCCCGTACAAGGCGGACGGCGTGGACCGCCTGGAGCAGAACGATTTCTACGACTACCTCGGCATCTCGTACACCTTCCGCAACGGCACCACGATGTACCCGCGCAAGGAGCGCTACCGCGCGCTGGACTGCTCCGGCTTCATGCGGATGGTGTGGGGCTACCGCGCCCGCTACCCGCTGATGGCCACGAACACCTCGGGCGACGGCCTGCCCCGCTCGGCCGACGGCATGGCCCGCGCCAAGGCCGGCGTCGACATCATCAAGCTCCAGGGCCCCTCGCCCTGGTACACCCGGCCGAAGAACACGGACATGCTCCAGCCGGGCGACCTGCTGTTCTTCAAGATGGACCACCGCACCGGCAACCACATCGACCACGTGGCCCTCTACCTGGGGCTGGACACCGAGGGCCACAAGGTCTTCCTCTCCAGCCGCAAGGAGCAGAACGGCCCCACGATGGGGGACACGGGCGGCGTCTCCCGCATCGACGGCAACGGCTTCTACGCCCAGCTGTTCCGCAGCGCCAAACGCCTCTGAACAGGCGACACGCCGATGCCCGGCACACCAGTCGGTGTGCCGGGCATCGGGTTGGTGCGGAGGCGGCTACGCCGGGACGCTCGCCGCGCCCGGGGCCAGGAACTTCTTGCCGTTCACGCGCTCCGAGACGCCCTCGCGGTCCAGGTACGGCGTGATGCCGCCCAGGTGGAAGGGCCAGCCGGCGCCGGTGATGAGGCAGAGGTCGATGTCCTGGGCCTCGGCGACGACGCCCTCGTCGAGCATGAGGCCGATCTCCTGGGCCACCGCGTCGAGGACGCGGGCGCGGACCTGCTCCTCGGTCAGGACGGTGTCGCCCTGCTTGAGCAGCGCGGCGACCTCCGGGTCGAGCTCGGGCTTGCCGCTGTCGTAGACGTAGAAGCCGCGCTTGCCGGCCTTGACGACGGCGGCGAGGTTCGCGGAGACCGTGAAGCGGTCCGGGAAGGCCCGGTTGAGGGTCTCCGAGACGTGCAGGCCGATCGCCGGGCCGACCAGCTCCAGCAGGACCAGCGGGGACATCGGCAGGCCCAGGGGCTCCACCGCCTTCTCCGCGATCTCGACCGGAGTGCCCTCGTCGATGACGTTCTGGATCTCGCCCATGAAGCGGGTCAGGATGCGGTTCACGACGAACGCCGGGGCGTCCTTCACCAGAACCGCGGTCTTCTTCAGCTTCTTGGCCACCGCGAAGGCGGTCGCGAGCGAGGCGTCGTCCGTCTGCTCGCCGCGGACGATCTCCAGGAGGGGGAGGACCGCCACCGGGTTGAAGAAGTGGAAGCCGACGACCCGCTCGGGGTGCTTCAGCTTCGACGCCATCTCCGTCACCGAGAGGGAGGAGGTGTTGGTGGCGAAGATCGCGTGCGCCGGGGCGACCGCCTCGACCTCCGCGAACACCTGCTGCTTGACGCCGATCTCCTCGAAGACGGCCTCGATGACGAAGTCCGCGTCCGAGAAGCCCTCGGCCTTGTCCAGGACGCCGGTCACCAGCGCCTTGAGGCGGTTGGCCTTGTCCTGGTTGACGCGGCCCTTGCCGAGCAGCTTGTCGATCTCGGCGTGGACGTAGCCCACACCCTTGTCGACGCGCTCCTGGTCGATGTCCGTGAGGACGACCGGGACCTCCAGGCGGCGCAGGAACAGCAGGGCGAGCTGCGAGGCCATCAGGCCCGCGCCGACCACGCCGACCTTCGTCACCGGGCGGGCCAGGCTCTTGTCCGGGGCACCCGCCGGGCGCTTGCCGCGCTTCTGGACGAGGTTGAACGCGTAGATGCCCGCGCGCAGTTCGCCGCCCATGATGAGGTCGGCCAGCGCGACGTCCTCGGCGTCGTAGCCCTGCTGCAGGTCGCCGTTCTTGGCGGCGGCGATGATGTCGAGGGCGCGGTAGGCGGCCGGGGCCGCGCCGTGCACCTTGGAGTCCGCGATGAAGCGGCCCTTGGCGACGGCCTGGTCCCAGGCCTCGCCGCGGTCGATCGCCGGGCGCTCGACGACGATCTCGCCCTTGAGGACGGTCGCCGTCCAGATGAGGGACTGCTCCAGGAAGTCGGCGCCCTCGAAGATCGCGTCGGCGATCCCGAGCTCGTACACCTGCTTGCCCTTGAGCTGCTTGTTCTGGTTGAGGCTGTTCTCGATGATGACCGAGACGGCCTTCTCGGCGCCGATCAGGTTCGGCAGCAGCGCGCAGCCGCCCCAGCCGGGTACCAGGCCGAGGAAGACCTCGGGGAGGGAGAAGGCGGGGATGGCCGCGGACACCGTGCGGTAGGCGCAGTGCAGGCCGACCTCGACGCCACCGCCCATCGCCGCGCCGTTGTAGTACGCGAAGGTGGGGACCGCGAGCCCCGACAGCCGCTTGAAGACCTCGTGGCCGCCCTTGCCGATGGCCAGCGCGTCCTTGTGCTCCTTCAGCAGCTCGACGCCCTTGAGGTCGGCGCCGACCGCGAAGATGAACGGCTTGCCGGTGATGCCGACGCCGACGATCTCGCCGTCCGCGGCCTCCTTCTCCACCTGGTCGATCGCGGTGCTCAGGTTCGCGAGCGAGGCCGGGCCGAAGGTGGTCGGCTTGGTGTGGTCGAAGCCGTTGTCCAGGGTGATGAGGGCGAAGCGCCCGGCGCCCAGGGGGAGGTCGAAGTGGCGTACGTGCGCCTGCGTGACGACCTCGTCAGGGAACAGCTCGGCCGCGCCCTTCAGGAGTTCAGCGGTGGTGCTCACTTGTCGCCTCCGTCGAAGTGCGGGTTCTCCCAGATGACCGTCGCGCCCATGCCGAAGCCGACGCACATGGTGGTCAGGCCGTAGCGGACGTGCGGCTGCTCCTCGAACTGGCGGGCCAGCTGCGTCATCAGACGGACGCCGGAGGAGGCCAGCGGGTGGCCGTAGGCGATGGCGCCGCCGTACTGGTTGACGCGCGCGTCGTCGTCGGCGATGCCGTAGTGGTCGAGGAGGGCCAGGACCTGGACGGCGAAGGCCTCGTTGATCTCGAAGAGGTTGATGTCCTCGATCGACAGGCCCGCCTTGGCGAGGGCCTTCTCCGTGGCGGGGATCGGGCCGTAGCCCATGACCTCCGGCTCCACGCCCGCGAAGGCGTAGGACACCAGGCGCATCTTGACCGGCAGGCCGTTCTCGCGGGCGAAGTCCTCGCTGGCGATGATCGAGGCGGTGGCGCCGTCGTTCAGACCGGCCGCGTTGCCGGCGGTGACCCGGCCGTGGACGCGGAACGGGGTCTTGAGACCCGAGAGGTTCTCCAGGGTCGTGCCCGGGCGCATCGGCTCGTCGGCGGTGACCAGGCCCCAGCCCGTCTCGCCGCCTTCCGGGCTGGTGCGGCGCACCGAGATCGGCACCAGGTCGGCCTGGATCTTGCCGTTGGCGTACGCCTTGGCGGCCTTCTCCTGGGAGCGCACGGCGTATTCGTCGGCGCGCAGCTTGGTGATCTGCGGGTACCGGTCGTGCAGGTTCTCGGCGGTCATGCCCATGAACAGGGCGGACTCGTCGACCAGCTTCTCCGACACGAAGCGCGGGTTGGGGTCCACGCCCTCGCCCATCGGGTGGCGGCCCATGTGCTCGACACCACCGGCGATGACGGCGTCGTACGCGCCGAACGCGATCGAACCGGCCGTGGTGGTCACGGCGGTCAGCGCGCCGGCGCACATGCGGTCGATGGAGTAGCCGGGGACCGACTGGGGCAGACCGGCGAGGATGCCGGCGGTGCGGCCCAGGGTCAGGCCCTGGTCGCCGATCTGGGTGGTCGCGGCGATGGCGACCTCGTCGATCTTCTTCGGGTCGAGCCCGGGGTTGCGGCGCAGCAGCTCCCGGATCGCCTTCACGACGAGGTCGTCGGCACGGGTCTCGTGGTAGATGCCCTTCGGGCCCGCCTTGCCGAACGGGGTGCGGACGCCGTCTACGAAGACGACGTCCCTGATGGTACGAGGCACGATGGCTCTCCTCCAGGGTGCGGGATGGCACTGCTGCGGCACGCAAGCGCTGAGCGCGCGCTCAGCCCCCATGCTACTTATGGGTAACGTAGCTGCCCAGTCCCGTCGGCCCAAGCGGCGAAGGTCACACCGACGGTGGTGCCGTCGACCCCCTCGGCGTCAGCACCGGAGTCGGGACCGGATGGTGTCCCGGACCCTCGCCCGTGATCACCCCGAACAGCGTACGGGCCGCGTCCGCGCCGAAGCCGTGCACGTCATGGCTCATCGCGGAGAGGGTGGGATGGGTCAGCCGGCACAGCTGGGAGTCGTCCCAGGCCAGCAGGGACACGTCGGCGGGCACCTTCAGGCCCATCTCGGCGGCCACCGAGAGACCGGCCACCGCCATGATGTCGTTGTCGTAGACGATCGCGGTCGGCCGGTCCGGGGGCGCGGCGGTCAGCAGCGAGCGGGTCGCCCGGGCGCCGGCCTCGCCCGAGTAGTCGGTGGTGGCCTGCCAGGCACCGGCGAGGTCCAGGGCGCGGGCCGCCTCGTCGAAGGCGGCCGTGCGCATCGCGGTGTGCCCGAGGGCCGCCGCGCCGCCGACCCGGGCGATCCGCCGGTGCCCCAGCGCGGCGAGGTAGCGCACGGCCTCCTTGACGGCGGTGGCGTCGTCCGTCCACACGGAGGTGAGCCCGCCGGTCAGCGAGGGGTGCCCGACCGCCACCACCGGCAGGCCGAGCCGCTCGGCCACCGCCGGCCTCGGGTCGTCCGCCCCGAAGTCCACCAGGATCGACCCGCCGATCTGCCGCCCCTTCCACCAGGACTCCAGCAGACCGGCCTCCTCCCGTACGTTTCGTACGAGCCTGAGCAGCAGTGAGCAGGACCGCTCGGTCAGCACGCTCTCCACGCCCGAGATGAACTCCATGTAGAAGGGCTCGAGCCCCAGCATCTGCGCCGGCCGGCAGATCGCCAGCCCCACCACGTCCACCCGGGCCCCGGCGAGCGACCGCGCGGTGAGGTTCGGCGCCCAGCCCAGTTCCCGCGCGGCGGCGAAGATCCGGTCCCGGGTGGCCTCCGACAGCCCCGGCTTGTGGTTGACGGCCAGCGACACCGCGCCCTTGGACACCCCGGCGCGCGCGGCGACGTCCTTGATGGTGACGCGGGGCGTCGGCGTCGCTGTCATCAGGATGGCTCCACGCAGTACAGGGCGGCCCGGGCGGCGGCCGCGTCAGGAGTCTTCCAGCCCCGCACGCCGATCGTGACCCGTTCCCCGGGAAGCAGCGTGACCAGCCCGCGGTCCGCCCGCGCCGCAGGGTCCAGCCGGTCGGCCTGCAGCAGCAGGTCCCGTACGAGGGTACGGGCCGTCACCGTCACCGCACCCGGCGCCACCGACACCTCGAACTCCGGCCACGGGTAAGGGATTTCGCGGTCGGGGGCCGGGAAGTACAGGGCCCGCAGCCCTCCCCCGCTCTCGACTTCGCTCGAGCGGGGGGACCCCCATGCCTCGGCGACCAGGAACTCCTTCGGCCCGGCCGGCCTGAGTTCCCTCGGTACCCCGATCTCCGCCACCGCCCGCGCCCCGGCCGCCAGCGCCATGCTCGCCCCGCCGACCACCACGCCGTCGACGGTCATCCGGCGCAGCGTCACCGACCCCGTCCACTCCTCGGCGGCCTGGTTGACGGCGGCCAGCACCAGCCCGTCCGCCCGCGGCCGCAGCGTCAGCAGCCGGTCGGCGTACAGCCGCCGCAGCTCGTGGTACAGCGGCTTCTCCCGCCCGTCGCCGTCGATCGCCGCCCAGGAGGTCACCGGCCAGCAGTCGTTGAGCTGCCAGACGACCGTGCCCGCGCACACCGGCCAGTGCGACCGCCAGTGCTCGATCCCGGCGGCCACCGCCCGCGCCTGGTTGACCTGGGTGAGGTAGTGCCAGCGGTCGAAGTCCCCTTCGGGCAGGGTGAAATGACGGGCGAGGCCGCGCTCCAGCTTGCCGTTGCCGTCGTCCGCCTTCTGGTGGTGCAGCATGCCGGGGGAGTCCGATGCGAGGTCCTCACCGGGCAGCGCGCGCCGCAGCGTCGCGTATGCCGGCGGTGCCTGCCAGCCGAACTCGGCCACGAAACGCGGCACGTTCAGCCCGTAGTCCGCGTAGTCCTCCCGGTTCCACACCTCCCACGAGTGATGCGTGCCGTGCGCCGGGTCGTTCGGGTGGTGATCCCAGGACCCCGACCACGGGCTGCCCGCCGTGTACGGCCGCGTCGGGTCCAACTCGGCGACCACACGCGGCAGCAGCCCCAGGTAGTACCCCTCGCCCCAGGAGTCCCCGGCCAGCCGCCGCTCCCAGCCCCAGTCCCTGAAGCCCCACAGGTTCTCGTTGTTGCCGTTCCACAGCACCAGCGACGGATGCGGCATCAGCCGTACGACGTTCTCCCGGGCCTCCGCCTCCACCTCCCCGCGCAGCGGCTGCTCCTCCGGATAGGCCGCGCAGGCGAACGGGAAGTCCTGCCAGACCATGAGCCCCAGCTCGTCGCAGGCGTCGTAGAAGTCCTCGCTCTCGTAGATCCCGCCGCCCCACACCCGCACCAGGTCCACGCCCGCCGCGGCGGCCTGCCCGAGCCGCTCCCGGTAGCGCTCACGGGTGACGCGGGAGGGGAGGACGTCGTCCGGGATCCAGTTCACGCCTCGCGCGAACAGCGGCTCCCCGTTGACGACGAGCGTGAAGCCGGTGCCGTGCCGGTCGGGCCGGCGGTCCAGCCCGACCGTGCGGAAGCCGATCCGGCGATGCCAGGTGTCGAGCACCCCGTCATCGTGCGCCAGCGTCAACTCCAGGTCGTACAGCGGCTGTTCCCCGTATCCCCGAGGCCACCACAGCCGCACCTCCGGTACCCGGAGCCGTACGACCCCACGCGTACCGTCGACCTCGGCGCGCGCCGTCCGCCCGCCCACCCGGGCCTGAACGGCGAGCCGTGCCTCCACCCGGGTCCGCTCGACGTCCACCCGCAACTCGACGACACCCGTGCCCTGTTCGACGGTCACCAGGGGCCGCACCCGGCTGATCCGCGCGGTGGACCAGCGCTCCAGCCGCACCGGCCGCCAGATGCCCGCCGTGACCAGCGTGGGCCCCCAGTCCCAGCCGAAGGAGCAGGCCATCTTGCGGATGTACTGGTACGGCTCGGCATAGGCGGCGGGCCGCTCGCCCAGCCGTTCGCGGACGGCCTCGGCCTCGGTGTAGGCGGAGGCGAAACGCACCGCCAGCGGACCCGTTGCCCCCGTGACGTCGAAGCGGTGGGAGCGGTGCATGTTCCGCACCCGGCCGAGGAGTTGACCGCCGAGCGTGATCTCGGCAGCGGTGTCGAGGCCGTCGAAGACGAGATCGGTCTGCTCGTGCGCGGACGCCTCCCGCAACTCCCTCTCGTACGTCCACTCCCGCCGCCCGACCCAGGCCACCTCCACCTCGTTCCGCCCGAGGAACGGGTCCGGGATCACCCCGGCCGCGAGCAGATCGGTGTGCACGCACCCCGGCACCCGGGCGGGCAGCGCCTCCCCTTCGTGCCGCAGGATCCAGCCCTCGGTGAGCGGTGTGGCCTCCAGCATGCGCACTCCCTAAACCGGTCTACACACGGGATTGGACGTACTTCTGCAGCCTTGGCGGGATTGGGACTTTACCGGTTGAGGAAAGCGCTGTCAGAGTGCCGAATCAGCCAACTCGCACGTGCTCTTCCGTCCCGAGAACGGAGTTGACGCACATGAACCGCCGTACGCACCGAAGCCCCATCCTCGCCACGGCCGCGGGAGCCGCCCTGCTGCTGGCGGGCTGCACCGGTACGGGAGGCTCGACGAAGGGCGCCGACGCCAAGGCGCCCGACGACCCGGCGAAGGTGAGCGGGACCATCACGGTCCTCACCCAGCGGACCGACCTCGTGCAGGACGGCACGATGAAGAAGTACGCCGCCGAGTTCAACAAGACGTACCCGAAGGTGCAGGTCAAGTTCCAGGCCCTCACCAACTACGAGTCCGAAGTCAAGATCCGCATGAACACGGAGAACTACGGCGACGTCCTGATGATCCCCGCGGTGATCAAGAAGAGCGACTACCCGAAGTTCTTCGCCTCGCTCGGCACCCAGGCGGAGCGTGCCAAGAAGTACCGGTTCACCGACTTCACCACCGTCGGCGGCAAGGTATACGGCCAGAGCCCGATCGGCGTTACCCCCGGCTTCGTCTACAACAAGCGGGTCTGGAAGGAGGCCGGCGTCACCAAGTGGCCCACCACCCCGGCCGAGTTCCTCGACGACCTGAAGGCGATCAGGTCGAAGACCGGCGCGACCCCGTACTACACCAACTTCGCCGCCCAATGGCCGCTGACCTCCTGGACGTTCGTCAACGGCTCGGTGCACTGCGACACCGGGGCGACCACCAAGCTCGCCGAGGGCGACCCCTGGGCGGCGGGCGCCGATCTGCGCGTCGGGGACCGGCTCCTGTACGACATCGTGCACGACGGGCTCGCCGAGAAGGACCCGACGACCACCAACTGGGAGGCGTCCAAGCCCCAGTTGGCCAAGGGCAAGATCGCCACGGAATGGCTCGGCACCTGGGCGGTCATCCAGTTCCAGGACGCAGCGAAGAAGGCGGGCACCGACCCCGGCGACATCGGCTTCATGCCCTTCCCGGCCCAGGTGGGCGGCAAGTTCTGCGCGGTCGTCGGCCCCGACTACAACCAGGCCGTCAACGTCCACTCCGCGCACAAGGAGGCGGCCCGCGCCTGGATCGACTGGTTCACCGACAAGTCCGGCTACGACAAGGACAACCTGGCGATCTCCCCGCTGAAGGACGCGCCCCTGCCCACCGTCCTGAAGCCGTACGAGGACGCCGGCGTCAAGCTGATCGAACTCGACGACTCCGCGGGCGCCAAGCTCAAGCTCGTCGACGACCAGTCGGAGGTCGGCATCTACAAGCCCGACTACCGCCAGGACCTGGTCGACCTCGCGCGCGGCGCGAAGAGCGGCAGCCTCGACGACTTCCTGAACGGCCTCACCAAGAAGTGGACCGCAGCCCAGAAGACCGTGGGATCGGGCTCCTGATGACGGACACCACCCAGAAGGCGGACCGAGAGGTGAGCACGGCTCCCGCCGGCCCGGCCCCCGTCCCGCAACCCGCGCCCCGCCGGGCGCGGGTCTGGCGGACGGTGACCCCCTGGCTGTTCCTGCTCGCCCCGCTCGCCCTCCTGATCACCTTCACCTACGCGCCGATCGCCAACATGGTCGCCTACAGCTTCACCGACTGGGACGGCGTCAGCCCGGAACTGCACTACACGGGCACCGGGAACTACACCGAACTCTTCACCCGCCCCGACCTCTTCGAGGTCTTCTTCGTCAGCGGCTACTACCTGGCCGCATCCGCCGTCCAGATCGTCGCCGCCCTCTACTTCGCGACCGTCCTGAGCTTCGACGTCCGCTTCCGGAACTTCTTCAAGGGCGTGCTCTTCTTCCCGTACCTGATCAACGGGGTGGCGATCGGCTTCGTCTTCCTCTACTTCTTCCAGGACGGCGGCACCCTGGACTCGGTGCTGAGCCTGTTCGGCGCGCACTCCCACCACGCCTGGCTGGGCACGCCCGTCTCGGCGAACCTCTCCCTCGCGGGCGTCTCCGTCTGGCGCTACCTCGGCCTGAACTTCGTCCTCTTCCTCGGCGCGATCCAGTCCATCCCGGGGGAGCTGTACGAGGCGGCCGAGCTGGACGGCGCGAACCGCTGGCAGCAGTTCCGCCACATCATCGCGCCCGGCATCAAGCCGGTGGTGACCCTGACCGTGATCCTCTCGGTCTCCGGGTCGCTGTCCGCCTTCGACATCCCGTACATCATGACCGGCGGCGCGACCGGCACCGAGACCTTCGTGATCCAGACCGTGAAGCTGGCCTTCCAGTTCAACAAGACGGGGCTCGCCTCGGCTGCCGCGATCGTCCTGCTGCTGATCGTGCTGGCGGTGACCTGGCTGCAACGGCGGCTGGTCCCGGACGACAAGGTGGACCTCGTATGACGCGCCGTATCGTCGCCCGCACCCTGGTGTACCTGTCGCTGATCACCGCGACGGTGGTCGTCCTGCTCCCGCTGGGCGCCGTCCTCCTGACGTCCCTGAAGACCCCGGACGAGATGGCGGACGACAGCGGGGCCCTCGCCGCCCCCCACGACCTGTTCAACTTCCACAACTACGTGACGGCGTTCCAGGACGGCGGAATGCTCAGGGCCCTCGGCAACACGGCCTTCATCCTGGTCTTCGCCATCGGCGGCACCGTACTGATCGGCTCGATGACGGCCTACGCCATCGACCGCTTCACCTTCCGCTTCAAGAAGCTGGTGGTGGCCCTGTTCCTGCTGGCCGCGCTGGTCCCCGGTGTGACCACCCAGGTGGCCACCTTCCAGATCGTCAACAGCTTCGGCCTCTTCGACACCCGCTGGGCGCCGATCCTGCTCTACATGGGCACGGACATCGTCTCGATCTACATCTTCCTCCAGTTCGTCAGGTCGATCCCGGTCTCCCTGGACGAGGCCGCCCGCCTGGACGGCGCCAGTGCCTTCACGATCTACCGGAAGATCATCTTCCCGCTGCTGAAACCCGCGACGGCGACCGTGGTGATCGTGAAGGGGATCACCGTCTACAACGACTTCTACATCCCCTTCCTCTACATGCCGTCCCAGGATCTTGGCGTGATCTCGACGTCCCTGTTCCGCTTCCGCGGCCCCTTCGGCGCCCACTGGGAGACGATCTCGGCCGGAGCGGTACTGGTGATCCTCCCGACCCTGATCGCCTTCCTGGCCCTGCAGCGCTTCATCTACAACGGCTTCATGAGAGGCGCGACAAGATGACGCGCCCCGAGGTGACGCGCCCCAAAGGGGCGCGGGGCTGTATCGATATGCGGCTCCGCCGCGTGGGCGCGACCAGCCACGAACAACCCGCAGCCGCCGCACAACAGAACCCTCAACGGCGACTAGGGGCTGTCTGACAATTCCCGTCGTCCGCCCGAAGGGCGGGCCCCGCGGCGGCGATGGGGGTCCCCCCGCGCGAGCGCGTTCGAGCGTGGGGGAGCGTGCGATCGCAAGGCGCCGGAGCGCCCTCGTGGCGGAGCCACGTGGGCGGTTCGGCAACGCGGCATGGGGGTCCCCCCGCGCGAGCGAAGCCGAGCGTGGGGGAGTGCGTGCCAGGCGTCGCGGGGCAGGCGGGAATTGTCAGACAGCCCCTAGGCCTCCGCAGCAGCCAGCGCAGCGACAAGCACCGGAGTCACCAGCTCCACCTGCCAAGCCCGCGCCCCGTACCCGGCCAGCGCGGCCCCCACGGACTCCTCGTCCACACTCTTCGGCGGCTCCCAGCAGAGCCGCCGCACCGTGTCAGGGGTGATCAGATTCTCTTGGGGCATATTGAGCCGCTCGGCCAGCGAGGACACCCCGGCCCGAGCCGCCGAGAGGCGCGCCGCGGCGGCCGGGTCCTTGTCCGCCCACGCCCGAGGCGGCGGCGGCCCCGCGACCGGCTGCCCCGGCTGCGGCAGCTGTGCTTCGGAGAGCGCCTTGGCCCGATCCACGGCGGTCTGCCACTGCTCCAGCTGCCGCCGCCCCATCCGGTGACCGAAACCGTTCAGCCCGGCCAGGGCGTGCACATTGGCCGGCAGGGCGAGCGCCGCCTCCACGATGGCGGAGTCACTGAGCACCTTGCCCGGCGAAACGTCCCGCCGCTGGGCGAGCCGGTCCCTGGTCTCCCACAGCTCGCGAACGACGCCGAGCTGCCGGCGCCGCCGCACCTTGTGCATGCCGGACGTACGGCGCCAGGGGTCCTTGCGCGGCTCGGCGGGCGGCGCCGAGGCGATCGCGTCGAACTCCTGCCGGGCCCACTCCAGCTTGCCCTGCCGGTCCAGCTCCTTCTCCAGGGCGTCGCGCAGGTCGACGAGCAGCTCGACGTCCAGCGCGGCATACCTCAGCCACGGCTCGGGCAGCGGCCGGGTCGACCAGTCGACGGCGGAGTGGCCCTTCTCCAGTACGAAGCCCAGGACGCCCTCGACCATCGCGCCGAGGCCGACCCGCGGGAACCCGGCGAGCCGGCCGGCCAGCTCGGTGTCGAACAGGCGGCTGGGGATCATGCCTATCTCACGCAGGCAGGGCAGGTCCTGGGTGGCCGCGTGGAGCACCCACTCGGTGCCGGACAGCGCCTCGCCGAGTCCCGACAGGTCGGGGCAGGCGACGGGGTCGATCAGCGCGGTCCCGGCTCC
The DNA here is from genome assembly GCF_044387825.1 of Streptomyces sp. NPDC020299. NCBI lineage: Bacteria > Bacillati > Actinomycetota > Actinomycetes > Kitasatosporales > Streptomycetaceae > Streptomyces > Streptomyces sp. NPDC020299. The sequence goes on from NZ_JBIRWL010000010.1 coordinate 286,125, forward strand.
CTCGCGGCGCAGCTGCACCAGGTAGGCGCGCTGTCCGTAGCGGTAACCGGATGCGCGCTCGGCGTCGACGGCGACGGGGCCGGTGCCCGCGGCGAAGGCGGCGACCGCCTCGGCCAGCGCGGCCTCGTCGGCGATCACCGGGGGAATGCCCTCGCGGGGCTCGAGCAAGGGGACCGGCGCCGCCGTCTCAGAGGATCCGCCGTCATCCGGAGGGGTCCCTCCGGTGGTGCGCAGTGGCATGTCTGCTGCGGTCTCTTGGGCGTCGGTCACATGTCAAGGGTATCTGTGTGTGGACAGCGCCCGTCGACGGAACGTTCCGTCGACGGGCGTCGGAGGGTCGTAAACCAGTCAGGAATCGGTCTGGCGGGTGAAATGCCTGGTTCACATGGGCGAACCGTTATGAGGTCAGTGGATGGCGGTGAGGGGGCGACGGTCAGCGGATGACGGTGAGTCGGTCACGGTGAGTGGGAGAGGGGCAGTGAGTCAGTGGATGATCCCGGTACGCAGGGCCACCGCCACCATTCCGGCCCGGTCGCCCGTGCCGAGCTTGCGGGCGATGCGGGCGAGGTGGCTCTTGACGGTGAGGGCGGACAGGCCCATCGAGACGCCGATCGCCTTGTTCGACTGCCCCTCGGCGACCAGGCGCAGCACCTCGACCTCGCGGCCGGACAGCTCGCGGTAGCCGCCCGGGTGGCTCGGGGCGCCCGGGGGGCGGCGGTGCATACGGGCGGCGGCGCCGATGGGGGCGGCGCCCGGTCGGGTGGGGAGCCCGATGTTGGTACGGGTGCCGGTGACGACGTAGCCCTTGACACCGCCGGCCAGGGCGTTGCGTACGGCGCCGATGTCGTCGGCGGCGGACAGCGCGAGGCCGTTGGGCCAGCCCGCGGCGCGGGTCTCGGACAGCAGGGTCAGGCCGGAGCCGTCGGGAAGGTGGACGTCGGCGACGCAGATGTCGCGGGGGTTGCCGATGCGGGGACGAGCCTCCGCGATGGACGAGGCCTCGATGACATCGCGCACACCGAGCGCCCACAGGTGGCGGGTGACGGTGGAGCGGACGCGCGGGTCGGCCACGACCACCATGGCGGTCGGCTTGTTCGGGCGGTAGGCGACCAGGCTTGCGGGCTGCTCGAGGAGAACGGACACCAGGCCTCCTGGGGTGGGGGGACGGGCCGGCTCGTGGGGATGAAGCCGGGACGAACCGTGATTGCAAGGTCACAGTCGTCTTCGGCACCAAACCCGTCCGCCTTTAGGGAATGATCACGATCCAGTGAGTAACAATCCGTGCAATTCGGACACGCGGTCGATCATTGAGGGATCGGGTGGGTTCGGGCGAGTGCGATTCGGGTTCTGAAAGTGGCCGTATCGACAAAGAGATGGTCAATGAAGGGTGAGTCGCGCGACTGCCGGGTGGACGAGAACGCCCCGCCGGCGACGCCGGCGGGGCGGAGGAACTGTCGGAGGAACTGTCGGAGGAACCGCGGGGCTCAGCGGGACTGGGGCCCCCTGCGCTGCGGCAGGGACACCACGGAGGCGTCGCCGGGGGCGGCCGGCGGCAGGCCTGCGACCTGGGCCAGCAGATCGCACCAGGAGGCCAGATGGGCGGCGGTGTCCGGGACCCCGCCCAGGCCCTCGCGGGGCGTCCAGGAGGCACGGATCTCGATCTGTGAGGCGGCTGGCCGCTCGGACAGCCCGCCGAAGTAGTGCGAACTCGCCCGGGTGACGGTGCCGCTCGGGTCGCCGTACGCGAGCCCCCGCGCCTGGAGGGCGCCGGTCAGCCACGACCAGCACACCTCGGGCAGCAGCGGATCGGCCGCCATCTCCGGCTCCAGCTCGGCCCGCACCAGCGTCACCAGCCGGAACGTGCCCCGCCAGGCGTCGTGCCCGGCCGGGTCGTGCAGCAGCACCAGGCGGCCGTCGGCGAGGTCCTGGTCGCCGTCGACGACCGCGGCCTCCACGGCGTACGCGAAGGGGGCGAGCCGCTGCGGGGCGGGCGTCGGCTCCGCCTCGATCTGCGGCCGCAGCCGGGCGGTCCGCAGCGCCTCGACCGCGGCCCGGAAGGCCGGTGGAGCCGTACTGCCCGTATGCCCCTCGGCCTCCTCCGTCTCCTTCGCGTCGTCCATTCCGCCAGCGCCGTCCGACAGTCGTCCCTGAGCCGCAGCCATGCGGGGAAGAGTAAGGGGAACGAGGGCATCGTGCGGGGCAGACACCCCGCACCGGCGGTCGCCGGACCCAGGCAGAGGCCCCGGCACCGCCGTGCGAGACTTTCCCCGTGAGTGCCAACGACACCGCCCACGGGACTTCCACGGGCCAGCAACCGACGCGGCCGTCCGCGACGTACGATTCCGCCTTCCTCAAGGCGTGCAGGCGCGAGCCCGTGCCGCACACGCCGGTGTGGTTCATGCGGCAGGCCGGGCGCTCCCTGCCGGAGTACCACAAGGTGCGTGAGGGCATCGGGATGCTGGAGTCCTGCACGCGACCCGAGCTGGTCGCGGAGATCACGCTGCAGCCGGTGCGCCGGCACGGCGTGGACGCGGCGATCTACTTCAGCGACATCGTCGTCCCGCTGAAGGCCATCGGTCTCGACCTCGACATCAAGCCCGGCGTCGGCCCGGTCGTCGAGCAACCGATCCGTACCCGTGCCGACCTCGCCCGGCTGCGCGACCTCACCCCCGAGGACGTCTCCTACGTCACCGAGGCGATCGGCCTGCTCACCCGCGAGCTGGGCGGCACCCCGCTGATCGGCTTCGCCGGCGCGCCGTTCACCCTCGCCAGCTATCTCGTCGAGGGCGGCCCGTCCCGTACGTTCGAGAACGCCAAGGCGATGATGTACGGCGACCCGGAGCTGTGGGCCGACCTGCTGGACCGCCTCGCGGACATCACCACCGCGTTCCTGAAGGTGCAGATCGAGGCGGGCGCCTCGGCGGTGCAGCTGTTCGACTCCTGGGCCGGAGCGCTGGCCCCCGCCGACTACCGCCACTCGGCGATGCCCGCCTCCGCGAAGGTCTTCGAGGCCGTCGCCGGGTACGGCGTCCCGCGCATCCACTTCGGCGTCGGCACCGGCGAGCTGCTGGGGCTCATGGGCGAGGCCGGCGCGGACGTCGTCGGTGTCGACTGGCGCGTCCCGCTGGACGAGGCCGCCCGCCGGGTCGGCCCCGGCAAGGCGCTCCAGGGCAACCTCGACCCGACCGTCCTGTTCGCCGGCACCGAGGCCGTCGAGGCCAAGACCCGCGAGGTCCTCGACTCGGCCGCGAAGCTGGAGGGCCACGTCTTCAACCTCGGCCACGGAGTCATGCCGTCCACCGACCCGGACGCGCTGACCCGGCTCGTGGAGTACGTGCACACGCGGACCGCCCGCTGACCTACCAGGTCTGCCAGGCCTGCCGGGGCCGGGCCCGCCTGCCGAACAGCAGGCCGCGCGGCTCCGGCGGGGGCGGGGTGCCGGGCTTGAGCGGCCAGGCGAGCAGCATGCCCGCGAGGAAGCCGACGACGTGCGCCGAGTAGGCCACCGTGCCCGCGCCGGACACGCCGTGCCCGGAGGAGTACACCGCCTGCAGCCCGAACCAGAAGCCCAGCACCAGCCATGCGGGCAGCCGCAGCGGCAGGAAGATCAGGAACGGCACCAGCACCCACACCCTGGCCCTCGGGTAGAGCACCAGATAGGCGCCGAGGACGCCGGCGATCGCCCCGGACGCGCCGATCAGCGGGTCGCCGCTGCCGGCGTTGAGCAGCGCGAAGCCGTACCCGGCCGCGTAGCCGCAGACGACGTAGAAGAGGAAGTACCGGACGTGGCCCATCCGGTCCTCGACGTTGTTGCCGAAGATCAGCAGGAACAGCATGTTGCCCAGCAGGTGCAGCCAGCTGCCGTGCAGGAACATCGCGGTGAACACCGACAGCGGCGGTGACTTGTCGTAGCCCGGCGCCCCCACCACACAGCCCGGGCCGTGCGGGCCCACGCCCACGCCGCCCGTCGGGACCATCGTCGGCAGCTGATGGTGGATCAGCTCCCTGGGGACGGCCGCGTAGCGGTCCATGAAGGCCTGGAGGTGGCACAGCTGGGCCAGATCGCTGCCCCCGGCCACGGATCCGGCTATGCCGGGCGTGGAGAGGAACACGAGGACGTTCGCGGCGATGAGCGCGTATGTCACCCAAGGGGTACGGCGCACCGGGTTCACGTCATGCACGGGGATGACCACACAAAAGTACTGCCCGCGATGGGCCGGACGAATCGGTGAACGCCGCCGAGCAGGTGTGCGTATCTCTCCTCAACCGACGTGAGGATCAGGCGATGAACGACCGAATCACCCCTCCGATGCACGCCACACCCGACGGCGAGGCGGAGCTCTCCCTCGTCGTGCGGCTCCCCTGGGAGGACGTCGCACGGCTCGGCCAGGAGGCGGGGCGGCTGGCCTCGCAGATGCAGCGGCCGGTGACGCTGGACGAGGCGGTGAGCCATCGGCTGCGGTCCACGAGGGCGTCGGCGGCCCATGCCAAGCCGGCGGGGGAGCAGCCCGCGGCCGTGTCGTCCAACACCTCGGTCACCTCACTCCCGAGGATCAGCGGCACGGCCTGAGACCCTGTCTCACACAGCGTCACGCAGGCTCTGACCGGCGCTCGCGCGCACCTTCGCCGCCGCCTTTCTCGCCGCCACCAGTACCGGGTCCCACACCGGTGAGAACGGCGGGGCGTAGCCCAGGTCCAGGGCTGTCATCTGCTCCACCGTCATACCGGCGGTGAGGGCCACGGCGGCGATGTCGACCCGCTTGCCCGCGCCCTCCCTGCCGACGATCTGCACGCCGAGCAGCCGTCCCGTGCGGTGCTCGGCGAGCATCTTGACCGTCATGGGGGAGGCGCCGGGGTAGTAGCCCGCGCGGCTGGTCGACTCGATGGTGACCGTCTCGAACCGCAGGCCGACCCGGCGGGCGTCCTTCTCACGCAGACCGGTGCGGGCGATCTCCAGATCGCAGACCTTGCTGACGGCCGTGCCGACCACGCCGGGGAAGGTGGCGTAACCGCCGCCGGCGTTGGTGCCGATGACCTGGCCGTGCTTGTTGGCATGGGTGCCGAGCGGGACGTACTGCTCCCGGCCGGAGACCAGGTTCAGCACCTCGACGCAGTCACCGCCGGCCCAGATGTTCTCGTGGCCGCGTACCCGCATGGCGAGGTCGGTGAGCAGGCCGCCATGGGCGCCGAGGGGGAGGCCCGCCGCGGCGGCGAGCGTGGTCTCCGGGCGGACCCCGATGCCCAGGACCACGATGTCCGCCGGGTACTCGGCCTCCTCCGTCACCACCGCGCGGATCCGGCCGTCCTCGCCGGTGAGCAGCTTCGTCACCTCGGCGTCGTCGACCATGGTGATGCCGAGGCCCTCCATGGCCCGGTGCACCAGGCGGCCCATGTCCGGGTCCAGGGTCGACATGGGCTCCGTGCCGCGGTTGACGACCGTCACCTCGAAGCCGCGGTCGATCAGCGCCTCGGCCATCTCCACACCGATGTATCCGGCACCCACGACCACCGCACGGCGGCCACGCGTGCCCGCCAGCGTGTCGATGAGGGCCTGCCCGTCGTCCAGGGTCTGCACTCCGTGCACACCGGGGGCGTCCACACCCGGCATGTCCGGGCGGACCGGGCGGGCACCCGTGGCGACGACGAGTTTGTCGTACGACGTCCAGGACTCGGCGCCGGAATCGACGTCACGCGCGCGTACCCGCTGCCCGGCCACGTCGACCTCCACGACCTCGGTGCGCATGCGCAGGTCGATCCCCCGCGCGCGGTGCTCCTCGGGAGTGCGCGCGATCAGCCGGTCGCGTTCGGGCACGGCACCGCCCACCCAGTACGGGATCCCGCACGCCGAGTAGGAGCTGAAGTGGCCGCGCTCGAAGGCCACGATCTCCAGTTCCTCCGGGCCCCGCATCCGGCGTGCCTGCGACGCCGCGGACATCCCCGCGGCGTCACCGCCGATCACGACCAGTCGTTCCGTCCCGCCCCGCCCACCGTTCATGCTCATGCGAACACGCTACGGGCACGCCGGATTTCGGACTCGCTCAGCCCTGCTCGTCCGGCTCGGCGGCGGGCTGGGGCGCCGGGTGGGCCGTCGGCAGCGGACCCAGCGCGGTCGCCATGGGCGCGGCGGGGGCACGGCGCGGCAGCCGGGGGCGTACGACCCGCAGCCACAGCAGCGTCAGCAGCGCGGCCAGGGCCGCGAACGGCAGCACCGCGCCGACGGCCAGGGCGATCCAGCGCAGCAGCGTGACGAACGCGTGCCAGCCGCCCGCCAGGGCGTCCGTGAAGCCGGGGGAGTCGTCCCCGGCCGCCGCCGCCCGCACCGGCGTCCGCGACAGCGACAGGGTGATGGTGGCCAGGCTCGTGCGGTCCTTCAGGGACGCCTGCTGGGCGAGCAGCGCCTCCAGGTCCGCCTCGCGGCCGCTCAACTCCCCTTCCAGGGTGACCACGTCACCGAGTTTGGTGGCCCGGCCCATCAGCTCCCGGATCCGGGCCACGCTGGCCCGCTGCGACTTGACGCGGCTGCCGACGTCCACCACCTGGTCGGTGACGTCCCGCGCCTTGGCCGTGCGGTGGATCAGTTTGCCCGAGCCCTCCAGGTCGGTGAGGACCGCGTCGTACTTGTCCGTGGGCACACGCAGCACCACCCGGGTGCGCTCCTGGCCCGCGGAATCCCGGCTGGTGCTCTCGTCGCCGACGTAGCCGCCCGCGTTCTCGGCGGTGGCGCGGGCCTCGTCCAGCGCCTTGGGCACGTCCTTGACCTGCACGGTGAGGGAGGCGGTGCGGATGATGCTGCTCGCGGTGAGTCTGGGGGCCTTGGTGGCGGCGTCGGCGCCGCGCGCCTTCGCGCCGGACGCGCCGGACGTGCCCTCCTGCGCGATACCTGCGGAGTCGGCCTTGCTGCCGGAGGAGCCGCCGCCGCTGTCGTCCGCACCGCTGCATCCGGCGAGGGCGAGGGACGCGGCGAGCAGGACGGCGGCCAGGGCCTGAACAGGCCGTGGCAGTGATCGTGGTGTGCGCATCTGGCGGTACCCCCGAGGGTTCGTGACGGCTGGGTTCGTGACGACTGGTTTCGCGACGACTGACGTTCCTTCGACGCCCGGATGGCGCGGCGCGTTGGGGGTGGACGGTTCCGATGAGGTCACGGTCACATCGCGCTGGGGCCACATGGCCCTGGCGCCGCTGTCAGTGGTGTCTGAGAGGGTGGGGCCATGAGCGGATCACCTGCGGGCACGGGTCACGTCGTCGTCATCGGAGCGGGCATCGCCGGGCTGGCCGCCGCGCACCGGCTGCTTCAGCGCGGGGCCCGGGTGACCGTGCTGGAGGCCTCCGACCGGGTCGGCGGCAAGCTGCTGCCCGGCGAGATCGCGGGTGTGCGCGTCGACCTGGGCGCCGAGTCGATGCTCGCGCGCCGCCCCGAGGCGGTGGACCTCGCCCGTGAGGCCGGCCTGGCCGACCGCCTCCAGCCGCCGGCCACCGCGACGGCCTCGATCTGGACCCGAGGCGCCCTGCGCCCCATGCCCAAGGGCCACGTCATGGGCGTCCCCGGCACCGCCGCCGCCCTGACCGGCGTCCTGTCCGACGAGGGCCTCGCCCGCATCGAGCGCGACGCCGACCTGCCCCGCACGGAGGTCGGCGAGGACGTGGCGGTGGGGGAGTACGTGGCGGCGCGGCTGGGCCGCGAGGTCGTCGACCGCCTGGTCGAACCGCTCCTGGGCGGGGTCTACGCGGGCGACGCGTACCGCATCTCGCTGCGCTCGGCCGTCCCCCAGCTCTTCCAGGCCGCCCGCACCCACACCTCCCTGACGGAGGCGGTCCGCGAGATCCAGGCGAAGGCCGCCGCCGGCCCGCAAGCGGGGCCGGTGTTCATGGGCATCGAGGGCGGCGTGGGCCAACTGCCGCTCGCGGTCGCGGAGTCGGTGCGCCGGCGGGGCGGTGAGATCGTCACGGGGGCCCCGGTGGGCGAGCTGCGCCGGGAACCCGGCGGCGGCTGGCGGGTGGCCGCCGGTGACCGGGTGCTGCGCGCCGACGCCGTGGTCGTCGCCGTCCCCGCCCCGGCCGCCGCCGGGCTGCTGGCCGCCGAGTCCCCGGAGGCCGCCGCCGAGCTGCGGACCGTCGAGTACGCCTCCATGGCCCTGGTCACCCTCGCCTACCGCCGCGCCGATACCGCCCTGCCGGACGGCAGCGGCTTCCTCGTCCCGCCCGTCGACGGGCACACCATCAAGGCCTCCACCTTCGCCTCCCGGAAGTGGGGCTGGATCGCAGACGAGGACCCGGACGTGGTGGTCCTGCGCACCTCCGTCGGGCGGTACGCCGAGACGGAGATCCTCCAGCGCGAGGACGCCGGCCTGGTGGAGGTCTCCCGCCGCGACCTGCGCGAGGCCGTCGGTCTCGACGCCACTCCCGTCGAGACCCGTGTCACCCGCTGGACCGACGGCCTGCCCCAGTACCCCGTCGGCCACCACGCGCGCGTGGCCCGTATCCGCGAGCACGTCGCGAAGCTGCCGGGCCTCGCCGTGTGCGGCGCGCAGTACGACGGCGTCGGCATCCCCGCGTGCATCGCGAGCGCGTACGCGGCCGTGGACCAGCTGGGCGGGGATCCGCGAGGTGTGGAGGAGCTCACCGCCGCCCCGGTGCAGAGCCTGCACGGCGGAGCGGGAGAATAGCGGCATGAGTGACGACGCCCCCACCACCGCCGCCGAGCGGATCCCGAACAAGGGCAAGCTGGCCAAGGACCTCAACGAGGTCATCCGCTACACCCTGTGGTCCGTCTTCAAGCTGAAGGACGTACTGCCCGAGGACCGCGCGGGCTACGCCGACGAGGTCCAGGAGCTGTTCGACCAGCTCGCCGCGAAGGACGTGACCATCCGCGGCACGTACGACCTCTCCGGGCTGCGCGCCGACGCCGACCTCATGATCTGGTGGCACGCCGAGACCAGCGACCAGCTCCAGGAGGCGTACAACCTCTTCCGCCGCACGAAGCTGGGCCGTGCCCTCGAGCCGGTCTGGTCGAACATGGCGCTGCACCGCCCGGCCGAGTTCAACCGGTCGCACATCCCGGCGTTCCTCGCCGACGAGACGCCGCGCAACTACGTCAGCGTCTACCCGTTCGTGCGGTCCTACGACTGGTACCTGCTGCCCGACGAGGACCGCCGCCGCATGCTCGCCGACCACGGCAAGATGGCCCGCGGCTACCCGGACGTGCGCGCCAACACGGTCGCGTCGTTCTCGCTCGGCGACTACGAGTGGGTCCTGGCCTTCGAGGCCGACGAGCTGTACCGCATCGTCGACCTCATGCGCCACCTCCGCGGCTCCGAGGCCCGCATGCACGTCCGCGAGGAAGTCCCGTTCTTCACCGGGCGTCGCAAGGAGATCGGCGAGCTGGTCGCGGGCCTGGCCTGATCAGAGGCGGCCGGTCTTGCCCTTCAGCTGGTCCCTCAGGGCCTGCCTGCGGGGGGTGCCCGGCTTCGGCTCCGGGTGCGGTGCGCAGGACGCGTGCCGCACCGGGAGGCGGCCCGCGAGCAGGTAGGCCTCGACGTGGGCGTTGACGCAGGCGTTCGGCCCGCCCGCGATGCCGTGCGTACCGGCGTCCCGCTCGGTCACCAGCACCGAGCCGGCCAGCCGCCGGCGCATCTCCAGCGCCCCGTCGTAGGGCGCGGCGGCGTCCCGTTCGGCGGCCAGGATCAGTGTGGGCGGCAGCTCACCCGGGCCGGTCCGGACGTCGACGGGCCGTTGCCGGGGCGCCGGCCAGTAGGCGCACGGCAGGTTCATCCAGACGTTCTCCCAGGTCTCGAAGGGCGCCACGCGCGCGAGCCGGGTGTTGTCGCGGTCCCACACCGCCCAGTCCGTCGGCCAGGGCGCGTCGTTGCACTCGACGGCGGTGTAGACCGCGTTCAGGTTCTCCGTCTCCGCGGCCGTCCCGGCGCCCGGCGTGGCCAGCTTGACCAGCGGTTTCGGATCGCCCTTCAGATACGCCGACAGCGCCCCGGCCCGGCTCGGCCAGAAGTCGTCGTAGTACCCGGCGGACAGGAACGCGCCCTGAAGCTGCCCGGGGCCGACCTTCCCGCCCGCCGGTGCGGCGGCCAGCCGCGTCCGTGCCGTCTCGTAGCTGCGGCGCACCTTCTCGGCCGTGTCGCCGAGGCCGTACACGTCGTCGTGCCGGGCGATCCACTCCCGGAAGTCCGCCCAGCGGTCCTCGAACGCGGCGGACTGACCGAGGTTGTCGCGGTACCAGATCTGCGCGGGGTCCGGGTTCACCGGCGCGTCCAGCACCATCCGGCGCACGTGCGAGGGGAACAGCGTGGCGTACAGCGCCCCGAAGTAGGTGCCGTACGACGCGCCCATGAACGTCAGCTTCTCCTCGCCCAGCGCGGCGCGCAGCACGTCCAGGTCGCGGGCGTTGTTCAGGGAGTTGTAGTACCGCAGCGCGCTTCCGGCCCGCAGGGCGCAGCCCCGCGCGTACGCCTTCGCCCCGGCGATGCGCTGCTTCTTGTACGCCGTCGAGGGGTGCGTCGGCGCCTGCGCGGGCCCGGCGAGGAGCTGCCCCGGGTCCTGGCAGGACAGCGGTGCCGAGCGGCCCACCCCGCGCGGGGCGTAGCCGACGAGGTCGTAGGCGGCGGCGACGCGCTTCCACTCGGGCAGCAGGCCGATCACCGGGAAGTACATGCCGGAGGCGCCCGGGCCGCCCGGGTTGAAGACGAGGGCGCCCTGGCGGGGCACCTTGCGCTTGCTGTTGTGCGGGTCCTTGTGGGTCGCCTGCGCCCGGCTGACGGTCAGCCTGATCTGCTTGCCGTCGGGGTGCGCGTAGTCCAGCGGGACGGTCACCGTGCCGCACTCCATGGCGTCCGTCGCCTCCTGGCCGGCGGAGCACTTGCCGAAGTCGATGCCGGCCGCAAGCGCGCGGGCGGCGGCCACCGCGGTGCCGCGCTGTTCCGCCGTCGTGTCCGGGGCGTGGGGTGCGCCGCCGGCGGGTGCGGCGGCGAGGGTGGTCAGGAGCAAGGACCCGGCGGCCGAGTAGAGGGCGGCGGCTCTCATCGCGTATCCCTTCGGTGGGGGTGGCGGCGCACCGCCACGGCAAAAGGGATATTTCGTTCGGTCGTCGACGAAGGCAAGCACCGCCCGGCCGGTGTCGGCCCCAATGCCCCCTATGCGCCCCCTGGGGCCTCACTCCCGCCAGGGCTGGTCGCGGTGCGCGAAGGCCGCGCGCAGTTCCGGTTCGCCGATCGCGCGGATGCCGCGTACCGCGACGGAGGTGAGGTAGCTCCGGTCGTCGCCCGTGCCGGGCGCCCGCCGGTTCAGCGCGCCGAGCAGCCGCTGCCCGGCCGGCGAGGCCCAGGGTGAGTACGGATGCACCTCGACCCGCGCCATGGCCAGGCAGCTCAGGGTGAGGGTGAGGGGCAGCGCGAACCACAGGGCGACCAGGTCGCGCGGCATCTCGGTCTCCGCGGGCGTCAGCAGCGCGGCCGCGCCCAGCGCGAGGACGGCGAGCGCGGCGGCCCGCACCTGGCGGACGCCGGCCGCGACGGTCGTACGCGCCCCGGCGGGCACCGCGAGCCCCGCGCGCACCAGGTCGTCGGCGAGGCTGCGCACCGCGTCGGCGCCCGCCGCCCGGGACCGTGCCGGCTCTATGCGGGACTGCCCCTCCGGGCCGATGGCGCCTATCACCGACCGCTCCATCTCGTCCCGGCCGCGCGGGTCGACGACGGTCGCCCAGCCGGTGTGCGCGAGCAGCAGTCGCCGCTGCCGGGCCATGGAGACCATGGTCAGATCGGCGACCCGCGCGGGCCCGCCGGACAGGAACGCCGCCTCGTACAGCGTCAGATCGTGCTCCCGGCCCGTGATCGCGTCCTGCCTCTCGGTGGTCGCCGCGCGTACGGCGGCCAGGCACAGCCGGGTGCAGGCCGTGCCGGCGACGGCCCAGGCCAGCAGCAGAAGGAGTACCCAGAACATGACAAGTTTCTATGCCAGAGGTCTGGGAAACTCCATGCCCTGTTCACCATCCGGACACAGTGTTCCCGGTATGTGACGTTCCGTTTGTCTCGCAGGTCAGGAGCCGTGCGACGGCAGCGGGCTCGACGCGGCGGGCGGGAGCGAGTAGGTCGGGGCCGGTGACGGCGTGACCGGGATCGGGGAGCCGGTGCCCGCGCTCGGCAGGGCGGAGCCCGGGGGAGTGGGCGTGCCGCTCGCGGCGAGGTCACGGGCCAGCGCGGCGAAGTCCACGTACCCGGTGGCCTCCAGGACCTTGATGTGGTCCAGGACGGTCGTGTTGGCGTCGTCGGCGAGGCCGCGCACCAGCGAGTTCTGCGTGGCCGCGCGTACCTGGGCGACCAGCGAGAACACCCTGCCGTGCGCGAGCCGCACGATGTTGGCGAACTGGCGGTCGAAGTCCTCGCCCCGCGCCGACTTCAGGGTGGTGAGCCACTGCTTCTGCTGGCCGGTGGGCTCGTCGGGCAGCCCGAGGTTCATCTTGGCGGCGACGTCCCGGACGCGCTGGTCCAGGAAGGTGTGGCCGTCGACCAGGTGCTTTCCGGCCGTCCGCACGGCCGGGGTGGTGCCCTTCTCCTCCGCCAGCTGACCGGCGGGCAGCTCCCACAGCCCGGCCAGCCGGACCTTCGTGATGAAGTCCCGGTCCTGTGCGGACAGCGGGCCGTACAGCGTCAGGGTCGTGTCCGCGCTCAGCACGTCCGCGCCGGTCGTGTCCGGCCGGTCGGTGTACGACCAGATCGGGAAGGCCAGCGCCACGAACGTCGCGGCCAGGCCCGAGATGATGATCCCGGTGCCGCTGAATATGCCTCGGCCCTTGGCGGGGCGTCGCCGTCGCATGGCGCCTCCTGTTGCGGCACCGCACGCCCGTGAGTCCTGGGGTGCGGAATTGGCATATTACTGCGGCTCTCGTCCAACTGCCGTACCGCATAAGGCAGTAAATGGCGCCAATTCGGACGTGAACCGGGTAACACCGCGGCCGTCACCCCCGTCGCAGCAGCACCCGCCGCGCCGCGCGGGCGGCCCGCACCACCGGCCGGCCCGACCGCGGCACCGGCCCCGACCGCTCCAGCCACCACTCCCGCAGCGCCCGCCGCGCTCCGCCGTCCGCGCACCGCCCGGTGAACAGCAGGTGCCCCGCGAAGTCCAGCGCGTCCTGCCGGTAGCCCCCGGTCATCGGCTGCCCCTGGGCATAGTCGAGGAACGCGGCCCGGTACCCCTCCCCGAGGATCTCCGGCAGCTCGGGCGCCACCTTCGCCACCACATCGGCCCGCTTCGCCGCGAGCGCCCGGGCCTGCACCCGCATCCGCGCCCGGTCGAAGCCCTCCGGCACCGGTGTCCCGGCGACGAGCGCGGACAGCGTCGCGGCCTGCGCGAGCCCGACGCGCCGGCGGACGGCGTCGGTGGGCGCCGGCCGCGGTGCCGTGGCCCCCTCGGGCACCGGTGACGGGGCGGCGCCCCCCGCCGGCAGCTCCTTGGCCCGCCCTTTCGCCCACCCCTTCGCTCAGGGCACGCCACTCGCGCTCGCACCGCTCGCGATCCGTGTTCCGGAAGCGCTTGATCACGCTGTCGGTGCCCATCTCGATCGTGTGGGTGCTCCATCGTCCAGAACTCATGGGAGGCGATCCTGCCAGGCGTGGGGCAGGGCTGCCCTTTTCCCTGGAGTATTTGGGGCGCAACCGGACTTCGCCGATGGGTGTCACCAGGATGGTTGCCTGGTCATGAGGTGGTCAGAGGCACGGGGTCACGTGCCTGGTCCCGGGCTGGCGATCTGTGCTTCGAGATCGGCGACGCGTCGGTCCTGGAAGCGGAGGTTGGAGCGGGCGGCTTTGAGGCGCTCGTCGAGGGTGCGGTTGTCGGTCGTGAGCTGGCGGACGCGTTGCTTGAGGGTGGTGTTCTCGGTGGTGATCCGCTGGATGGCCTCCTCGGTCCACTCGGCTTCCAAGTCCCGGATCTGGCCGAGGAGTTCGCCGATGCGGGTCCGCTGGGTGAGGATCTCGGCCTGGGCGGTCTTGAGGCCTTCCTCGGCGTTCAGGGCACGTTCGCGCCAGGTCGCCTCGCGCTCGTCGTCCTGGTCGGCGAGCAACTGGGTCCGCCGGTCTCCCGCCTCGGCCATCGCGTTGGCGACCGCGGCTCGGGCCTCGGCGTTGTCGTAGAGGAAGGTGCGCGAGACGTCCGCGCGACGGGCGACGGCAGCGACGCTGACCTGGGCTTTCTCGCGCTGGAGGCGGGTGATGGCTTCGCGGACCCGCTTCAGGGCGGTCTCGGTCTTGTGGCGGCGGGCAGCCAGGGCAGCGGCCGTGCGGGGTTCTGGAATGGCAGCGGTCTTCATGCGATGTCCTGTTCGAGATCGTCGCCGTCGGTTGTGCACGTATCGCTGTACTTGCCCTCCTGGGCGCTGCCTGTGTCGGCGAGGTCGGCGGCGCGGAAGGCGGTGGACCAGACGCGGTGGAAGTAGTCCTGGGGTTTGCGCAGGTCCAGGGCGAGGGCGTCGCCGAGAAGGCCGAGTCCTGCCAGGGCCTTCTCCAGGCCGTCGATGGCGCGGGCGGTGGGCTCGAAGTAGCGGTGGAGGTAGTCGGCGGTGGCGTCGTCCGGGGCGCCTTCGGCCAGCAGCCGCCACTGCTCGCGCTTGCGTCGCCAGTAGAGAAGGTCCGCGCCGGAGAGGACGAACTTGTCACAGTTGTGGCAGTCGAGGTTCCAGGGGCAGGCGCCGCCGTCGACGACAGGCTGGAAAGTGCAGAAGCCGCCTTCGGCGGGGGTGCTGCGGCGGGCGAGGTCGACGGCGATGGCCAGGGCGTGCTCCTTGGTGAGTGCCTCGGCCGAGTCCCCCGCGAGGAGTTCTCCGGGGGTGGTGGTGCCGGGGCCGGCGACCCAGACATGCTGGAGCACGTTCTCCAGATCGGTGTTGGAGAGGTGGACGTAGTGCTCGGCCATCCGGTCCGAGACGTGTCCGAGGTAGCGGCGGATGTGGGTGAGGGTCGCGCCTTGGCGCAGGAGGCTCGTGGCCAGGGTGTGGCGGGCCTGGTGAGGGACGCAGTGGCCGATGTCCATGGCGTCGACCCAGGGCCGGAAGCGGCTGTAGAACCACGGCCTGCTAAGCGCGATCGTCCCGTCGGTGCTGCGGTAGTTGGTGGGGAACAGCGCGAGCCCGTCGCGTTCTTTGCCCGCGGGGGTGTAGCCGTGATCGTCGGCGAACCGGGTGAGCGTCTTGCGCTGCCGGTCGGCGATGCGCTCGAAGAGCGACTCGGGGATACGGATGGCCGCGTCGTAGTTGCCGACCTTGGTCTGGTCATGCCAGAGCATCGCGAGCCCGCTGAGCCGGCCGATGCAGTTCCAGCGGAGCTCGGTGACTTCCCCCAGCCGTCGTCCGGTGACCACGACGATCTCCCAGATGTCCCGGGCGCCCTCGTCATCCGGATCGTGGACGCGTGTGAACTCGGCGAGATTGTGTTCGTCGGCCAGTGCGCGGGCCACCTCGTCGGCGAAGGGGCGTCGTCGCTTCTGATAAGCGGTGCCGCCGGCGTTCGGCAAAGCGATGACGAACTCCCTGGCCAGGCCGATGGCGTCGGTCACGCCATCGTCCATCGCCTTGCGGAGGATCTTGCGGGTGTGGTTGAAGACCACCGATCGCGTGCCGGTCGTGACGGTGCTCGGCTTCCCGTCGACGCGGACCGTGGCCAGAGACGGGAGTGCATGGCGCTCGCGATGTCGCTGATCTGCGACGAAGCGGTCGGCGTGTTCCTTCGTCAGGACTGCGGGGTCGATGCCCCCGCCGGGGGCGTCGACCTCGATGAAGGCGCTCAACTCGGTCATCGCTCGACGAATATGGTCAAGCGTGTGGGCGCTGTTGGGGCAGCGCGGCGAGCGCAGGAGTTCGGCGAAGTAGTCCCATGTGATGTCCCGTAGCCATCGTTGAGAGATCGCCGTGAGGCTGACGTGCCCGAGCCGGTTCTCGTAGCTGATGCCGAAGTGCCTCGTTTCGAGGAATCCGGCCTCTTTGGCCTCCTCGGGTGTGAAATAGACCAGGCGCAACTCGTGGAGGATCTCTTTCGCGATCCCGTTGGCGGTCTTGGACAGGCAAGCAAGGTCCAGATCGACGATCGAGGTCGCGTCCTGCTCGCGGCAGGCGTTCACCACCATGCGGAGCGCGGTGACATCCCAGCGGGCCGGACGTGACCGCTGCGTGTGCGTGAACAGCCCCCACTGCATCTCTGCTCGCGGCAGGGGCCTCAGGCCGCGCAAGTTCAGCTGAGCGGGCACGGAGACGGCGATCTCCTTATCGCGCCATGCCCGGAACTGCATGCGGTCGATGTAGCTGACAGCGGCTCGGCCGTCCTTCCACGATCCGCCCGGAATGGACGCCCCGCCGGGAGAACCCGCCCTCCGGTAGGCGTGAGCGTGTCGCTGGCACAGTCCCAGCGGCGACTCCGCCAGCAGAGAACAGACCAGCACCGTGCAGGTCCCGAACCCCGAAGTGGGGCTTTGCCCGGCAGCCCACTCATCGAAGTCGGGTGTGGATTCCTGGCCCGTTCGCGTCCGGCTCCATTTCTGGAGGTGATATCTGCAGAGACGGTACTGGCCCGCCCGCGCGGGTCGCCCGGGGCAGATCAGACAGGCCAGATTCCCGTCATGCTCGGTTGTCTGGCTCAACGGCTCAGCAGCGCTGAGGAAGGCTGACCTGCTGACACCTTCTTTCGCGGCCATGAGCCACTCCTGGCGATGGGCATGGCAGAAGTCACCGAGGCCGACGGCGCGCTGGCAGTCGGTGACCCGGCAGAACCACCGGTAGGTCTGGTGCCCTGGCGGGATCTGGACGATGTCGTCGCGGAACAGAGGGTCGAAGGAGGGCGCGCTTGTCAGCGCGGTGAGGATCTCCAGGCGATCCCTGCCGATTCGCTTCTGGTTCTGGTGCGTGGCCAGCAAGGGCAGCAGAAACGCGTCCCGGCGCTTCACCGGCCCTCACCCCAGACCGTGCGCAGAGCGGCATCGAAGACCGGATCGTGGATGTCGACGTGCCCGTAGACCTCGTCGACCATCGCGGCCGAGGCCCAGCCGCCCGCGTCCCGGGCGATCAGGGTGTTGCCGCCCGCGGCATCGAGAACCGCCGAGGCGAAGGTGTGCCGGAAGGCATGTGGTTTCACCAGCCCCAGCCCAGCGCGTTCCCCGGCCCGGCCGAGCATCCGCCGGGCTCCGACCGGTGCCCACGGCCGGCCCTCATCGGCACCGTGCAGCTGGACGAGGAGCATGCCGTGCCGAGCGCCGCGCGGGTACTCGGTGGTGATGTACTCGAAGTAGGAGTGCACCATCGCCGGGCTGACCCGCTTGATCAGCCCGCCGGTGACCGTCCCGCGCACGATCTGCCACGGGTGCTTGGTCTTGGCCTCGGCCCCGTTCGGGTTGCCGGGCCGGTGGCAGACGTGCAGATGCGGGGTGCGGCACTCGCCGCAGGCAGCGTTCTCCCGCAGGTGCAGATCGACCAGGTGCAGCCCACACAGCTCGCCGATCCGCAGGCCCCCGTCGGCGAGCCAGTCCACGACCAGCCGGTCCCGGGCGGCGTTCACCGTCTCCAGCAGCCTCTCCCTCGCCCCGTCCGGCAGCATCTTCGGGTGCCGACGGTGCGGCCCCTTCGGTGCCAGCGGATTCGTTGGCAGCGGCGACTTCACGTGACCGAGGAACGAGCGACGGCGGTCCACCCGCGACGGCAGCCGGGACCTGTCGAGCTTCTTGCCGAGCTCACCGTTGATGCCGAGGGAGGCTTGATGAAGGTAGAAGCCCTTCAAACAGGCCGCCGCGGTCGACAGCGCAGAACGGCCGTAGGGGCGCTTACCAACCCGCCACGGTTCCCCGAGCGGCATGCGGACCTCGGCACCGACGATCCCCATGTACCGTTCCAGGTCTCGCAGTTGGACCGTGCCGAAGGCCAGGCACTCTCGCTCCAGCCACCGCAGGTGGTCCACCAGGTAGTACGCGTAGGTCTTCTGCGTGCCCGAACCCTCGTGCTCACGCAGGAACTGGTCCGCCTCCGTGTGCAGCGTGCCCTCGGGCCAGACGATCGTCCATGACCTCCGCCCGTCCTTCCGATCGATCCGCTGGACCCTCAAGTCCCCGATCACCACGTGCCGTACCACTTGTCCTCCGTACCGACTCCGGAACATGACTGACGTCACGCTCCCGGTCGGTAAACGAGCACGTGACGCCCAAGTCACAGGCCCAGACGGACATCACGGGCGGCACCACCCGCGGTCGGTAAAGTCGACGTCCAGGTACAGCAAAGGGCGGCTCACGGGGACAACGTACGGCACCGGACGCGGTGGACCGACAGAGATTATGTCCGCGGCGGACAGGCATAGCGGCGGGCGGCAGGCCGCGTCACAAGGGAGAGAGGGGCCGGGCGCAGGGTCCGCCCAGGGGGAAAGAGAAGGTGACGATGGATGCCGAAGCGGAGGAACGCTTCCGGGAGTTCGTGGCGAACCGGTCGTCCGCGCTGCTGAGGACAGCCGTCCTGCTGACCGGCGGGGACCGGCACGCCGCCGAGGACCTGCTGCAGAACTCGCTGGTCAAGGCGGCGGGGCGGTGGCAGCGGATCGACGAACCCGAGGCCTATGTCCGGCAGATCCTCTACCGGCAGCAGATCAGCCGCTGGCGGCTGAAGTGGCGCCGGCGGGAGCTCAGCGTCGCCGAGCCGCCGGAGACTCCCGCCGCTCCGGACGCCTCGAACGCCGCCGAGCTGCGGCTCGTCCTGCGCGCGGCCCTGTCCCGGCTCACCGCCCGCCAGCGCACCGTGCTGGTGCTCCGCTACTTCGAGGACCTGCCCGAGGCCGACGTGGCCCGCCTGCTGGGCTGCTCCGTGGGCACCGTACGGTCCACCACCCACCGCAGCCTCGCCCGGCTCCGCGTCCTCGCGCCCGAGCTGGCCGCGCTCGGCCCCGCGGAGGCCGAGCAGCCGCAGTCCCGTGACTTCTCGCCCGTGGAGGTGCGTCCGTGAACGTCGAGGACATCGTGCGCGGCTCCCTGCGCGAGATGGCGGGGGAGACGGAACCGCCGCCCGCGGCCCTGGCCGACCGGGTGCTCGCGCTGCGCCGGCGCCGCCGGACCCGCACGGTCGTGACGGTCGCCGCCTCCGCCGCGACCGTGATCGCCATCGCCGTGGGGGTGCCGCTGCTGGACGGTTCCGACGGGCGGGACGCGCGCCCGGCGCACGTGGTCGGCCCGGTCGTCGCCCACGCCGACCAGTCGCCGCCGCGTGACCTGATCGCGGCGGGAAACGCGGTGGTCGCCGGGTACAGCACCCAGAAGCAGGTGCGGCAGCCCGACAAGGACAAGATCACCACCCGGACGTACTGGCTGCTGGATCCCGCGAGCCGTACGTACAAGAAGTACGACCAGTGGTCGTTCGTGGCCGTCGCCCCGGGCGCGCGACTCGCCGCCGTGCTGGAGCGCGAGCTGCCCGTCTCACGCGTCGGGCTGCTGGATCTGAGCACCGGCAAGGTGGAGCGCTGGATCCCGGTGCCGCAGGGTGCGGGCGGGCTGGCCTTCTCACCGGACGGGACCAAGCTGGTCGCCACCACCTACGCCAAGAACCCCGACCGTGCCTTCTGGAGCAAGCGGATCCCGGTCAACGACACGATCGAACCGCAGACCGTGCCCAGCCGGACCGGCTTCACCCTGATCGACGTCGCCTCGGGCGAGGGGCAGTGGCACAAACTGCCGTACTGGAAGGACAAAATTGGACTGTCACTCAACGCACGCGCGGATCTGGAGTTCAGTCACGACGGAAAGCTCCTCTGGGAGCCCCTGTCCATGAACCCGGGCGCCCAGTACCACGCCTTCGACGGCACCAAGGTGGCCACGCCGGCCGCCGAAGCGCACGCGGACCCGTGGGTCGACGCCGGCATCTCGCCCGACGGGAAGCTGGTGGCGGGCGGCTTCGCCGGAGAGGGCAAGGAGATCGCCTCCGCGGTCAACGACGCCGCCACCGGCAAGCGGATCACCAAGGTGCCCGGTCAGCAGCTGCTGGCCTGGGCGGACGGCAAGCGGCTGATCGCCTGGGGGATCGGCGGCGACCACAACGAGTACCACCAGCGGCTGGTCCTCGTCACCGTCGGCAGCAAGAAGGTCGTCCCGCTCAGCGGCTTCCGCTCGCCCAAGGACGACACCCGCGGACGGTGGGAACCGCTGTTCACGACCCGCTGACGTCCTAGGCGTACGCCTCGGACGCCTGGTACGCCTCGTATGCCGCCAGCAGCCTGCCGACCGTCTCGCGGTCGGCGGGCCGCAGCGGTGCGCGGACCGGACCGGCGGGCAGGCCCAGCGCGTCCAGCAGTCCCTTGGCGGTGACCGTGCCGGGCAGGCCGGACGCCGTCATCAGCTCGATGAGGGGCGTGGCGCGTTGCTGGAGGCGGGCGGACACGGGGGTGCCGCCCGCCTCGAACGCGTCCAGGATCTCCGCGATCCGGCGCGGGACGACGTTCGCGACCGTGCTGACGCAGCCCGCCGCGCCCACCGCGTACAGGGCGAGGATGTGCTCGTCGCAGCCCGCGTAGTAGGCCAGGCCGGTGCGGGCCAGCACCTTCTGCGTGCCGAGAAAGTCGTACGAGCAGTCCTTGACCGCCACGATCCCGGGGTGGTCCGCGAGCCGGATCATCGTCTCGGGCTCGATGCGGGTGCCGGTGCGGCCCGGGATGTCGTACAGCATCACAGGCAGGCCGCTCGCATCGGCGACCTGGCGGAAGTGCGCCTCCAGCGCGTCCTGCGGCGGCCTGCTGTAGTACGGCGTCACCACCAACACGCCGTCCGCGCCCGCCTTCTCGGCCGCCAGGGCCAGCTCCACGGTGTGCAGGGTGTCGGAGGTGCCCACGCCCGCCACGATCGGCACCCGCTCGCCGACCGCCTCCCGGACGGCCCTGATCAGCTCCGCCTTCTCGGCGTCGCTCGTGGTCGGCGACTCGCCCGTCGTGCCGTTGAGGACCAGGCCGTCGCAGCCCTCCGCCACCAGCCGCTCGGCCAGGCGCCCCGCGCCCTCCCGGTCGAGCGCGCCGGTCCGGGTGAAGGGGGTGACCATCGCGCAGAGCATGCGGCCGAAAGGGCGGGGGGAGGGCTGCGGGGAGGGGTACGGGGTGGTCGTCATGGGAGTAGTCTCGGCATGCCGAAGGTGAAGCTCCACTTAATTCTTTTACGGTGTATTGGTAAGTGTTACTGCGATGTAGGACGCGGTGCCTGCCTCGCCCTATGTCCAACTCGGCCCTTCATGGGTCACTATGGCCAGGACGGTACCGACGGCAGTCATGGGAGGCGCCATGAAGCTCGGCAAGGCACTGGCCACCGGAGTCGCTGAGGAACAGCCGGTCGTCCACGAGGAAGAACTCGACGTCACCGAGGAGATCCGCGAACCGCAGGACTCCGTGCCCGAAGAGGTCCCGGCCGCCCGATGAGACTGCGGCTCCCCACGGAACGCCCGACGGAGCCGCCGACCGGATACAAGATCGCCCACCCGATGCTGTCCCAGGACGGCACCCGGGCCGGGTTCACCGGTGTGTCGCTCGGCGGCGCGCTGCCGTACGCCGTCCTGGACGACGCGGCCTGCGTCTACGGACGCCGGCACCGCCCGCCCGCACGGCTGTGCGACTGCGGCTTCCACTGCGTGCACGACCGTACGGCCGCGGAGGCGCTGCTCGCCACCACCGAGCACCGGGCGGCGGTCCTGCTGGAGGTCTCCGTCCTCGGCGCCTTCATCCGCTTCGAGCGCGGCTTCCGCTACGCCCGGCAACGGGTGCGCACGGCCACCGTCGGCCCCTGCGCCTGCGGCGCGTCCCCGGCGGCGCTCGCCGACGCCGGCTGGGGCAGGCCCGGCTGGCGTGCCCTGACCGCCTCCTGCCCGCTGTGCCTGCGCGGCCGTACGTCCGTCTCGCTCGCCTCCTTCGCCCGGCTGGCCGGGGACGGGCTGCGGGTGGTGGCGGGCGGGCCCGCCCCGGCACCGGGCGGCGGCCCGGCCGGGCCCGAAGGGCTCGGCGTGCCCGAACTCGTCGCGGAGGCCGCCCTGTTGCAGGCCCGCCTCGACTGGTTCCAGACCCAGCTGGCCCGCCTCGGCGAGCGCGGGGCCGGAGGAGGGCCGAAGGGCTAGATCCGCTCTCGGTTCCCCCTTGGCAGTCGTCCATAACAGTCGCCGGCCGGGGTACTCGGAACGTTCCGGACCGAGAGGAGGCGGAGCACCGTGACCGGGACCATGAACGTGCGGCCCACAACCGACGAGCATCCCCCCGTGGGCGAGCTCGTCAGCCGGGCGACCGAACAGCTCTCCCGGCTCGTGCGGCAGGAAGTGGCCCTCGCCAAGGAGGAGTTGGCACAGAAGGGGCGGAGGGCCGGGCGCGGCGGCGGGCTGCTGGGTGCGGCGGGCGCCGTCGCCTACGCCGGTCTGCTGGGCCTGGCCGCCGCGGCCATCGCCGCCCTCTCGCTGACGCTGCCCGTGTGGGCCGCGGCGCTCATCGTCACGGCGGTGCTCTTCGCCGTCGCCGCGGTGCTCGCCGCGACCGGGCGCGCCCAGCTGAAGCGCGCCGCGCCGCCCACACCCGAGGAGACGCTCGGCAGCGTCAAGGCGGACGTCGAGGAGATCAGGGAAAGGGCGCACCGATGACGAACAGGAGCGGACCCGGCGGGGGCGGCGCGAAAGGCCCCGACGAGCTGCGGCAGCAGATCAAGCACACCAGGAGCCAACTCGGCAGCACCGTGGAGGAACTGGCCGCCAGGGCGGACGTGAAGGGCCGCGCCCGGGCCCGTGCCGCCGACCTCAGGGACAAGGCGGGCGCGATGACCGTACAGCTGCGCAGCAGTGCCGCGCAGGCCGGGCACACCGTGCAGGAACGGGCGGTCAGGGCGGGGCACACCGTGCAGGAGCAGGCGCTGCGCGCCGGGCACACCGTGCAGGAGCGGGCGGGGCACGCCGGGCACCTCGCGCAGGACCGGGCGACGCACGCCGGGCACGCCGTCGAGCAGCGCGTGCCGCGCCAGGCGCGCGGCTTCGTCCAGGCGGGTGCGCGGCACCCGGTGCCGACACTGATCGTCGGCGCGGCCGGCGCGGCACTCGTCGCGGCGGGCATCTGGTGGCGCGTGCGCCGCAGCCGGCGCTGACCGGCCGACCGTGCGGCACGGCCGCGGGGGCCGCGGGATCATCCGATCCCGCGGTCCCCGCGTCGTTGGGCCCGGAGAACCCGGGGACGCTACGGACGGAACCGCAGCACCTGCGGGTCGTGGTCGCTGACCTGGTCGTTGAACTCCGCGTTGATGTGCACGCTGTCGTAGTCGAAGTCGCCGGCGCGCCGGATCGAGGGGCTCACCAGGATCTGGTCCAGGACCTGCTCGTTGCCCTGGTAGTCGTACGTGTAGCGCTCCTTCGTCGGCAGCGACTTGATCGCCGACCACAGCGCGCCGTGCCCCTCGAGGATCTTGGCGGTGCCGGAGAACTCGAAGTCGTTCATGTCGCCGAGCGCGACGACCTCCGCGTCCTTCTGCACGTCGAGGATGTTCCCGACGAACGCGTTGACCAGCGTCGCCTGCGCGTGCCGCTGGACCTCCGAGCTGCGCACCGGCGGCTGGTACTGCGCGGTCAGGCCCTGGTCGCCGCCCTTGGAGTTGAGGTGGTTGGCGATCACGAACACCGTCCTGCCGCGGAAGACGAACTCGCCGGCCAGCGGCTTGCGGCTGGAGTTCCAGGCCGCGTCGGCGGGGGCGATCCGGCCCGGGGAGGCCGTGAGCTGCGCCTTGCCGTGCACCTTGGTGACACCCACCGCGGTGGTGGAGTCGCCGCCCGCGCGGTCGGTGAAGGAGACCCGCTCCGGGTTGAAGAGGAACACCTGGCGGATGTTGCCGCCGGGCTCGCCGCCGTCCTTGTCGTTGACCGGGTCGATCGAGCGCCACTGGTACTTCGGGCCGCCCGCCGCCACGATCGCGTCGATCAGCTTGTTCACGGTCGTGCTCGCGTCGACCGTGCCGTCGTCCGTGGCGCCGTTGTTGTCCTGGATCTCCTCCAGGGACACGATGTCCGGCGACTGGAGGTTGTTCACGATCGCGGAGGCGTGCTTGTCGAAGGTGGCGTCGGACGGGTCGAGGTTCTCGACGTTGTACGTGGCCACCGCCAGCTCGCCGTGGGACTGCTTGCGGGTGGTCTCCCGCTTCAGGCCGCCGCTCTTGAGGGCGCCGAGCTTCCCGGCGACGAGGGTGTAGCCGCCGAACTGGTTGTAGTCCAGCGGGCCGGTGGTGGCGCCGGTGAGGGTGTCGCCGACGTTCGCCTTCGGGAAGTCGGCGGTGGAGCCCAGCGACTGGATCTGCAGGCGGCCGGTGTTCTGCGAGGTGTAGGAGCCGTAGATCGTGCCGCCGCGGAGGCTGCGGTGCTCGTGCGGCTTCACCGTGACCCACAGCTCGCTGTAGGGGTCGGTGGCGGTGACCACACGGGCGTCGGCGACCTGGACGTTCATGCCCTCCAGGGACTCGTAGTAGTCGAGGGCGTACTTCGCCGGGTCCAGGGTCAGACCGTTGACCGAACCGCTCGCGGCGGTGTCGCCGGCCGGGGTGTACCGGTCCGGCACCGACTTCGCGCCGATCACCGTCGGGGCCGGGACCGCGTTGCCCGTGGAGACGGTGGTGACCGTCGGCTTGGTGATCTCGGTCAGCGACTGGTTGCCGGTCGAGGTGCCGCCGGGCACGTACTCCGAGACCGTGCCGGTGACCGTGACCGAGTCACCGACGGCGGCCTTCGGGGTGGAGCTGGTGAAGACGAACACGCCTTCGCTGGTCGCCGGGTTGGCGTCCGGGGTCGGGTCCTGCATCCAGAAGCCCTTGGAGGAGCCGTAGGTGCGGGTGGCCGTGACGATGCCGGGCACGTCCGTCACCTTCTGGCCGGCGTACGGCGATATGCGGGTGGTGCCCTGGACGTCGTGGATGCGCACGGAGTCCGCGTGGGCGGGAGAGGTGAGGGCGACGGTGGACGCCGCGCTGCAGACGGCGGCGACGGTGAGCGCGGCGAGGCGCGCGGAAGACCTGCTCGGCAAGGGATCCCTCCGGGGACGTACGTGAGCGCCGGGACGAGGGTGGGACAGCGTGCCCTGAGTGGAACGACGTGACACGCGTAGAGCCGCGTGAAACAAGTGAGTAAACAGTTGTCCCCCCGTTTCTACGCGCGTCAATCTCCTGCCTGGCCAGGCCAGTTGTCAAGGTTTCGGCCATGTACGGCCGACGACGGGGAGATGAACCGGGCGGCATGGGGCCAAATCCGTCTAGGCTGAGCGGTTGAACCCCTGACAACCGCGAGGAGTCCGATGTCAGACAGCTCCCCCCTGCCGCCGGTCAGGCTGCACCCCGAAGCGGAGCTGGCGCGTGACGCGCTGTCCACGCCGTTGCTCTCCCGGGCCGCCCGGCTCGCCCGCTGGGCCGGACCCGACACCCGCGTGGACGCCGGCGGCGGGCTGGTCGACGAGCAGCTCCCGGCCGCCGCGGACGTGCTCTCGCTCGACGGGGACGACGCGGCCGCCCTCGCGAGCGAGGCCTGGCGGATCGCCGTGGACACCGGCCTGGTCGACATCCTCGACGAGGAGGCCGGCACCGTCGCCACCGGGCCGGAACTGGCACGGCTGACCGGCGGCTCCCCGCACGACGTCCTCGCGGTGTGGCTGACCGCGCTGGAGACCGCGGTCGCCGACGCGAGCGTGCCCGACCTCGACGACCTGGCCGACGCGATGGAGGCCGGCGGCGAGGTCGATTTCTCGTCACTCGACTGGGACCCCGAGGCGGAGGCCGCGTTCCTCGACGGGGTCCTCGGGAACCTGTACCTGCTCACCGTCAGCGAGAACGGCCCCGGCGACGCGGCCGTCCCGCTGCCCGCGCTGGCCGCCTCGGTGATCGCGCCCAGCGACATGGGGGAGCCCACCAACGACATACTCGAGCAGGTCTCCGACGCGATGATGCGGCTGGACGACCAGTTCCGGGTGCTGGAGCCGATCGGGCTCGTGGCGTACCAGCCGGTCGACGAGGCGCTGATGGCGGACCCCGACGGCATCGACGGTACCGATGGCGGCGACGGCCCCGCCGAGGAGACCACCGGGCAGGTCGACGACACCGACGTCACCCGCTACGGCATGGTCCGGCTCACCCCGCTCGGCGTCTACGGGCTGCGGGCGCGCCTGCTGGAGGGCGGGCTCGAGGCGCCCGCCGTGGGCGACCTCGCCGACAAGGGCGCGGACGTACTGCTCGACGGGACGTCCGCCTACCCGCCGGCCGCCGCCCAGGCCGAGACCGAGCAGTGGCTCACCCGCCGCGAACCGCTCGTCGCCGCGACCGAACTGCTCGCCGCCGCGCAGGGCTCGGACCCCGGCGCGCCGCTGCGCAGGCTCCGCTGCCAGCAGGCGCTGTCCCTGGTCGGCCCGCAGGCCGAACCGGCGCTGCGCGAGGTGCTCGACGACGCGGAACTCGGCGGGCTGGCCCGGGTGTGGCTGAGCGAGCGCGGCGCGGCCGACGTGCCGCCGCCGTCCGAGCGGATGGTCTTCTGGCTGACCATCGACACGGTCGCCGCCCAGCTCCAGGCCGAAGGCAACTCCGAGGAACTGCAGGCCCTCGTCGAGGGCCTCGCCCGCCAGCACAGCAGCTTCTTCGCGGCGGCCTGGCGCGTGGACCACCCGGCCACCGCGGACGTCCTCGAGGCCATGGGCCGCCTGCACCCCGACAAGCGGATAGCGAAGGAGGCCCGGAAGGCGGCGTTCAAGGCGAGGTCCCAGCAGGGGAGTTGACCGAGGTCCCCGCCGCGGTCGGCAACGGCCGGAAGTCGGCGGGACTTTTGGTGTCCGTGGGGGACTAATTACGGATTCATGGAAGTGGGTCCGGTGAAGTCGCCCGGTGTTCAACCGCCGTTCAGGAGCGGACGGGACTGTTTCGCCGACCCGACGTCCGCCACCCTCCACGGCACGCACACCATCACGGGAGACACCATGTCGCTCACCCGCAGGGACTTCGCCAGGAAATCCGCGATCACCGGTGCCGGAGTGGCGCTGGCGGGCAGCGTCGGCGCCCTCGCCACCGCGCCGAACGCCCTCGCGTCCACGGAGACCGACAGCGCGGACGCGGACGCGGAAGCGCACGGCGGGCACGGCTCAGTCGGCTACGGGCCGCTGCTCCCCGACCCCGACGGCATCCTCGCGCTGCCCGCCGGCTTCAAGTACCGGATCATCACCTACAGCGGCCGGACCAAGCTGGAGTCGGGTGAGTTCACCCCGTCCAACCACGACGGCACCTCCACCTTCTGCGGCCCGCGCGGCGCCACGCTCCTGGTCAACAACCACGAGCTGAAGGGCCCCCGCGCCAACTGGAAGTACCCGGTGCCGCTCACCGACGGCCTGGTCTACGACCCCGCCGCCTCCGGTGGCTGCACCGTCGTCGAGGTCCGCCGCGACCACGTCGCCGAGTGGGTCGGCATCGCGGGCACCTCCACCAACTGCGCGGGCGGCAACACCCCGTGGGACACCTGGCTGACCTGCGAGGAGACCGAGGACAAGGCCGGCCAGAACGGCATGACCAAGGACCACGGGTACGTCTTCGAGGTCGACCCCGAGGACCGCCGCGCCAACCGCGACCCCAAGCCGATCAAGGCGCTGGGCCGCTACGCCCACGAGGCCGTCGTCACCGACCCGACGCGCGGCCACCTGTACCTGACGGAGGACGCGTCGGGCCCCAACGGCCTGCTGTACCGCTGGACCCCGCCGGCGGGCTTCCGCCACGGCCGAGGCAAGCTGCGCACCCTCGCCGACGACGCCGGCGTGCTCCAGGCCTTCAAGTGCTTCGACTCGGGTGGCAAGTTCGTCGACGACCTCTCCCGGGCGAGGAAGACCGGCACGGTGTACGGGGTGGACTGGGTGGATGTCCCGGACCGCGACGCCAAGACCGTCTCCACCCGCAAGCAGTTCACCGACGGCCAGATCACCCGCGCCCGCAAGCTCGAGGGCATGTGGTGGGGCGACGGCGGCGCGTACATCGTCTCCTCGTACGCCCGCGAGGAGAGCCCCGTCCAGCACGACGGCCAGGTCTGGTTCTACGACCCCAAGCGGCGCACGCTGACGCTGAAGGTCCTGCTCGGCGTGAACCCCGACCCGTCCAAGGACGGCGCCTTCGACGGCCCGGACAACATCACCGTCTCCCCCTACGGCGGCCTCGTCATCGCCGAGGACGGCGAGGGCGTCCAGCACCTGTTCGGCGCCACCGACAGCGGACGCACCTACCCCATCGCCCGCAACGAACTCAACATCGGCACCGAAGCGGAGCCGGAATACAGCGAGTTCACCGGCGTCACCTTCTCGCCCGACGGAAGCACCCTGTTCGCCAACATCCAGGAGCCGGGCATCATGCTGGCCGTCACCGGTCCCTGGAAGCGCCAGCAGCGATAGCCGCGCAATATCACCCAAGCGGGTGAGTTTGTTCAGACTCTCCGATTTCTTCCTCACGTCGCCATAGCGTTTCAGTGTCGCGCTGATGATCGATGAAACCGAGGAGAGTCTGTGGACGCGGAATCGCAGGGAGGCGTCGCTGAGGGCTCTCGGGTGTGGCTGGGCGACGGGTCGGTGAGTGCCATCGAAGATGTCGTCGAGAGGCGCCTCCCTGTGCTTTCTTACGCCAAGGAGTGGGACACCAGTCCTGTTCGCTACGGTGCCAATCAAGGTCCACGTGAACATTCGGTTGGTGAGCTCGTTTCAGTTCCTCCGCGCCTTAGTTTCAGCGGAATTGCTCGCGAGGTACTCAGCATTGGATTTACTTCTGGGCGAGTGGTCGATGTGGGGCCTGCCCAGTTATGGGTGACGCAGCGACGAAAGGGGCGCCAGGCCTGGGAGTGGAAGCGGGCCGATGCCCTGGTTCCTGGTGATCGGATCCCGTTTCCGCTGACTGCCGCTCACTTCGGAACAGATGGCAGCGTTAGTGAGGGCTACTTCGTCGGTGCCATGCTCGGCGATGGCGGAATGACTTCATGCAGTCCAGAGTTCCATGGTGATCCACTCGACGGAGCTGTGGATTTCATGAGGGAGTTCGCTGCTGAGTACGGCTGCCGAGTGCGGGAGATTCCGGCGGGTTCGATCGTGCGTCTGCGATTCCCGTTCAGGGCGGGCCATCGCAACCCCCTGACCGAATGTCTACGTCGCTATGGTGTTTGGGGTAAGCGATGCGACCGGAAGGCGTTGCCCAGTTCCTTGCTCAGCCGAGACTTCTGGATCGGGTGCCTTTCGGGACTTGTTGATACAGATGGCTGTGTGCGCGAAAGGATCAATCCGCGAGGTACGGTGCACGGCTCCGTCGAGTACGCCACGGTGTCACCTGTGTTGGCGGCGCAGGTTTCCGATCTGCTCTTGCGCTTCGGTATTGCCAACCGGTGTCGGGTCGTCCAGAGACGCCGACGTGATGACGACGCGATCAACGGCTATCGCGTCGTGAGTCGACTACCGATCCACATAGTGGAGGTATCACGAGCCACCGCACTGGTTCGGCTTGCTGGGCTTCTGAACCTCCGCATCGGGTACAAGGCTCATAAGTTGGAGCGATTGGCTGAGGTTGTGGGGCACGTAGCCCCGGCGCGCAGCGACATGCATGGCTACGACGAGGCCGTAGCCCTGGACAGAGTAAGGAGCGTTGTGCCGGTCGGTAGTAGGCGCGTCTACGGTATTGCAACAAGCCCTTCCGGGTTGTTCGTAGTCAATGGCCTTGTGACGGGAGCCGCGTAGGGCGAGTTCCTGAGGGGGTAACCCGCTGCCGCGGCTCCCCGTTGAATCCTGCCGGTAGACTGGTCGAACACCCCCCGTAGAGCTATTCCCGGGGGGAGGGATGTTCGGTAGAGCTACTTCTTCCCGGACAGTCGTTTCCGGAGGTTCCGGCGGAGAAACTTACGCGGGCGATTAGAGGTAGCGACCGGCAGGATCAGGAAGAGAAGGTACAGCGCGTATCCCGAAGCGCTGATGTGAACGTCAAGCATGGTGACCTTCCAGGCGTGCGTAGTGAAGGCCCTCATGCCTGAGAAACAAGGTGAGCTCGCCGAAGCTCTTCACACCAGGCACTGTTGAGGTATGGTCTGCGGTAGAACATGAAGTAGGCGCAACGTGAGAATAGCATGATCCGTTCGCGCCCATCTGTTCCTGCCGCCCCCTTCGCTTGTGCTCGGTGGCCCTGTGAAGTTCCGGTGCTTCAGGCGAAGGTGGGCGTCTTTTTTGCTGCCCTCATCCTGCGCGTGATCACCGGGCCCGCAGAAAGGCGTTGCCGCCAGGGTCAGTTCGCACGGGGAGGCGGGACACGCCGCCCCCTGATCAAGAACGCCGCCACCAGCAGCGCGGCCAGCGCGATCAGTGCTCCGGTGCCGAAGGCGCGGGACGCCCCATGGGTGAGGAGGGCGGCCGGAGATCCGGTGGCGTGCCGGGTCGCCGTGCCGAACACCGTGACCAGGACGGAGAGTCCGAGGGTGCCGCCGAGCCACTGGAGGGTCTGGAGCAGGCCGGAGGCGGCACCCGCTTCCCGGGGTTCGATCCGGGCGAGGATCGTGGCGTTGAGCGGCATGAAGCTGAGGCCGACGCCCAGGCCCATCAGCAGCAGCGGGCCGAGCAGACCGGTCACGTAGCCGTCGTCCGGCCGCAGCCGCCACAGCCACGCGCACGCCACGGTGATCAGCGTCATACCGGTGAGCAGCACCGGCCTGACGCCGAACCGGGCCAGGAGCCGGGGCACCAGGCGCACGATCGTGAACATCACCAGCGTCAGCGGCAGGAAGGCGAACCCCGCGCGAAGCGGGCTGAAGCCCAGGACCTGCTGGCCGATCAGGGTGAGGAAGTAGAACGCGCCGAACAGCCCCGCGGGCAGCAGCATGATGCTCAGGTATCCGCCGGTCCGGTCCCGGTCGGCGAACAGGCGCAGCGGCATGACCGGCTGGCCGGCGCGGGCCTCGATCAGGACGAAGCCGACGAGCAGCGCTGCCGCCGCGCCGAAGCCGAGCAGCGCCTGGCCGTCGCTCCAGCCCTGCTCGGAGACGCGGATGAACGCGTACACCAGCGAGGTCATCCCGGTCGTTCCGGTCAGCGCGCCCGCCGCGTCGAACCGGCCCGCGTGGCGCGGGGTCTCGGTGACGAAGCGGGGCAGGGCGAGGGCGAGGCCGAGGCCGATGGGCACGTTGATGAGCAGGGCCCAGCGCCAGGAGGCCCAGGAGGTCAGCATGCCGCCGAGGACCAGGCCGAGGGAGCCGCCGATGCCGCCCATGGAGGCGTAGACGCTCAGGGCGTGGTGGCGGCGCGGCCCCTGGGGGAAGTTGGTGGTGATCAGGGCGAGGGTGCTCGGCGCGATGAGGGCGGCGCCGGCGCCTTGCAGCGCGCGGGCCGCGAGCAGCCAGCCGCCCTCGCCGGCGAGTCCGCCGAGCAGCGAGGACAGGGCGAAGAGCAGGACGCCGGCGGTGAGGGTGCGGCGGCGTCCGAGGATGTCGCCGACGCGTCCGCCGAGCAGCAGCAGGCCGCCGAAGGCGAGTGTGTAGGCGTTGAGGACCCAGGACAGGCCGGTGCGGCTGAAGTGCAGGCCCCGCTGGATGTCGGGGAGGGCGACATTGACGACGGTCGAGTCGACGCCGACCATCAAGTAGGCGGTCACGATCACGAGAAGGACGGTGCCGAGTCTGGCGGGATGCGGTGGTGCGGAGAGTGCGTCGGCTGTCGTGGGCGGTGCGGACGGGGTGGACATGGATTCTCCCGTTGTGGCGTCCCCGGTGAGGTGCGAAAGGGCAGGTCGGACTGCCCGCGGAGCGCACGGCATTAAGCGGGGACTGTCTCCGTTTAATGCTCGATAAGATACGGAGTGAGTCCCCGGTTTGCAAGGAGTAGCTGGATGACGCAGGTCAGGCCCATGCGTGCGGACGCTCGGCGCAACTACGAGCGGTTGCTGAAGGTGGCGGCGGAGGCCTTCGCCGAGCATGGGGAGAACGCGTCGCTCGACGACATCGCCAAGCGGGCGGGCGTCGGTTCGGGAACGCTGTACCGGCACTTCCCGACTCGGCAGGCGCTGCTGGAGGCGGTGTACGTCGACGCCATCGAGGCGCTGGCGGCGCGGGCCGACGAGCTCGCGCGGGAGCTGCCGCCCGGCGAGGCGCTGGCCGAGTGGCTGAACGAGCTCGGCGCGGGGATGATGCAGGTCCGCGGCCTGAAGGCGCTGCTGGGTTCCGCCGTCACCGACGGCAGCTCCGCCGTGGTCACGGCGTGCGGCAACTCGGTGAAGAGCGCGGCTCAGCGACTGGTGGAGGCGGCGCAGCGGGAGGGGACGCTGCGCGGGGACGTCGAGTCGATCGACATTCTGCGGCTGGCGCACGGTGTCGCCACGGCGTCCGAGCTGGCGAACGGCGAGGGCAAGCACATCCGCCGGTATCTGACTCTGCTGACGGAGGGGCTGAGGCCGTAGGCCGACGGCGGGCGCCCCCGGCCCGGGGCGCCCGCCTGTGTCGTACGGCCGCTCGCGCGACTGCTAGAGGGCCTGGGCGGCCGGCTTCACCATGTTCCGTACCGTACGGGCCTTCACGAAGTCACCCATCGCGGTCATGTCCCACTCGCCGGAGAACTGCCGGACGAGCTTGGCCATCATCACGCCCGTCTGCGGTTCGGCGCTGGTGAGGTCGAAGCGGACCAGTTCCTCGCCGGTCGCGGCGTCCAGGAGACGGCAGTAGGCCTTGGCGACCTCGGTGAACTTCTGCCCGGAGAAGGAGTTCACGGTGAAGACCAGGCCGGTGACCTCCTGCGGCAGACGCCCGAGGTCGACCATGATCACCTCGTCGTCCCCGCCGCCCTCGCCGGTGAGGTTGTCCCCGGAGTGCTTGACCGCGCCGTTCAGGATCGTGAGCTTGCCGAAGTAGCAGCTGTCGATGTGGTCGCGCTGCGGGCCGTAGGCGATGACCGAGGCGTCCAGGTCGATGTCCCTGCCGCGGAAGGCCGGTTCCCAGCCGAGGCCCATCTTGACCTGCGACAGCAGCGGGCTGCCGCCCTTGACGAGGGAGACGGTCTGGTTCTTCTGGAGGCTGACCCGGCCCTTGTCGAGGTTGACCTTCCCGGCACCGGGGGCGGGCGGGGCGGGCGGCGCGGGCGGGACCGGGGGTGCGGCGACCGGCGCCGCCGGGGTCGGCTGCGGGGTGGGTGTCGCGGCCGGGGCCGGTTCCTCGACCGTCACGCCGAAGTCGGTCGCGATGCCCGCCAGGCCGTTGGCGTACCCCTGGCCGACGGCGCGGGCCTTCCACTGGCCGCCGCGCAGATAGACCTCCACGATCACCAGCGCGGTCTCCGTGCCCAGCTGCGGCGGCGTGAACGTGGCCAGCACGGACCCGTCGTCCGCGTTGCGGACGGTCGCCGTGGGCTCGATGCCCTGGAAGGTCTGACCCGCCGTGTCCGGGCTCGCCGTGACGACGATCTTCTCGATGCCGGGCGGGACGGCGGCGGTGTCGACGATGATCGCGTCGGGGGCCGTGCCGCCGCCCGAGCGGTAGGTCACGCCGGGGCCGGCGGGCTGGTTGTAGAAGATGAAGTCGTCGTCGGAGCGCACCTTGCCGTCGGCGGTCAGCAGCAGGCCCGACACGTCGAGCCGCACCGGGGCGGCGACGTCCACCGCCACGCGGGAGACGGAGAGGGGGATGTTCGAGCCAGGGGTCATAGCTGTCATGCCGGGTGAACGAGCGAGGCCGCTTTACCGTTCCCTTACCGTGGGCGCCGGGCCCGATGGATTTCGCCCCCGCCGCCCCTACCCGTCCCGTCCTCCAGGGGCTGCACCCCTTCGACCCGCCTGGGGCTCCGCCCCGGGATGGGACGGGTAGGGGCGGCGGGGGCGAGAAAGCCCTACGGCACCACCACGATCTTGCGCCCCACCCCCGCCGCGAACTGCTCCAGTGCCTCCGGGTACCGCTCCAGCGGGATACGGTCGCTGATGAAGAGCTCCGGGTCCAGTACCCCGTTCGCGAACAGTTCGGCCGCGCGTTCGAAGCTGTGGAGCACCGCCATCGAACCGGTGATGGTGATCTCCTGGTTGTAGATGCGGTACGGGTCGATCGTCACGCGGGTCGCGTAGTCGGCGACGCCGAACTGGAGGAACGTGCCGGCCTTGGCCACCCGGTCGAGGCCGTCCTGGATCGCCGCGGCGTTGCCGGTCGCGTCGACGACGAGGTCCCAGCCCTGGGGCCGGTCCAGCTCGTCGGGGCTGCCCGCGGTCGCGGAGACGCCCAGCCGCCGCGCCGTCTCCAGCCGGGCCGGGTTGACGTCCACCACGTCCACGCTCGCCGCGCCGGTGCGCTTGGCGAGTTCCAGCATCATCAGGCCCATGGTTCCGGAGCCGTAGACGAGCACGTGGGCGCCGAGGCGGGAGCGCAGGACGTCGTAGCCCCGTACCGCGCAGGACAGGGGCTCCACGAGGGCCGCGTCCTGGGTGCGGACGTGCTCGGGGAGCCTGACGCAGTTGGCCACCGGGGCCACCGCGTACTGTGCCGCACCGCCCGCCGTGGTCACGCCGATCGCGGCCCACCGCTCGCAGAGGTTGTTGTGACCGGTGCGGCAGTAGCGGCATTCGTGGCAGTAGAGGGAGGGGTCGACCGCCACGCGGTCGCCGACCGCGACCTCGGTGACCTGGGTGCCGACCCCGACCACCTCGCCGGCGAACTCGTGCCCGGGGACGATCGGCAGCTTGGGCGCGAACTCGCCCTGGAGGATGTGCAGGTCGGTGCCGCACAGTCCGCAGGCCGCGACCTCGACGACGACTTCGCGGGGGCCGGGCGTGGGGTCGGGGACCTCGGCGACGACGGCGCGGCCCACGGACTCGATGACGGCGGCCTTCATTTGACGGCTCCCAACGACAGGCCCTGGACCAGCTTGTCCTGGGCGGCGAACCCCGCGGCGAGCACCGGCAGGGAGATGACGAGCGACGCGGCGCACACCTTGGCCAGGAACAGGCCCTGGCTGGTGATGAAGCCGGTCAGGAAGACCGGGGCGGTCTCCGCCACCACGCCCGTGAGGACCCGGGCGAACAGCAGCTCGTTCCAGCTGAAGATGAAGCAGATCAGGGCGGTGGCGGCGATCCCGGGCAGGGCGATCGGCGCCACCACGCGCGCGAGGATCGTCGGCAGGCGCGCGCCGTCCACCCGGGCGGCCTCGATGACCGCCACGGGCACCTCGGCCAGGAAGGACTGCATCATCCAGACCGCGATCGGCAGGTTCATGGAGGTGTAGAGGATGACCAGGAGCCAGATGTTGTCGAGCATCCCGGCGTTCTTGGCGAAGAGGTAGATCGGCAGCAGGCCCGCCACGGCCGGCAGCATCTTCGTGGACAGGAAGAAGAACAGTACGTCCGTCCACTTGCGCACCGGCCGGATCGACAGCGCGTACGCCGCCGGCAGGGCCAGCAGCAGGACGAAGAGGGTGGACACGACCGAGGCCACGGCGGAGTTGACCAGTGCCGGCCAGGGGCTCGCCCCGCCGCCCGAGCCGAAGAACTCGCGGTAGCCGTCGAGGGTCAGCGAGGCCGCGAAGGAGGGCGGGTTGGTGGCCGCGTCGGCTTCCGAATGGAAGGACGTCAGGGCCATCCAGGCGATGGGCAGGAAGAAGACGATGCCGGCCAGCCAGGCCACCAGGCCGAGACCCACACCCTTGCGGCGGACGCGTACGGCGATGGCGCTCATGCGCGGGACACCTCCTCGCGGAACAGGGACGACACCACGCGCAGGGCGAAGGTGGCGATGACGATCGAGCCGATGACCACCAGGACGCCGGCGGCCGAGGCGAGGCCGTTCTCGTGGGCCTGGTAGAAGCTCTGGTAGACGGTGTACGGCAGGTTGGCGGTGCCCAGGCCGCCGGACGTGATGGTGAAGACCGCGTCGAAGTTCTGGACGATGTAGATCGAGCCGAGGAGGGCGCCCAGTTCCAGGTACCGGCGCAGGTGCGGCAGCGTGAGGTGGCGGAAGATCTGCCAGTCGCTCGCGCCGTCCACCCGGGCGGCCTCGATCTGCTGCTGGTCGCGGCTCTGCAGTCCGGCGAGCAGGATCAGCATCATGAAGGGCGTCCACTGCCACACCAGGGAGGCCTCCACCGCGAGCAGCGGGGTGCGGGAGATCCAGTCGGGCTGTGGGCCGCCCACATAGTGCAGCAGCCCGTTGAGCAGACCGTATTCGGGGTTGTAGAGGACGTGCTTCCAGAGCAGGGCCGCCGCCACCGGGACCACCAGGAACGGGGCTATGAGCAGGGTGCGGACCACGCCCCGGCCGCGGAACCTGCGGTCCAGCAGCAGCGCGAGGGCCAGTCCCAGGACCAGGCTGGCCAGGACCACCGCCACCGTCAGCAGCACGGTCGTCCACACCGAGTGGCGCAGGTCGGCGTCGGTCAGCACCTGGTGGTAGTTGTCGAGGCCGGTGAAGTGGCGGGCCTTGGGGTAGAGGGCGTTCCAGTCGAAGAAGGAGATCACCAGCGTGGCCACGAACGGCAGCTGGGTCACGGCGATCATGAAGACGAGCGCGGGGAGCAGCGGGGCTCGGGTGGCCCAGGCGCGCAGCCGGGCGGAGGGCGGCCGGGTGGCACGTACGGGAGCGGCGGCCACGGGGGCCGTGGTGGTGGCGGTCATCGTCCCTCGTACTCCTTGGCGATCCGCTCGGCGAGCTGCTGGGACTTCTTCAGGGCCGAGTCGACGGACTGGCGTCCGGCGATGGCCGCGCTGATCTCCTGGGAGACCTTGGTGCCGAGGTCGGTGAACTCGGGGATGTCGACGAACTGGATGCCGGGTGCCGGGCGTGGCTGGACACCGGGGTCGTTCGGCCGGGCGTTCTCGATGGCGTCCTTCGTCATGTCCTGGAAGGCGGCGGCCTCCTTGCGGTAGGCGGCGTTGGCGTACGTCGACGAGCGCTTGCCCGCCGGGACGTTCGACCAGCCGCTCGTGTCCCCGACCAGCTGTTCGTACTGCTTGCCGGACGCCCAGGAGACGAACTTCCAGGCCTTGTCGGGGTTGCGGGAGGCCTTCTGGATGCCCCAGGCCCAGGTGTAGAGCCAGCCGGAGGACCGGGTCTTCTCGACCGGGGCGGGGGCGTAGCCCAGCTTGCCCTTGACCGGGGAGCCCTTCGCCTCCAGGGATCCGGCCGCCGAGGTGGCGTCGTACCACATGGCGACCTTGCCCTGGGTCATGTTGTTGAGGCACTCGGCGAACCCGGACTGGGCGGCGCCGGACTCGCCGTGCGCGCGGACGAGGCCGACGTAGAACCTGGTGGCCTTCTCGAACCCGGGAGAGTCGAGGCGGGCCTTCCAGCCCTTGTCGAACCAGGTGCCGCCGAAGGTGTTCACGACCGTGGTGAGGGGGGCCATCAGCTCGCCCCAGCCGGGCAGGCCGCGCAGGCAGATGCCCTTCATACCGGGTTCGGCGCCGTCCGCCTTCGCGGCCAGGTCCGCCACCTGGGTCCAGGTCGGGTGGGCGGGCATGGTGAGGCCCTTCGCCTCGAAGACGTCCTTGCGGTACATCAGGAAGGACGACTCGCCGTAGAAGGGCTGGCCGTAGAGCTTGCCGTCGTCCGCGGTGAGGGACTGGCGCATCGGCCCCAGGATGTCCTGCTCGTCGTACGCCGGGTCCTTCGCGACGTAGCCGTCCATCTGGTGCAGCCAGCCGTTGCGGGCGTAGATCGGTATCTCGTAGTTGGAGAGGGTGGCCACGTCGTACTGGCCGGCCTGGTTGGCGAAGTCCTGGCTGATCTTGTCGCGGACGTCGTTCTCGGGCAGGACGGTGAAGTTGACCTTGATGCCGGTCTCTTTGGTGAAGTGGGCGGCGGTGAGCTTCTGCAACTCGGTCATCTGGGGGTTGTTGACCATCAGGACGTTGATCGAGTCGCCGCCGGAACCGGACCCGCCCGCACCGACCCAGCAGCCGGAGAGCAGCGGGGCGAGCAGCGTCCCTGCGGCGGCCAGGGCGAGCGGGGCTCGCGACGGCCGTCGTCGGCTCTGGGTTCGCATGGATCACTCCTGGACATATGAGGAAATTAAGGGCGCATTGTGGCGTGGATGTGCCCCGGATGGGTGAGTTGGAATTACAAACTCGGAGCT
This sequence comes from Streptomyces sp. NPDC020299, assembly GCF_044387825.1. NCBI lineage: Bacteria > Bacillati > Actinomycetota > Actinomycetes > Kitasatosporales > Streptomycetaceae > Streptomyces > Streptomyces sp. NPDC020299. Next base: position 324,185 of record NZ_JBIRWL010000010.1, read on the forward strand.
CTAAACCCGGATCACCTGTGGTCCGAGCAGGGCGTAGCGATGGGCCTCGGCCGCCGGAAGGAGCGTGCTCGTCACGATCGTCTCCAGGGCGGCGATCTCGGCGAACCTGCAGAAGCTGACCGCGCCGAACTTGGTGTGCACCCCCGCGAAGACGGTGCGCCGGGCGGCGCGGATCGCCTGGGCCTTCACCTCGCTGACCGCCGGGTCGGGAGTGGTCAGGCCGTGTTCGCGGGAGATGCCGTTGGCGCCGATGTAGGCGAGGTCGAGGACGAAACCGGCGAGCATCTTCGTCGTCCAGTGGTCGACGGTCGCCAGTGTGCCGGGGCGGACCCGGCCGCCGAGCAGCAGGACGGAGACGTTCTCGGCCTCGGCGAGCGCGCCGGCGACCGGCAGGGACGCGGTGACCACGGTCAGCGGCCGGTCCCCGGGCAGGTTCTCGGCGATGAGCTGCGGAGTGAAGCCCTCGTCGACGAAGACGGTCTCCGCGTCCCCGACCAGCTCGGCCGCGGCGGCCGCGATCCGGCGTTTCTCGGGTACGTGACTGGTGGCGCGGAAGGCGAGCGTCGTCTCGAACCCGGCGCTCTCCACCGGATAGGCGCCGCCGTGTGTGCGGCGCACCAGGCCGTGGTCCTCCAGGGCGCGCAGGTCGCGCCGGATGGTCTCCTTGGCCACGCCCAGCTCGTCGGCGAGCGCGGTGACGTCGACCGCGCCGGTGGCGCGCGCCGTCAGCACGATCTCGCGCTGGCGTTCCTCCGCCGTCCTGCCGTCCATCCTCCGCACCTCCCGCCGTGTGCCCGTTCGGGCCCCGTGAGGCCCATGAGGGAATTTGTACAGCGGGGTCCGGGCGCTGAACAGGCCTGTTGCCTGCCCGATACTGCCCGGGTGTGCCCGTTCCGCGTCGGGCGTGCCCGCCGCGGACCTGCGGGGCCGTGTGCCAGGGCGTGGGATCGGGCGGGGTCCGTGCCCGAACGCGGCGGCGGGCGGGCCCGTTCGGTGCCCGCCCGCCGCCGTGCGGGTCGTTCTGAGCCGGTCAGTACGGCCAGATCGGCGGGTCGCTCACGAAGGGGCCGCCGAGGTGGGTGTGGGCCGGGTTCTCCGGGTCCAGTTCGCCGTGCTCGGCGATGAGCTTCTCCGCGTACGGCTCGGAGTCGTCCTGGGGGTCGTAGCCGAGCGCCCGCGCGGTGGTCAGGTCCCACCACAGGCGCGTGTTGGCGGAGGAGCCGTGGACGACGGTGTGGCCGACCTCCTCGGCGGTCAGGGCCGCGTGGAAGAGACGGGCGCCGTCGGCAGGGCTCATCCACACCGAGAGCATGCGCACATTGGTCGGCTCGGGGAAGCAGGAGCCGATGCGCACGGAGACGGTCTCCAGGCCGTGCTTGTCCCAGTAGAGCTGCGCGAGGTCCTCGCCGAAGGACTTGGACAGGCCGTAGAAGGTGTCCGGGCGGCGCGGGGTGTCGATCGGGATCAGCGGGTCGCCCTCGCGAGGGGCCGGGGTGAAGCCCACCGCGTGGTTGGAGGAGGCGAAGACGATGCGTGGCACGCCCTCCTGGCGGGCCGCCTCGTAGAGGTTGTAGGTGCCCTCGATGTTCGCCCGGAGGATTTTCTCGAAGGGCGCCTCCAGGGAGATGCCCGCGAGGTGCAGGATCGCGTCGACGCCCCGGACGGCCTCGCGCAGCGCCTCCTTGTCGGCGAGGTCGGCGACGATCGCCTCGGGCGCGTCCTCGATGGGGCGCATGTCGAGCAGGCGCAGCTCGTAGCCGTACTGCGGGAGCAGGCCGCGCATCAGGGTGCCGAGCCCGCCTGCGGCGCCGGTGAGCAGAACGGTGCGGGGTGCGGGCATCCTGGGTCTCCTTGGCTCGGGCGGCGCGTCCACGTCCGGTTACCTGTCCGTCATTCACATTCATGGACACGTTAGGGAGAGGCTCCGCACCGGGTCAAGTGTGCCGTGGAGTGCGGAAATCCGCTCGCGTGTTGCGCATTTGCGTGCTTGACCCGCGTTGAGTGGGGCCCTTAGCGTGGCAGTGTTCAGAAATATAGACGCCGATCAGAAGTATGCACCGACAGGGAGAGCCCGTGACGCCAGCCCCTCTCGCCGCTCGTCTCAGCGACCCCCGGGGGCCGCTGTTCTTCCCCGTCACCGCGTACGGTCCGGACGGTTCGATCGACCTCGACGTCTACCGCACGCACGTGCGCGGGGGCGTCGACGCCGGGGCCGCCGCCGTGTTCGCCTGCTGTGGCACCGGCGAGTTCCACGCCCTGCTGCCCGAGGAGTTCGAGGCCTGCGTACGGGCGGCCGTCGAGGCGGCCGAGGGGCGCGTACCGGTCATCGCGGGCGCCGGATACGGCACCGCGCTCGCCGTGCGCTACGCGGCGCTGGCCCGGGCGGCCGGGGCCGACGGCCTGCTCGCCATGCCGCCGTACCTGGTCGTCCCCGGCCAGGAGGGCCTGCTGCGCCACTACCGGCAGGTCGCCGCGGCCACCGAGCTGCCCGTGATCGTCTACCAGCGCGACAACGCGGTGTTCACCCCCGAGACCGCCGTCGAGCTGGCCCGCACCGAGGGGATCATCGGCTTCAAGGACGGCCTGGGCGACCTGGACCTGATGCAGCGGATCGTCAGCGCCGTCCGCACCGAGGCCCCCGGCGACTTCCTGTACTTCAACGGCCTGCCCACCGCCGAGCAGACCCAGCTCGCCTACCGCGGCATCGGCATCCGCCTGTACTCCTCCGCCGTGTTCTGCTTCGCGCCCGAGATCGCCCTCGCCTTCCACCGGGCCCTGGAGACGGGCGACCAGGAAACCGCCCACCGCCTGCTGGACGGTTTCTACCGCCCGTTCGTCGAGCTGCGCGCCCAGGGCCGCGGCTACGCCGTCGCCCTCGTCAAGGCGGGCGTACGGCTGCGCGGCCTGGACGTGGGTGAGGTGCGGCCCCCGCTGCACGAGCCGACCGAGGACCATGTCAAGCAGCTCGCTCAGCTGATCGAGCGCGGTTACGCACTGATCGAGGAGGACGCGTGAAGGCGTCGACGTTCGTCTACCCGTGGGACGTCAACGGGGACCCGCGGGCCCCCGCACGGATCGCCGGACTCGGCGTGGCGCAGGTGACCCTCGCCGCCGCCTACCACTCCACGCGCGCGCTGACCCCCCGCCATCCCCGCCACCGCATCGTCACCGCCGAACACGCGGCCGTGCTCTACCCGCCGGGCGACCACTGGACCGGCCGCACCCCGAGCCCCTACCCGGCCGGCGACTGGGCCCCCGGCGACGCCTTCGGCGAGGCCGCCGACGCCCTCGCGGCGGCCGGCCTGGAGGTGCACACCTGGGTGGTACTCGCGCACAACTCCCGGCTCGGCGCCGAACACCCCACCACCTCCGTCGTCAACGCCTACGGCGACCGCTACCCCTGGGCGCCCTGCATCGCCCAGCCCGCCACGCGCGCGTACCTCGTCGGCCTGGCCGCCGAGGCCGCCGTACGCCCCGGGGCACGTGGCACGGAGCTGGAGTCCCTCGGCTGGTACGGGCTGCAGCACCTGCACGCCCACGACAAGACCTCCGGCGTAGGCCTCGGGGAGGCCGGCCACTACCTGATGGCGCTGTGCTTCTGCCCCGCCTGCCGCGCGGGCTACGCCGTGGAGGGCCTGGACGCCGACGAGCTGGCGGCCTCCGTACGGGCCGCGCTGGAACCCCTGTGGCAGGGCGCCACGGACGACGCCGGGGGCTGGGCGGGCGTGGAGAAGCTCCTCGGCGAGGAGACGGCGGCCGCCACGCGCGCGTGGCGCGACCGGACCGCCCGCACGCTCCAGGAGGACGCGGTCGCCGCCGTCCGCGCCGCCGCGCCCGAGGGCTTCCAGGTGCTGCTGCACGCGGACCCCGTCTCCTACCACTGCGGCGCCAACCCGGGGGTGGACCCCGCGCACATCCTGTCCGTCGCGGACGGCGTGGTCGTCCCCTGCGCGGACGGCCCCGGCCTGCTGACCCCGTTCGCCGAACAGGGCCGCGAGGGCGCCGTGATCGCCGCCAACCTCCCCGTGGTCTCCGGCATGGGCGGCAGCCCCGGCACCCTCGCCGCGGACGCGACGCGGGCGCGGGAGCGAGGGGCGACGGAGATCCGGCTCTATCACGCCGGGTTGGCGTCGGACGGCGACCTGTCGGCGGTGCGGGAGGCACTGCGCTGAGCCACTGACCCGGCGGTGGCGAGCAGCGCGCCGCCGAGGAGCGCCAGCAGCAGCCGGTGGTCGACGAGTCCGACGAGAGCGGCCCCGGCGGTCAGGCCGACCACATTGGGTGTGAACATCAGGGTGCCGGCGGTCGCGGTCGCCCGCCCCAGCGCGTCGGCCGGGATCTCGCGCTGTACGGCGGTGTAGGCGGCGATCAGCACACAGGGCAGTCCGAGCCCGCCCGCCGCGCTGCCCGCCAGCACCACCGCGTCGTACGGCACCGCCCGCGCGGCCACCGCGACCGCCGTCAGCGCGATGCCGTACGCCGCGAACCGGCGCTCACCGAGCCGCCGCAGCGCGGGCCCGGACACCAGGCCGACCGCGACCGAGCCGACGCCCTGGACGGCGTACATCACGCCCGTGTAGGCGGGGGAGCGGCCGAGGGCGTCCACGACGGCGTAGTTCAGGCTGCTGCCGAGCGAGGTGAGGCACATGGTCGTCCCGCCGGCCAGGACGAGCGGGCGGAGCGTGGTGTGCGCCCACAGACTCCGGGCGCCTTCGGAGGTCTGCCGCCACCAGGTGCCGCCGGCCGGCGAAGGGCGTTCCTCACGGACCCGGAGCAGGGCGCACAGTCCCGCCGCCAGCACGAAGGTGCCGGCGTCCAGCATCGCCACGCTCGGCCCGCCGTACGCCGTGTACAGCGCGGCGCCGGTCAGCGGGGCGAGAAGCTTCATGCCCTCGCGGGCGGTCATCCGCAGTCCGTTGAAGTCGCCGAGCAGCGCGGGGTCGACGGCGGCGGCGACGAGGGCGGAGTTGGCCGCGTCCTCGACGACGCCTGCCGCGCCGTAGCAGACGAGGACGGTGAGGAGCAGCGGGACCCAGGCGGGGGAGTCGACCGTCCGCAGGGGGAGCAGGAGCCCGGCGAGGCCGAGGTTGACGCAGATCAGCAGGGGTTTGCGGCGGACCCGGTCGGCGAGGGTGCCGAGGGCGGGGCCGGCGAGGGTGGGGGCCCAGAGGGCGGCGGTGCACAGGGCGGCGAGGCCGTTGGATCCCGTGAGGTCCTTGACCCAGACGCCCGACACGAGCCAGAGCGCGGAACTGCCGAAGCCGGACACCACGACGCCGGTGAGGTAGAGGGCCGCGTTGCGGTCCCGGAGTAGGCGGATCACGGTCCAGGAGGTGGTCATGCCTGGTCATCGTGGGTCTAAGGCCTGCCCGGCAGCATCGGGCAGGTGCCCTAAAAAGACCTCCGGCCCACCGATGAGTTTCCCGGCGCCGCCCGGTCCACCCTCCGTACCGGTACCGCACGCCCGAAGGAGCAGGACCATGACCGACACGATCCTCGACCTCGGCCCGCAGGCCCGAGCCGTGGCGCTGCTCGCCGAGAGGGTGACCGACGAGCAGCTCCCGGCCGCCACGCCGTGCCCGGACCTCGCCGTGCGCAATCTGCTGGGTCACCTCGTGGGTCTCGCCGCCGCCTTCCGCGACGCCGCCCGAAAGGACCTGGGCGCCACCACCGACACCAGCCCGGACGCCGCCGTGCCGGACATCGGCCCCGGCTGGCGCGGGGAACTGCCCAAGGTGCTCGACGAACTCGCCGAGGCCTGGCGCGACCCGGCCGCCTGGACCGGCATGACCCGGGCGGGCGGCGTGGACCTGCCCGGCGCGGTCGCGGCGGCCGTCGCCGTCGACGAACTGGTCATCCACGGCTGGGACCTGGCCCGAGCCACCGGCCAGGAGTACAGCCCCGACCCGGCCGCGCTGGACGCCTCGTACGGCTTCCTCCGCGCGGCGGCCGACGACCCGGGCCGCGGCGCCATCTTCGGCCCGGTCGTCCCCGTCCCGGCCGACGCACCGCTGCTGGACCGGGCGGTGGGGCTGAGCGGACGCGACCCGGGGTGGACGACGAATGCCGTGAACTGAGTCAGGACGGTACGGCGGCACGTACTCTCCTGGCGTGCCCCTCACCCTCACCGTCCTCGGCACCGCCTCCCCGCACCCGGGTCCCGGCCGCCCCTGCTCCGGATACCTGCTGCGCGGCGGGGGCGCCGAGGTGTGGGTGGACGCCGGGCCCGGGACCTTCGCGGAATTGCAGCGGCACACGGACCCGGCACGGCTGACGGCGATCTGGATCTCACACCTGCACGCCGACCACAGCGCCGACCTGATCGCCGCCGCCTACGCCTTCGCCTTCGGCGGACTCACCCCGCCCGCGCCGATCCCGGTGTACGCGCCGCAGGACTGCGCCCGCCGCCTGGCGGGCTTCTTCGGCCGGTCGGATGTGAAAGGGCTGAGCCACGTCCTGGACTTCCGCCCCCTGTACGACGAGCACACCGTCCGGCACTGGAACCTCCGCCTCACCGCCCGCGCCGTCGTCCATGACACCGAGGCGTACGGGCTGCGCGCCGAGTGCCAGGGGAGCGTCCTGGCGTACTCCGGGGACAGCGGCCCCTGTGCCGCGCTGGGCGAACTCGCCGTCCACGCGGACCTGTTCCTGTGCGAGGCGGACATCGACGAGCATCGCGAAGGCGAACAGGTCCATCTGACACCGGAGGACGCGGGGCGTGTCGCCCGGGAGGCGGGTGTGGGGGAGTTGCTGATCACCCATGTCGGACCGGCGCTCGGCCGCGAGACCGCGACCGCGCGTGCCGCCGTGATCGCCGGCCGGCCCACCGACACCGCCCGCGAGGGCGAGACACGAACCGTCTGACCCTCCTGCCCTCCCGCCCTTCATCCTTCTGCCCCTCCTGCCTCGGCAACCTCAACTTCCTTTGTCAGAAGCATTGACGAAACCCATGGCCCCTCCTACCTTCATCGCGTCGTACTTCGTACGTCATATATGAGACGCGATACGCGAGATCAGATACGCGACACCCGAGAGGCGCGCATGACCTCTGTGCCCACGCCGATCCCGTCCCGCACGCAGTTCGTGCTGGAGGGGATCAAACACCGCATCCTCACCGGGCAGCTGACGCCCGGCCAGGCCCTGGTCGAGACGGAGCTCGCCGCGCAGTTCGGGGTGTCCAAGACCCCGGTGCGCGAGGCGCTCAAGACACTGGCCGGGACCGGGCTGGTGGTGATGAGCCAGTACAAGGGCGTCACCGTGCGCATGGTGGACGCGGACATGGCGAGCGAGGTCTACGACGTCCGGCTGCTGCTCGAACCGGAGGCCCTCAGGCGTGCCGTGCGCCGGGGCGCCTCCCTCGACGCCGCCCGGGACGCCCTGCGGCGGGCCGACGCGGCCGGCGACACCGCCGAACGCTCGCTGGCCAACCGGGAGTTCCACCGCGCGCTGTACCTGCCCTGCGGCAATCCGCTGCTCGGCCGGATGCTCGACGAGGTCCGCGACCAGGCCGCCCTGGTCTCGGCCGTCGCCTGGGCCGCCGACCCGTCCTGGGAGCGGGAGGCCGACGAGCACCGGGAGATCCTCCGCCTCGCCCTGGAGGGCGAGGCGGACGGTGCGGCGGCCGCCCTGCGCGCGCACATCGCGTCGTTCGTGCGGCGCGCGTTCCCCCACGCCCAGGAAGAGGAAGGTCAGGAATGAGCGCGACGTTCGAGACCCAACGGGCCGCCCTGGCCGACGTGGTGGCGATCCCGGTGACTCCGTTCACCGCGGACGGCGGCGTCGACCGGGACACCCACCGGGCCCTGCTGCGTCGCCTGCTCGACGGCGGCATCACCACACTCACCCCCAACGGCAACACCGGCGAGTTCTACGCCCTCGCCCCCGAAGAGCGCCGTCTCGTCACGGAACTGACCCTGGCGGAGGCCGGGGAGCGCGCCGTCGTCCTGGTGGGCGTCGGGCACGACGTGCCGACCGCCGTGGCCTCCGCACGGCACGCCCGCGAGCACGGCGCGGCGATGGTGATGGTCCACCAGCCGGTCCACCCGTACGTCTCCCAGTCCGGCTGGGTCGACTACCACCGCGCCATCGCCGAGGCCGTGCCCGAGCTGGGCGTGGTCCCGTACATCCGCAACGCCCAGCTCACCGGCGCCCGCCTCGCCGAACTCGCCGACGCCTGCCCGAACGTGATCGGCGTCAAGTACGCGGTGCCGGACGCGGCCCGGTTCGCCGCCTTCGCCCGTGACGCGGGCCTGGACCGCTTCGTGTGGGTGGCGGGCCTGGCCGAGCCGTACGCACCCTCGTACTTCTCCGCGGGCGCCACCGGCTTCACCTCAGGGCTGGTGAACGTCGCCCCGGCCGTTTCGCTGAACATGATTGAAGCGCTTCGATCCGGTGACTTCCCGGCCGCGATGAAGGTCTGGGAGCAGATCCGCCGCTTCGAGGAGCTGCGCGCCGCCAACGGTTCCGCCAACAACGTCACCGTCGTCAAGGAGGCGCTGGCCTCCCTCGGGCTGTGCCGCCGCGACGTCCGCCCGCCCAGCAGGCCGCTGCCCGAGGACGAACGCGCCGAGGTCGCCGCCATAGCCGCCGGGTGGGCCCTGTGAAGAAGCCGGAAGAGCTCAGAAGCCACCAGTGGTACGGCACCGACGGACTGCGCTCCTTCAGCCACCGGGCCCGCACCCGCCAGCTCGGCTATCTGCCCGAGGAGCACCTGGGCAAGCCCGTCATCGCGATCCTCAACACCTGGTCCGACATCAATCCTTGTCATGTGCATCTAAGGGATCGGGCGCAGGCCGTGAAGCGCGGCGTGTGGCAGGCGGGCGGCTTCCCCCTGGAGTTCCCGGTCTCCACCCTCAGCGAGACCTTCCAGAAGCCGACCCCCATGCTCTACCGCAACATGCTCTCCATGGAGACCGAGGAGCTGCTGCGGTCCTACCCGGTCGACGGCGCCGTCCTCATGGGCGGCTGCGACAAGTCCACCCCCGCCCTGCTCATGGGCGCCGCGAGCGTCGACCTGCCCACCGTCTTCGTGCCCGCCGGGCCCATGCTGCCGGGGCACTGGCGGGGCGAGGTGCTCGGCTCCGGCACCGACATGTGGAAGTACTGGGACGACAAGCGCGCCGGCCTCATCGGCGACTGCGAGATGACCGAGCTGGAGAGCGGCCTCGCCCGCTCGCCCGGCCACTGCATGACCATGGGCACGGCCTCCACCCTGACCGCCGCCGCCGAGGCGCTCGGTGTGACCGTGCCGGGCGCGTCCAGCATCCCCGCCGTGGACTCCGGGCACGACCGGATGGCCGCCGCCTCCGGTCTGCGCATCGTCGAACTGGTCCACAAGGACCGCAAGCTCTCCCACATCCTCACCCGTGAGGCCTTCGAGGACGCGGTGACCACGGTCCTCGGTCTCGGCGGTTCGACCAACGCCGTCATCCATCTGATCGCCATGGCCGGACGCGCCGGGATCCGCCTCACCCTCGACGACTTCGACCGCATCGCCCGCACGGTCCCGGTCCTGGCGAACGTCCGCCCCGGCGGACGGACGTACCTCATGGAGGACTTCCACTTCGCCGGCGGCCTCCCTGGATTCCTCTCCCGGATCACCGACCTGCTCCACCTCGACCGGCCGACCGTCTCCCACGATTCGCTGCGTGAGCAGCTCGCCGGCGCCCAGGTGCACGACGACGACGTCATCCGGCCCCGGCACAACCCGGTGGCCGACGAGGGCGGGGTCGCGGTACTGCGCGGCAACCTCTGCCCGGACGGCGCGGTCATCAAGCACATCGCCGCCGAACCCCATCTGCTCAAGCACACGGGGCCCGCGGTCGTCTTCGACGACTACCGGACGATGCAGCGGACCATCAACGACCCCGCCCTCGGCATCACCGCCGACAGCGTGCTCGTGCTGCGGGGCGCCGGCCCCAAGGGCGGCCCGGGCATGCCCGAGTACGGCATGCTCCCGATCCCGGACCACCTGCTCAAGCAGGGCGTGCGCGACATGGTGCGGATCTCCGACGCCCGGATGAGCGGGACGAGTTACGGCGCCTGCGTGCTGCACGTGGCCCCGGAGTCGTACATCGGCGGCCCGCTCGCGCTGGCCCGCACCGGCGACTCCATCACTCTCGACGTCGAGGCCCGCACCCTGCAACTCAACGTGGACGACGAGGAGCTGGACCGGCGCAGGGCGCAGTGGACGCCGCCGCCCACGCGCTACGAGCGCGGTTACGGCGCTCTCTACAACGACCAGATCACCCAGGCCGACACCGGCTGCGACTTCGAGTTCCTCGCCCGCCCCGGCAAGGTCGCGGACCCCTACGCGGGCTGACCCGCGCACCCGGGGCCCGCCCCGGCCCCGCACACGCATGCACACGGAGAAAGCGCTTCACCCGCTTCACCCGCTTCATCCGCACGAGACCGCACGACGCACCAGAACGGAGAACAGTCATGGCCCAAGCCGCTGCCGTGGCGAAACCGCCCGCGCCACCCCGGCGACGCCGTGCCTCCGCGACGCCGCGCAGGCTCCCGTACCTGCTGATCGCCCCGGCGGTCCTGCTCATGCTGGGCTTCATCGCCTACCCGGTCCTCAGCGTCTTCTACTACAGCCTGCAGAACTACAACCCCACCAAGCCGTGGCGGAACGGATTCGCGGGCTTCGACAACTTCACCCAGGCCTTCGCCCACGACCCCCAGTTCTGGGACACGCTCACCTTCAGCGCGAAGTGGGTGGTCGTCGAGGTCGGACTCCAGCTGCTCTGCGGTCTCGCCCTCGCCCTGATCGTCAACCAGACCTTCGCCGGACGGGCCCTGGGCCGGGCGCTGGTCTTCTCCCCGTGGGCGGTCTCCGGCGTGCTGACCTCCGCGATCTGGGTGCTGCTCTACAACTCCCAGACGGGCATCACCCGTTACCTCGCCGACGCGGGCATCGGCTCGTACGGGACCAGCTGGCTCTCGGACACCTCCACCGTGTTCCCGGCGGCGGTGGTCGCCGACCTGTGGCGCGGGGTCCCGTTCTTCGCGATCCTCATCCTCGCCGACCTCCAGTCCGTCTCCAAGGACCTGTACGAGGCGGCCGAGGTGGACGGCGCGAGCCGCCTGAAGCAGTTCTGGCACATCACGCTGCCGCACCTGAAGGACGCCATCGTCCTGTCCACGCTGCTGCGGGCGGTGTGGGAGTTCAACAACGTCGACCTGCTCTACACCCTCACCGGCGGCGGCCCCGCGGGGGAGACCACGACCCTCCCGCTCTACATCGCCAACACCAGCGTCGACGCCCACAACTTCGGCTACGCGTCCGCCCTCACCACGGTGGCGTTCGTGATCCTGCTCTTCTGCTCGATCGCCTATCTGCGACTGAGCAAGTTCGGAGGCGACGAGAAGTGATCACCGAGATCGCCCCCGCCCAGGAGAAGCGCGTGGCCCCCGACCCCTCCCGAGCGCGCCGCGGCAGGCGCCGCGCCTGGGACGAGGCCCCGCGCTGGCAGATCTACCTGCCCCTGTCCATCTACCTGCTCTTCACCCTGATCCCCTTCTACTGGATCCTCCTCTTCGCCCTCCGCCCGGCCGGCTCCACCTCGCTGGTGCCCTGGCCGGTCACCTTCGAGCACTTCCAGAAGGTGTGGAGCGAGCGGAGCTTCGGCACCTACTTCACCAACAGCGTGTACGTCGGCATCGCCACCCTGATCCTGACGACCGTGGTCGCGCTGGCCGGCGGCTACGCCCTGGCCCGCTTCGACTTCCGGCTCAAGCGCGCCTTCATGCTGGCCCTGCTGTGCTCCCAGTTCGTGCCGGGCGCGCTGCTGCTGGTGCCGCTGTTCCAGATCTTCGCCAAGCTCCAGATGATCAACTCGCTCGGCAGCGTGATCCTCGCCGAGACCGTCTTCCAGCTGCCGCTGTCGATGATCCTGATCAGCGGCTTCATCCGGAACGTGCCGTACTCCCTGGAGGAGGCCGCCTGGGTGGACGGCTGCAACCGCTTCGCCGCCTTCCGCATCGTCGTCCTGCCGCTGCTGCGGCCCGGGTTGATCGCCGTCGGCTCCTTCGCCTTCGTGCACGCCTGGAACCACTTCCTGTTCGCCCTGATGTTCCTGTCCGACCAGAGCAAGCAGACCATCCCCGTCGGCCTCAACACCCTGATGAGCTCCGACAGCGTGGACCTGGGCGCCCTGGCGGCGGGCGGCATCATCGCGGCCGTACCGGTGGTGATCGTGTTCGCCTTCATCCAGAAGTGGCTGATCACCGGCTTCAGCGCGGGGGCGGTGAAGGGATGAGGACCCATGGCCTGACGGTGGACACGGCCCGGCCGCCTACCCTGCCCGGAGAGATCGACAGCGCCGCCGTGGCCGACCGAGAGGTGGCAGGTGGCGCGGGCGCAGGGAGGACCCCATGACCGTACCCATCGTTCTGGCAGGCGCACGCGGCCACGGCCGCTGGCACCTCGGCAACATCCGCCGGCTCCAGGACAAGGGCATCGTCCGGCTCGCAGGCATCTGCGAGCTGACCCCGCTGGCCGCCGACGAGATCCCCGAGGGGCTCGGCACACCCGAGCAGTCCGCCGACTTCGGGGCCCTCCTCGACTCCACCGGCGCCCGGATCGCCGTGATCTGCACGCCGATCCCGACCCACACCGACCTGGCCCTCACGGCCGCCCGCAGGGGCGTGCACCTGCTGCTGGAGAAGCCGCCGGCGCCGTCGTACGCGGAGTTCCGCCGGATGGCCGACGGGGTCGCCGCGGCGGGCGTGGCCTGCCAGATCGGGTTCCAGGCGCTGGGCTCGCACGCCGTGCCCGCGATCCGCGGGATGATCGCCGAGGGCGCGGTCGGCGAGGTCATGGGAGTCGGCGGCGCCGGGGCCTGGGCGCGCGACGAGGCCTACTACCGGCGGGCGCCCTGGGCGGGCAGGCGGCGCCTGAACGGTGTGGACGTGGTGGACGGGGTCCTCACCAACCCCCTCGCCCACGCCGTCGCCGCCGGCCTCGCCCTCCTCGGCACCACCCGCGCCGAGGACGTCACCGGCATCGAGACCGAACTGCTGCGCGCCAACGACATCGAGTCCGACGACACCTCCTGCGTCCGGGTGGTCACCGGGCTCGGCCCGGTCACCGTCGCCGCGACCCTGTGCGCCGAACAGCCGGGTGAGCCGTACGTCCTGGTGCACGGCTCCAGCGGCCGGATCACCTACTGGTACAAGCAGGACCGCGTGCTGCTCCAGCGGGCGGGCCACGGGCCCGAGGAGACCGAGTACGGCCGTACGGACCTGCTGGAGAACCTCGTCGACCACCTCACCAACGGCGCGGCCCTGCTGGTCGAACCCGAGTCGACGGGCGCCTTCATGAAGGTCGTCGAGGCGGTCCGGCTGGCCGAGGACCCGGCCCCGCTGCCCGCCGGCGCCTGGCATCCGCTCCCGGACGAGAACCGGCGGGTCGTACCCGGCATCGACTCCCTGGTCGCGGCCGCCGCCGACACCCTCGCCCTCTACTCCGAGCTGGGCGCTTCCTGGGCCCTACCGAAAGAGGTGAGCTCCCGATGACATCCGACGACACCCACGTCCTGCGGGTCGCGGGCCGTCCGGTCGGCCGCTACATCGTCCGGCCCGAACTGCCGGCCCGGCTCTCTCCGCGGCCCTGCCTGCACCCCGTCACCACCCTGGCCGGCACGGCGGTCACCGAGCTCAGCCCCGCCGACCACACCCACCACCTCGGCGTCGGTGTAGCCGTTCCCGACGTCGAGGGGCACAACTTCTGGGGCGGGCGCACCTACGTCCGCGACCAGGGCCCGACAGAGCTGGACAACCATGGCGCCCAGCGTCACACCGGCTTCCAGCTGCGCGACCCGGACGGCTTCGTCGAGGAGCTGCGCTGGGTCGCCTCGGGCGCCGAGCTGCTGCGCGAGCGCCGTACCGTGGCCGCCACCGAACTCACCGACACCGCCTGGGCGCTGGACTTCACCTTCTCCCTCACCAACGTCACGCCGCGGGCGCTGTCCATCGGCAGCCCCGCCACGAACGGGCGCCCGGGTGCCGCGTACGGCGGCTTCTTCTGGCGGGCCCGCAAGGAGGCGTCGGCGCCGGACGTCTTCACCGCCGAGCGGGAGGGCGAGGCCGAGGCGCACGGCGCCCGTGCCGACTGGCTGGCGCTGGCCGGCGCCGGCTGGACGCTGGTGTTCGCGGGGGCCACCGAGGAGACCCGCGGCGACCCGTGGTTCGTGCGCACCGCCGAGTACCCGGGTGTGGGGTCCTCGCTGGCGTCCGCCGAGCGGCTGCCGATCGCGCCCGGCGACACCGTCGTACGGCGGATCGTCACCGTCGTCGCCGACGGCCGGCTCGGCCGGGACGAGGCGGCCGCGCTGGTGCGGAAGGCCGTGAGCCAATGAGCGCCCGCCTGACCGAGGAGACGTACCGCAACCCGGTCCTGAACGCCGACTGGTCCGACCCGGACGTGGTACGCGTCGGCGACGACTTCTACCTCACCGCGTCCAGCTTCGGCCGAGCCCCGGGCCTGCCGCTGCTGCACTCCCGGGACCTGGTCAACTGGACCCTGGTCGGCCACGCCCTGCAACGCCTGGAGCCGGCCTCCGAGTTCAGGGCGCCGCGCCACGACTGCGGGGTCTGGGCACCATCTTTGCGCTTCCACGACGACCGCTTCTGGATCTTCTGGGGCGACCCCGACCAGGGCATCTTCCAGGTCAACGCGCCCGAGATACGCGGCCCTTGGACCCGGCCGCACCTCGTCAAGCAGGGCAAGGGGCTCATCGATCCCTGCCCGCTGTGGGACGAGGAGACCGGCGAGGCGTATCTGGTGCACGCCTGGGCGAAGTCCCGCTCGGGCGTCAAGAACCGGCTCACCGGCCACCGGATGCACCCCGACGGCGCCGGCCTGCTGGACGAGGGCAAGCTGATCGTCGACGGGGACGCGATCCCGGGCTGGTTCACCCTTGAAGGGCCCAAGCTGTACCGGCACGACGGCTGGTTCTGGATCCTGGCGCCCGCCGGGGGAGTGGAGACCGGCTGGCAGGGCGCCTTACGGTCCCGGGACTTCTTCGGGCCGTACGAGGAGCGGATCGTCCTCGAACAACGGGACACCGGCGTCAACGGGCCGCACCAGGGCGGCTGGGTGCGCACCCGGTCCGGCGAGGACTGGTTCCTGCACTTCCAGCAGCGCGGCGCGTACGGGCGTGTCGTGCACCTCCAGCCGATGCGCTGGGGCCCGGACGGCTGGCCGGTGATCGGGGCCGACGGCACCCCCGTCACCGAACACCGCCGCCCCGCCCTGCCGCCGCAGCCGCCCGCGGCGCCCGCCACCGACGACGACTTCCCCGGCGGACGGTACGGCCGTCAGTGGCAGTGGACGGCCAACCCCCAGGACGGCTGGGCCACCCAGCACTCCGCCGACGGGCTGCGGCTGACCTGCGTGCGCACCCCCGGCGCGCACGATCTGCGCAAGCTGCCGCACATCCTCACCCAGCGGCTGCCCGGCACCCCGGCCACCGTCGAGGTCGAACTCACGCTGCACAGCGAGGAACCGGGGGCACGGGCCGGACTGACGGTCCTCGGGGACGCGTTCGGCTGGATCGGGCTCGAACGCCAGGCCGACGGGACGGTGCGCCTCGTGCACCGGTTCGCCGAGGCGGTGGCGGAGCAGGAGCGGGACGCCGAGCCTCCGCGGCCCGCGCCCGAGGGCCACGCCCGGCTGCGCGTCGAGATCGGCCCGGACGCGCGCTGCCGTTTCGCCGCCGACACCGGGGACGGCCTCCGTCCGTCCGGCCCCGTCTTCGCCGCCACCCCCTGGCGCTGGGTCGGCGCCCTGCTCGGCCTGTTCGCCGCCGCGCCGCCCGGAACCGGGCATGCCGGGGCGGGCACCTTCACGCACTTCCGTATCCAGCCCTGCTGATCACCTGCCTGGTTCAACCCGCACGCCTCTTGGGAGCCGCAATGACGCACCTCCGTAGCAAGCGCTTGCCCCTCATGTCTCCGCTGAAGACAGCAGAACTGAACCCGGAAGAAGAGAGCAGACCGATGAAGAGCAGCATCCGCAGAAGCAGGCGTGCCGCCACGGCCGTCGCCCTGGGCTCCGTGCTCGCGCTGACCGCCACCGCCTGCGGTGACGACGGCAGCGGCGGCTCCGGGAGCAAGGGCGACGAGGGCTCGGGCAAGGGCACGATCACCTTCTGGGACAACAACGGCGGTGTCCGCACCGACATCTGGAAGCAGGTCATCGCCGACTTCGAGCACAAGTACCCGGACATCAAGGTCAAGTACGTCGGCATCCCGGCGGCCAGCGCCCAGTCCAAGTACGACACCGCCATCCAGGGCGGCGGCCTGCCGGACGTCGGCGGCGTGGGCACCGCGATGCTCGCCGAGGTCGGGGCCCAGGGCGCGCTGGAGCCGCTGGACAGCCGGCTGGCGAAGAGCCCGCTGAACGGAAAGCTGAGCCAGAACCTGATAGCCGTCAGCAAGGCCGCGGGGGGCGGGGACACGCTGTACCAGGTGCCGACCTCCGCGAACAACGGCACGCTGTGGTACCGGACCGACCTGTTCAAGAAGGCCGGACTGGACGCGCCGACCACCTGGTCGAAGTTCTACAAGGCCGCGGACAAGCTCACGAACAAGGGCAAGAACCAGTTCGGCTTCACCATCCGCGGTGGCGAGGGCGCCATCGCGCCGGCCCTCGACGCGGTGTACGGCCAGACCGGGATCACGTCGTTCTGGAACGGCGACAAGACCACCGTCAACGATCCCAAGAACGTGGCCGCCCTCGAGAAGTACGTCGCGCTCTACAAGAAGGACACCCCGTCCGCCGACGTGAACAACGACTTCACGAAGATGGTCGCCCAGTGGGACAGCGGCACGATCGGCATGCTGAGCCACAACCTGGGTTCGTACCAGGACCACCTGAAGGCGCTGGGCAAGGACAAGTTCCGGGGGGTTCCCAATCCCACGATGGACGACGGCACCCGGGTGCAGGTGTCCAACCCGGTGGACGGGCTGAGCCTGTTCAAGTCGAGCAAGAACAAGGCGGCCGCCTGGAAGTTCATCGAGTTCGCCGTCTCCGCCGCGGAGAACTCCAAGTTCAACGAGTCGGCGGGGCAGGTCCCGGCGAACACCGACGCCGCCAAGGACGCGTGGATCCAGCAGGCCGAGCCGACGAAGCTCGCCGCCGAGGCGTTGAACGGGGCCGGCACGAAGATCGTGCAGCTGCCGTACTACCTGCCGGACTGGAACACGATCTCCAAGGCGGACAACGAGCCGAACTTCCAGAAGCTGCTGCTCGGGAAGATGACCCCGAAGGAGTTCCTGGACACGCTGGCCGATCAGCTGAACAAGGCGCAGGCCGACTGGAAGAAGAACCACTGAGGTCGTTTCGGCTGCGGGCCGGTTGTGGCTGGTCGCGCAGTTCCCCGCGCCCCTTTGGGGCGCGGGTCCCTCACCCCCTGTTTGAAAGGCACCGTCGTGTCTCCCACCCGCAGACAGGTAACACTGGCGGCGCTCGCCGCCCTCCCGCTCGGCCTCGCCGCGGGCGGCACCGCGCAGGCCGCACCCCACCGTCGTACGGTCTACATCGCCGGCGACTCCACCGCCGCCCAGAAATACGCCGACGCCGCCCCCGAGACGGGATGGGGAATGGCGTTCCCCTTCTTCCTCCGCAAGGAGATCGGCGTCTCCAACCAAGCGGTGAACGGCCGCAGTTCCAAGAGCTTCGTCGACGAAGGCCGGCTCGACGCCATCCTCGCCGAGATCCGGCCGCACGATCTCCTGCTCATCCAGTTCGCGCACAACGACGAGAAGTCCGCCGACCCGACCCGCTACACCGAGCCCTGGACCACGTACCAGGACTATCTGCGGCTCTATATCGACGGGGCGCGGGCCAAGGGTGCCCGGCCCGTGCTCGCCACGCCTGTCGAGCGGAGGAAGTTCGACGCCGACGGCAACGCCGTGCCGACCCACGGCGACTATCCGGCGTCGATGCGTGCGCTCGCCGCGAAGGAACGCGTCGCGCTGCTCGACATCGAGGCGCTGTCGCTCGCGCTGTGGCAGTCGCTCGGGGTCGAGGCGACCAAGACGTACTTCAACTGGACGGACACCGAGCAGGACAACACGCACTTCAACCCGCCGGGGGCCATCGCCGTGGCCCGGCTCGTGGCGCAGGAGCTGCTGCGCACCCGGGTGCTGGCCCGGCACGACGTCATCCGGCTGCACGAGGACATCCCGACGTCCTGGATCACCTGGCCACCCGCATCGGATTCGTGAACGAGGAGACCGCACAGTGCGCACACAGAAATGTCATGGACGTGTCATAGCGTCCCTCGTCGGCTGCACCGCCCTCGTGCTCGCCGTCACCGGCACCGCCTCCGCCTCCGCCCAGTCCCGGCACCCGGACCTCGCCCACCAGACCCTCGCGGCGAACGACGGCTGGGCCGCCTACGGCACCGGCACCACGGGCGGCGCCGCCGCCGACCGCGCGCACGTCTACACCGTCACCACCTGGGACGCCTTCAAGGCGGCCCTCGCCGACGGCGGCAGCGCACCCAAGATCATCAAGGTGAAGGGCACCATCGACGCCGACGGGCCGAGCTGTGCGTCGTTCGTGGTGCCGGGGTACGACTTCGACACCTACCTCAAGACGTACGACCCGGCCGTGTGGGGCCGCACCAAGACCCTGGACGCCGAGCCCGACGACAGCCCCGAGGGTCTGCGCCGCGCCTCCGCCGCCCTCCAGGACGCCTACGTCAAGGCGAACATCCCCGCCAACACCACCATCGTCGGGATCGGCAAGGACGCCGGCTTCAAGGGCGCGAGCCTGCAGATCAAGGGCGTCGACAACGTCATCGTCCGCAATCTGGCCTTCGAGAGCCCGCTCGACTGCTTCCCGCAGTGGGACCCGACCGACACCGCCGACGGCAACTGGAACTCCGAGTACGACAGCGCGGTCGTCTACGGCTCCACCCACGTGTGGATGGACCACGACACCTTCACCGACGGCGACCACCCGGACAGCACCCTGCCGTACTACTACGGCCGGATCTACGAGCAGCACGACGGCGAGCTCGACATCGTCAAGGGCGCCGACTACGTCACCGCCTCCTGGAACGTCTTCGAGGACCACGACAAGACGATCCTGATCGGCAACAGCGACAGCGCCTCGACGGCCGCCGTGGACCGAGGGCATCTGAAGGTCACCTTCCACCACAACCTGTTCGCGAACCTGGTGGAGCGCGCGCCCCGCGTCCGCTTCGGCCAAGTGGACTCCTACAACAACCACTTCGTCGCCGGTGACGGCTACGGATACAGCTACGGCATCGGCATGGAGTCCCAGCTCGTCGCGGAGCACAACGCGTTCACGCTGCCGGATGGGGTCAGCACCGGTGCGGTCCTGAAGAAGTGGAAGGAGGCACCGGTCACCGCCGCCGACAACTACGTCAACGGCACCCTGACCGACCTGATCGCCGTCCACAACGCCGAGGTCCCCGGCGAGATCCTCCAGTCGGGCGCGGGCTGGACGCCGACCCTGAGGACGAAGGTCGACCCGGCGAAGGCCGTCCCGAAGATCGTCGACCACTGCGCGGGCGCCGGGCACCTGCGCTGAGCGCCGCACCAAACGGCCGGGGCCGGACGGGCCCCGGCCGGCATCCCCCGACGAGCCGCACCGCGAAGGAGCATCCGCATGCCCTCGCCCCACCTCCCACCGCCATCCCTGTCCAGAAGGGGCTTCCTCGCGGCGAGCGCCGGTACCGCCGCCCTCGGCCTCGCGACCGCCGCCCCCGCGCACGCCACCGGTGGCAGCCGCCGACGCCCCTTCGGCCGGTACGGGTCACCGGCGCGCCGCCTGACGCCGAAGACCCTGTACGTCGACCCGCACGGCCGCGGCGACTTCACCGGCGTCCAGCCCGCCGTGACCGCCGCGACCGGCACCGGCTGGACCCTGGTCCTCGGCCCGGGCACCTACCGGGAGACCGTCGCCCTCGACGCCACCCGCACCGAGGCGACCTGGATCGGCGCCTCGGAGGACCCCCGGGACGTCGTGATCGTCTACGACCACGCCAACGGGACGCCGAAGCCGGACGGCTCGGGCACCTACGGCACCACCGGCTCGGCCACCACCACCGTCCAGGCCGACGGCTTCACCGCCCGCTGGATCACCTTCGCCAACGACTGGCTGCGCGCCGACCACCCGGACATCACCGGCACCCAGGCAGTGGCCATCAAGGTGCAGGGCGACCGGAGCGCCTTCACCCACTGCCGGTTCCTCGGCCACCAGGACACCCTGTACGCCGACTCGATGGCGCTCGGTGTCTTCGCCCGCCAGTACTACGCCCACTGCTACATCGAGGGCGACGTCGACTTCGTCTTCGGCCGGGCCACGGCCGTGTACGAGCACTGCCACTTCCGCACGCTGAACCGCACCGACCTCGCCGCCGCCCCCTACGGCTTCGTCTTCGCGCCTTCCACGGCGGTCGCCAACCCCCGCGGCTACCTGGTGTCGCGCAGCCGGGTCAGCAGCGAGGCCCCGGACGCCTGCTACAAGCTGGCCCGCCCCTGGGTCCCCGGCTCCGATCCCACCGCCCGTCCGATGCTCACCGTCCGGGACACCCGCCTCGGCCCCGGCATCGACGCGGTCGCCCCCTACACCAACATGTCGGCCACCTACCCGTGGCAGAGCCAGCGGTTCGCCGAGTACCGCAACGCGGGGCCGGGCGCGGAGGCCACCGTCCCGGAGAACCGCCCCCAACTCACCGACGAGCAGGCCCGGTCGGCGACCCGGGAGGCTTATCTCGGTGACTGGACGCCATGGCGGGAGGGTTGCTGACATGCGCAGGCGCACCCTCCTGGCGGGCATCACCGGCGGCCTGGTCGCCGCCGGGGCCCCGCCCGCTCTCGCCGGCGGTCGCCATGTCCTGCACGTCCGCCCCGGCGACTCCGTGCAGCGGGCCGTGGACGCGGTGGACGGGCCCGGCCAGACGATCGTCGTGCACCCGGGGACGTATCGCGAGGTCGTCAACGTCTCGGCGGAGAAGCGAGAGTTGACGATCCGCGGCGCCACCCGCGACCCGCGTGACGCCGTCATCGTCTACGACCACGCCAACGGCACGAAGAAGCCCGACGGCACGACGTACGGCACCGCGGGCTCGGCCACCTTCACCTCCGCGGCACCCGGACTGACCGTCCGCGATCTGACCGTCGCCAACGACTGGCTGCGTGCCGACCACCCCGACATCACGGGCACGCAGGCGGTGGCCGCCTACACCTACGGCGACCGGACGCACTTCGAGAACGTCCGGCTGCTCGCCCACCAGGACACCCTCTTCGTCGACACGACCGCGCTCGACTCCTTCGACCGGCAGTACTTCCACCGCTGCCACATCGAGGGCGACGTCGACTTCGTCTTCGGCCGGGCGACCGCCGTGTTCGACCGCTGCCACTTCCGCACCCTCCAGCGGGACGTGTCCTTCACCCCCAAGGGCATGGTCTTCGCCCCCTCCACCGCCCGCGCCAACCCGTACGGCATCCTCGCCGTCCGCTCCCGGATCACCTCCGGCGCCGAGGACGGGGCGTACAAGCTGGCGCGGCCCTGGGTGCCGTCGTACGAGACGACCGCCTGGCCGTCCCTCGTCGTCCGGGACACCTGGATCGGCCCCGGCATCGACCCGGTCACCCCCTACACCAACATGCGCGACGCCTACCCCTGGCAGTCCATGCGCTTCCACGAGTACCGCGACACCGGCCCGGGCTCGGTGATCACCGTCCCCGAGAACCGGCCCCAACTCACCCGCACCGAGGCCCGGTCGCACACCCCGGCGGCCTACCTCGGCGACTGGAAGGTCCCCGGACAACCGCTCTGAAACGACGAAAGGAACCCCGCTCCCATGTCTCGTCGAATGTCCCGTCGAACCTCCCTCGCCCTCGCCGCGGCCCTCGCGCTCGGCGCCGGACTCGCCGTGCTCCCCAGCCAGGCGCAGGCCGCGACGGTCGTCGTCAGCAACTCCACCGACCTGTCCAACGCCATCAAGAACGCCACCGCCGGCACGGTCATCCAGGTCCGCGGCGGCACGTACTACCCGACGGCCACGCTGCAGTCCACGGCGAACGGCACCAGCTCCTCGCCGGTCACGCTCACCGCGTACGGCTCGGAGACCGTGAAGATCGACGGCTCCTCGCTCCCCTCCGGCTCCTGGATCTTCAAGCTGACCGCGGACTACTGGAACGTCTCCAACATCACCTTCCAGAACTCCCCGGACAGCGCGGTCGTCTGCCAGTCCTGCACCGGCACCAACTGGAACAACGTCAGGACCATCAACGGCGGTGACTCCGGCTTCACGCTCACCGGGGACGGCACGGTCAACAACACCGTGAAGAACCTGGACAGTTACGGCAACTACGACGCCGCCGAGCACGGCCAGAACGCCGACGGGGTCGCCATCAAGTTCGGCTCCGGCACCGGCAACCTCGTCACCGGGGCACGGCTCTACAACAACTCGGACGACGGCATCGACCTGTGGTCCTTCTCCTCGCCGGTCACCATCGAGCACACCTGGTCCTTCGGCAACGGCGTCAACCGCTGGGGCGACTCCGCCTTCGAGGGCAACGGCAACGGCTACAAGCTGGGCGGCAACGGTGTGACGGTCGCCCACGTCGTCAACAACTCCGCAGCCTGGGGCAACGCGGGCAACGGCTTCACCGAGAACTCCAACACCGGCGCCATCGTGATCAACCGCACCACCGCCTACGCCAACAGCAAGTGGGGCTACTACTTCGCCACCAGCTCCGCGAAACTCGGCAAGAACCTCGCGGTGAGCAACGGCGGCGGCTCGGTCAGCAAGGGCTCGAAGGTGACCTCCGCCGGCAACAACTGGGACTCCGGCATCTCCACCCCGGCCTTCACGTCCACGGACGCCTCGACCGCGTACAACGCCCGCAAGTCCGACGGCTCCCTGCCCGCCACGACGTTCCTGACCACGGGCAGCACCACCATCGGCGCCACCATGAACTGATCCCCGCGGGGGACGAGGGGCCCGTTGCCCGAACGAGAAGATATCGATCGGGCAACGAACCTCGCGCTCGGAGGGGTGACGCGCGTAGAACACCTGTCATGCATAAGCCACTTCGGATCGCGGCCCTCACGGCCGCCTGTGCCCTCGCCGGTGGCGCCCTGTACGGCGCCGGTGCGGCCACCGCCGGTCAGTCCACGGCGAACTCCACCCACGAGCCCTACAACATCGGGCAACTGGTGAAGGACATCGACACCTACTACGGGACCACCGCGGACGCGAACGGCGTCTACCAGGCGTCCCCGGACAGCCCGTACGCCAAGGACCTCGCGCGCCTCGACTCCGACGCCAAGCGGTACATCGACAGGGCGGCGCGCAAGGCGCAGCGCAAGCACGAGAAGCCCGCGGTCGTCTTCGACATCGACGACACGCTGCTGCTCAGCCTCGACTACGAGAAGCGCTACAACTACACCTACAACTCGACCACCTGGGGCGACTACGTGAACCGGGCCGACCGCCCGGCCGTCTTCGGCAGCCCCGAGCTGGTCCAGTACGCCGAGTCCAAGGGCGTCGAGGTGTTCTACAACTCGGGCCTGAGCGAGTCGCAGCGCACCGCCGCCGTCGAGAACCTGAAGAAGGTCGGCGCCGATGTGAACCTCGACGCCGACCACATGTTCCTCAAGGACAAGGCGAACCCGCCGGCCTACCTGAGCGCCTGCGCCACCCCGGGCACCTGGAACTGCACGACCGTGCAGTACAAGTCCGGTACGCGGGGGCACATCGAGAAGGACCTCGGGTACGACATCATCGCCAACTTCGGCGACCAGTACTCGGACCTCGACGGCGGCCACGCCGACCGCACCTACAAGATCCCGAACCCGACGTACTTCGTCAGCTAGTTCGCGCGAGCGGTCCCTACCGGGCTGATCGACTCCAGGGTCGGTACGACCGGTTCGATCGTGCCGTCGGCGGCGAACCGCATACGGTCGATCGTCGTCTCCCGGTGCATACCGTCACCGCCCGCCTTGCCGGGGCCGTTCAGCGCGAACCGGTGGTAGACGATGTACCAGTCGTCGGTGCCGGGCACGTTCACCACGGAGTGGTGGCCGGTGGCGAGGATGCCGTACTCGGGACGCTTGGACAGGATCGTTCCCCGCTTGGTCCACGGGCCGAGCGGGGACGGTCCCGTCGCGTAGGCGACGTGGTAGTTCTCGCTGCGGGTGTCGTCCTCGGACCACATGAAGTAGTACGTGCCGTTCCGCTTGATCACAAAGGATCCCTCGCGGAAGTCGCCCGTGGTGATGTCCTTGACCTGCGCCGGGTCGTACGACGTCATGTCGTCGTTCAGCGGGACCACGTACGCGTGCCCGTTGCCCCAGTAGAGGTACGACTTTCCGTCGTCGTCCGTGAACACGGCCGGGTCGATCATCTGGCCCGCCAGCTTCCCCTTGGCCACGAGCGGTTTGCCGAGGGCGTCCTTGAAGGGGCCGGCGGGGGAGTCGGCCACCGCCACGCCTATCTGCTGCTCCGCGCAGAAGTAGAAGTAGTACTTGCCGTTCCGTTCGGCGATCGCGGGCGCCCAGGCGTTCTTGTCGGCCCAGGAGACGTCGGGGCCGAGGTCCAGGATGACGCCGTGGTCCTTCCAGTGGACCAGGTCCGGCGACGAGTACGCCTTGAACCGGGTGCCGCTCCAGCCCTGGAAGCCGTCGGTGGTCGGATAGATCCAGTACTGGCCGTTCAGGTAGTGGACGTCCGGGTCGGCGTTCAGGCCGGGCAGGATGGGACTTCGGGTGCGGACGGCCTCGACCGTCCAGGTGCGACTCGTGCCGTCCGCCGCCGTGACCGTGTACGTCTGCGGCTTGCGGAAGTCGCGGTGCTTGCCGGACTTCGGGCTGATCCTGGCGCCCTCACCCACCCACAGCTCCGGGGCCAGCCGGGACAGGTCGGCGTCCGGGTCCATCGGGAGCACGACCTTCGACGCCGACTCGGTGACGACCGCGTACCCCTTCTGGTGCTTCGCCGTGGCGTCCACCACGGAGGTGGGCGTGCTCGGGTAGGCGGCCAGCAGCCGGTCGTACTCCGCCTGCGTCACCGGCATCACCGTGCCGTGCCGGGGGCTCGCCGGGAGCTGGTAGTCCTTGGACATCGTCCACTTGCCCGAGGCGAGGTCGGTGGTCTCGAAGGGCACGTAGCCGCGCAGACCGTACTCGTCGATGAACAGGTACCACTTCTTCTCGGTGTTCGACTTGAACACCGTCGGCCCCTCACCGCGCTCGATGGAGCCGCTGCCTATGCAGTCGGAGACGAAGTCGTACTTGGTGCTCGTCAGGCTGGTCGACTTCTCGCCGGTGATGAACTTCGAGCAGGGCGAGCTGGAGGAGGGGTCCCGCTCGTCCTTGGTGTAGCGGTAGTAGTCGTCCTTGTACTTGACCACCGTGGAGTCGATGACCGAGTAGCCGGGGTCGTCCCAGACCTTCGGCGCGCTGAAGGTGCGGAAGTCCTTCGTCGTCGCGTACATCATCTTGTTGTACGTCGAGCCCGTGTGGCCGGGGTCGTCGTCGGCGTACAGCTTCGACGCCCAGAAGACGACGAACTCACCGAGCGAGTCGTCCCAGTAGGCCTCCGGCGCCCAGGTGTTGCCCGCGTTGTCGGGGGCGACCTTCACCAGGCGCTGGTCGGTCCAGTGCACCAGGTCGGTGGACTCCCAGATCATGATGGACTTGCTGCCGTGCCGCTGGACGTAGTCCCAGCTGCCGCTGCTGTTGTTGTACATCCTGAGGTCGGTGGCGATCAGATAGAACTTGTCGCCCTCGGGGGAGCGGATGACGAACGGGTCGCGCAGGCCCTTCTCGCCGATGGTCGAGGTCAGGACCGGCTTCCCGGCGTTCAGCTCGCGCCAGTGCAGCGGGTCGTTGCCCCGGCTGAGGGCGTAGCGGATCTGTTCGCCGTCGGCGGTGCCCTCGCCGGTGAAGTAGGCGAAGAGGTAACCGGCGTACTTGGGGTGTTTCACGGGTGGGGCTCCAGAGTGCGCGGTGCCGGGCGGAGCGGCGAACAGGGTGAGCAGAAGGGCGAGACAGGCGAGGAGCGCGGCTCTTAGGCGCATGGTTAATCCTGTCGGAGCGTGGTGGTTTCTGTTGGGTGTTGCGCCCTCGGAGTGTCACCAGTGGGGAAAGGCACGTCAATCGATGAGAGCGGGATGAGAACCGCCGAAACTTTCGCTCGTTTTCGTTCGGCCCGGCAACCCGCTCGGCCACGGTGGCGACTGGTGTCCGTAGCATCCCCCTAGGAAAGGAACACCCCGTGCGCCAGAGGACGCCACCGCAGGACGCGCACCCTCTCGATCGCCGCGACGGTGGCCGTCGCCGCGGGGGCCGGCGGTGTCTACCTCGGCCTGTCGAACGGCGGTGCCCAGGCCGCCACGACCACGGTCACCGTGGCCGGCACCGCCCAGCTGGAGTCGGCCGTGAAGAACGCGGCGGCCGGCACCGTCATCCAGGTGCGCGGGGGCACGTACTATCCGACGGCCACCCTCAAGTCCACCGCGAGCGGCACCAGCGCGAACCGGATCACGCTCCAGGCGTACGGCAGCGAGAAGGTGAGGATCGACGGGTCCAAGCTGCCCGCCGGCTCCTGGCTCACCGGGATCTACGGCAGCTACTGGACCGTCCAGAACCTCACCTTCCAGAACTCCCCGGCGCAGGGCTTCGTCGTCACCTCCTCCACCGGCGGCGTCTTCAAGAACCTGGTCACCGCGGACAACGGCGACTCCGGCTTCACCCTGCGCGGCGACAACACCGTGAACAACCTCGTGCAGAACCTGGACAGCCACGGCAACTACGACGCCGCCGGGCACGGCCAGAACGCCGACGGCATCGCCGTCAAGTTCGGCTCCGGCACGGGCAACAAGGTCACCGGGGCCCGTCTGTACAACAATTCGGACGACGGCCTCGACCTCTGGCAGTTCTCCTCGCCGGTCACCATCGAGCACTCCTGGGCCTTCGGCAACGGCAAGAACCGCTGGAACGACTCGGCCTTCGAGGGCAACGGCAACGGCTTCAAGCTGGGCGGCGGGGGCGTCGCGGTCGGGCACGTCGTGAACAACAACGCGGCCTGGGACAACACCCTCAACGGCTTCACCGAGAACTCCAACACCGGGGCGATCGTGCTGGGCCGCAACACCGCGTACGCCAACACCGAGGCCGGCTTCTACTTCGCCACCGGCAAGGCCCGCCTCGCCCGCAACCTCGCCGTGGGCAACAAGGGCGGCCTGGACAAGCTGGGCTCCGCCACCGTCTCCGCCGCCAACAACTGGGACAGCGGCGTCAGCACCCCCGCCTTCAAGTCGACCGACGCGGCCACGGCGTACGGCGCCCGCAAGGCGGACGGCTCGCTGCCCGCGACGACCTTCCTCACCACGGGCTCGACCACCATCGGCTCGCCCATGAACTAGCCCTTCAAGCACAGCGTTTCGGGCACAGCGGTGCGTGCACAGCGGAACGCCCCGCCGGTCGTCACCGGCGGGGCGTCCTCGTGGCCGGTCGAGGGGGGCTCGGACCGGCCGTTCGGCCGAGGGGGGCTCAGGCCGACACTTGTATTGACGCTGAAAACGAACACATGGTTGTCAAACTTGTGATTGTTTCTGGGGACGTTCAGTTCGGTTGGGTTCGGTTCAGGAGTCGCCGTCGCCCGAGTCCTGCGCCGCGAAGTCGCCCTTCACCGCGTACCGGGCGTCGCCCGCGGCGCCTGTGATGCCGTAGGTGTCGTCCTTCGCGTCCCGGCCGCCGCGCTTGTGGTTGTACTGCCCGGCGAAGACCCACTCGCCCGCGGGGACCGTGCGGCCCTCCTTGAGCACCCATGTGTAGACCAGGAAGCCGTTCTGCTCCTCGACGGTCTGGGTGAAGTCGGCCTCCGGCAGCGACCGCCAGGCGCCCGCCGTCGACACGCCGCCCGTCTGCGCCACCTTCAACTGCACGGTCAGCGCGCTCAGCTGCTTCGACGTCTTCAGGGTGATGTTGCTCTGCGCCCAGAAGTCGTTGCTGTGCGGGTCGACCGAGCCGTCCGACCACAGCGGGCCGTTCTGCGTGCCTGCCGCGGCCGGCGCCTTCGGGGTGGCCGAGGCCTTCGGGGGCGTCGGCGTGGGGGGCGGACCGGCCTGGCGGGAGGGGTGCGTGGCGCCGCCGGAGCCGGTCGTCGGGGCCGCCGAGTGGACCGGTGGCCGCATCGTCGCGTCCGGCGACGGCGTGGGCGTCGGCGAGACCGCGACCGTCTGCTGGGCCGGGGTGTCGTCGTTCTTCACCGCGGAAGCCACCGCGTACCCGCCGACCGCGAGGACACCGGCCACCGCGGCCGTGGCGCTCACCACCCGGAACCAGCCGAACACCGGCGGGCGCGTCGCCCGGTGGTCGGAGCGGCCCTGCGCGGCCATGCCCCGCTCGACCCGGGCCAGGATGCGGGCACGGTCGGGTTCGTGCTCGCCGGCCGCCTCGTGCAGCCGGGCGCGCAGCTCGTCGTGCACGTCCTGCTGCCTCATCGGTTCCTACCTCCGGTCTCGCCGCCGCGCGCCATCGCCGCGTGCACCCTCTGCGGAGCGCGCTCGCTGCCGAGCAACCGCTGCAGTTCGGCCATTCCCTTCGACGTCTGGCTCTTAACCGTACCCACCGACACCCCGAGGGCCAGCGCGGTGTCCTTCTCCGACAGGTCGAACGCGTGCCGCAGCACCACACACGCCCGTTTGCGGAACGGCAGCCTGCGCAGCGCCTCCTGCACGTCCACCACGCCGGCCACGTCGGGGTTCTCGGTCTTCTCCTCGCGGTGCGACCAGAACAGCGAGATCCGGCGGCGCTCGCGCACCGCGCTGCGGATACGGGTACGGGCCAGGTTGGCGACGACACCCCGGGCGTAGGCCACGGGGTGGTCGGCCGCGCGCACCCGGTCCCAGCGGTGCCACAGCGCGAGCAGCGCGTCCGCGGCCAGGTCGTCGGCGGCGTCCGACTCGCCGGTCAAGAGGTGGGCGAGGCGGGAGAGTTCGGCGTAGTGCCGTTCGAAGAAGGCATGGAACTCCACGGAGGCGGCGTCGTCGACGACTGTGCCCACGGGCGACCTCTCTGTGTCATGTTTCTGTGCATGCCACCGTGCATGCCACTGTGCGTGTCATGTGAATGACATGTGGCCGTCCGGGGGTGACCGGGACGAGATCCGGAAGCGTAGCAGTGATCAACTGATCAGTTTGTACGAGGGTCCGAACGCCGTATGACCGGCCGTCGCCCGATTCCGTAACACGGAGAAAACCTGAAACCGGTTCAACGCGGGAACAATCCAGCCAGCATCCGCAGACCGATCATGAGGCGACAAGGAGCAACACCATGTCCGAGACCCAGAAGGTGGCCGACCGGCCAAGTGCCGCGCCACCCGCGGCCAACGGCGTCGACCGGTACTTCAGAATCTCCGAACGGGGATCGACGTTCGGCCGGGAGATACGCGGCGGCCTGGCCACCTTCTTCACGATGGCCTACATCCTTGTCCTGAATCCGATCATCCTGGGCAACGCCAAGGACAAGTTCGGCCACACCCTCGACACCGGCCAACTGGTCACCGCCACCGCCCTGGTGGCCTGTGTGATGACGATCATCATGGGCGTCGGCGGCAACCTCCCGCTCGCCATCGCCGCCGGCCTCGGCCTCAACGCCGTCGTCGCCTTCCAGCTCGCCCCGCTGATGAGCTGGGCCGACGCGATGGGACTCGTCGTCCTCGAAGGCATCCTGATCTGCGTCCTGGTACTCACCGGGCTCCGCGAGGCGATCATGAACGCCATCCCGCAGCAGCTCAAGCAGGCCATCGGCGTCGGCATCGGCCTGTTCATCGCCTTCATCGGCTTCGTCGACGCCGGGTTCGTCAGCCGCATCCCCGACGCCGCGAACACCACGGTGCCGGTGCAACTGGGCGCCGTCGGCCGGCTCACCGGCTGGCCGGTCCTGGTGTTCTGTCTCGGCGTACTGCTCACCATCGCGCTGCTCGCCCGCAAGGTGAAGGGCGCCATCCTGATCAGCATCGTCAGCATGACGGTCGTCGCGATCGTCATCGACGCCGTCGCCGACATCAAGAGCTGGGGCCTGACCACCCCGAAGGTCCCCGACAAGATCGTCGCCGCCCCCGACTTCGGACTCGTCGGTCACTTCAGCCTGTTCGGCGGCTTCGCCAAGGCCGGGGTGCTCACCGCCGTCCTGCTCGTCTTCACCCTGATCCTGTCCGACTTCTTCGACGCCATGGGCACCATCGTCGGCATCAGCGCGGAAGCCGGACTCCTCGACGACAAGGGCCAGGTGCCCGGCATCGGCCGCGTCCTGTTCATCGACGGCGCCGCCGCCGTGGCCGGCGGAATCGGCTCCGCCTCCTCCAACACCGCCTACATCGAGTCCGCGGCCGGCGTCGGCGAGGGCGCCCGCACCGGCTTCGCCAACCTGGTCACCGGCGGTCTGTTCGGTCTCGCGCTCTTCCTCACCCCGCTGCTCACCATCGTCCCGCTCCAGGCCGCCGCACCGGCCCTGATCGCGGTCGGCTTCCTGATGATGACCCACGTCAAGCACATCGACTGGGACAGGTACGAGATCGCCATCCCGGCCTTCCTCACCATCGCCGCGATGCCGTTCACCTACTCCATCACCGACGGCATCGGCGCCGGCTTCCTGGCCTACGTCGTCATCAAGGCGGTGCTGGGCAAGGCCAAGGAGGTCAACTGGCTGCTGTGGGCGGTGTCCGCGCTGTTCCTGGTGTACTTCGCGATCGACCCGGTGGAGCAGATCCTGGGCGTGAAGTAACGCGTCAGGGGCTCAGGCGGCACGTCAACCCTTCAACGCGGCCCGCATCATCGCCTTGGCCACCGGCGCGGCCAGGCCGTTGCCGCTCACCTCGGAGCGGGCCGCGTCCGACTGCTCCACCATCACCGCGACGGCGACCTCCCTGCCGCTCGAGTCGGACTTGCCGAACGAGGTGAACCAGGCGTACGGCGTCTTGCTGTTGTTCTCGCCGTGCTGGGCGGTGCCGGTCTTGCCGCCCACCGTCACACCGGGGATCTTCGCGTTGGTACCGGTGCCGTCCTCGACCACCGTCCGCATCGCCGACTGGAGCTGCTCGGCGGTCGAGGAGCTGATGATCTCCTTGCTGTCCGCGCCGTCGTCGTAGTTCTTCAGCACATCGCCGCCGCCGTCGGTGATCTGCGAGACCATGTGCGGCGAGACCAGCTTGCCGCCGTCGGCTATCGCCGCCGACACCATGGCCATCTGCAGCGGGGTGGCGGTCACGTCGAACTGGCCGATGCCGGACAGCCCCGTCTGCGCCTTGTCCATGCCCGAGGGATACACGCTGGTGTACGCCCGCACCGGAACGTCCAGTTGGTCGTCGTTGAAGCCGAACTTCTCGGCCATCGCCCTCACCTTGTCCTGGCCGAGGTCGACGGCCATCTTCCCGAAGACGTTGTTGCAGGAGTACTGGAGGGCGACCCGTATCGAGGCGTTCTCGCAGGGCGCGGAGGCGTTCTCGTTGGAGAGCGGACGGGTGGTGCCCGGCAGGGTGTACGGGTCAGGGCTGGCGGTGTGCTCGTCCACGTCCCTGTACAGCCCGTCCTCCAGCGCGGCCGCCGCCACGACCAGCTTGAACGTCGAGCCCGGCGGCAGCGGCTGGCGCAGCGCCCGGTTGGTCAGCGGCTTGGCCGGATCGGCGTTGAGGCTCTTCCAGGCGGTGCCCGCCGTGTTGGCGTCGGTCAGCGTGGACGGGTCGTACGACGGCGTGGACACCACCGCGAGGATCCTGCCGGTCCTCGGGTCGATCGCGACGGCGGCGCCCTTGTTGCCGCCCAGCGCGCCGTACGCCGCCTTCTGCACGTCCGGGTCGATCGTGGTGATCACGTCGCCCGGGTCGGCACGCTTGCCGGTGACGGTGTCCATGACCGTCTTGAGCCGGTGGTCCGTGCCGTTGAGCAGGTTCTGGTAGATGCCCTCGAGCTGGGTCGGGGCGTACGCCTGCGAGGCGTAGCCCGTGACCGCCGCGTACAGCTTGCCGTCCTTGTACGTGCGCTTGTACGCGAGGTCGCCGCCCTTCGTGCGGGCCGAGCCGGTGATCGACTCGCCCGCCACGATGATGTTCCCGAGCGGCTCCGCGTACGTCTGGATGACGTTGCGCCGGTTGTCCTTGTCGTCCGCGAGTGCCTTGCCGTCGTAGAACTGCACCCATGTCGCCCTGAGCAGCAGGGTGAGCACGAGCAGCAGTGTGAAGACGGACGCCCGCCTGATCGTCTTGTTCATCCCGCTCTGAGGACGAGCGGGATGCGGCAATCGTTCCGCTCCGCCGCATTTCTCATCGGGCTTTCATGAGAGCGAATGCCTTCATGAGAGCAGCAGCACGACCTCCTCGATCTCCGCGCCGCGGGCGTTCGCGTACCCCTGGGCCCGTGCGCTCTCCCGGAACCCGCACTTGCCCAGCACCCTGAGCGACCCGGCGTTGTCCGCTGCCGCACGCGCGTACAGCGGGCGCTCCGGCACCAGGGCGAGCAGTTCCCGCAGGGCGGCCGTGGCCACGCCGCGTCCCCAGTACGCGCGGTCGATCCAGTACGTCACCTCGCGCGAGCCGGGGTTCCCGTACACGGCCGCGTTCCCCGCCACGGCCCCGTCCGCCAGGACGGTGCGCGTGAGGGCGTCCGCCGAGGAGCGGATCTTCTCCCACTGGGCGTCGAAGGCGTCGCGGTCGGCCGGGTCCGCGGCGGTGAAGGCGGCCATCCACACCGCCTCGGGGTCCCGCATCTGCCGGTAGAACACCGGCAGATCGCTGTCGTGGACCTCGCGGAGCAGGACCTCCATGGTCACAGCCTCCGGGTGGCGAGGGTCAGCCGGTCCCGGGCGTCGAACAGCGCATCCTTGATCATCTGCTCGTGGGCGGGGGTCAGCCGGGCCACCGGCACCGAGCAGCTGATCGCGTCGCGGGCGGGAGTGCGGTAGGGGACCGCCACGCCGAAGCAGCGCAGGCCCAGCGTGTTCTCCTCGCGGTCGACGGCGAAGCCCTGCTCCCGGATCTGGTGCAGCTCCTCGATGAGCTTCTCCCGGTCGGTGATCGTGTGCTCGGTCAGCGCCGGCAGTGTCTCCGGCAGCAGCTTGCGCACCTGCTCGTCGGTGTGGGTGGCCAGCAGGGCCTTGCCCAGCGAGGTCGAGTGCGCGGGCAGCCGGCGGCCGACCCGGGTGAAGGGACGCAGATAGTGCTGCGACTGGCGGGTGGCCAGGTACACCACGTTCGTGCCGTCCAGCCGGGCCAGGTGGATGGTCTCCGTGGTGTCGTCGGAGAGCCGGTCCAGAGTCGGCCGGGCCGCCGCGACCACCTCGTCGCCGTCGATGTACGACGTACCGACGAGCAGCGCCCGCACCCCGATGCCGTACCGCGTGCCCGTCGCGTCCGTCTCCACCCAGCCCAGCTCCACCAGCGTGCGGAGCAGCATGTAGAGGCTGGACTTGGGGTACCCCACGGCCTCCTGGACCGCCGCGAGGGAGTGCATACCGGGCCGGCCGGCGAAGTACTCGAGCAGTTCCACGGTCCGTACCGCGGACTTGACCTGCGCCCCGCCGTTTGTCTCGACTGCCGACATCGCCGTTGACCCCTTCGTTCGACGAGGACCTGAAGATATAGTCTCCAACAGCATATTCATCATCAGAGACGGCGTTCAGTATATCGAACGTCCCTGGTCGATGACGTACGTACTGCGGCACTACATGGAGGGACCCGCGGTGGCAGCAGCACCAGTCTGGAGTGTCGACCCGCGCACCGGGAAGCAGCGTGAACAGGTTGCGGTGGAGGCCACAGCCGAAGAGGTCGACGCCGCCGTGAAGGCGGCGCAGGCCGCGCGCGGCGCCCTCGCCGACCGCGCGGTCCGCTCCGCGTTCCTGCGCGCCGCCGCCGACGGCCTCCAGTCGGCCAAGGACTGGCTGGTCGAGACCGCCGACGCCGAGACCGCCCTCGGTCCGGTCCGGCTGACCGGCGAACTCGCCCGCACCTGCTACCAGTTGCGGGCCTTCGCGGACATCGTCGACGAGGGCGCCTTCCTCGACGTCATCGTCAACCACCCCGACGACACCGCGACCCCGCCGATCCCGGACCTGCGCCGCTACAAGGTGCCCCTGGGCGTCGTCGCCGTCTACTCGGCGTCCAACTTCCCCTTCGCCTTCTCGGTCGCCGGCGGCGACACCGCCAGCGCGCTGGCCGCCGGCTGCCCGGTCGTCGTCAAGGCCCACCCCGACCACCCGGCCCTGTCCGAACTGGTCGCCAAGGTGCTGCGCCGGGCCGCCGCCGAGCACGGCATCCCCGAGGGTGTGGTCGGCCTGGTCCACGGCTTCGAGGCGGGCGTCGAGCTGATCAAGCACCCGCTGGTCGCCGCCGCCGGCTTCACCGGTTCCGTCCGCGGCGGACGCGCCCTCTTCGACGCGGCGGCCGCCCGGCCGGTCCCGATCCCCTTCCACGGTGAGCTGGGCTCGCTCAACCCGGTCGTCGTCACCGAGGCCGCCGCCGCCGAGCGCGCGGACGCCATCGGCGCCGGTCTCGCCGGGTCGATGACCCTCGGCGTCGGCCAGTTCTGCGTCAAGCCGGGCCTCGTCCTGGTGCCGTCCGGCGCGGCGGGCGACGGCCTGGTCAAGTCGCTCACCGACGCCGTCAGCGACACCGACGCCGGTGTCCTCCTCGACCACCGCATGCGGGACAACTTCCTCGCAGGCGTCGCCGAGCGCGCCGAACTCCCCGACGTGGAGACCCCGGTGACCCCCGGCGCGGGCGGCGAGCACACGGTCAGCGCGGGCTTCCTGACGGTACCGGCGAGCAAGCTGGCCGAGGAGGGCGCGTACGACCTGCTCCTCGAGGAGTGCTTCGGACCGGTCACGGTGGTCGTCCGGTACGACGACGAGGGCGAGGCGACGGCCGTCCTGTCCCGGCTGCCCGGCAACCTCACCGCGACGGTTCACCTGTCGGAGGACGAGGCGGCCGGCGAGGGCCGCGGCGCGGAACTCCTGGCCGAACTGACGCCGCTGGCCGGACGCGTGCTGGTCAACGGCTGGCCGACGGGCGTGGCGGTCGCCGCCGCCCAGCACCACGGGGGGCCGTACCCGGCCACCACGTCCACCTCGACCTCGGTGGGCGGTACGGCGATCGAGCGGTGGCTGCGGCCGGTCACCTACCAGAACGCCCCCGAGGCGCTGCTGCCGAAGGAACTGCGGGACGACAACCCCCTGGGGCTGCCCCGGCGGTTCAACGGCGCCCTGGAGCGGTAGCACCGGACATGGACGTGGAACTTCCCGAACTCCCCTTCGCCCTGCGCACCTACGGCCCCGACGGCAACTGGTCCTACGAGGACGGCGTGCTCACCGGGTGGGCCGGGCCCCGGCAGGACCGGTTCGTGCCGCCCACCGGGGAGGCGTTGGAGCCCGCCTCCGACGCGCCCCGGCTGCTGGGCTCGCCCGAGGGCGACTTCCAGCTGATCGCGCGGGTCACCGTCGGGTTCGCCGCAGCCTTCGACGCGGGCGTGCTCTACGTCCACGTCGGTGAGCGGGCCTGGGCCAAGCTGTGCCTGGAGTACTCCCCGGACGTGCCCACCGTCTGCACGGTGGTCACCCGGGGACACTCCGACGACGCCAACTCCTTCACCGTGGACGGCAGTTCCGTCTGGCTGCGGATCAGCCGCACCGGCCGGGCCTTCGCCTTCCACGCCTCCCGGGACGGCGAGCGCTGGACCTTCGTCCGGTTCTTCACGCTGGGCGAGGAGAAGGAGACCGGCGCCGCGCTCATCGGCTTCATGACCCAGTCGCCGATGGGGGAGGGCTGCGTGGTGACGTACGACCACATCGAGTTCCGGGACGGCTGGCCGGACGACCTGCGGGACGGAAGCTGAGCGGGACGGGAAGCCGAGCGGTCGGAACCGCGGTCGCCCGGGGCACGTCCTGAGCTGCATGATCGAAGCGCACCGGAACACCGGAACCCTGGTGATCAGGACCGCCCTGCCCGCGGAGGCCGAGGCCGTCGCCGAGCTGCACGTGCGGGCCAGGTCGACGTACTACCCGGACGGCCTGCCGGAGGACGGCTTCGACTGGGTGGCCCGGTGGCGCGAGGCCCTCGGGCGGCCCGACGGCCAGGTGCTGTGCGCGGTACGGGACGGGCGCATGGTGGGCATCGCCTCCTTCCGCACCCCCGAGGACATGCCCGCCGGGGCCGTCAAGCTGTTCCAGTTCCACGTCGACCCCGGTCAGTGGCGCACGGGCGTCGGCACGGTCCTGCACGCCGCCTGCGCCGAGCAGTGGCGGGCCGACGGCAGGCGGAGCGCGGTCCTCGACGTGCACGTGGACAACGCCCGCGCCCAGGCCTTCTACGCCCGCCAGGGCTGGATCCCGGACCCGGAGAACCCGCCCGCCGAGGGCGACCACCACCTGTTCCTGCGGTACGCGGTGCGGCCCGGGGAATGAAACCCGCTGCTTGAACGTTCACGTACCCGGCCGCGGGGAAAGCCTCCGCGCCGGTACGACCTGGAGCCGTGAACATGCGCGTCGAGATCTGGACGGACATCGCCTGTCCCTGGTGCTACGTGGGCAAGGCCCGCTTCGACAAGGCGCTCGCGGCCTTCCCGCACCGTGACCAGGTCGAGGTGGTGCACCGGTCCTTCGAGCTGGACCCGTACCGCGCCAAGGGCGACGTCCAGCCGGTGATCACGATGCTCACCCGGAAGTACGGCATGAGCGAGGCGCAGGCCGAGGCCGGCGAGGACAACCTGGGTGCGCAGGCCGCCGCCGAGGGGCTGGACTACCGGACCCGGGGCCGGGACCACGGCAACACCTTCGACATGCACCGCCTGCTGCACTTCGCCAAGGAGCAGGGCAGGCAGGACGAGCTGATCCAGGTCCTGTACCGGGCGAACTTCGCCGAGGAGCGGTCGCTCTTCACCGAGGGCGACGAGCGGCTGGTCGCGCTGGCCGCCGAGGCCGGACTGGACGCCGACGCGGCCCGCGCGGTGCTCGCCGAACCTGGCGCGTACGCCGACGAGGTCCGTGCCGACGAGCGCGAGGCGGAACAGCTCGGTGCGAGCGGCGTGCCCTTCTTCGTCCTCGACCGCAAGTACGGGGTCTCCGGAGCCCAGCCCGCCGAGGTCTTCGCGAAGGCGCTCACCGAGGCGTGGGGCGAGCGGCAGCCGCTGCGGCTCATCGACTCGGGTGACGCCGAGGCGTGCGGTCCGGACGGGTGCGCGGTGCCGCAGCAGGGCTGAAAAGCCGCAGCTCAGGGGGTACGTATAAGCGCCGCTTAGCGAAACCACGTACAAAATCGCAATGGACGGGGACTTCGGCGGGCCGCAGAGTGGACCCATGGAGACCTCCGAGACCTTCGAGAGCCTCGTCCGCGCCGAATTCGCCCCCGAGAGCACCTATCTCAACACCGCGAGCAACAGCCTGCTGCCCGCCCGCACCGTCGCCGCCCTGCACGAGGCGGCGGTGATGCGGGCCGAGGGCCGGCCGCTGGGCCCGCTGTACGAGGACGTGGAGGCCTGCCGGGCCGGGTACGCCCGGCTCGCCGGCGTCCCTGCCGAACGGGTGGCGGTGGGCGCCTCCGTCGCCGCGCACTCCGGGGTGATCGCCGCCTCGCTGCCCGCGGGCGCCGAAGTCCTCACGGCCGAGGACGACTTCACCTCGGTGCTGAACCCGTTCCACGTCCGCGGCGACCTCAAGGTCCGCACGGTCCCGCTGGAGCGGATCGCCGAGTCGGTCCGCCCGGACACCGCGCTGGTCGCGGTCAGCGCCGCCCAGTCCGCCGACGGGCGGCTCGCCGACCTGGCCGCTCTGCGCGAGGCGGCCCGGGCCCACGGCGCGCGGACCTACGTCGACTTCTCCCAGGCGGCCGGCTGGCTGCCGATGGACGCCGACGCCTACGACTTCTCCGCCTCCGTGTCCTTCAAGTGGCTGCTCGGCCCGCACGGCGCGGCCTTCTTCGTGGTCCCGGAGGACTTCGGCGGGCTCACGCCGGTGCTCGCGGGCTGGGTCGCGGGCGAGCGGCCGTGGGACAGCTGCTACGGCCCGGTGACCGAACTCGCCCACTCCGCCCGGCGGTTCGACCTCACCCACGCCCTGTTCACCTTTGCGGGACTGCGCCGGTCCCTCGACCTGATCGAGGAACTCGGCGTGAGGGCCGTCCACGAACACGACCTGGCGCTGGCCGACCGCTTCCGAACCGGCCTCGCGTCCCTCGGCCACGAGCCCGTCCCCGCCCCCGGCTCCGCCATCGTCTCGGTCCCCGGCCTCGGCAACCGCCAGCCGGACCTGAGCCACGCGGGCATCGAGGTCTCCAACCGCGCCGGTAACCTGCGCGCGGCCTTCCACCTCTACAACACCCCTGCGGACGTAGACCGCCTACTGAACGCCCTGACCCCCTGACACACGACCGGGCCGGAGCCCTCCCGTCCCACACGAGGAGGCTCCGGCCCGGTGTTCGGGGGGTTACTTCACCGGGGTGAAGTCCCGCGCGCCGATGCTGTGTTTTCCGGGGGTGTCCCCCGGGCCCCCGGCCGGGCTCGCGGTGTTCGGTTGGGGGTGTGGCGCTTCTGCCTGGCACGCTTCTGAGACGACCGGGCCGGGGCCCCCGTCCCACACGAGGAGGCTCCGGCCCGGTGTTCGGGGGGTTACTTCACCGGGGTGAAGTCCCGCGCGCCGATGCTGTGTTTTCCGGGGGGGTCCCCCGGGCCCCCGGCCGGGCTTGCGGTGTTCGGCTGGGGGTGTGGCGCTTCTGCCTGGCACGCTTCTGAGACGACCGGGCCGGGGCCCCCGTCCCACACGAGGAGGCTCCGGCCCGGTGTTCGGGGGGT